>CAKRFY010000009.1 GCA_934320895.1 uncultured Lachnospiraceae bacterium | reverse complement strand
CGAAAGAGAAAGTCTATCCAGAATTAGCATAAAATGCTAATTTGAAACAGGCTTCTAATTTGCGTGGATTATACTAGGGGCACAGATACATGATATTGCTCAGGGAGGAATTGCCCTTATGGATGGTGAGGGCTGGTATCATGAACCAGAGCAGATAGGAATGGAAACAGTATGGGATAAAGTCCACTATAATACCAGACTTGGTGAAACTACTAAGTGGGACTTTGATAAGTACATACCGCAAGTTGTTATCGTTGCCGTAGGGCAGAATGATTGTCATCCTGAAGACTATATGAAAGAGGATTACTGTCAGATAAAGTCGAGAAAATGGCGGGAGCATTATATGGACTTTTTAAGAAAATTAAGGAGCGTATATAAGGATGCGAATATAATATGCTGTACGACACTGCTTAACCATGATGGAGCATGGGATGATGCGATAGCACAGGTAGTAAAAAATATGGATGATGAAAAAATAACACAGTATGTGTTTAAGAGAAATGGTCAGGGAACACCGGGGCATTTAAGAATACCGGAGGCATATGAGATGGCTTGGGAACTGGCAGGATATATTGAAACATTAGATATTGTTTTTTGATGGTTCAAAAATATTGCGAGCAACATTTAGAGGAAATTTGTGACGATAGATTTTCAAACAGAATATGCAAAAAATACACACTAAAAATATTTTAAGGTGTGTATTTTTTTGCGGTAAATTAAACTTTCCAATGACTTATTACAATATAATATATAGAAGTACTGTTGTTGATACTGGTATAGGTATGAGTAAGGAGTATCTTCCACATATTTTTGAAGAATTTTCAAGAGAACATACAAGTACGGAGATTAAGATAGCAGGTACCGGACTGGGGCTGCCTATTGTAAAATCACTTATAGAATTGATGGGTGGAACTATAGATGTTGAAAGCAAACTAGGTGTTGGAACAAAAATGATAGTTACTCTGACATTTCCTACTGCAACAAAAGAACAGCTTAGCAAACAACAGGAGGAAGTTACAAAGCAGATAATCAATAGTGTCAAGGGAAAAAGAATACTTATTGCTGAGGATAATGAATTAAATGCAGAAATAGCTATGACTGTATTGGAGGAAAATGGTATTAAAGTTGAATGTGCTGAGGATGGAAATATCTGTATAAATATGTTAAAGGAGATGCCTGAGGATTATTTTGATGCGATACTTATGGATATACAGATGCCAAATCTGAATGGATATGAGGCTGCAAAAAAGATAAGAGCATTGGAGGGTAAACACTCCGAAATTCCAATAATAGCTATGACAGCAAACGCCTTTGAGGAGGATAAACAAAGAGCGATTGACAGTGGTATGAATGCTCATATAGGAAAACCAGTTGATATAGGAAAACTTGTTATATTGCTTGGAAATATATTGGATGAAAAAACGGTCAAAGAATGATATATGTCAGTTGTTATTCCTTCTTAAATTTGGTAAAATTATTTTATCAAACTTAGGGAGGAAAAAACATATGAAAAAGATTGTTATTTTTTTTACAACAATGATGTTGAGCTGCATTATGCTTATTGGACTTAATGTTGATATGGCAGAGGCCTCTTCGATATCAAGTGCGGAAAATTATACGATAGGTAATACGCAGAATGGAACACTTACAGAGAAAAGTGGTGAGAAGAAATATTATAAGTTTACCTTGAATGAATCGGGATGCATAGATATTAAGGGAAAAGCATATATGCGTGATGTGAAACTTTATATCTATGATGCAAATGCAGATGAGCTGTGGAGTGAAAGGTATGAATGGAATAGTACATCAGAGGTTATAACACTTGGTGAAAAAGTGTATCTGGCATCAGGAACATATTATTTATGTTTTAGTAAGTGTTGTGAGTATGGAAATTATAATTTTAATATAGGGTTCACTTCGAGCAATGAATCTTTTAAGGAAACAAGTGGCGGCTCAAATAATTCACTTGCAGCAGCCAATGTTGTTAATACTGATGGTACAAAATATAATGCACAGATTGCAGTAAATGATGAAAAGGATTTTTGGAAGTTTACATTAAATAAGTCAGGATGTGTCAAATATGATGCAACTTTCTACAATATAAAAAGTGTGGATATAAAACTTTACGATAAAGATGGAAATGAAATTGATTCAAGTAGTGAATGGTGGAATGATACAACAAATGAGATAACTTTTAGCAAAGATTTGAATCTTACAGCGGGAACTTACTATATATCAGTAAGCAGATATAATGGTAATGGAAGATATGATTTTTCATTTAGTTTTGCTCCTGCAAATGAAACATATCCAGAGACAAATGGTGGTACAAATAATACGCTGGCGCAGGCTTCGTCTATGACTTTGGGTAATATATATACAGGACAGATAGCTATAAATGATGAGAAAGATTTTTACAAGTTTGAGTTAAGTCATGCTCAGCCGGTTATAATAAAACTTGATTCACCGATGGAGAGAGTGTATATTCATGTATATAGTGCAAATGGAGAGGAGATTCGTTCAGATGGTTTATACAGCGATTCGGTGACACAAAAGATTGCATATAACAAGATTATAAAGCTTACATCAGGAACATATTATGTAGCCGTAGAAAAAAATGATGGCAGAGAAGGAAATTATACAGTTCAGGCAGCAGAGGTAACACAGGATAATTGTCCTCATGATGATTATGATACAAAATGGCATGAGTCTACATATTTTGAAAAGGGTTATCGAGTATATAAATGTGAGATATGTGGTTATACATATAAAGGTGACTATGCAGATAAACTTACATTAGGTCAGGGTTATATATATCTATATAGTTCAAGTGTTGGAAAGGGCTGCATAAAACCAGTATGGTCTTCAGTGTGGAATGCATCAGGCTATCAGATCAGATATTGTAAAAAGAGTTCAATGAAGGGAGCGACAGTAAAGACTGTTAAAGCACCTGAAAAGAATACGCTTACGATTAAGAAGCTTTCAAGAAAGAAAAAATATTATGTGCAGGTTCGTGCATATATAAAATCAGGAAATAAGACAGCTTATGGAAAGTGGTCGGAAAAAAGATGGTTTAAGACATATTAAACAGCTGTTTTGTACACTATATATAGTGTAATCAATTTTAAAAAAGTACTACAAATGCTGAAAATAGAGGATTTGTGGTACTTTTTAAATTTTTTGAAATAAATTAGCACTCACCTCTTGACAGTGCTAACAATCAGTGCTATTATGTCTTGCAGATAAAGAAAACAAAGTTGTTTGTTACTTATCTATAGATTTTTATGTATCGGGACAAAATAATTATCAAGCTGTTACTGATGCACATCAGGTGCGAACAATAGCAGCAGTCTCACAGAGAGGGGGAGATTACATGAACATTAGTAAATTTACTCAGAAATCACAGGAAGTAGTTCAGGGATGTGAGAAAATTGCTATGGACTATGGTCATCAGGAGATGGGCGAGGAACATTTACTTGCCTCTATGATGAAAGTTGATGACAGTCTTATAAGCAAGCTGATTGAAAAGATGGGGATTGAACCTGAAGTATTTCTGGCACAGATAGATGGTCTTTTAAATAAGCGTCCAAAGGTAACAGGCGGTGATATGCGTATCGATCGTTATCTTAATGAAACGCTTATATATGCAGAAGATGAAGCAAAACGTATGGGGGATGAATATGTTTCAGTTGAGCATTTGTTCCTGAGTCTTCTTGCACATCCAAGTAAAGAAGTAAAGGCACTTTTTAAACAGTGTCAGATAACAAGAGAGAGATTTCTTCAGGTACTTTCACAGGTGAGAGGAAACCAGCGTGTGACAAGTGACAATCCTGAAGCAACTTATGATACACTTGAAAAGTACGGAACTGATCTTGTCGAGAGGGCAAAAGAGGGAAAGATGGATCCGGTTATCGGCAGAGACAGCGAGATAAGAAATGTTATCCGTATTCTTTCAAGAAAGAATAAAAATAATCCAGTACTTATCGGTGAACCGGGTGTCGGTAAAACGGCAGCAGTTGAAGGGCTTGCACAGCGTATCGTAAGAGGTGATGTGCCGGGTGAACTTAAAGACAAGAAAATATTTGCACTTGATATGGGAGCACTTGTTGCCGGTGCAAAATACAGGGGTGAATTTGAGGAAAGACTTAAAGCTGTTCTTGAGGAAGTAAAGAAAAGTGAAGGTCAGATAATCCTCTTTATCGATGAGTTGCATACCATTGTAGGTGCCGGAAAAACAGATGGTGCCATGGATGCCGGAAATATGCTCAAGCCAATGCTTGCAAGAGGTGAGCTTCATTGTATAGGTGCGACAACCCTTGATGAGTATCGTATGTATATAGAAAAGGATGCCGCACTTGAAAGACGTTTCCAGCCTGTTATGGTTAGTGAGCCAACTGTTGAGGACACGATTTCAATACTTCGTGGACTTAAAGACAGATATGAGGTATATCATGGTGTAAAGATTACAGATGCTGCACTTGTTGCCGCAGCAACACTTTCAAACAGATATATTTCAGACAGGTTTCTTCCTGATAAGGCAATAGACCTTGTAGATGAAGCTTGTGCAATGATAAAGACAGAACTTGATTCTCTTCCAGCGGAACTTGATGAAGTACAGCGTAAGATAATGCAGATGGAAATTGAGGAAGCTGCACTTAAAAAAGAGACGGATCATATCTCAAAAGAAAGACTTGCAACGCTTCAAAAAGAACTTGCAGAGCTTAAAGACAGTTTTACGGCTCAGAAGTCAAAATGGGATCAGGAAAAATCATCTGTTGATAAGGTAAATAAGGTTAAAGAGCAGATTGATGCGCTTCATACTGAAATGGATGCTGCAAAGAGAGAGTATAATCTTGAAAAGCTTGCAGAACTCCAATATGGCAGATTGCCTGAACTTGAAAAACAGCTTGAATTGGAAGAAGCAAAGGTAAAGAAAGAAGACAGGACGCTTGTACAGGAAAATGTAACTGATGATGAGATTGCAAAGATAGTATCTAGATGGACAGGTATTCCTATTACAAAGCTTAATGAGGGAGAGAGAGAAAAGACACTTCATCTTGAAGATGAACTTCACAAGAGAGTTATAGGTCAGGAGGAAGGTGTTAAACTTGTATCAGAAGCAATCCTTCGTTCAAAGGCAGGTATCAAAGATCCTACAAAACCTATAGGTTCATTCCTTTTCCTTGGACCAACCGGTGTAGGTAAGACAGAACTTGCTAAAACACTTGCGGCAAGTCTTTTCGATGATGAAAACAACATGGTCCGTATAGATATGAGCGAATACATGGAGAAATATTCAGTGTCAAGACTTATCGGAGCACCTCCGGGATATGTAGGATATGAGGAGGGCGGTCAGCTTACAGAAGCAGTCCGCAGAAAACCATATTCGGTAATACTTTTTGACGAGATTGAAAAGGCACATCCTGATGTATTCAATGTACTTTTACAGGTACTTGATGATGGACGTGTGACTGATTCACAGGGAAGAACAGTAGACTTTAAGAATACTATCATAATTCTTACATCAAATATCGGTTCTGCATATCTTCTTGACGGAATTGAGGAAGATGGAAGTATAAGTGATGAGGCAAGGGAACATGCTATGGCTGACCTTAGAGCAAGTTTCAGACCTGAGTTTCTTAACCGTCTTGATGAGATAGTAATGTTTAAGCCGCTTACAAAGAATAATATTCAGGGCATCATTTCAATACTTATGGATGACCTTAATAAACGACTTGCAGATAAGGAACTTAAAGTAGAACTTACTGACGAAGCTGTTAAGTATATTGCAGATAATGCATATGAACCGGCATTTGGAGCTCGTCCGTTGAAGCGTTTCTTACAGAAGAATATCGAGACACTTCTTGCAAAGGAGATTCTCGGTGATAAGGTTCATACGGGTGATGTGATAACGATAGGGGTTAATGGAGATGAATTTGTAGTTAGTACGAAGTAAAAAATAATATCGTATAAATTAACAGAGAGACATCTGTGCCAAATGGTGCAGGTGTCTTTCTGATTTTATTCTAAATAAAAAGATTACTAAAAATAAAAAATATTTTTAATAAAAAGAAACTTTTTTCTGATTTATTACAATATACAGGTGTAAGGGTTCTGCCCGAGACGTCAAAGGAAGAGAGAGGAACGACAGTAGTGATAAGACAGGAATTTGAACAGTTTGTATCAAGAGATGGAAAAGATATTCTCAGGTTTTGTAGAATGACTACCGGTGAGACTGCACAGGGAGATGATCTTTATCAGGATACAATGTTAAAACTGTGGGAACAGGCGGAAAAATTGGATAACAGGGATTCGGTCAAGAGTTACGCACTTTCTGTCGCAATCCTTATATGGAAAAATAAGCGCAGAAAATTTGCATGGCGGCATAGGATAGCAGCATTTGAAAGTTATGAAAAACATGTTGAAAGTGGTGGAGTAGAATGTGCAAGGAAAACATCAGACGAACCGGAACAACGGTTGCTGCAAAAGGAAACAGATGAAGTAGTCAGGCAAAAGGTACAGGAATTACCAGACAAATATCGGATTGTCATTTATCTGTATTATTCTGCGGATCTTAAGATAAGAGAAATCGCAAAATGCCTGCATATTACAGAAGGTGCTGTGAAGAGCCGGCTGCGTAAGGCAAAGATTATGCTTAAAAAAGATTTGGAGGTTATTCGAGATGAAGGATAAAGAACTGGATCAAATGTTAAAAAAAGCCCTTACTCCAAGTATTAAAGATGATGAAACAAAAATCAGATTTGAAATGGAGGATTGTGTTATGAGGAAAAAAAGAAATTATATAAAACCGGCTGTTGCATTGGTGGCAAGTGCTGCTTTGGTAGTAGGGATTGCTTATGGGGATGTGCCGGGAAAAATTATGAACAATAATACAGTATCAACAAATTCAGGCACATCTGCACCAGGAGAAAAAGAAAGTGTGGTAAACAGCTTTGCAGTTAAGGTAAAAGCAGCAGAAGTACAGAAACTGGAAAAAGGAAAAGAGACACCTGTCATTTCTGAGAAAGACAGTGACGGAGCGGTCTGGGACGGTGACGATGAAACAAAAGAAATAGATTATTTGATTTCGTGTCCGATAATTATTGAAGGTGACCAGATTGATACAATAACATATTCTGTAAACCATGGAGGTTTTCGTGTTGCAGAGCCTGAGAAAAATTCATATGTGTTAAGTGGAGATAAGAGTAATGACGATGAAGGCAAAATCGGTGATTTTGAAGTGAAATCTAAGGTTAAGATGGTAAATAATTGCTATTCTACATTTACGATTGCTGCAAAGTCCCAGCAGAAAGCTGTTATATATTTGTATGATTATAAAAAGGTGTCTAAAAATGTGTTTGAAAAAATATGGAATACGGATTCAGATGAGGACAGAGGTCTGGAGAAGCTTGTTGAAGGTAGAAATGCGGCATTTGATAATCAGACTATGACTTGCAAAATCACATATAAAGATGGTACGTCTGAAAACGTGGATATTGCCGTAAAAGAAAAGATAATGACATATAAAGAGGCATATCATGGAAAAGGTGATAAAAAAATCAAAATGCTTTCAGATAAGAAAAGTCACTTTACAACTTTTGAATTGAAGTAGTAAAAAATATATGCGGACCTTGATGCACAGGGAAGTGTATACTATCCCTTGTGCATTGATATAAAAGCAGCACGTTCGCGTTCAAGTTCGAGCATAAGCCTTTTGACGGTCCATTTTGAATTTGTCGGAGTAAGCATGGCTTTGTAGTCAACTGAAATCTTAGACTGACGCAGTTTAAAGAGGATCTTATCAAACTTTTTTTCGGGAACATCACAGAAAACTATGAGGCTTTCCTTGAAAGCAGAGGCATCTGCACCGGTTGGTGCAGGTGTCTCTTTTTGCTTTGATAAAGCGAGAGTGCCAAGTGTTTTGTCAAAATTGGCGGGCGGGACTGTCTCAATCTGAACATTCATGGGTGAAACAAGGCGGTGGATATTGTTTGTGTCAGCTATATTTATAAGAAGTAATTTTGGCATGATGTTGTGTCCTTCCTTACATTTATTATGGGTATGTATATTATAGAACTTAAATTTGTTTTTTTATTAATGTAATACTGTTTGAAGCATTTTCTGGAAGTGTAGTATATACATTATTAGATAAATCGGTCCATACTGCGTTTGAGGAATATGGTAATTCGACACTGGTACAGGTCTTTTTGGGAGTAATTATAGTTTTAAGATTGTAACAGTCATACAACATATTTTCCATGTTAGTGACATTTGAAGTATTAAAACTGCTTAGATTAAGAGAATCTAGATTTTCACAACCAGAAAACATATTTTCCATGTTAGTGACATTAGAGGTGTTAAAATTGCTTAGATTAAGAAAACTTAAATTTTCACAATCATAAAACATACTGTACATGTTAGTGACATTAGAGGTATTAAAACTGCTTAGATTAAGAGAATCTAGATTTTTACAACCAGAAAACATCTTTCTCATGTTAGTGACATTTGAAGTATTAAAACTGCTTAGATTAAGAGAATCTAAATTTTCACAACCAGAAAACATATTTTCCATGTTAGTGACATTTGAAGTATTAAAACTGCTTAGATTAAGAGAAACTAGATTTTCACAACCAGAAAACATATTTTCCATGTTAGTGACATTAGAGGTGTTAAAATTGCTTAGATTAAGAAAACTTAAATTTTCACAATCATAAAACATACTGTACATGTTAGTGGCATTAGAGGTATTAAAACTGCTTAGATTAAGAGAATCTAGATTTTTACAACCATCAAACATATTTCCCATGTTAGTGACATTAGAGGTGTTAAAATTGCTTAGATTAAGAAAACTTAAATTTTCACAATCAGAAAACATACGGTACATGTTAGTGACATTAGAGGTATTAAAACTGCTTAGATTAAGAGAATCTAAATTTTCACAATCAGAAAACATATTTTCCATGGATGTAACATTTGAAGTATTAAAATTACTTAAATCAAGAGAAATTAAATTTTCACAACCAGAAAACATATTTTCCATGTTAGTGATATTTAAAGTGTCAAAATTGCTTAAATCAAGAAAACCTAAATTTTCACAACCATAAAACATACAGTACATGTTGATGACATTTGAAGTATTAAAACTTTTTAAATCGAGAGAAACTAAGCTTTTGCAATCAGAAAACATACGTTCCATGTTAGTGACATTAGAGGTATTAAAACTGCTTAAGTCGAGAGAAATCAAATTTTCGCATTCACTAAACATATATTCCATTGTTGTTACGTTGGTTGTATTAAAATTACTTAAATCAAGAGAAGATGGGATTTTACAACGATAGAACATGGAAGACATATTCGTTACATTGGAAGTGTCAAAATTATTTAAATCAAGAGAAGATGGGATTTTACAACCATCGAACATGTAAGACATATTCGTTACATTAGAAGTGTCAAATTTTTTTAAATTTAGAGAAGATAGACTTCTACAACCAGAGAACATGCAGGACATATCTGTTACATTAGAGGTGTTAAAATTTTTTAAATCAATGGTTGATAAAATTCTACAATTCTGGAACATGCTATCCATTGTAATAACATTTGTTGTATTAAATTTTTTTAAATTTACATGGACTAAACTTATACAATCGTGAAACATACTATTCATATAATTAACCTTAGAAGTATCAAAAGAACTTAAATCTAAAGAAGATAAACTTATGCATGATTCAAACATAGAGAACATAGTAGTAACGTTAGAGGTGTTGAAATTTTTTAAATTTAGAGATGATAGGTGTTCGCATTCAGAAAACATACAATCCATATCAGTAACTTTGGAAGTATTAAAATTGCTCAAATCCAGAGAAGATAATAAATTACATTTATAGAACATACCCATAAGTGTAGTGACTTTTGAAGTGTTAAAGTTACTTAAATCCAGAGAAGATAATGAGTTACAATTGTAAAACATACTTTCCATAGTAGTGACTTTTGAAGTATTAAAAGTTTTTAAATTCAGGAAAGTTAAATTTTTGCATTCAGAAAACATACAATTCATATAAGTAACTTTTGAAGTGTCGAAGTTACTTAAATCCAGAGAAGATAATGAGTTACAATTGTAAAACATGCCCTCCATATTAGTGACCTTGGAAGTTTTAAAAGACTTTAGATTGAGAGAAGTTAGATTCTCACAATCGGAAAACATGTAGTTCATATTTATTACATTTCTTGTGTTTAATTTATTTAAGTCAAGTGTTTTTAAATGCATACAATTATAAAACATCTCATTCATATATTTTACTTTTGAAGTATCAAGATTAGAGAAATCAACTTTTTCAAGACTACTGCAATCATAAAAGAGAGAGGAGAGATTTGTGGGATTGGTTACATTTAATTTTGCACTTTTAATATGCATCTTGTAATTACACCATTCTGGGATATACCGATACATATCCCCTTTTCCTGTTACTGTAAGCAGACCATCACTGTCTATAGTCCACACAGTTTGTTTATATCCTCCATAATAATTGATATTTTCAGGAAAAATAGTAACTTTACAACTTGCACTCACTTTTTTATTATTTTTACTTTGTGCGGTAATAGTGACACTACCTGCTGTTTTTGCAGATACTTTTCCTTTAGAATTTACTGTAGCAATACTTTTGTTAGAAGAATACCATTTGACAGATGTACTTGAAGATTTAGGTGTTACTTTTTTTACTTTTAATTGGAAAGTTTTACCTGTTTTTGTCAGGTAGGTTTTGTTGTTTAGTGTTATTGACTTAGTTTTTGTTGCTGCTTGTGAATGTGTTTTTGGTATACCACACATACTTGTAGTAAGCAGTAACATTGTTAAGATAAACTTTACATATTTTTTCATGATTTGTCCTCCTATATATATAATATATATAGAATATCATTTTAAAAGTATATTTTCAATATGGTAAGATAATGCTTTGATTGTTAAAGTAAGGCATAGTTGTTGGTGGTACTATAAGTGCTAATATTAACAATGCATAAAAATAAGATTCATGGTAACAATTTTAGATATATAATAAAAATCATGCAAAAAGTATGTAAATGTAAATAAGTAAAAGAAGGATTACAAAACATGAAAAAAAACAAACCTCTTCACATTGGCATAATACCAGATGGAAACCGTAGATGGGCTGTGGCACATGGTTTTTCAAAAGAGAAAGGATACAGATACGGACTGGAACCGGGATTAAGACTTTTAAGGCTGGCAAAAGAGTATGGTATACATGAGATTACATTTTATGGGTTTACTGTGGATAACTGTAAAAGACCTCATGAACAGTTTGAGGCTTTCAAAGATGCGTGTGTGGAAGCTGTAAATATAATGTCAGGTGAGGGGGTAGAACTTCTTGTTATGGGGAATACAGATTCTAAATGCTTTCCTGATGAGCTAAAGAAATATACAGCAAGGACATCTGTAAATGGTGGAGGGATAAAAGTAAATCTTCTTGTAAATTATGGCTGGAAATGGGACCTTTCACATTTAAAAACAGACGGAGAGCCGTATTCATCTGATATATCGAAAATCGATATGATAATAAGATGGGGTGGTATGCGGCGTTTATCAGGATTTCTTCCGATTCAGTCAGTTTATTCGGATTTTTATGTTGAAGAAAAACTGTGGCCGGATTACGATGACAAAGATTTTTACAAGGCTGTAGAGTGGTACAAAAGACAGGATGTAACATATGGTGGATAAAAAGTGGAAAATCTTATATAATTGTAAAAAATTAACTGTTTATTCATTATTTTTCAGGTTTTCTGTGGTATAATCGACGAGGTCGTTTTTGCAGATCTATGACTGTACGGTAGATCTGCATTTATGTGCGTCGTACAGAGATTGGAAAATAAAGATGAATTTTGAAGAATTATGTTTGGATACGCGTATATTGAGAGCAGTTACGGAGATGGGGTTTGAGCAGGCGAGTCCTATTCAGGCACAGGCCATACCGGTTGCTATTGAAGGAAAGGATATGATAGGACAGGCTCAGACGGGAACAGGAAAGACTGCTGCGTTTGGAATACCGCTTTTGCAGAGGGTAGACCCACATAACAAAAAACTGCAGGCGGTTGTACTTTGTCCAACAAGAGAGTTGGCGATACAGTGCGCAAATGAGATGCGTAAGTTTGCTAAATTTATGCATGGAATAAAAGTGCTTCCTATATATGGAGGACAGGATATCACAAAGCAGATTCGTTCACTTAAAGGTGGCACACAGGTTGTTATAGGAACACCGGGACGAGTTATTGACCATATAAGAAGACATACATTAAAGATGGCTACAGTAGGGACGATAGTTCTTGACGAGGCGGACGAAATGTTGAACATGGGATTTAGGGAGGATATTGAAACAGTGCTTCAGACACTTCCCGAGGAACATCAGACACTTCTTTTCTCTGCAACGATGCCAAAACCTATTATGGAGATTGCAAAGACATATCTTAAAGAGCCTGAAATAATCAAGGTTGTAAAGAAGGAACTTACGGTTCCAAAGATTGAGCAGTATTATTATGAAGTAAATCCTAGAAAGAAGGCAGAAGTGCTTTCAAGGCTTCTTGATATGTATGATCCTGAGCTTTCACTTGTATTCTGTAATACAAAGAGGAAAGTTGATGAACTTGTAGAGGATTTAAAGGGACGTGGATATTTTGCAGCAGGACTTCACGGAGATCTTAAACAGAGCCAGCGTGACAGGGTTATGAATGGTTTCAGAAACGGAAGGACAGATATACTTGTTGCAACAGATGTGGCTGCAAGAGGAATAGATGTAGACGATGTTGAGGCGGTATTTAATTATGATGTGCCACAGGACGATGAGTATTATGTACACCGTATCGGAAGAACAGGTCGTGCAGGAAGAACAGGTCGTGCATTTACACTTGTTGTCGGAAAAGAGATATATAAGCTTAAGGACATACAGAGATACTGTAAGACAAAGATAAAACGCCAGCCGATTCCATCTGTAAATGATATTACTGATATAAAGGTTGAAAAGGTGCTTGAAAAGATAAGTGGAATAATAGAGCAGGACAATCTTGGAAAAATGATAGATATTCTTGAGGAGCATCTTGAGGATAGTGATTATTCAGCAATCGAGGTGGCAGCAGCACTTCTTTCAATGGAAATGGGAGATGCGGCACTTGATAACAATTCAGATGAAGAATTTGGTGATACCGGAGCAGAGCCTGGAATGGTACGTCTTTTTGTAAATATAGGAAAGAAAGACCGCGTAAGGATAGGTGATATTTTAGGAGCTATCGCAGGTGAGTCGGGTATGCAGGGAAATCTTGTTGGAGCGATAGATATGTATGATAAATATACATTTGTCGAAGTGCCAAGAGAGTATGCATCTGATGTTATCGAAGCTATGAAACATGCAAAGATAAAAGGTAAGAATGTAAATGTAGAGCCGGCAAATAAGAAGTAATTGACCAATCTGAAAGCGATGGATGCTTCTTGACTGAAAGTCAAGAAGATGGATGTGTAGAAACCATCAAAAAATAGAAATTTATATATCTGGTTAAAAGTATATTAAAGAAATAGAATGATATGCCGATATAATTATCAGCAAGGGAATGCGTCATAATACACGTTTAGTGTATTGTGGCGCATATTTTTTTCAAAAGATGAAACAATGTACGATGTGAAAAATCTTATTTATGAAATATTTTTCACACGCAAGATTTGTGTCTGTGCGCACTTGACACGAACTTGGTATGTACAGAAAATGTGCGCAGAAATGAGGATTAATATGACAGGAATAGAAAATTTATTTAGTGAAAAGAATAGTATGTTAGAGGTTTCGACTACATCACAGACAAAACCTGATAAAAATATGGACGAGAAGGAGTGGAAAGATTATCTTGCTAAAATAGATAATGTTTTGGATGTTTATAAGCAAATTGCTGTTCAGGATGGTAAGGAAAATCTTGAGAGGGCAGATAAAGAGAGAGAAGAAAACAGGTCTATGTGGCTTGATGATATATCAAAGCTTATGCAGATGGGACAAAACTTTGCAGCAGAGAAAATGAATAGTGAACGCATACAGGAGAGGCAGCAGGAACAGGAATTATTAACGAATAATAAAAATGAATATTTTGCGCTTGGAGATGGCAGCAGTATTGTTTATAACGGTGTGTGCTTTAGTTGTAATCAGGAGGATAACTCAATATGTCTTGGTGATATGAGTGATCCGTCAAATGTAATAACGATTCCGCTATCGGGAGGTGGAACACTTAAAGTAAATCGTGGCAATATAAGTGATCTGGGCAGGGCAATCGGCATGTTTTCACCGGAGGATATAGGAAATATACTTCGTGCCATAGCTGAGGATAGAAAGGTTCAGGAAACAAAAATGGAGATTGAAGATAATAAGGATAAAGAGGCGATTGCTCAGGCTGATGAGTCAGGTGATAATGTGTAGAGGTGAAATTGTAGAATTATTTAGATTCTGTTTTTGGTTTAGAAAAATATTTTAACACTATCAAGCAAGTAGCAGAGCGGATTGCTAATATTCGATTGCTAAAATATTTATTGTTACGAGGAGATTTATTTATGTCGTTATATGCAATAGGTGATCTGCATTTAGGATTTCAGTCGGACAAATCAATGGAAGTGTTTGGTGATGAGTGGAAAAATCATTCTGATAAAATAAGAAGAAACTGGTGCAATATAATAAGAGAAAATGATACCGTAGTCATTACTGGTGATCATTCATGGGGGAAAAAACTTGAAGACAGCATGAAAGACCTTGAGTTTATTGAAAAGCTTCCGGGAAGAAAGATATTGCTTCGTGGAAATCACGACAGATTTTGGAACAAAGTAAATAAGACTAATAGTTTGAATGAACTTTTCGCAGGAAAGCTATTGTTTCTTCAGGATAATTTTTATGAGTATGATGATAAAAAAAGTGGAAAAAAGTATGCACTTATTGGTTCAAAAGGTTTTTCAACGGATGATTATTGCTTTTTAGCAAAGGATAAAATAGATAGCAGATTTAAAAATGAGAAAAAGAGATTGATAAAATCATATGAAGCGGCACAGAAAGAGGGATATGGTGACTTTATCATGTTTCTGCACTATCCGCCAACAAATATGTATGAAAAAGATGGCGTATTTACAAAACTGGCACAGGAGTTTGGCGTAAAGCGGGTGGTTTATTCGCATCTTCATGGAAAAGAAAGATTTGATTATAGTATAACGGGGGAACATAATGGAATAGATTATACGCTTGTTTCATCAGATTATCTTGATTTTACGCCCAAATTGATAATATAACCATCACAAACTCCTATGCTTTAGCGAAGGTACTGAAAAAGTGATTTTATATCAGATTATTTAGATGATTAGAATTTATAAGCAAGTGGTAGAGCGGATTGTGAATATCCGCTTTACTTTTTGCGTGGCTTTTTTCATTGCTAAAATTTTTTACATTCATTTTACTGTATTATGATTTGTGGTTTACAACCTTGTGTTAGTATCTGTTTTGTACAGGAAATACATGATATTGATAACACAAGGAGGAAAATCATGAGAAAATCAAGATTATTTATGTCAGCAGCGGCAGCCTGTCTTGCAGGTACAATGGCAGTAACAGGTTTTGCTGCAACAGAACACTGGAATGACAATTCGGGTAAGAAGGCAATTTCTGATGAGTGGTCACAGTGGAAAACAAAGTGGGAAACAATCAAAACAGACTATGAAAAAGTTTCAATGGTACCTGGTGCAGATGCAACAAAGATGAATTATGCATGGTATTCAAAGACCGCAGATGAAGCAAAAGTTCGTGTTTCAACAAATGCGGATATGTCAAAAACAACAGAAAAAGATGGAAGTAATACATATTCAGAAAATTACAAGGAATTTACAGGAACATCAAAGGAATACAAAAAGATAGATGATGTGACATATTATGCAAATAAAGTTACTATAACTGATTTAAAAGAAAATACAACGTATTATTATCAGTGTCTTGTTGATGGTAAGTGGACAGCAGCTAAGAAGTTTAGAACAGGTGACACATCAAACTTTAGTTTTCTTTATGTTGGTGATCCACAGATAGGGGCATCCAAGGGACAGACACCGACAGAAGGCTCAGAGGCACAGTCAGAAAGTATTGCAGCGAGAAATGATGCATTTAGCTGGAACAAGACTCTTACAGCAGCAATGAGTGATCACTCTGATGTTGATTTTATCGTATCAGCAGGTGACCAGATAAATAATACTGGTGATGACAATGGTCAGGAGTATGAATATGCAGGATTTCTTTCAGCAAATGCACTTTCAAATATTCCTGTAGCACCGACTATCGGTAATCATGATTCAAAATTTGCTAATTTCCAGAATCATTTTAATGTACCAAATGCATACACAGAAGAAAAGGATGCAACTCCAGCAGGAAATGATTATTATTACACATATGGTGATGCATTATTTATTGTTTTAAATACAAACAATTACAATTGTGCAGATCATGAAGCTCTTATAAAAAAGGCGGAAGCAGCAGCTCCAAATGCAAAGTGGAAGATAGTAACATTCCATCATGATATTTATGGTTCTGGTTATGATCATTCTGATTCAGATGGTATCGTACTTCGTACACAGCTTACGACGCTTCTTGACAAATATGATATTGATGTTGTTCTTCAGGGACATGACCATACATATTCAAGAAGTTATATGCTTACAAGTGATGGAAAAGCACATACAGCATATACAAAGGAGAATGTAAAAGATGAATATCTCAATGTAAAAGATGGAAAAACGGAAGATAGTAATGCACTTCAGTCTAAAAAGGATTACCTTGAACAAAATCTCTGTTATAAGATAGTAGATAAAACACAGGGTACGATAAATAATCCTCAGGGTGTACTTTATATGGAGGCAAACTCTGCAACAGGAAGTAAGTATTACAATCTTATCTCTACACAGCAGGATTATATTGCAGACAGAAGTCAGACATGGACACCGACATATTCTGTAGTAAATGTTACAAAGGATTCATTTACAATAAATACATATGATGTAAACACAGGTGACAAGATCGATAAGTCATTTACAATAACAAAGAAAAAAGAAACTAACAATGATGACACAAGTAAAAATAATACGGTAAAAAGTATTAAACTTAATAAGACTAAGGCTGTATTAAACAAAGGTGATAAAATTACACTTAAAGCTACTGTTACACCTTCAAATGCGATAGATAAAAAGGTAAAATTCACTTCATCAGATAAGAGTGTTGCAACTGTTAGTTCAAAAGGTGTGGTTACTGCAAAGAAAGCTGGTAAAGTTACAATTACAGCAAAAGCAGGCACGAAAAAAGCAAGCTGCAATATTACTGTAAAGTAAAAATAAAATAATTATATTTGTACAGATAAATGAAAGAAAGAATAGAGCTGTGCAGATGAATTTATTTAGAAAGTGTCATCTTCCCGAAATGGAAGAGGATTATTTGGGAGGCTCACGGCATATGAAATTGAAACCGTTAAATTTAATAAAATATATGATACCTGTACTTTTTATCATTGTACTTGGCATATTTCTTATAAAGTGGAGTGATGTAAAGAAGGTTGAACTTGTGTCAAACAAATCTCAGGAATTTGAAAAAGCAGTTGTTACTGAGATCATAACAGACAATCTTCAGGAGGACGGAAGCAGGGTTGGAAATCAGGAGATAAAGGTCAGATTTCTGAGCGGAAAAAGAAAAGGTAAGGTTGTTAAGGCAGTAAGTACGAACGGCAGTCTTTACGGAGCGACATGTTACAGGGGGATGAAAGTTGTTACACTTACAAATCAATCAGGGGAAGTGACAGTTACATCCGTATACAGTCTTAATAGAGAGCCATTTATATATGGATTTATCGGTTTGTTTTTCTTATTGCTGTGCATTGTAGGAGGAAAGAATGGTTTGAAAGCTGTGGTGGGACTGGTGATCACATTCATACTTGTATTATTGTTTTTGTTCCCGGCAATATACAGAGGAATGAGTCCGGTAAATGCTGCGGTGATAACTGTTATCCTTACTACGATAATCACTATATTTGTATTGACCGGTTATACCAGAAAGTCGCTTGCTGCTATTTTAGGAACGGTATCGGGGGTTGTGATTTCAGGGATTGCAGCATGGCTTTTTGGAAAAGTATCAGGCATATCAGGATATAATGTAAGTAATATAGATAATCTTGTATCTGTTGCAAATTGCACGAATATAAAAATAGGAGATCTGCTTTTTGCGGGAATACTGATTTCATCACTTGGGGCTGTTATGGATGTAGGTTTATCCGTAGCATCTACAATTACTGAAATACATGACGTAAATCCTGAATTAAATGTGGGGGAATTGTTTAGGAGAGGGATGAATGTTGGAAAAGATATGATGGGTACGATGGCAAATACACTGATACTTGCATTTGCAGGAGGTTCGCTTAGTGAACTTTTGCTTGATTATGCCTATAACCTCCCATATCTTCAGATTGTAAATTCGTATACGATAGGTATAGAATTGATGAGAGGGATAGCGGGAAGTATAGGTATTATTCTTACGGTACCACTGGTGTCATTGTTTGCATCAGTGCTTATCAAATTTGAATTTATTTATCGCCCTGTCATAAGTCAGGATACCGTTTAGTTCATTTTCTCTTTTAACATAATATGTTTTTAATTGTTTGCTGTTTTTACAGGCACCATAACCGTAACATTTATTTGCGGTATTATGGTGCTTTATTAGATTAGTTTTTTGTGATTGTTTTTTAAAACTTCAGATATATCTTCCTTTTTTCGTTGTTTTAGTGACAAGTTCTTCAGGCAGGTATTTAAGTATCATTTCCTCTAGTTTAGGTGCCTGTACGGGCTTACTCAAATAGTCGCTAAATCCTATGTTAATGTATTCTTCTTTTGCGCCCATTATGGCATTGGCTGTAAGCATGATAACGGTTGTATCTTTGTTTGGATTTTCTTCAAGTGTTTTCATATGTTTATAAGTTTCAATACCATCCATATCGGGCATCATATGGTCTAAGAAAATGATATCATATTTCTTTTCTTTTATCATTTCAAGGGCCTCCGGACCTGACATGGCAGAATCAACAGCTATCTTTGTACGTTTGAGGAGTGCCTTAAATACGCTTATATTCATTTTTACATCATCAACTACAAGTATCTTAGCATCAGGTGCGGTAAATGAAGCTGTATTCTTCTTTTTGTCAGAAGTATTATTATATTTTTCGGAAATATCACCAATTTTTAGTTCTGAGACAACTTTTTGCGGAATACTTACTTTGAAAACAGAACCTTTTCCATATTCGCTTGTAACTTGTATTTGGCCATTCATAAGGTCTGTGAGCTGCTTTGTTATTGCAAGACCAAGACCGGTACCCTCGATATGTTTGTTTTTGTTTTCATCAAATCGAGAAAATGAATCGAAAAGATGTGGTATATTTTCCTGCTTGATCCCGATTCCAGTATCAGTGATAGTAAAAGTTATTATGATATTTTTTCTTTTATTATTAGCAGGGTCTGATATATTTGCATTTACCTCGTCAGATATCTGTTCAGACATTCCAACTTCTAATGTTACAGAACCTTTTTCAGTATATTTTATGGCATTATTTAATATATTGACTATGATCTGTCGTATTCGTACCTCATCGCCATATAATTTGGCAGGGAGATTTTTATCGCTATCAACCTTAAGAGAAAGTCCCTTTTCTACGGCCTTGCCAAGAAGCATATGATACACATCATTTATAAGAGATGAGAGTGCATAATCACCTTTTACGAGTTCAAGTTTTCCGGTTTCTATCTTTGAAAAGTCTAAAATATCATTTATAAGTGACAGGAGTGTCTGGCTTGCTGACTGAATATTGCCTGCATACTCAAGAATTTCCTTATCATTGCTTTCACGCAGTATCATAGTATCCATTCCAAGTATTGCATTGATAGGTGTTCTTATCTCATGCGACATATTGGCCAGAAAAACACTTTTTGCATTGGCGGCGGCTATTGCGTCAGCTTTGGCTTTTTCAGCTTCTTCATTGGCAATCATAAGTTCCTGATTTTTTTCTTCTATAACCTGAACTTCCATCTCCATATGGCGTGCATTTTCAGCTATGCTTGCGCTGTAACCTCGTATAACCTTTAGGATATGCACAAATACCATAAGGAGAGAGAAGATAGTCATTCCAAAACGGCTGTACTTACCAAAATCACCGATATGAATCGTATATGTGCGGATAAGATCAGCCGCACTTCCACCTATAAAAGCAAGCATACCAAGAAATTCTATGATAAGTAGTTTATCTTTACATTTGCGTACTGTACAAAACAGTGAAAATAGTATTGTAACACTTGATATAAATATAAGAATATGTGATACAAAAGCCATATTCATAAAGTCAAATATTCCGAGAATCTGCAGTGTGATCTGGCAGATTACATTTGTGAGCGTAAGGAAAAAAAGTATATAAAATATTTTCTGGAATTTTTCATCAAGGTTATTTATATAGTACATCTGCATAAAAACAGGCCAGAGCATCAACACAAGAAATATGAGGTTTGAGTAAAGTGTCTGGTTTCCATAAAAAATATTTAAGGATTTTGTTTCGATAGAGAAATAAATCGTTCCGAACACACACATAAAACCAAGATAGCTTATACCATCTTTAGTCTGTCTTGAAAAAGCCTGAATAAAAGCGAGCATAAAAAGAGTTATGCCACAGGCAAGTATAATAATGCACATAGCAAAATTGCCGAGATTTGATTTGAGCAGATTTAGTATAGAAGTATCTCGTCTTGATATAGTTATACTGGTTATATTTGAAGCATAATTATCGTAGGGAGATATCATTTCGATTTCAATCTTTCCTTCAGAAAGTTTTTCAGGAATGTCAATAAAATTTGTAACACTGCCTGGAGTTTTACCAAAAGGTCTTGAGTCATTCATACCAAACTCATATACCTGTTTACCGTCGATCCTGACGTGGAATTGTTTGTCGGCGGACAAAAAGGACATAGTCATACCGCTATATTTTTTAGGGATAGTATTGCTTAATATGATCTTTTCACCAGCCTTTGACTTTTCACTATATGGCAGCGATTTTATTTCTTTGGAAGTGCCATCTTCTCTAGTAATAGTCCAACCGGTATTGAAGTTATATATCTCGCCCTTTGAAAGGGTCATATTGTCAACATTTGAATTGATGGCAACAACCAAAAGTACAATGATTTCCAAAGCAAGAGCAACCCATATAAGTTTCCTAAGTATTTTCATAAATTCCCTCACATTTCTAATTAGTGTCGCATATATAATGTAACTTTACGATATTGTAACAACTAAATATAGTATAATTGGAAAAATACGATATTGCAATTAGAAATGGAGAGAATTCTTATATAGGTAATGATCAAGCAAGCGGTTCGATACCAGGATTTGCTATCTTATTCATAATACGGAAAGCAATATTTTCACATTTCCATCCCCAGGTCTTTGAAGCAGAATACTTTCGGTTTACGCCGTCAAATCCTGTGCCATTATAGTACATCTGTCCTGCTTTGCTATAATGGGTAGAAAGTCTTTCAGCTGTCATAAGGATATTTTTTTCTTTTGTATTTGCATTTATTCCCTTTGCCGAATCACTGTATACGCCAAGCCCTGTGAGGTTATTATCATTTACCGCACGTTTGCTTTTTCCCCAGCCGGATTCTAATGCGGCAATAGAAGTCATTGCAATAGCATTTATGCCATATTTTTTCTCTGCTTTTACAAATGCAGGAGCAAGTTCTTCAAGATTAGTACCTTCAAGTGCTTTCTTTAAGGTTCCTGTAGTTACATTTGAAGGTTCAAATATATTTTTTGTGTTTATTGAAACTACTACATATTTTGCAGTACTTTGTTGAAGTTTTTTCTGGCTGTTGATTTTTTTATGTATGCTTTTTATCTTAGAACTGTTTTTATCTATATCAGATTTAATATACTTCTTTGAATTTGTGATGCTGTGTTTTATGGAAACAGTATCCATCAAAGAAGAAATTTTTTCAAAATCAGGTAAAATAGAAGAACCAGAAGCTACAGTGTTTGTCTGTGATGATGAAACTTTCTGTGTTAAATATATGCTTAGAGATGAATCATATTGTTTGGCATATGATTTGAGTGACTGGGAAGGTTCGAAAACACTTGAAACACTGATAACATTTGCATTTTCTTTGTGACCTGATTGTATTGTGTTTATAGATGAAAGCTGCTTTCTCTTAGAATTAAGAACTCTTTTTGTACGGTATTCTTTATATTGCGTCTTTTTTATATCAGAAGAGATTTTGTCTAATTTTTTCTGAATATGTTCTATCGTTACAGTGACAGTTCTTCCGATAATAGGTTTAAAATGCTCTGGTTCCTTATTCTTAGCTTTTTTTTTGTTTTTTGTTTTATCCTTTTTATTTGTTTTCTTGTCTTTTGTCTTTTTTTCCTTTTGCTTGTTTTTGTTACGCGAAGAGTGTTTTTTTCTGCTAGTTACAGATTTTTTTTTCTTATCATGAGTTTTTTTCTTTTTGCTTGGTTTTTTGTCCGACTTGTTCTTATCGCTGTTATCAGTATCAGGCTTAGTGTCAGGTGAAGCCGTTGGTGTACTGGTAGTTGTTGGATTATCAGAAGAATTATCATCGTTGTTATCAGTTGTATCAATATTTTGAGCTGAAATAGAATGAGTGGAAATATTACTCTCTGCACGAACTACTGACAGCGAACTGATATGACTTGAAACTGTTAAAGCAATGATAATAGTTGTGACAAGAATCTTACTTAATCTGTTTTTTGAAAATAGTCCTTTTTGCATGATTACCTCCTAAATTTAATGATTTTTATGGGAGAGTATAACACATTATGATTAAAAAATCAAAAAGAGTAACAGTTAGAATTTCATTTCTTATATTGATAAACCTGCCAGCAGGTTGTCAGTCGCTGCTACATGGTTTTTATTACATATATACACTAAAATCATTTTGCCTCTTGACTTTGTCATGCTGATGATGTATTATAACCATGTTTGTAGAAAATAATAAATACTCTTATTCCGAGTGGCGGAGAGTGAAGGCTCTGTGAAACCACGGCAACCCCATACAGGAAGGTGCCAATCTAAGCGAGAAATCGAACAATAAGAGGAGTTGAGATATATCAAGTCCATCGAGTTGTGTCGGTGGACTTTTTGTTATGTTTAATATGAGAATTTTGTTCTTTAAGTGATATGTCGCTTTTTTCCTCAAAGATAAGAGTACAGTCGGTATCTTTGCACTGCTTGATATAGACTGAAAGTACAGAGCAGTGCAGAAAAGAGGATACGATGGAGAAAAGATTATTTACATCTGAATCGGTAACTGAAGGACATCCTGACAAAATAAGTGACAATATATCAGATGCGATTCTTGACGCACTTATGGAGCAGGATCCAATGAGCCGTGTTGCATGTGAGACTGCGATCACAACAGATTATGTACTTATTATGGGTGAGATTACAACAAAAGCAAAAGTTGATTATGAGAAGATCGCAAGAGAGACAATCAGAGAAATCGGATATGATTCTGATGAAAAGGGATTTAACTGTGACACATGTAAGGTAAATGTACTTCTTGATTCACAGTCAGCAGACATTGCAATGGGTGTTGACAAGGCACTTGAAGCAAAGGAAAATCAGATGACAGATGAAGAACTTGAGGCAATTGGAGCCGGTGATCAGGGTATGATGTTCGGATATGCAACAAATGAGACGGAGGAATACATGCCTTATCCAATCTCACTTGCACACAAACTTACAAAGAAACTTACGGAAGTACGAAAAAATGGAACACTTCCTTATCTTCGTGCTGATGGTAAGAGTCAGGTTACTGTTGAATATGATGAAGATGGAAAGCCTGTTCATGTAAATGCTGTAGTTATCTCATCACAGCATGCAGCTGATGTTTCACAGGAACAGATTCATGAAGATATCCGTAAATATGTAATTGACCCAGTAGTTCCACAGGATCTTACAGATGAAAAAACAAAATATTTTATCAACCCTACAGGACGTTTTGTAATCGGTGGACCAAACGGAGACAGCGGACTTACAGGACGTAAGATAATCGTAGACACATACGGCGGATATGCTCGTCACGGTGGCGGAGCATTCTCAGGAAAAGACTGTACAAAAGTTGACCGTTCAGCAGCATATGCAGCACGTTATGTTGCAAAGAATATTGTGGCAGCAGGACTTGCTGATAAATGTGAGATACAGCTTTCATATGCCATTGGTGTTGCACAGCCAACATCTATAATGGTTGATACATTTGGAACAGGCAAACTCTCAGATGAAAGACTTGTTGAAATGATCAGAGAGAACTTTGACCTTCGTCCAGCAGGAATTATCAAGATGCTTGAACTTAGAAGACCAATCTACAAGCAGACAGCAGCTTATGGTCATTTTGGACGCAATGACCTTAAGCTTCCATGGGAGCAACTTGATAAGGTTGAGGTATTGAAGAAGTATTTGTAAAAATAAAATTTAATAGAAAAACATTTTTATAGGCAACGTGTTGACGTTGCCTATTTGTGTTTTGCACATTATTTGTGTATTTTAATTGAAAATGTAAACATGTTTAGAATCAGGAGTATAGTCGAATATTAATGGTACCTATTGTTGTCATGTGTAGTTTTTGAGTTAAAAAATTAAGAAAAAAATTATAAAATTATGTTATAATATCTAAAATTAAATTAAAAATGTTCAAAATACAATAATTATGGTATGATAATTAAAAAGGAGGTTAATACAAGTATTATGTTGATTAATGGAGAGAAAAAAAGGATAAACAAAATATTTAGTATAGTTATTTGTTGTGTAATTATTATTAGTATGATACAAATTACTATAAAACAAGATGTTAAAGCATCAAAAATAAGTGTAGATAGTAGAATACAGGTTGGTGATAATATATATGCTTCTTTAAATGATAATGGGAGAGTGGTACTTTCGGGAAATGGAGATATGTGGGATAATATGCATAATATACAAACAGAATATAAGGGATATGGTTTAGTTCAAGGCGAAGAATATTGCCCATGGTTTGGAAAATGGGAAAATGAAATAAATTCAATGGAATTTGGTGAAGGTATTACTAGTGTTGGTGAGAACGCATGTGGTGTATGCTATAAAATTGATAAAAAAAACAAGGCGGGGATAATTTGGCATGGTTCGCCAGGAGGACTTAGATATTTAACAGATGTAAAATTTAGTTCAACAGTAAATAGAATTGGTGTTGGAGCTTTTTATAGTACTCTTTCTTTACATAATATAACTATTCCTGGAACAGTTAAAAAAATTGAATCTTATGCATTTTATAAGTCAGCTTTAAAAAAAATGAAATTAGGAAATGGAATTGAAACAATAGGTGAGCGGGCTTTTGCAGAGACAGATATTGAAAGTATAGATATTCCTGGAACAGTTAATGAAATAGGAAAAATGGCATTTTATAATAACAAATTAAGGGAAGTTACAATAAATGATGGAGTTGAAAAAATTAAAAGTCTTGCGTTTTATGGAGATTTGAAAGTGAAAATATATTCAAAGGATGTTATTATTGAGGATAATGCTATTAAAATGGATGGGTATAATAATGTTATTATGTGTTATAAAGGTTCAAGTGCTGAGAGATATGCAATAAACAACGGTATCAATGTAAAATATTTTAGTGAAAAAAATGAAAATGAAAGTACCACAAAAAAAGATAATACTAAAGAACAAAAAAAGAACACTAAGAAAAAGAAATACACCGGATCTGTAAAATTAAGCAACAAAGAGAAAAATGAGTTTCAGAAGGTTATAAATAAAACCGCAAAGAAGAAGATTGCAAAGACATATGAGCAGCAATTCGATAATAAATATACGGCATATTCCCGATATGCAATAGTCAGAGTAGTAGACAAAAATGTGCTGATTTTAGAAGGCGATTTTCTTGGAGGTGGCAGTGGTAATGAGTATCTTTTATATTATATGAAAGATGGCAGGATTATAAGCAATAAGAACGGTGGTTCGAGATATGGCATACAGGGGCTTAATAAAAGGGACGGATCTTTAGCTACAGATAGATGGCTGTATCCAAATCCTATAACAAGTATAAAAATCAATGGAAATCGTTTGAAAATATATAATATACTGGATAGTGGGGATACTGCTGAATATCTGGATAAAGGACATTGTAACTTTAATGGAAAAAAGATAACCGTAAAGAAATATAAGAATTTGATAGCGAAGCTATATTCTGATGTATACAGTATCAAGTTTGTGAATTTAAGAAAAAATAAAAAGATAAAAAAGAATTGTCAGTTTGTTACAAAAAATAAGTGTGAGCTTGATATATGGGTTGATTAGAATTTGTGAGTATAAAATCTTATACAAGAGAAATGAATAACTTTAAAAATATACAAAAAAGGAGCGCCAAATGAGTAAATTAAAAAAGTTAACAACATATATTTTAATTGCAGTCCTGACAGTGACAATGTTAGAGGTACCTATAATATCCGGAAACAAAACGACTGTACAGGCTGCGACAAAAAAAGAAAAAGCATTGAAGTCATATGTAAAAGTATTAAAGAAAACATCAAAATTTGCAAGTGGAATGGATTCATGTACTTTTGCGTTGATAGATTTAAATGGTGATAAAATACCGGAGTTTCTCTGTTCACAGGATGATGGTTATCATTTGGCTATTTATGCTTATGTAAACGGAAAGGCAAAATGGGTCGGAGAGGGATTTTCTGGAGGAAGAACATATTATCCAAACCTACATATCTATTATACATGGACATATCATGGTGCAGCTCATGACAAAGATTACTATCGTTTTAATGGCAAAAAAATGGTTTCGGTATGCTCTAAGCATGGAAGCGATGAATTTAATGTACTTACAGGAAAAAGAAAGTCAACGGAAGAAATACTAACGGCAAAGGATGTATATGCACCATATTTGTATAAAGTTAATGGCAAAAAGACTACAAAAGCCAAGTATGAAGAAATGGTAAGGCAGATAAAGAAAAAAGGTAAAAAGGCAAAAATAATCAAACATAAGGCAACAAAGAAAAATATAAGAAAATACCTTGATAAGAACTATAAAAAAGATAACAGTTCTTCTAAAAAGCTGAATAAAGTCATAAAACATTGCAGAGATGTTTATTATGGAGTTAATAAAAGTCTCAAAAAGTATAAAAAGTATTCATCAAAAGGAAATTATACGGAATATTGGAATGGTAACAGGATTGTGAAAGCAATTACATATGCAGGAAATTTTGAGGATGATGTGCATATAAAGGGATATACATCGGAGTTTTATTTTGACAGCAAAGGTGGTGGGTTAGTGTTTGCCTTTGCTTACAAGAAAACTTCAAAAGGTGTAAAAGAGTTCAGGGCTTATTATGAGGGCAATAAACTTTATCGTTACATAGACTCAAATGGAAAAACGGTTGATTATAAAAAAGGAAAAGATATTAGTAATGTTGATAATATGGCAGGAACATTGTATGAAAAGAGTGTACTTTATTTTGAACATGCAGTGGTTTAAGTGGTATAAGGCTGTTTGAAAAAGAGAAGTTACCGCATTAACGATTTGTAATCGCTAGTGCGGCAGCTTTTTTAAAATTAATTATCGGCGTCCGTTTACCACCCCATCAAAAAATAAACATTTGTCAAACCAGTACATTTCGGGTTATTATAATATATATTTTGGCGAGGTGAGAGAAATGAATATGATATTACCGAAAAATGTTTCATATATTATTAGTAAACTTGAACAGGCAGGATATGAAGCATATGCAGTAGGCGGATGTGTCAGAGACACACTTCTTGGCAGAAAACCACAAGATTGGGACATTACTACATCTGCAAAGCCATTTCAGATAAAAGAATTGTTTAAGAAAACAATTGATACCGGAATACAACATGGTACGGTTACAGTTATGCTTGAGCATATTGGTTATGAGGTTACGACATATCGTATAGATGGTGAGTATGAAGATAACAGGCATCCAAAGAAGGTGGAGTTTACTGATAATCTCAAACTTGACCTTGAACGCCGTGATTTTACGATAAACGCAATGGCTTACAACGATAATAGGGGGCTTGTCGACGAATTTGGCGGTATTAAAGATCTCAAGGATGGTATAATAAGATGTGTGGGTGATGCAGGCCAGAGATTTGATGAGGATGCACTCAGAATGCTCAGGGCTGTGAGATTTGCAGGGCAGCTTGGATTTGAAATAGAAGAAAAAACGAGAGAGGCTATCATTAAAAGAGCCAGTCATCTAGAAAGTATAAGTGCAGAGAGAATAAGAGTTGAACTTACAAAACTGCTTGTTTCAAAAGAGGCGGGAAGGATAAGGGATGCTTACTATACGGGAATGACAAAATATTTTTTGCCTGAACTTGATACTGCAATGCAAACACAGCAGAAAAATCCACATCACATATATACAGTCGGTGAGCATAGTATATATGGAATTGAGATAATGAATTGCTTTTTTGGAGTTACTTTTAATAGGAAGATATACGACAAGATACCTGGTGATGTATTAGAGACAGCGAAAAGGCTCGCTGGAAAAATGGATAAAAAGCAGCAGACGATATTATGCATGACAATGCTTCTACATGATATCGCAAAACCCGCAGTAATGACTGTTGATGAAAATGGTGTCGGTCATTTTTATGGTCATCCGCAGGAAAGCGAAAAAATGGCAAAAAAGATTATGAGGAGACTTACTTTTGATAATGATTCAATATCAAATGCTTGTAGACTTATAAGATTTCATGATTATCGTATGGAAGATACAAACAGGGCTTTCAGACGTGCCGTGTCAAAGATAGGTGCGGATATTATGAATATGCTTTTTCTCGTTGAGTATGCGGATGTGTTATCTCAGAGTGATAAAATGCTTGATGAGAAACTTTCGAAGATAAATTCCGGGGTTAAAAGATTTGAGTATATTGTTGAGAATGCGCAGCCATTGGCGGTAAAAGATCTGGCAGTGACGGGGGCTGATCTGATAGCAGCAGGGGTAAAACCTGGCCCTAAAATGGGTGATATTCTAAAAAGTATGCTTGATAAAGTTTTGGATGAACCGGAGGCAAATACAAAAGAAAATTTATTGAAATATCTGAAAACACTTGTTGAGGACAGTCAGCAATTGTAGTAAAATATCTGTAAACGGAGTTTATTTTATAGGAGTGATATTATGGATTTGAATGTAAGACTTGCGAAGATGACAAAAGCTATGAAAACACAGCTTTTTATCGATAATCTTACAACTATATTTAACCCTCAGGCACTTTTTAGTGATGGGACATCGAGATATCGTATCCCCTCTGAACCGGAAGCAAATGAGAGTGTTAAGATAAGATTTAGAACAGGCAGGGAAAATATCGATAAGGTAGTTCTTGTTGTATGCACTGACACGCGTATAGAGATGGAAAAAGTATACAATGACAGGATGTTTGATTATTATGAGAGTACAATAGAACTTACTGACAAAATGATAGATTATTATTTTGAAGTTACAAGTGGAAGTGTGGTATGTTATTACAACAGTGTTGGGGTATGCAGTGGAGTGGAGCCTTATTATAACTTTACTATAACCCCTTCATTTCATACACCTGATTGGGCGAAAGGTGCAGTTTTTTATCAGATATATGTTGACCGTTTTTATAATGGTGACAGATCAAATGATGTTGAAAAAGATGAATATGTCTATATTGGTGAGGGCACTGACAAGGTCGAGGATTGGTTTAAATATCCTGCTTCCATGGGTGTCAGGGAATTTTATGGCGGTGATATAGCTGGTGTCTGGCAGAAGCTTGATTATCTGCAGGGACTTGGTGTCGATGCGATTTATTTTAATCCGCTTTTTGTGTCACCATCTAATCATAAATATGATATTCAGGATTATGACTACATTGATCCACATTTTGGAAAAATCGTGAAAGATGAGGGCGAGGTTTTGCACAGGGATGACCAGGGAAATCTTATGTGTGATGGTACCTATCCTAATAAATATGCGACAAAGTATGTATGCAGAGTTACGGATAAGGAAAATCTTGAAGCGAGCAACGAGTTTTTTGCAAAGTTTGTTGAGGAAGTTCACAAAAGAGGTATGAAGGTTATCCTTGACGGAGTTTTTAATCATTGTGGTTCTTTTAATAAATGGCTTGACAGAGAGTGTATATATGAAGATGCAAAAGGATATGAAAAGGGAGCATATGTATCAGCTGAAAGTCCATACAGAACATTTTTCAGATTTAATGAAGATATGTGGCCGTACAATTATCACTATGACGGATGGTGGGGACATGATACACTTCCGAAACTGAATTATGAAGATTCGCCACTTCTATTTGATTATATCATGCATATAGCAAGAAAATGGGTTTCACCACCATACAATGTTGATGGATGGAGACTTGATGTGGCAGCAGATCTTGGTCAGTCACAGGAGTATAATCATTATTTTTGGAAAGAGTTCAGGAGAAATGTCAAGGAGGCAAATCCAGAGGCGATCGTGCTTGCAGAGCATTATGGGGATCCGACAAGCTGGCTTCGAGGTGACCAGTGGGATACAGTTATGAACTATGATGCCTTTATGGAGCCTATTACATGGTTTTTGACTGGTGTTGAAAAGCACAGTGATGAGTATAGAGAAGATCTTCTTGGTAATGCTGATGCATTCTTTGGTTCTATGAGAAATTATATGACAAGGTTTAACACCCAGTCACTTCAGGTTGCCATGAATGAACTTTCAAATCATGACCATTCAAGATTTATGACAAGAACAAATCACAGAGTTGGAAGAACAGCGAGTGTGGGTCCACAGGCAGCTGATGAGGGAATAGATAAGGCACTTTTCAGACTTGGTGTCATGATACAGATGACATGGCCGGGGGCACCTACTATATATTATGGTGATGAAGCTGGTCTGTGTGGCTGGACAGATCCTGACAACAGAAGAACATATCCCTGGGGAAGAGAAGACCAGGATCTTATTGAATTTCACAGACAACTTATACGAATACACAAAGATTATCAGGTATTTAAGACGGGATCTATCATGTTTTTGAAAGGTCAGTATAAACTGATAGGTTATGGAAGATTTGATGAGAGTGATAAGATTGTTGTTATGATAAACAGCAGTGATGAAGTTCGTGAGGCTGATATACCAGTATGGAGACTCGGTGTTATTCATGAGACACGTATGGCAAGACTTATATTGAGCAGCAGAGATGGATATTCTGACGAGGCAAAAGTTTATTCTGTTGTAAATGGAAATATTCATGTTGAGTGTCCACCTATGTCAGGAATGATCATAAAAGATATAGAAAGCATGGGATAGAAAATAAATATGGCAAAAATCAGGGACTGGATGCATGGGCGTGGAAGAAAGATAGTTATCATGGTTGTAGTCATTCTTGCATTTACTATGGTTGCTCACTATTTTATCGTTGAAAGGCATGGAAAGTGGGGGCTTGAAAGCGCATATAGTTCAGATGTGCAGGAAACTGTTTCACCTAAACCGCAGAAGGATTACTATGTTGGTGGTGCCAGTATAGGTGGGATGAAAAAAGGAACAAAGATTGCTACAGGTGATACTATAAAAAAAGACAGTGGAGATGAGGCAAAAAACACAAAAAATAAACAATAAATATACATTTTCATTGCTTTTATAATAATAATTATAATATAATAAATCTATTAGGGCTTTGACGAAAAAAGTCATATACCCAAACGTAATATAAAGTGTCGGAGGTTAGAAACCGACAGAACGGAGGAGAAAAATGTACAGTTTAATTCCAGTGGTATGCGCCCAGGATATTACTGCGCTGGTTCGCGCGTTACCCGGTTCTGTAGCCCAGGGTCTTATCTGGGGAATTATGGCGATAGGAGTGTTTTTGACTTTTAAGATACTTGATTTTGCCGATCTTACAGTTGATGGAACTATGGCAACAGGTGGTGTTGTTACGGTCATGCTTATTTTGAAAGGATGGAATCCGATCGCGGCAGTTGCAGTTGCATTTGTTGCAGGTATGCTCGCAGGTCTTATTACCGGTATATTACATACGGTGCTTGGAATTCCTGACATACTTGCCGGTATCCTTACACAGCTTTCATTATATTCGATAAACTTGAATATATCAGAGGGAAAAGCAAATCAGGCGGTAAATGTAGACATGTATAAGCTTGTTGTCACAGGTCGTGACAATCCAGCTACGATAGTTGCAGTCGTTGTAATACTTGTGATAGTTATAGCTCTTATGTACTGGTTTTTTGGAACGGAACTTGGTTTTACTATCAGAGCGACAGGATGCAACCCGAATATGTCGAGAGCACAAGGTATAAATACCAATGTTGCAAAGGTTATAGCACTTGTATTTTCTAATGGACTTGTAGGATTTGCAGGAGGTCTTCTTTCACAGTATCAGGGAAACTTCGATGTTAATATGGGTAGAGGTTCGATCGTTATCGGTCTTGCATCAGTTATTATCGGAGAGGTGCTTGGTGAAGCAATATTTGGAAAGAAGCTTAATTTCAGTGGAAGACTCGCATTTGTTGCAGTTGGAAGTATAATCTACTACATAGTTATTCAGTTTGTATTGTGGCTTGGTCTTCCTACTATCGACATGAAAATGTTCTCAGCTATGGTGGTTGCAATATTCCTTGCAGTACCATATCTCAGAGGAAAAGCTAAGAATTCATATAGAAAAGCTGCAAAGGGAGGTGCCTGAGAATGTTAGAACTAAAAAATGTGTATAAGACATTTAATCTTGGCACGATAAATGAAAAAAAAGCTTTAAATGGCGTGAATTTAAAACTTGAAGATGGAGATTTCGTTACTGTTATCGGTGGAAATGGAGCAGGAAAATCTACAACACTTAATGCAGTTGCAGGTGTATGGCCTATAGATAAAGGAAGTATTGTTATTGATGGAGTTAATATGACCGGGCTTTCAGAGCATAAGAGAGCACCTTATCTTGGAAGAGTTTTTCAGGATCCTATGAATGGAACGGCGGCTACAATGGAGATTATAGAAAACCTTGCACTGGCTGCGAGAAGAGGGCAGAGAAGAGGTTTAAGATGGGGAGTCACCAAATCTGAAAAGAAAAAGTACAGAGAAATGCTTGCTAAACTTGATCTTGGTCTTGAGGACAGAATGACTTCAAAAGTCGGTCTTTTATCAGGTGGACAAAGACAGGCACTCACGCTTCTTATGGCTACGATCAAAAAGCCTAAACTTCTTTTGCTTGATGAGCATACGGCGGCACTTGATCCTAAGACGGCTGCGAAGGTTCTTGAATTGTCAGACAATATAATTGCTGAAAACAACCTTACGGCAATGATGGTTACACATAATATGCGAGACGCTATCGTGCATGGAAATCGTCTTATAATGATGAATGAGGGACAGGTTATACTTGATATTAAGGGAGAAGAGAAAAAGAAACTTACTGTTGAAGATCTGCTTCAGAAATTTGAGGAAGTAAGTGGTGAAGAATTTTCAAATGATAAGGCACTGTTAGGGTAACATAATTTTGAGCGGGGCTGTCATAGTTTTAGATGATATCCCGCTTTACTTATAGTTTTCTATGATATTAAATTAGATAAACAAGCAGGAGAGTACATATGAGCCACAGTATTACAAAGGTTTTTTATAAGCAGCGGGCTGATTTTTTTAAGGAACAAAAAGAGAGAGAAAAAAGACTGGTATTTCCGGATGATGTTGAAGAACATAAAAATATAGTATATCTTGATGATGGTGATAAGGCACATAGAATGGATATTTACAGACCTAAAGGGGTGGATGACAAAAAACTGCCTGTTATAATAAATGTCCACGGCGGGGGGCTTATTCTTGGAAGTAAGGAATTTAACAGGTATTTTTGTGCGAAGTTATGCAAACTTGGATATGTAATATTTAGTGTAGAATATCGTCTTGTGCCAGATTGTATGTTTTATGATCAATGTGAAGATCTATCAAGAGCATTTGATTATATTTTGAAAAATGTATCAAAATACAACGGAGATGAGAAAGAAATTTTTGCAGTGGGTGACAGTGGCGGAGCATGTCTGCTCACATATACGACGGCGATGATAAACTGCAAAGAGATAGCAAAGGCTGCGAAGGTTAATGCATCGGCGATACATATAAAAGCACTTGGTCTTATAAGTGGCATGTTTTATACTAACAAGTTTGATAAACTTGGATTGTTTCTGCCAAAGTATCTTTATGGAAAAAACTATAAAAAGGGAAGTTTTGCCAAATATGTAAATCCGGAAAATCCAGAATTGGTAAAAGCACTCCCACCTTGTTTTTTGGTGACAAGTGAAAATGACAATTTAAAACATTATACGATTAATTTTACAAAAGCACTTAAGAAAAATGATAAATATCATAAAATGATAAATTTTGAGAAAAAGCCGGAACTTACACATGCGTTCAGTGTGTTTGAACCTGAACTTAAAGAGAGTGGCGAAATAATAAATGAGATGTCAGAATTTTTCATGAATTGCAAAGATAAATAAATCCGATAGATTTATGGGATTTAAATATGCGGAGGTGATTTTTATGAATTACGATGAAAATGTTTTTAAAGAAAAAGCAAATAGAAAGGCTAGGCGCATATGGTTTATATTTGCGATACTTCTTTCTGCCAACTATGGCTCAGATGTAGCCAATGGACTGAATTCGGCAGCATATTATGGAATATTTCTTGCACTTTGCTGGATTCCAATAGTTTCAGGAGAAATCCTTTTAAGAATTAAGGGTTGGGAAACGGATCTGTATAAATACAATCTCGTAATAGGTTATGGAATTTTTTATACATTTGTTATAAGTACTACAGAATCACCAATTGCATTTACATATATACTTCCGGTTACAAGCCTTCTTGTACTTTACAAAAATCGTAAGTTCATGGTTTATTGTGGTATTGTAAATTCTATCATTATCATAATAAGCTCTGTATATCATGTAATGTGCGGATATAATTCAGCAACAGATATGAAAAATTATCAGCTTGAATTGTCAGCTATAATTCTTTGTTACATCTGCTATGTTATGTCAATACATCATCTTAATGAATCAGATGGTGCTATGACAAACAGTATAAAGGCTGACTTACAGCGTGTTATCACTACTGTTGAAAAAGTTAAGACAGCGAGCAATTTGATTATGAATGGTGTATCAGTAGTAAGAGAAATTTCTGTTGAGAATACACACAGTGCAAATGTGGTTGTAGATGGAATGACAAAACTTACTGATAATAATGGAAGACTTGAAGAGACGACATCTTCTTCTGTAGACATGACTACAGATATCAATTCACAGGCACAGCATGTTGCAGAAATGATAGAGCAGATGGTAAGTTTAACTGTGGAATCAGGTGAACATGCCAAGAATAGTTCAGATGATCTTGAAAGTCTTGTTGAGACGACACATGCAATGACTGATCTTGCTTCCGATATGGGGCAGATACTTGAAAACTTCAGAGAGGAGTTTGAGAGAGTTAAACTTGAGACAGGCAAGATAGAAGAGATTACTGAACAGACTGCACTCCTTGCATTGAATGCGTCTATTGAGGCGGCAAGAGCAGGAGAAGCCGGAAGAGGATTTGGAGTTGTAGCACAGCAGATAACTTCACTTAGTACAGAAACTCAGTCTTCATCAGGTCAGATAGAAGCTGCGCTTATAAGGCTGCAGAAAACATCAGATAAGATGACAGCATCTATGGAAAAGACAATAAAGCTTGTTCAGGAGACATTTAAGAAGGTAACAAAGACTGGAAAGAATGTTGTTAAGATAAATGATGATTCAAAACTGCTTGAAAGTCATATTCAGGAAATTGATGCGGCGATGAAAGAGGTGGAAGGTTCAAACCATCAGCTTGTAGGCAATATGGATGATGTGTCAGGTATTGTTTCTGATATGACAGATTGTATTTCATATTCAAATGAAGTAAGTAACCGTATGCTTAGTAAATATGAAGAGTCTATGACAAACATAAATGATATTGAAGAGGTTGTTGAGGCTCTTATGTGTGAGCTTGGTATAGGTGGATTTATGGGTATTGAAGATATTCAGCCAGGAATGAAAGCACAGGTTTCGATACCAAAAGAAGGCACGGAAAATGATATGGATATACTTCATGGTGATGTGTTACAGCAACATGATGATAAGGTGGTTGTAAAGTTTCCTAAGGCAAATGATATGGACAAAAAGAAAGATTGTCAGTTGCAGATAACAGTTGGAAATGTGCTTTATATGTGGAAAAATGCGAATATCTCTCAGATAAAGGGTGAAGGGTCTAATACTTTTGAAATAACAGTAACATCAAGACCGAAGATAAAGAACAGAAGAAAGTATCCTCGTATGGATATAAACAATAAATGTAAGATCATATTGCAGGATTCCGGAAAGACAATAGCTGGAAGACTTGAAAATATAAGTGCAAATGGTTTTGCCTTGTTGACAAGGGATGCATATTTTAAGGAAAATAAGGATGCAAAGATAAAAATTGAAATTGAAGATTTTGATCTTCCAAAGCATAATATACTCGAAGGAAAGGTTATCCGCTGCTCTGAAAATGAAGGAATATACATTGTAGGATGCCAGATGCCTGAGGATGACAATGCGATAAGAGAATATATAAATAACAGTATTTAACACTATTAAGAAAAACATGTGTGCCAATTCAGGTACACATGTTTTTTTGTAAATATGTCAATTTTAAATGTGTTCAATCTTTTCTGAGCTGATGATGAAGGACTTTATCTTTGTACATTTCTTCATCGGCCGCTTTTATGAAATCATCAAGTGAGATATCTTCTGTTGGTACACCGGTTATGATGCCGATACTTGCACTGACATTATATGGATAATCGTGTGTTTCATTAAAAATATTTATATTCTCATGAATCTTATCTAAAAAGTCAGTGGCATCGAGATTATCCGCGAGAGGCCCCGCCATAACAAATTCATCACCACCAAATCTTGCACAGGTTTCGTCGCATATACTTGATTTTATAAGTATATTTCCTATTGCCGAAATGGCGATATCTCCATCAGAATGACCATAAGTATCGTTTATCTTTTTCAAACCATTAAGATCGATCGATATTGCAATAAAATGTTTTTGTTCTGTTACACATTGTTTAAACTGCTGTAGCACTTTCTGGTAAAAACCACGTCTGTTCAAAAGACCTGTAAGTGGATCATGAATATATTTGTTTTCAAGGTTTGATATAATATTCTGCTGTCTTTGGTGAACTTTCATGGTCTCAAGTGAATTGCTTACATTCATAAGAAACTGATAGAGCTGCTCCATATTTATTTTGTCAGGTTCATATACAAATGCTACATATCCTATTGTGTGACTTAATACATGTAATGGAACAAACATGATATTGTCTTCTTCTTCAAGAATCTGTTCAAGATTTGGAAGAAGATTAACAGTTTCAAAATCAGTCATACCCTGCCATACTGTATCGTGTTTTGATAAAACCACATCCATATGGTTTGAGTAGCCTGAATGTGAGTATGTCTGTTCATCAAGTATGTCGGATAATTCCTCTTCCTCTGTCAGAAAGTTATCAACAATACAGAGCCAGAAGCGATGACTGCAGAAAAATTTTTCATAGTGTGTAAGTGTATCAAAAACACCCTGAAAAGAATTGTTGTCAGTAAGATCTGCCGACATGTTTATCTGATGATCATTGAAGTATATCTGGTTATCAAATTTGTTGTTTAATTTGTATGACAGATTACTGTATTGTTTTAAGTTTTTCTGATTGCATCCGCATGAACCGCCTATCATAACTTTTGATGGAAGAATGTTCTGCTTAGGGATTTCTTTTCCGTTAAACAGATCATTTAATAAATCAAAAGATAATATTACAGCATTCTTAAAGTCATGTTGTGCTGTTGTGATCGGCGGAAAATGGTCAATTGCCGAGGTTAAACCATCAAAACCTGTTATGGCAATATCCTCAGGTATATTGTATCCGGCATCAGATAGTGTGTGAAAAGCTGTTATAGCCATAATATCATTGGCGCATGCGATAGCCTGAGGCATAGGAAGATCACTTTCCATAAACTGTTTGATAACATGTTTAGTAGGAGCCTTCCAGAAACTACCATAACCTATACGTTCTTCCTCGATAGGAATACCATGTTCAGTTAGGACTTTTTTATATATCTCAATGCGCTCTTCTGAATAATAGTTGCCTTTGATACCAGCTATAAAATTTATTGTTGTGTAATGATGGTCTTCAATGAGATGGCATAATATCTTTTCTAAAGCTGATTTGTAGTCGTAACTGATATTATAACATCCTTCAAGAGGGCGGTCTATTGATATAACAGGTATATTATTTTCAATTGCCTCAGATACGATCTCGTCACGTACTTTCTGACATTTGATCGTTTCTGAGAGGATTATCATTGCATCAATGAGTTTATGGTTTATAAGGTTAAAAATATAACTTTCGCCTTCATCATGTTTACCGCCACTTCTTGCGCGGTAAAGATCACTAAAAGAACGGAAAAATAAAATTTTAAAATTATATTTTTTTGAAAATTCAACAAAATAGTTCATATAGTGCTCAGTGTAATCACTATCGATTGCCGCACAACATACGGCAATCACACGATTTTTAAATTTAAGCATTATTCACGACCTTTCTGAATAATATTATCACGTAAAATATAACATTATTATAATAAAAAAATGGTAGAACTGCAACAATATATTTAGAATGGATGAGCTGTAATTGCTGCTGATTGCATCGTAGATATGAACAGTAATATGTTTTTGTGGGCAGATGGATATTATGTAACAAATAGATGGATTTCTCATTGAGAGAGTACGCGTAGTTTGAAGGTATAGAAAAACGAACGTATGTACTTGAAATCCTAGTTGATTGATGATATGATGAACGCATACATGTTCGACATATTATGTGCGAAAAATATGTATTATCATTGGTATTACATTTCTGTCTGTCTTTGAGCAAAGGCGGACAGTTTTACAAAGTTTTGATAGTCTGCTTAGAAATGAGGTTTTTTATGGCAAAACATGAGGAAGTTAAGAAGTATATAAAGATAAGAAAGGCGGCAGAGCATAATCTTAAGGATATTGATGTTGATATTCCGAGGGATGAGTTTGTGGTTCTTACGGGGCTTAGCGGTTCGGGAAAGTCATCTCTTGCGTTTGATACTATCTATGCTGAGGGACAGAGAAGATATATGGAGTCATTATCTTCATATGCAAGACAGTTTCTAGGTCTTATGGAAAAGCCGAATGTGGAAAAGATAGAGGGGCTTCCACCGGCAATTTCCATTGACCAGAAGTCTACAAATCGAAATCCACGTTCGACAGTTGGCACAGTTACGGAAATCTATGATTATTTCAGACTGCTTTATGCGAGAGTTGGTATCCCACATTGTCCAAAGTGTGGAAAAGAGATAAAGAGACAGACAGTTGACCAGATATGTGATGAGATCATGAAACTAGAAAAGGGAACAAAGTTACAGCTTCTTGCACCTGTTGTAAGAGGAAGAAAAGGTGAACATGTCAAAGTTTTTGAAAGTGCGAGAAGGAGCGGCTATGTAAGAGTTGTTGTTGACGGTCATATCTATGATCTGTCAGAGGATATAAAACTTGAGAAGAATAAGAAACATGATATAGAGATAATGGTGGACAGGCTTGTTGTTAGAGAAGGTATTGAGAAGAGGCTTACTGACTCTATTGAAAATGTCATGAGACTTTCTGACGGACTTCTTATAGTTGATATTCCGGAAAAGGAACAGCTTAGGTTCAGCCAGAGTTTTTCATGTGCTGACTGTGGTATAAGCATTGATGAGATAGAACCAAGGACATTTTCATTTAACAATCCTTTTGGGGCCTGTGAAGTATGTCATGGTATCGGATATAAGATGGAGTTTGCCGAGGAACTTATGATACCTGATCCATCTTTAAGCATTGCTGAAGGTGCACTTGTTGTAAATGGATGGCAGTCTGTTACAAACAAGACAAGCTATGCAAGATGTGTACTCGATGCACTTGCAGAAGAATATAAGTTTGATCTTAGTACTCCGTATCAGGATCTTCCTGAGAATATCAGACATATGCTTATGCATGGAACTGATGGAAGAAGTGTTCAGGTACATTACAGGGGACAGCGTGGTGTGGGTGTCTATGATGTTGTATTTGAGGGAATTATTAAAAATGTTGAGAGAAGATACAGGGAAACTGCATCAGAGAGCACCAAAAAAGAATATGAGAGCTTTATGAGGATAACTCCGTGTAAGGCTTGTAAAGGAAAAAGACTCCGCCCTGAAGCACTTGCTGTTACAGTCGGTGATAAAAATATCGCACAGATAACAGAGCTTTCGATAATCGACCTTAAGAATTATCTTGATAACCTTGAACTTACAAAGAATCAGCTAAATATAGGAAAGGTTGTGCTTAAGGAGATAAAGGCAAGAGTTGGATTTCTTGTTGAAGTTGGTCTTGAATATCTCTCTCTTTCAAGATACACGGCAAGTCTTTCTGGCGGCGAAGCACAGCGCATCAGACTTGCGACACAGATCGGTTCGGGACTTGTAGGAGTTGCATATATACTTGATGAGCCGAGTATCGGACTTCATCAGAGGGACAATGATAAACTTCTTGGTGCATTGATGAAGTTAAAAGACCTTGGAAATACGCTTATAGTTGTAGAACATGACGAAGATACGATGCTTGCAGCTGATTATATAGTTGATATAGGGCCGGGGGCAGGTTCGCATGGCGGCAAGGTCATTGCGACAGGAACGGCTAAGGATATCATGGAATGTAAGGAGTCGATAACAGGAGACTACTTAAGCGGTAGAAAAAAGATACCTGTTCCAGAGACAAGAAAAGAGCCTACAGGCTGGATAAAGGTAAAAGGTGCAAAAGAGAATAATCTTAAAAATATCGATGTAGAGTTTCCGACGGGAGTTATGACATGTGTGACCGGAGTTTCGGGTTCAGGAAAAAGTTCACTTGTAAATGAGATACTTTACAAGTCAATGGCAAAACAGTTAAACAGAGCGAGAACTATTCCGGGACTATGCAGCGGTGTTGAGGGACTTGAACAGCTTGATAAGGTTATCAACATAGATCAGTCACCGATAGGAAGGACACCACGTTCAAACCCTGCGACTTACACGGGAGTATTTGATATGATAAGGGATCTGTTTGCAGCCACACCGGACGCAAAAGCGAAAGGATATAAGAAAGGTCGTTTCAGCTTTAATGTGAAAGGCGGCAGATGTGAAAACTGTCATGGTGACGGAATCATAAAGATAGAGATGAACTTCCTGCCGGATGTGTATGTGCCTTGTGAAGTGTGTGGTGGAAAGAGATACAACAGAGAAACGCTCGATGTAAAGTATAAGGGAAAGAGTATTTATGATGTACTTGATATGACAGTGGAGGAAGCACTCACATTCTTTGAGGCAGTACCAACTATCAGAAGAAAGATAGAAACACTTTATGAGGTAGGACTTTCCTATATAAAACTCGGTCAGCCGTCAACCACGCTTTCGGGTGGAGAAGCACAGCGAATCAAACTTGCAACAGAACTTAGCAAGAGAAGTACCGGAAAAACTGTATATGTGCTTGACGAACCGACAACAGGACTTCACTTTGCTGATGTACACAAACTTGTTGACATATTGAGGAGACTTACTGATAATGGCAATACAGTTATAGTAATAGAGCATAATCTTGATGTTATAAAAACGGCGGATTATATAATCGATTTAGGACCTGAGGGTGGAGCAAAAGGAGGAACAGTAATAGCAAAGGGCACCCCTGAAAAGGTGGCAAAAAGTAAGAAGTCTTATACGGGGGCGTTTATCAAGAAGATGCTTGAGAGGTAAAGAGTAAAAGTAATATCACCTTAATAAATAGGCAGTTTTATGGATAAGAAAAATGACAACTTGTTCTTTACCATGCTGTCAGGGATGAAATATATCGAGAGATGGGCAATGATGCGTGATTCGTTCAGGGAGAATGTCTGTAAACATTCTTTCGAAACAGCGGTTGTTGCTCATTTTCTCGTTGTTATAGGAAATTAAAAGACAGGAAACAGAGAGTTTAATCATGCGAAAGAGTCAATTTTTAAGGCGATAACCGGTGCCAGATCATAAATAACAGAATCTGACCTTACATTACCGATCAAGTCGAGATTAGGGTATTCGTCAACAATGGAAACAAATTTGTAAAGAATACAGAAATAAAAAAAGTTTAAGTTCAGTAGATGCGTTTGCTTTATCAGATGATGCCATTAGTGATGAAAATAAAGAAAATCAAAGTAAAAGTTTTTCAAAATTTAAAACTAAGATGAGAGAAATGGCAAAGATAGACACAGAAACAAGAATATTATTTGGGTTAGAAAAATTCAAGGGATTTTTATATAGAGAAATACATACTATTGGGAAACAGGAATTTTTGGAAAAATATGAACAAAAATGTTGCTTGATTGATGATTGAGTGAAAAAAGCTAAAAGAAGAATATTATCATGTTCTTCTTTTAGCTTTTTTATAGTTAAAGTGTTTTTTCACAATTTGTGCTTGTATATTTAAAATATAATGTTTGCGTTTGCACATAATGTCATGTTGTGCTAACATATAAAAGCATTATTAAAGCATCAGGATTTATGTTATTGCTCAGACTTACGGTGTGGATAAACGATGAATTTATATAGAGCATATAATCTGACGCGAAAAAGTTTCATGAAAACAGAGAAAATGAGGTATATTATGGAACAGGATGAGATATATGGAGAATTTGCCTATGTTTATGATGAGTTTATGGACAATATTCCATATGAACAGTGGCATGATTATCTTCATAAATTATTGATAAAATATGGTATTAAAGACGGAATCGTGGCAGATCTTGCCTGCGGTACGGGTACGATGACAAAACTGCTTGCGGATGATGGGTATGATATGATAGGTGTCGATATGTCATATGAGATGCTTGAGGTGGCAAGGCAGAAGTATTGTTGTCAGAGTTTTGAGAAAATTACAGATGAAAATGAAGATGAGTCTGATGATTTAAAAGATTTTTCAGAGTATTCTCAGAAAGCTGCAAAAATGAGCGAAGATGAAAGTGGGATTCTGTTCTTAAATCAGGATATGCGTGAGCTTGACCTTTATGGTACTGCCGCTGCTATGGTGTGTATCTGTGATGGCATGAATTATATCACGGATGAAAATGATCTTCTTAGGGTATTTGAAAAGGTAAAGATTTTTCTTGATTTTGGAGGAATTTTTATTTTTGATATGAAAACGAGACACTTTTATGAAAATGTACTTGGCAACAGGACGATAGCAGAAAACAGAGAGAATGCAAGTTTTATTTGGGAAAATGAATTTGATAAGGATACGGGCATCAACGAATATCTGCTTACGATATATAGTCTTGTTGATGATGAGAATGATCTTTTTGAGAGGTCTGAAGAAGTACATCATCAGAGAGCATATGATGTTCAGAATGTGAAAGATTGTCTTGAAAAGGCAGGGCTTTCATGTCTTGCCGTTTATGATGCTTTTACAGAAAATGCGGCAAAAGAGGATAGTGAGAGGATTTATTTTGTGGTACAGCGACCTGATTGAGATAGCTGAACTGCTACAAGTTAAAATAAATATAAAAAGAAACGGAGATTAACAATGAGTGAATATAAAGATTATATAGTTAGAGCAACAGCGGCAGATCATCAGCTTAGAGCATTTGCAGTTACAAGTAAGGATATTGTTGAGAAAGCAAGGGCTATTCACAACACAAGTCCAGTTGCAACAGCGGCTATAGGCAGACTTCTTACAGCTGCTTCAATGATGGGCAGCATGATGAAGGGGGAGAAAGATGTACTTACACTTCAGATAGAGTGTGGTGGTCCTATCGGTGGAATAACTGTTACAGCAGATTCAAATGCAGATGTAAAGGGGTATGTAAACAATCCAAATGTTATACTTCCCCCAAATGCACAGGGAAAGCTTGATGTTTCTGGTGCGCTCGGACCGGGATTTTTAAATGTTATAAAAGATATAGGTCTTAGAGAACCTTACAATGGACAGACACATCTTGTATCGGGTGAGATTGCGGAAGACCTGACATACTATTTTGCTACATCTGAGCAGGTTCCTTCTTCTGTCGGTCTTGGAGTTCTCATGGATAAGGATAACCATGTGCGTCAGGCGGGTGGATTTATCATTCAGGTTATGCCAAATACTGATGATGAGGTTATTGACAAGCTTGAAGCAAGACTTGATGAAGTTCATTCGGTTACAGAGATGCTTGATAAGGGAATGACTCCGGAGGATATATTAAACTATGTGCTTGAGGGTATGGATGTGGAAATACTTGAGACTGTTCCTACACAGTATAAGTGTAACTGTTCAGTTGAGAGAGTATCGAAGGCGATAGCAAGTATCGGTAAGAAAGACTTACAGGAAATGATAGATGACGGAAAACCTATAGAGGTGAATTGTCAGTTCTGCGGTTCGCATTATAAATTTGATACGGAGCAGTTGAGGGAACTTATGAAGTAATAAGCAATGAAATGACACATTGATGCATTATAATACACAAAAACGTTAAAAAGGAGATAATGTTTAGATGCCTTTGAAGAAGAAATATATATTTATTATAATTACGGTATTTTGTGTTTTGCTAATGTCAGGAATTATAGGCAGGCATGAAACATTGAAGGCAGAAGGAATAGGAGTAGTAAGCGTAAAGGGGTATCTTAATGTAAGAACAGGTCCGGCAACATATTATTCCAAGCTCAGATCAGGAGGTACCAGTGTTGTACTTTCTGATGGGCAGAGGGTTACAGTTATAGGAAAAAATGGAAGCTGGTATCATATAAAATTTGTACAAAACAGCAAGAGTTTGAGTGGTTATGTCAGTAAGGACTATCTTAAATTTAAGACCGGAAAGACATATTCATCTATAGTGGGATATACGATGTCGGAAATAGATGTCAGAAAAAATCTGAATACTTCAAAGGTGTATCTGACACATAATAAAGAAAAGATAACACTTCCTGCAAAAAGAAAGGTAAGGATATATTCAGAAAAATATTCAGAAAAGAAAAGATGGTATTATGCTGCATTCAAATATGAGGGAACATCTTATAAAGGATATATTGAGTCTGATACTATTGATGTTACATATGGAAGCGGGCTTCCGGGAATGTCAAAAAGCAGTAAGGCATTAACTTTGTATAAAGATCCTTTGAAGAATACTGTTGTTGTGAACAACTCAGGAAAAAGTGTGCTTGTGCCCAAAGGAACACAGTTTGTAATAACGGCTCAGAAGTTTTTTAATGAAAAGAAGTATTTTTGTATAAATATTATTTCAGCTAAGGTTACATATAAAGGTTATGTTCAGGCAGATAATGTTTATTTTCAGATTGTCAGGGACGAAAAGGCGGCAGCTACAGCTACACGAAAGCCACAGCAGACTGAAAAGCCGGCAGAAACAGAAAAACCGTCATCGAAACCAGAGACAGCAGCGGAATTTAAAAAGGAACTTAAAAATAATGGATTTCCAGATGATTATATAACAGAGCTTGTAAAGTTACATGAGAAGTATCCATATTGGCAGTTTAAACCATATAAAACAGGGCTTAACTGGTCTGACGTTATAAAAAATGAGTCGAAAGTAGGATTAAATCTGCTTAGCATAAATAAATCTTATGCATGGAAATCTACAGCGGCAAAAGCATATAACTGGAAAACTGACAAATATATACCATATGATGGAAGTATATGGGTGACAGCATCACAAAAGGCTGTAAAATATTATATGGATCCGAGAAATTTCCTGGATGAAAGAGGAATTTTTCAGTTTGAGAGTCTTGAATATCAGAGTGACAGCCAGACACAGAGTGGTGTGGAAAATATTTTAAATAACACTCCTATGCACAATAAAAAATACACATATACGAGTAATGGAAAAAGTGTAAGTGTTAAATATTCTAAGACATTTATGACAGCGGCAAAAAAATCAAAAGTAAGTCCGTATCATCTTGCATCGAGAGTTAAGCAGGAAGTTGTTATAAGTCCGGTTAAAATGAGTAGTTCTGTGTCAGGCACAGTTGCCGGATATAAGGGAATATATAATTTCTACAATATTGGTGCTAACAACAGTGTTGTAGCAGGAGGAGCCGTTGCAAATGGTCTGCGATGGGCAAAGACAGGAACAACATATCTTCGTCCCTGGAATAACAGATATAAATCGATTGTAGGCGGTGCGCAGTATATTGGAAAAAATTATATAAATATAGGACAAAATACATTGTATCTGGAAAAATTTAATGTAACGTCAAAGAACAGATATAATCATCAGTATATGGGGAATATAGAGGCACCAAATAATGAGGCGACAAAAACAGTGGCAGCATATGGGGCGATAGATAAAGATATGCCTATGGTATTTTCTATTCCAATATATGAAAATATGCCGGATAAACCATGTGATGTTCCATCAGGTGGAAAAAACCCGAATAATTATCTGAAGACACTTTATGTAAAAGATCATCCGTTTGATTCTAAGTTTGTTCTTGGTGACAATGGTACAAAGACATATACACTTACAGTAAACAATAGTGTTGCAAATATAAAGATTTGTGCTACAAAAGTAAGTAAGTATTCTACAATGACTGGAACGGGAATAAAGAATCTTCAGGTAGGAGAAAACACTTTTTATGTAAAGGTCAGATCAGAGAGTGGTAAAACAAGGAAGTATAAGATAGTTGTTACAAGAAAGTAGTTTGTCAGGTCTGATTGTAGTTGCAAGGGGGAAAGAAAGTTGCAAAAGAGTTATAATCTAAGCAGGATTTTTAAGTATTTATGTCTCACTTTTGTTCTGATGTTTTTTTGGGGGATGAAAAGTTATAATGCAAGTGCGGCAAGTGCTGAAGTATCGATACAGTCCTCGGAAAAACAGATCGTAAAGGGAGATATAGTATATGTTATAATTACAGTAAGTTCCTCTGATACGATGAGCGGATTTGAGGGATATTTTTCATACGATAGCAGAGTGCTTCAGTATATTACAGGTGGAAATGTTACAAATGGTAACGACGATAAATTTCAGATATCGGATACTGGCAGGGAAAGTGGAGTAAGTACTTTAAGATATTCAGTAAAATTTGTCGCAAGAAAGACGGGTACTACAGCTATAGAGCTCAGACAGCCATGTGCCGTATATAGTGCGGAGGATTCTTCAAAAATGTCTGTATCTTCTGATACATTAAATTTAATGGTCACAAAAACTGAAAAAAAGGCAAATAATGCGAAAGTTAAGGTGACCCCAAAAACAGAAGATGAGCAGCCAGATGATACAAACATACCAGCAGATACACCTGAACCAGAGAGTCCAACGTTGGTTCCGGAAGTAACAGATACTGCAAAGCCTGAAAAAAAGAATAAAAACAACAGGAAGAATAATATCAAAGATGATATTGAATCAAAAAAGACAAGTCAAAGTGTTACGGCTACATATCAAAACAGTGTTACAACGATCCATTTTTATGATGAATATACTGTGACTGATGTAGAGGATAAAAAAGATATCCCAGCCGGATTTGGAAAAACTGAGATTGTTCTGAGTGGTCATGTAATAACAGCATATGCAACTGAGAGTGACATTGATCATACATATGTACTTATCTATTGTAAGAGAGGCAGAAATGAGCCTCAGTTTTATCTGTATGATACAGAAAATGACAGTTTTATGCCGTATGATAAGGTAAAATCATGGTATAAAGGCGCAGTAGGCAATGCAGTTGTCGGTTCAGACTCAATATATGAGACCAAGATAAAGACAATGAAATACGTTGTAGCTATTATGGTAATAATCTGTCTTCTTATGTTGATAGGAATGCTCACAATTTATTTGCATTATCGTGAAAATAATAATATTATAGATATGCCAGATGATTTTGGCGATGAGAAAGTTGACATAGAAGTAAAAGATGAACAGATAAAAGAAGACTACGAAAAGACAGATGAGCAAGAGTTTTCTTATAAAGAAATGTTTGAGAATGAAAGCAAGAATGAAGAAAGTTCTGTTATAGAAGATGACAGAGGTGTTGCTCATTATTGGAAAAGAAACTAATAAAATGGAGGATTTTTAACCATATGCGAAATAAGTTCACAAAAAGTGCTTTAAAAGCACTTGATAATTCGTTGAATGTTGCGAAATCATTCGGACATAATTATATTGGAACAGAACATCTGCTTATAGCACTTGTAAAAACTAAAGGTGTTGCAGCAGAGGTTATGCGTGAAAATGGCGTTGAAGAAGAAAAGCTGAAAATTCTTATAGAAGAAATGCTTGAATCTGAGGGAGGTGTTGTTGTTGCAGACAGACCTCAATATACACCAAGAGCAAAAAAGATTATTGAAAATAGTATAAGTGAAGCGGAGAGGTTAGGCTCAAGCAAGGCCGGAACGGAGCATTTACTTATAGCATTACTGAAAGAGACTGACTGTCTTGGGGTAAGGCTGCTTAACACAAGAGGGATAAATGTTCAGAAACTCTATGTTGATCTTCTTACTGCTACAGGTCAGGATGTAAATAGTGCAAAGAATGAATATATGATGCAGAAGGGAAGAAGAGGAAAATCTGCAACACCTGTTCTTGACCAGTACAGCAGAAATCTTACTGAATATGCAAAAGAGGGAAAACTTGACCCTGTTATAGGAAGAAATCGTGAGATCACAAGACTTATTGAAATACTTAGCAGAAGAACCAAAAATAATCCGTGTCTTGTCGGAGAACCTGGTGTAGGTAAGACGGCAGTAGTTGAGGGGCTTGCGCAAAAGATAGCGGTTGGTGATGTACCTGATATAATAAAGGACAAAAAAGTGCTTACACTTGACTTGTCAGGAATGGTAGCAGGCTCAAAGTACAGAGGTGAGTTTGAGGAGAGGATAAAGAGAGCAATAAGAGAAGTTACACAGTCTGGAAATATTCTCCTCTTTATTGATGAGATTCACACTATCATAGGAGCAGGTGGAGCAGAAGGGGCACTTGATGCTGCAAATATATTGAAACCATCACTTGCCAGGGGTGAATTGCAGCTTATAGGCGCAACGACTTTGGATGAGTATCGTAAATATATAGAAAAAGATGCTGCTTTGGAGAGACGTTTTCAGCCTGTTGATGTAAGTGAGCCAGATACAGAAGAAACTATTGCGATATTGTCAGGTCTCAAAGAAAGGTATGAAGAGCACCATGGTGTCAAGATAAGTGATAGTGCCATTGTATCAGCTGTTAAAATGTCAGAGCGTTATGTAAATGACAGATTTCTTCCAGATAAGGCTATAGATGTTATTGACGAGGCATGCGCAAGAGTAAGTCTTAGCAAGTATCTTTCAACACCTGAACTTAGGGAACTTGAAGAGAATATATTAAAATGGGAAAAAGAAAAAGAGAATGCTATACGAAACGAAGATTATAAGCTTGCCGGAGAGTTAAAGAGAAAGCAGGCGGAGGCTTCTGAAGAACTTGAAAAGATACATCAGAAGATAGATAAGGAGAGAAGAAAACAGAGTATATGCGTAGATGATAATGATATTGCAGCGGTCATAGCTGATTGGACAAAGATTCCGGTTCAAAAACTTCAGGAAGCAGAGACAGAACGACTTAAAAAGCTTGAACAGATACTACATGAGAGAGTTGTAGGTCAGAAAGAGGCGGTAGAAGCGGTATCAAAGGCAGTCAGAAGGGGAAGAGTCGGACTTAAAGATCCAAACAGACCTATAGGTTCATTTCTGTTTTTAGGTCCAACAGGAGTTGGAAAAACAGAACTTTCAAAAGCTCTTGCAGAGGCTGTATTTGGTAAAGAAAATGAGATAATCAGAGTTGACATGTCTGAGTATATGGAGAAGCACAGTGTGTCAAAGATGATAGGTTCACCCCCGGGATATGTAGGATATGAAGAGGGCGGTCAGCTTAGTGAAAAGGTAAGAAGACATCCTTATTCAGTAATACTTTTTGACGAGATTGAAAAGGCACATCCGGATGTATTTAATATCCTTCTTCAGATACTTGAGGATGGTCATGTGACAGATGCACAGGGAAGGAAGATAAGTTTTAAGAATACTATTATAATAATGACATCAAATGCGGGAGCGCAAAGTATCGTGGCACCAAAGCATCTTGGTTTTGGAACTGATGAAAGTGAAGAAGCTGATTATAAAAAGATGAAAGATGGCGTTATGGAAGAAGTCAAGAGAATTTTCAAGCCGGAATTTATAAACCGAATTGACGAGGTACTCGTATTCCATATGCTTACTAAAGATGATCTTAAAGAAATAGTAGGAATACTTTTGAAAAACCTTAATAAGAGGACAAATGCACAGATGCATATAAAACTTGAGGTATCAGATGCTGCTGTAGAGCATATAGCAGATAGTGGTTTTGATAAAAATTATGGGGCAAGACCTATAAGGAGAGCAATACAAACTGAAATTGAGGATCTTCTTGCGGATAAGCTTCTTGCAGATGAGATAAAAGCAGGGGATAATGTGGCTGTTGACTATGACAGTGGAGCAAAAAAAATTACGATAGCTGCTAAATAGATGAATAATATCATCAGGTATTATTTATTTACTCAAATTGTGATTATTGTTAAAAAAATTACTAAAAATTGTTTAAAAAGTTTACTTATTTTTTGCAAAATACGACAAAATGTGATATTCTAAAGACAAATAAAAGTCCCACTTATAAGTTCGATAAGAGGGCAAAATACTTCGCCAAACTAGAAAAGGACAGAGGAGGAAAAATCATGGCTGTTATAAAGGAATTGATTCGCAAAGAAAGTGACGGAACATTAAGCTTTGGAAATTATGAATTTGATACAAAGCAGAAATTATCTGATTTTGAATATGAAGGAGATCTGTATAAAGTAAAAACATTTAAAGAGATTACAAAGCTTGAAAAAAATGGAATGTTTGTTTATGAGTCAGTACCGGGAACTACTGTTACAGAGATGAAGAACACTGAGAACGAGATGAGTTTTATGGTAGAGGGATGGGAAGATTGCTCTATCACAGTTGAACTTGAACCAGATACAGAGTATAAAGTATTTGTTGATGGCACAAATATCGGTAAGATGAAGACAAATCTTGCAGGTAAGATTAATATCAGTATAGAAATAGAACCTGAGAAGAAATCAGAAGTTAAGGTTGTTAAGTTATAAAATGTGAAGATTAAGATTTTCACTTACAGGATTTGTGCTTAGCACAAACTTGTCTGGCGCTAAAAATGGCGCAAAAATGAGGATTAATAATTAATATGGCAAAATCTAAAAAAAAGACGATCTTTTTCTGTAAGCAGTGTGGATATGAATCATCAAAATGGCTCGGACAGTGTCCGGCATGTCATGAATGGGATTCACTTGTTGAAGAACCCGTTGCAAAGACGGTACCTGGAGTAGCTTCCGGTACCGTCTCTTCTAGTAAAAAAGAAGCAGTTCCGACATTGCTTTCCAAAGTTACCACAGATGATGAAAACAGGATAAGTACGAAAATTTCAGAGATGGACAGAGTGTTAGGCGGAGGGATAGTTGTTGGTTCCCTTATACTTGTTGGCGGTGATCCAGGTATAGGAAAGTCAACACTGTTGCTTCAGATGTGTCGCAATCTTTCAGGTGAAGGAAAAAAAGTTCTTTATGTTTCAGGCGAAGAATCGCTTCGCCAGATTAAGATGAGGGCAGAGAGGCTTGGAGAATTTGTAAAGGATCTGTCTATTTTGTGTGAGACCAATCTGGATGTTATATCAGAAAGTATTAGCAAAATGATGCCGGATGTTGTTGTTATTGATTCAATACAGACCATGTACAGAGAAGATGTAGGTTCAGCACCGGGAAGTGTAAGTCAGGTCAGAGAGGCAACCAGTATTCTTATGAGGATTGCGAAGGGACTTCATATATCTGTTTTTATTGTCGGTCATGTGACAAAGGAAGGCGTTGTAGCTGGTCCAAGAGTACTTGAACATATGGTAGATACTGTACTTTATTTTGAAGGGGATGGTGGTGCATCATTCAGGTTTTTAAGAGGAGTAAAGAACAGATTTGGCTCGACAAATGAAATTGGCGTCTTTGAAATGCGCTCTGACGGATTAAGGGAGGTTGCAAATCCATCCGAATACATGCTTCAGGGAAAACCGGAAAATGAGCCAGGATCAGTTGTAGCATGTTCTATTGAAGGGACAAGGCCAATACTTGTTGAAGTGCAGGCTCTTGTCTGTCGCACCAATTTTAATATGCCAAGAAGAACATCAGCGGGTACTGATTATAACAGGGTAAATCTTCTTATGGCAGTTATAGAGAAAAGAATAGGGTTGCATCTTGGCGATTGTGATGCCTATATAAATGTTGCAGGTGGTATGAGGATAAATGAACCAGCACTTGATATGGGTATAGTTCTTGCTGTACTTTCAAGTTATAAAAATATAGCTATCGACAGTAAAACTATATGTTTTGGTGAGGTAGGACTTGTAGGTGAAGTAAGAGCCGTAAATCAGGCAGAACAAAGGGTACTCGAGGCTGCAAAGCTTGGATTTGACCGATGCATTATGCCAAGGGTAAATTGTGAAAGTTTAAGCATTGACAAAAAAAATTTAAAAGGGATGAAACTTGTAGGAGTTAAGAGTATATATGAATTACTGGAGGTAATATAAATGGGGTTAAAAGAGACCGAAAATACTACAGAAGTTGTTCTGGAAAGAATGGAAAATACAATGATGAACCTTGAGCAGATGTCATATGATTCGATAAATATAACTGATCATATAGTGACATTGCTAAGTGATGCAAGAGAACTTCTTACTGTGCTTAAATCAGGCGATGAAGAAAAGAAGCAGGAAGCATTTAAGGGAGTTGAAGATATTTTTAATCAATTGCTCAATACCTCGTTTGAAGTAAACAATGTATCTCATGAATTGGAGAAAGAAACAGTTTATCAGAGAGAGACAGTTGAGTCGATAAAGCAGATAGTTGATTATCTTTATTCGATTTCGGATGAAGGTATGTTTTGAAATAATAATAAATTTAGTATGTACAAAAAATTCTAAAGGAATGGAGATAATCGTGGGAAAATATGAATTTATTGCACCATGCCATTTTGGGCTGGAGGCGGTTTTAAAGAAAGAGATAATAAAACTTGGCTATGAAATAGTAAAAGTAGAAGATGGAAAAGTGACATTTACAGGAGATTCGGATGCAATCTGCCGTGCAAATATATTTTTAAGAACGACAGAAAGAATATTGCTTAAAATAGGCAGCTTTAAGGCAACGACATTTGATGAACTCTTTGAGGGAACAAAGGCTCTGCCATGGGAAGATTACATTCCGGAAAATGGAAAGTTCTGGGTTACGAAAGCAACATCTATAAAAAGTAAGCTTTTTAGTCCATCAGACATCCAGTCTATTATGAAAAAGGCTATGGTTGACAGGCTTAAATCAAAATATAATGTAAGCTGGTTTCAGGAGGACGGAGCAAGCTATCCTGTAAGAGTAACGATAATGAAAGATGAAGTTGTAGTGGGACTTGATACATCTGGAGAGTCACTTCACAAGAGAGGTTATCGTCTTGCTACCGTAAAAGCGCCGATAACAGAGACACTTGCGGCAGCGCTTATCATGCTCACACCGTGGAATAAAGATCGTATACTACTTGACCCATTCTGCGGAAGCGGTACTTTTCCTATTGAAGCGGCAATGATAGGAGCAAATATCGCACCGGGCATGAATCGTTCATTTATCTCAGAGGAATGGACACATCTCATTCCTAAAAAAGAGTGGTATGATGCCATCAACGAAGCTGAGGATATGATAATCAGAGATATAGAGATGGACATACAGGGCTATGATATAAGTGAAAATGCGATAAAAGCTGCAATGGAAAATGCGAGAAATGCGGAGGTAGACCATCTTGTGCATTTCCAGAGAAGACCGTTAAACCAGACGAGCCACCGCAAGAAGTATGGCTTTATCATAACAAATCCACCATACGGAAGACGACTCGACGAGCCGGACGAGATGCCATCACTTTATAAAGAGATAGGAAATGTCTATAGAAGTCTCGATTCATGGTCAATGTATCTTATAACTGCTTATGAGCAGGCAGAAAAATATATCGGCAGGAAAGCGGATAAAAACCGCAAGATATATAACGGTATGATGAAAACATATTTTTATCAGTATATGGGACCAAAGCCGCCGAGAAGATAGTGCTGTAAAATTCGCGTGTTAAAATTGCAGAATTATATGATGTAGAAACGGATTATTATTATATTTTTATTGGTCATCATTATTTTATATATAGAATAGAAGAGGATAAGGTAATTATAGTAAATATGTTTAATGAGAAAGAAGATTATATAATGAAATTATTTTGGATATCAGGCAGAACACAGGAGTCTGCTGATTTTTGGGGCGAATAGAAATAATCTGAACAGGGGAACTTTATTTTATAATAGAGTTCCCTAAAATATTGTTTTTTAGCGTTAACAGTTACTTTTAGACTGATATTTTTGCGTATTATTATAATCAGAGTAGATCAGTGTTTGCGCACACTTGATATGCACAAAAGATATGTGTAGAGAGGAAATTTGAGAATAGAAAGCCAGTAGTATATGGTTGATGATTTGCTGAGTTTTTTAGGAGGAACATTATGGATGATATTTTTAGCAGAAAAATATTATTAGTAGATGATGAAGCTGATATTGTTGAGTTAATGGAGACCGTATTAAAAAAGGAAGGATTTGAAAATATTATTGATGCAAAAAATGGAAATGATGCAATTGAGAAATGTAAAAGTTACTTGCCAGATTTAATTGTACTGGATATTATGTTGCCTGATATGGATGGGTATGAAATTTGCAAAAAAATCCGGGAATTTTCAATGGTTCCAATTATATTTTTGTCAGCGAAGTCAGAGGAGATAGACAAACTATTATCATTTGCTTTGGGAGGAGATGATTATATCACTAAGCCGTTCAGTCCTAAAGAAGTCGTATATAGAATAAAAGCAATTTTGAAAAGGGAGCAGTATAATAAAGAAAAGACAAAAGAAACGGGAATTATAAAGATTGGAGATTTGAAAATAAGTGAGAATGAGGGTGTTGTCAAAAAGAGAGACAAGGTGTTACAGCTTACGGCAATGGAATTTAAGTTATTAATATATTTGGCGAAAAATAAGGATATTATCTTGTCAAAGACACAGATTATAGAGAATGTTTGGGGGAGTGAATTTGATGGATTTGATAATACACTTATGGTACATATAAGGCACTTGCGTGAAAAAATAGAAGATGATGCAGGAGTTCCAAAGTATATACGAACAATAAAGAAGATGGGGTATAAATTTGTTGGAAATCAGGGGGATGGAAATTGAAGAAAAAATTAACAGAAAAATATATGTTAGTATTTAGCATTTCAATAATATTTATTGTGACTTTGTGGGTTGTATTTACATATATTTTTGTTTTGTCAGGAAAAGTTGGGGATAATAACCAACCAATGTATTTGGTAAACAGATTTGAGCAGTATATAGTTAATTTAAATGGCTTGAAAATTAATGATGAAGGTAAAAAGGTATTAGTAGACAATAACCTGTGGGCACAGCTTGTTGATCAGAATGGGAAGGTAATAGAAGAATGTAATACGCCAAAAGAACTTCCACTTTCGTATGACATTTTTGAAATTACAAATTATGCGATGAATTCTAATACACTTGAAAATCAGACTGTATTTATTTCAAGATTTAGTAAATTTAAATGGTATGGAGTGATAATTGGGTGTGATTCATCTAAAGTTAGTAAAATGAGCATAAAGTTTACAGGTGGGATATCAAGGTCTATAATAAAAAGTATAATAATTCTGCTGTTAATATTTGTTATTACAGGTATTGGTGCGGGACTATTTTTTTCCAGGAATATTTCAGTGCCCGTAAATGAAATTATTGAGAATATAAATAATTTAGAGAGTGATAAAGACTATAAAAGGGAAAAAAATAATGATAAAATATTTAATTCTGTATTTGAAAGTCTTGATAGATTACAGTTAAGATTATCAGGTGCGGATATAGAAAGAAAAAATGCTGAAAAACAGCGTAATGAATGGATATCAAACATTTCACATGATATGAAGACTCCGCTATCTACAATTAATGGTTATGCCGAGATAATGGCAGATGATGATTATGAAATATTAGATGAGGAAAGAAAAAAATATTCTGAGAAAATTGTAAAAAATGTTGAGATAATAAAAAATCTGATAGATGAATTAAAGTTTGGCAGGCTTCTTGAAAATGGTGAAATTAGACTTCATAAAGAGGAAGTTAATATATGCAGATTTTTAAGAGAATGTTGTGAGGATATTCCACAGGATAATGAAAAAAGTCATATTAAGTTTGAATTTCAAGATGAAACTATATATGTAATGATAGACAGACAATTAATGAGGAGATGTTTGGTAAATATAATCTGTAATGCGATTATTCATAATAACAATAATGTGCAGATTACTATAAAATGCTATAAAAAGGATAAAATTATTATTGAAATAATTGATAATGGCAGGGGGATGAGCAAAGATGAGATTGACAAAGTGTTTAAGAGATATTATAGAGGGAAGACATCTAAAGAGAGTGTTGGAAGTGGTCTGGGGCTTGCGATAGCTAAAGAAATAGTAGAGATACATAATGGAAAGGTTTTAGTAGAAAGTAAAGAGGGAGAGGGGAGTAAATTTATACTGGTTTTATAGCTGAAAAAAATTGTAATTATAAAAACCATTAGGCAGGAAATATGAAATTGTGACCTGATTAATGGTTTTTTATTTTATTAGGAAAGTCTTTTACTGTTATATAATATAGATTTTAAATAACTGTAAGTAAATGAAATTAAGGATAAATTAAGGTTAAGATAATTGTGATTTAAAGATGAGCATATATAGTATAACTGTCAGATAAAACAAGAGACTAAATCAAAAAATAAAGAGGAGAAATTAACGAAATGAAAAACAAGATATTAAAGGCTATTATGGCTACAGGCATGGCAAGTATGGTATTTAGTATGGCTGCATTTGCTGGAACAAAATATGAATCATATAATACTACTGTTGGAAAATTTAATGGGTTTCTTAATTAAAGTTTATGGAGGTTTAAATGAAAGCAGTTGTTCATAATTTAAAAAAAGAAATAGTATTAGCGATAGTTGTTGCAGTTATTGGAATAGCTATGCTTTTTGCGGTAGAAATCATGATAGCGAAAGGCACTGCTGTTAACTATAATATAGAAATCTGGATAGATGCTTGCAGCATTATTGATTTTTTCTTTCCACTTTTGGTGACTTTACCTTTCACATGGAAATTATATTTTGAAAGAAAAAATGGTTTTCTTACTTATGTGTCTGTAAGAACAGATAAAAGAAAATATATTATACAAAAAATACTATCCGGAGTTGCAGCAGTATTTATTATGGTATTTAGTATTTATTATATTGGTTTAATAATTGCGATATTTTGGGTTAAGCCAGAGACTGTTATTTCTGATAATATTTTGTATAAGTATATATGGGGTAGCATACAGGCTGAAAAACCATTAATATTCGGAATTTTTTGGTGTGTATGGAAGGGATTTACAGGAACTGTAATATGTGTGTTTGGCTATGGTATAGCATTGCTTGTGGATAATATATTTGTTATAGCGTTATTTCCTTTTTTGTATTGTATGTTAGAAAATTTTGTTACAGGAACATTAAAACTTGAAAAATATAGCATATGTACAGCATATATATTGAACAGGCTATCGCCAAAAGTTATGAAAGTATTTAATTATTGTGCGGGAATCATATCATTTATTATTGTGGGAAGTATTATAATATTTGTTTGGTCTTACAGAAAAAAGCGGGTGGAAAAAGGTGAAGAGTATAATTAAACATAATATTGCAGGATATATCTGTGATAGAAGAAAGATAGTAATATTTATCATATTTTCATTTTTTTGTGGAAGTGAAATAAGAACCGCATCACTGACAGAGATGTCAATATTTGAGTATATACTTTTTATTATATCTAATCATTATTATATAATATATTTTATGCTTATGTCATACATATTTTTTTCATTTGACAGTATGCATGAAGATCATAGTCTTTTATTTATAAGAATAAAAAGCATAGGAAATATGTATATGTGCAGGATTGTAAGTATTTTAATCCAGACAATTATATTTGTTGGAGCACATATAGTAATAATTTTTGTGATAGGAATGTTTAATTTTAAAATCATAAATAAATTTACGGCTGTTTCAATATCAGGATATTATAGTGATATACTCAGGTTTATTTTTGAATATGACAGATATTTTAAAAATCCTGTTATGGCATGTATTGTGACAGTAGCTTTTATGATAATTGGTTTAAGTTTTATATCGACGATTATCTATATTATATATAATACAATTGGAAAAAAAGCATGTTTTGTTGCTATAGCAATTATCATTCTAAATATTATGATTGGTTTTAAAAATGGAGTTTCGGGTATAGCTGAAATTTTTTTCTTAAATAATTATTTTGTTTTTCATCATGTATTGTTTATGAGTGGTTGGATTTTTGTGGTTATAAATTTATTTATAGAAATCTGTGTTATTATTTGCGGATATTATATTTTGAAGAAAAAAAACGGAAATAATTCATCAATACAAAGATATAGTTATATGCATGGTATATTTGGAAATGTGTATATATATAGTGAATTGTTTATCATAATCTATATAATATTGAATATCGGTTCAGTGTTTGTTATTGAGGGAAAGATTACTTCGACAGATTTGTTATTGATTAATTTGTCGGGATATTTAATAGAAAATTTTGATTTTATAGAATTTTTAAGATATGTAATTTTTTTTATGATTCCTGTATTTTTTGTGGGAGTTATGATTGAAAAACAAAATAATTTATATAGTAGTCAGGTTGCAATAAGGTATGGAAATAAAAAAATATGGGATAAATTATTAGAACAAAATATTAATAGATATGTAATTGGATTTGTTCTATGTTTTATGATAGTTATGGTGCTGCTATCGTTTATGATTGGAGTCATAAATAATGAAAAATCAATGTATGTGTCAGACTTTATAAAATATATGAAAATAAAACAGTCAGTGTTATATTACACTTTGATAATTTCAGCGGGGCTTAAATTTTTGGAAATGTATTATTATAAAAATTTATTTTTATTATGGAGAATTGTCACAAAAAATAATATAGCTGCTTATATTATTACATTTTTTGGTTTTATATTGGGTTTTATTATGCCACACAGTTTGTTTGTAAATTATGGATGTTCTTCAGTTTATTACCTGATAAGCCTGTTGTCCGAAAATGGGATTGGTACGACGGTGATTTTTATATCGTTGATTATTATTATAAAAATAGCATTGGTAAAAATGATACAGGTTATATATCTGAAAAAATAAGATTAGATCTGTTGTCTGATATGGAGGAAAAAGACATGAGTAAAGCAATAGTGTTGAGAGAAGTAAGTAAAAGTTTTGGGAAAAGAATTATTTATGATAATGTAGATTTGCAGATAGATGAGGGTGAATGTATTGGATTTATTGGTGGAAATGGAACTGGAAAGTCTGTATTATTTCAAATGATGACGGGGTTGATACCTGTAGATAAAGGGGAAGTGATAGTAAATGGTAAAAAACTTGGAAAGGATGGAGATTTTCCAGAAGATGTAGGGATTCTTATCAATTCACCGGGATATATAGAATATTATAGCGGGTTTAGAAATCTGCAGATACTTGCAGAAATTCAGAATAAAATTGGTATAGAAGAAATAAAGTCGGCAATGTTGCTTGTAGGGCTTGATCCAGAGGACAAGACAAAAGTTAAAAAATATTCTATGGGAATGAAACAAAAACTTGGAATTGCTCAGGCAATTATGGAGCATCAGAAGATAATAATTCTGGATGAACCATATAATGCACTTGATTTCACTACAAATAAAGAGATAACAAAAGTTTTGATGGAATTAAAAAAAGACGGAAGAACAATATTGCTTACAAGTCATCAGCAGGAGTATCTTGATAAGCTATGTGATAAAATGTATTATATAGAAAAAGGAAAACTAGTCGTGTTTGATGAAGAAAAAAAGAAAGAATATTTTTCGATATAGATAATAAAAAATAAGGAGATTTTTAGATGAGAATATCTGAAAATCTCCTTGTTTTAATACTATCAAAAAAGTCACCCACTTCCATTTGATTATGAAATCACACTATTATAGATCATCATTACTTATAAGATTATAATATAGGATTTTGAAAAGGTATAGGCTTTTTATGAATATTGTGTTATAGTTTATAAGATTGGGAAAAATAGTAATAGATTATTTAGAACTTAAAAATATAGTTTATATTGGAGGAAAAAATGAAGGAGTTATTAAAGTATATAAAGGACTACAAAAAGGAATGTGTCCTCGGTCCTTTATTCAAGCTGTTAGAGGCTTGTTTTGACCTTACGGTGCCTATCGTAATGGCAAAGATAATCGATGATGGAATCGCAAAGAGTGATTCTCATTTTATACTTGTTTACGGAGGTGTACTGATACTTTTAGCGGCAGTTGGACTTTTAAGTTCGATAACGGCACAGTATTTTGCAGCTAAGGCAGCAGTAGGATTTGCTACAAATTTAAGACATGGACTTTTCAAACATATTGAGTCGCTATCATTTACAGAAATGGATACGGTCGGTATCTCAACACTTATCACAAGAATGACGAGTGATATAAACCAGATGCAGTCTGGTATCAATATGGCACTTAGATTGTTATTGCGCTCGCCATTCATTGTATTTGGAGCAGCGGTTATGGCATTTACGGTTGATGTGAAAGCTGCTATAGTGTTTGCAGTTGTTATTCCACTTCTTGCAATAGTCGTTCTTGGGATAATGGCTGTCAGTATGCCGCTTTACAGGAAGGTTCAGGCAGGGCTTGACAAAATACTTGGAAGAACTAGACAGAATCTTACCGGTGTGCGTGTTATCAGAGCATTTGACAAAGAAGAAGCAGAAAAGGCAGACTTTAACAATGAAAACCAGATGCTTACTAATCTACAGCTTCTTGTTGGAAAGATATCAGCACTTACAAATCCTCTGACATATATTCTTTTAAATGTAGCACTTGTTGTACTTCTCTATGTTGGTGCGATAAGAGTTGATGGTGGATTGCTTACACAGGGAAAAGTTATCGCACTTGTAAATTATATGTCGCAGATACTTGTAGAACTTATAAAACTTGCTAATACGATTATATTATCAACAAAAGCTGTTGCATGTGGAAACCGTATTCAGACTATATTTGATATGAAGCCTTCGATTACGGATGATATTGTATCTGATAATGAAGAGGTGGAAAGCATAAGTGAATTTGATAATAGTAGTATTCAAAGAGGTGCAGAGGTAGTATTTGAAAATGTTGACCTGACATATCAGGGGGCAGGTGATAGATCACTTGAAAATATATCATTTACGGCTCCGGCTGGCTCAACGATCGGTATTATAGGAGGAACAGGTTCAGGAAAATCTTCACTTGTAAATCTTATACCTAGATTTTATGATGCAACCGCAGGAAGAGTTCTTATCGATGGAAAAAATGTAAAGGATTATAAAGTGTCGGAGGTAAGAAATCTAGTTGGAATCGTTATGCAAAAAGCCGTGTTATTTAAGGGCAGCATAAGAGAAAACATGAAGTGGGGAAATAACAAGGCAACTGACGAGGAGATAAATTTTGCACTTGAAAATGCGCAGGCGGCAGAAATCGTTGCAGGTAAAGAGGGTGGTCTTGACTATATGATAGAGCAGAACGGACGCAATCTTTCAGGTGGACAGAAGCAGAGATTTACTATCGCGAGGGCACTTGTCAGAAGACCAAAAGTCCTTATATTAGACGACAGTGCTTCGGCACTTGATTTTGCAACGGATGCGAAGCTTAGAAAATCACTTAAACAGCTTGGCTATGAACCGACAACATTTATCGTATCGCAGAGAACATCATCAATAAAACATGCCGATATGATACTTGTACTTGATGATGGAAAAGTTGTTGGAAAAGGAACTCATGATGAACTGTTGGAAAACTGTGAGGTTTATCATGAAATATATATGTCACAGTTTAAAGATAAAAAAGCAGTAGGGGAGGTGTCTGCATAATGGAAAAGAAAAAATCGCAGTGGGAAACGATAAAACGTGTTTTAAAATACACAAAGAAATATAATCTTTATATTGCTTTTTCACTGATACTTGCAGCAATAACTGTAGTGCTTACACTTTATCTTCCGATACTTACGGGTAATGCAGTTGACCTGATGCTTGGAAAAGGTGCCGTAAAATTTGCAGGGCTTATTGCGTTATTAAAGAAAATGGTTGTTATAATAGCATTTACTGCACTTGCACAGTGGCTTATGAATATCTGCAATAATAAGATAACTTACAATGTTGTAAGGGATATAAGAAAAGATGCATTTGAAAAAATTCAGATACTTCCATTAAAATATATTGACGGACATCCGTCAGGCGATGTGGTGAGCAGAGTTATTGCTGATGCAGATCAGTTTGCAGACGGACTTTTGATGGGATTTACGCAGGCGTTTACAGGAGTGCTTACGATAATTGGAACACTTATATTTATGTTAAGTCTCAATGTGTGGATAACACTTGTCGTTGTACTTGTAACACCGTTATCATTTTTTGTGGCAAGTTTTATAGCAAAAAGAACATATACGATGTTTAAATTGCAGTCGGCGACAAGAGGTGAGCAGACAGCTCTTATAGATGAAATGGTTGGAAATCAGAAAGTTGTTCAGGCATACGGACACGAGAAAGAGGCTCTTGATAAATTTGATGATATAAACAAGAGACTTCAGAAATACTCGCTTCAGGCGACTTTCTTCTCATCAATAACAAATCCGGCAACAAGATTTGTAAATAATATCGTGTATGCAGGAGTTGGAGTAACGGGAGCATTTTTTGCATTAAACGGATACCTTTCAGTAGGAATGTTATCATGCTTTTTAGGTTATGCTAATCAGTATACAAAACCGTTCAATGAGATATCAGGAGTTGTAACTGAACTCCAGAACGCCATTGCATGTGCTGCAAGAGTTCTTGAACTTATAGATGAGGAACCACAGGTACCAGAAGATAGTAACGCCGTGGAACTTTCAAATGTAAAAGGCGAAGTAGAACTTTCAGGAGTTTATTTCTCATATGTTGAAGATAAAAAACTTATCACGGACTTTAACCTTGATGTAAAACCAGGACAGAGAGTTGCCATAGTAGGACCTACAGGCTGCGGAAAAACAACGCTTATAAATCTTTTGATGAGATTTTATGATGTAAATGAAGGTAGTATAAGGGTAGATGGAACTGATATAAGTCATATGACAAGGGCAAGCCTTAGAAAAAATATAGGAATGGTGCTTCAGGAGACATGGCTTAAGGATGGTACTATATTTGAAAATATCGTTATGGGAAAACCCGATGCGACAAAGGAAGAAGTGATAGAGGCTGCAAAAGCAACACACGCACACAGTTTTATAAAAAGACTGCCAAATGGGTATGACACTGTGATAAAAGAAGACGGGGATACATTGTCACAGGGGCAGAAACAGCTTCTTTGTATCACTAGAGTAATGCTCTTAAAACCGCCGATGCTTATACTTGATGAGGCAACATCATCAATAGACACGAGAACTGAGATAAAGATACAGAACGCATTCGGAAAGCTGATGGAGGGAAGAACGAGTTTTATAGTTGCACACAGGCTTTCAACGATACAGAATGCGGATATTATACTTGTAATGAAAGACGGAAATATAATAGAGCAGGGTAATCATTATGAACTGCTTAAGAAAAAGGGATTTTATTATAATCTTTATAATAGTCAGTTTGCGTAAAAAAGTCACAATTCACATAGGTTGTGTGGGCGAAACTATTGTATGTTGTGGTGATTGTGAAGCTGTAACAAATAATAACGCAGGCACGCTCCCGCTATGTTGTCGCTCGTAGCAGTACATAAAGGGTGAAAAAACCACCCTTAAGTACTGACGGCGACAAAAATGCCTGCTTACATTATTTGTTACAGCTTCACAATCTAAGTACAGTATATGATAGTTTCGCTTGTAGGTTTGCGGATTTATTTAGAAAATATGTGGAAGAAGTGCATGAGAGTGTGGGTTGTTGATGTATTAGGATAAAAATATAGTGATTGTGGATTCGGAAAATGTAGATGAATTCTATGCCGAGAAAAAGAAAAGTTGGTTTTTTAGTTTTAAAGGAGTAATAAATAATGAGTACAAAAATAGGAAAAGATAAAAAGGTTCTTGTTCTTGATCTGGATGGGACGCTTACTAATTCACAGAAGGAGATTACTGATAGGACTTTGGATGCTGCGATGGAGATGCAGAGGCAGGGGCATAAGATTGTGATTGCGACGGGCAGACCTACGCCTGGCGCAGAACCAGTTGCGAGAGAACTTAAACTTGATAAGTTTGGTGGTTTTATAGCAGCGTTTAATGGCGGTCAGATTACTGACTGTGGTACTGGGGAGGTTATTTATCAACAGACACTTCCTGAAGATATAGTTCCGAAGCTTTTTAAGCTGGCGGAGGAGCTTGATATCGGACTTGTTTCTTATGACAAGACAGGGATAATCGCTGCGGACAGACCTGACAAATATATTGACCTTGAGGCGAGGATAAATCATCTTCCGGTTTCGTATAAAAAGAATATTATTGAATATATTGATTTTCCTCTTAATAAATGTCTTGGAACTGCTGATCCTGAAGTTGCACCTGAAAAAGAGCAGGCTTTTAAGGATAAATTTGGTGACAGTATAAATGTGTCACGCTCCGAGCCGTTTTTTATAGAAATCACACCGAAAGGAATAGATAAGGCGGCTTCTTTAGAGCATCTTTGTGATATAATTGGAAGTTCAAGAGAGAATATGATAGCCTGCGGTGACGGCTTTAATGATATATCAATGATAAAATATGCAGGTATCGGAGTTGCCATGGCAAATGCACAGGAGGAAGTGAAGGCTGCTGCCGATTATATAACGGCATCTAATGATGAGGACGGTGTGGCACAGGTTATATATGAGATGATATTGAAGGAAAATGATTGATTTAAGTGGATAAGTTAAGTTGTTATGCTGCTTTTGAATATGTTTTAAAATAAGAAAAACTAAAATGATTTTAAGTGAATATCTTTCATCAATAAAATGAAAAAAATTGAATGAAAGGTATTTACTTTTTTTTATATGTGTTTATAATGGTACTTGCAGTTGAGAAAAAAACATTATTAAGATGAATTTAATTCATCTAAAGAAAAATGGAGGATTAACATGAATAACGGAATCGAAATCAGATGGCATGGTCGTGGCGGTCAGGGAGCAAAGACAGCAGCTTTACTTCTTGCAGATGTAGCATTTAAGACAGGACAGTATGTTCAGGGATTTCCTGAGTATGGTCCAGAGCGTATGGGTGCTCCTATTACTGCTTACAACAGAATCAGTGAAGACAAGATCCGTATTCATTCCAATATATATACACCTGATTATGTAGTTGTTGTTGATGAGACACTTCTTGATTCGGTAGATGTGACGGCAGGTCTTAAGAAAGATGGGGCTATCGTTATCAATACACCAAAGTCAAGAGATGAGATTAAAGAAAAACTCAAGGGATATGAAGGAAGAGTTTATACTGTAGATGCCAGACATATATCAGTAAAGACACTTGGAAAGAATTTCCCTAACTCACCAATGCTTGCAGCAGTAGTGGCAGTAAGCAATGTAATGCCAAAAGATACATTTATCAGAGAGATGAGAGCTTCATATCAGCATAAATTTGCGAAGAAGCCTGAAGTCATCGATGGAAATATGGAAGCACTTGAGATGACATTTGATACACTTGCAGAAGATATTGATAAAGATATGAGTATGAGTGCTTGATTTAGTTACTGTTTAACTATGTGTGTTTAGAAACAACAGTATGCCTGAGAAGCAGGCATTAAATAGCTGACAAGAAATAAATGCCAAAAATAAGTTGTCCTAAGTGTATGAAAATACACAATGTGCTCTGCATCAATAATGCAGGGCACAACTTTTTAAAAGGCAGAATTATTTCATTATAATATAAATTGATTGGAGAAAAAAATGAGAACCGATATAACAAAGATAAATGAGACTACTCCTGTTAGTGAGCTTACAGAAGGTCTTATGGTATTTGCTGGAGGAACTTCAAAGCTTTTTAATACCGGAGAGTGGAGAACAAATACACCTGTATTTAAAGCAGATTTATGTAAACAGTGCTTACTCTGTGCACCTGTTTGTCCGGATGTAAGTATTCCGGTAGTTGATGGAAAGAGACTTGATTTTGATTATGACCACTGCAAAGGTTGTGGGATATGTGCGAAGGTCTGTCCATTTGGAGCAATTGAGATGAAGGAGGGCGTGGAATAATGGCTATCAAAGAACGTATGTCAGGAAACGAGGCTGTATCATATGCTATTCGTCAGGTAAATCCGGATGTTATGCCGGCATTTCCAATCACACCTTCAACAGAAATACCACAGATGGTATCTACATATATTGCAAATGGTGAGATGGATACAGAGTTTATACCAGTAGAAAGTGAACATTCATCAATGAGTGCGGCAATAGGAGCAGAGGCAGCAGGAGCAAGAAGTCTTACAGCTACATCATCAGCAGGACTTGCACTTATGTGGGAGGAGCTTCTTCTTGCAGCATCAAACAGACTTCCGCTTGCGCTTACACTTGTAAATCGTACGCTTTCAGGTCCTATCAATATTAACTGCGACCATTCGGATGGTATGGGGGCAAGAGATACTGGCTGGATCCAGATATATGCAGAAAACAATCAGGAAGCATATGACAATTTCATTCAGGCATATCCTATTGCAGAGGATGGGAGAGTACATCTTCCTATAATGATATGTCAGGACGGATTTATCACAAGCCACGCAGTTGAAAATATTGAGCTTATGGAGGATGAGCTTGTAAAAGATTTTGTTGGTGAATATGAGCCAGAAGAATATCTTTTAAATCCTGGAAAGCCTATAGCAGTAGGTCCTTATTCAGTGACTAACTATGCTATGGAGGCAAAGAAAAACCAGGAGACAGCATTAGAAAATGCAAAAGAAGTCATACTCGAAGTAGCAAAGAAATTTAAGGAGATTTCTGGCAGAGAGTATGGGCTTTTTGAAGAATATAAGACAGAAGATGCTGATTACATCATGCTTATCATGGGTTCAGCAGCTGGAACAGCAAAAGAGGCAGTTGATCATCTTCGCGATCAGGGAAAGAAAGTTGGAGTATTGAAACTCCGAGTATTCCGTCCATTCCCGGCAGAAGAGATAGCAGAAGCACTCAAGGGATGCAAGGCAGTAGCAATTATGGATCGCTGTGAAAGTTACAATGGAAATGGAGGACCTCTTGGAAGTGAAGTTACAGCAGGACTTTACAGAAGTAAGGTTATGATAGAAGCCGTAAATTATATTTATGGTCTTGCAGGAAGGGATTTCACTGTAAATGAAGTATATGATATATTTGCTGAGCTTGAAGAAGCAGTAGAGAGCGGAAAGAAAGTTGAGCAGTATCAGTACATTGGATTACGCAAATAATAGGAGGTCATGATGAGCGATTACAGTTTAAAAACAATGATGAATAAACCAGAGCGTCTTGCACCGGGACATCGTATGTGTGCAGGATGTGGTGCGACGATAGCGGTTCGTGCCGTACTTCGCGGACTTCATGAGGGAGATAGGGCAGTTATAGGAAATGCGACAGGTTGTCTTGAAGTATCTTCTTTCATGTATCCTTATACAGCATGGGAAGACAGTTACATACATAATGCATTTGAAAATGCAGGAGCAACATTGAGCGGGGTTGAAACGGCATACAAGGCACTCAAAAAGAGAGGAAAACTTCCAAAAGACGAGACATTCAAATTTATCACCTTCGGTGGTGATGGTGGAACATATGATATCGGATTTCAGTCACTCTCAGGAGCAATGGAGAGAGGGCATGATATGGTATATGTATGCTATGACAATGGTGCATATATGAACACAGGTATTCAGCGTTCATCAGCAACGCCAATGTACGCAGATACGACAACAACACCTGTAGGAACGCAGTCTAACGGTAAGATGCAGAACCGAAAAGACCTTGCAAGTATCATCGCAGACCATGATGTACCATATGTTGCACAGACAACACTTCTACAGGATTTTAAAGATATCCATAGAAAATCAGAAAAAGCCATCTACACAGAGGGAGCAAGCTTCTTAAATATCATGACACCATGTCCAAGAGGATGGAGATATGATGCATCAGAGATTATGAAAATCTGCAAACTTGCCGTAGAAACTTGCTATTGGCCATTATTTGAGGTAGACCACGGAAAATGGATACTCTCATATGAGCCAAAGAAGAAACTTCCTATCGAAGATTTCTTAAGAGAGCAGGGAAGATTTAAACATCTTTTCAAGAAAGGAAACGAGGACTTGATAGCTCAGTTCCAGGCAGAGGTAGACAGAAGATGGGAAGACCTTCAGTATAAGTGTGCGAGATAGTATAAAAAATATGTCAGCAAGTTTGTATATTTGATTAGAAAATTAAATATATAAGAAAATAAAGACAGGAGCATGTTGTATCAATTTATAGGAATGTTGATAACATGCTCTTGTTTTTGCTTTACATCAAAATATCTCGATGTTAGTATATTATTAACAAAAAAATTATGGGGATAAATGAGGAGGAGTGCATATGCCAAAGGTCGTAGGAATCGGAAAGCAAAGATATGATAATATAATAGAAAACGACTGTTTTTATATAGATAAAACAATGTTTATAAAGGAATGGTGGGAAAATCAGGATGATGTTACACTGATAACGAGACCACGCCGTTTTGGAAAAACATTAAATATGGATATGATAAAATGTTTCTTTTCAAATGAGTATAAGGACAGGGCGGATTTATTTGAGCAGTTTGACATTTGGAAAGAAGAAAAGTACAGACAACTTCAGGGAACATATCCAGTGATTTTTATTAGTTTTGCAAAAGTAAAACAAAATAATTATAAGGATGCCGTAGCAGGAATTAAGAGAATAATCTGCGATGAAGTTCAGAAATACTATTTTTTGATAGACTGGGGTGGTTTGACAGACGAAGAAAAAAATAATCTTAAAAGCATAATATATAATATGGATGACGTAACTGCACAGGAAGCAATAGCAAGTCTGTCAAACTATCTTAGCAGATATTATGGAAAAAATGTTATCATTCTTCTTGACGAATATGATACTCCAATGCAGGAGGCGTATGTTAATGGTTATTGGGAAGAACTTGTGTCGTTTACAAGAAGCTTTTTTAATGCCACATTTAAGTCAAATCCATATCTTGAAAGAGCGATAATAACAGGAATAACACGAATATCAAAAGAAAGTATTTTTTCAGATTTAAACAATTTAAAAGTAGTTACAGTTACAAGTGATGAATATTCACAATCATTTGGGTTTACGGAAGAAGAAGTATTTTTAGCACTTGATAAGTTTGGTTTGTCAGCAAAAAAGGGGATAGTAAAAGAATGGTATGATGGATTTACATTCGGAAAACAAAGAGATATTTACAATCCATGGTCTATAAGTAATTTTTTGAGAGATAAAGTGATAGATACTTATTGGGCGGATACAAGTTCAAATTCATTGATAAATCATTTGCTAAAAACAGCGGTGCCAGAAATAAAAGAATTGATGGAGTTGTTATTAAAAAGGGAAAGTATTGAAGTTACATTTGATGATCAGATAGTCTTTGAACAACTTGATAAAAATAGAAATGCAATATGGAGTCTTCTTGTGGCAAGTGGTTATCTCAAAATAGATTCTGTAGAGCACAGAGGGTTACTTTTAAAATCATGGTACCGGATTAGTATAACAAATCTTGAAATTGTAAGTATGTTTTTCGATATGTTTGCGGGATGGTTTGAAAGTTCTGATGCCAGATATAATGATTTTGTAAAAGCACTGTTAAAGGGTGATTTAAAAGAAATGAATTATTATATGAATAAAGTAGCTTTGGCGACATTCAGCTATTTTGATACTGGAAAAAATCCGTCAGAGATATCGGAGCCTGAAAAGTTTTACCATGGTTTTGTGTTAGGGCTTATTGTTGAACTTAGCGACAGATATGAAATAAAGTCAAATCGTGAAAGCGGTTTTGGAAGATATGATGTTATGATGATTCCGCTGGACAAAAACGAAAGAGCAATGGTATTAGAATTTAAAATACATGATACGGATGAGGAAACAACGCTTGAAGAAACTGTGGCAGCAGCGTTAAAACAGATTGAAGAAAAGCAATATGATACAGAATTATTAAACACAGGTATAAAAAAAGAAAATATCAGGCATTATGGATTTGCATTTGAGGGTAAGAAGGTGCTTATAGGAACGGATGATTGATTAAAAAATAGCAGTTATCGTTGATAAAATAAAGGTAATATAAAAACGGCTGCCTTGATCATTTTGTGATTAGGTGGCTGTTTTATTTTTTGAAATAATTTACGTATAGTCACTATTTACATAATTTTTTTGTAATGATATGATTAATGTCAATGAGTAAAAATGTATATGAGATATAACAGGAAAGGAACAGAAAAATGACACTACTAACATATCAGGTTTTTAAGACTGTTGCAGATCACGGAAGCTTTAGAAAAGCAGCTGATATACTTGGGCTTACGCCATCGGCGATAAGTCATGCAATCTCATCTATGGAAAATGAGCTCGGTTTTAGTGTCTTGAACAGAAGCAAAGCAGGTGTCACACTTACAAATTATGGAGAAAATCTGCTGCCATATGTAAATGCAGTTTTAAATAGTGATGAAAGTTTATGGCAGGCTATTGCAGAGTTTAACGGTCTTAAAAAGGGAAAAGTAAAAGTTGGCTGCTTTTCGAGTATATGTACAAGTTGGCTTCCAGACATTATGAATTCTTTCGCAAAGAAGTATCCAGATATTATGATAGAAGTGTTTCAGGGTACATATGATGATGTTACATATTGGCTTAAAAATGGTGTTGTTGATATAGGATTTTTATCTATGTCAAGTGCAGGGGATATACCTATAGAGCCACTTTATAAAGACCCACTTGTCTGCGTTGTGCCAAAAGGGCTTTTTGCTAAAGGAACTGATGAGATAATGCACATTGCTGAACTTAGAAATCATCAGTTTGTAACACAGAGAGAGTCAACAGATGCCGATATTCAGAATTTTCTGAAGGAAAATTCGCTTAATGTACAGTCGAATTACCATGTTGTGGATGATCTGTCAACTGTCGCACTTGTGTCAAATGGTTTTGGAATATGTCTTATGCCTGAACTAGTTATGAGAGACATTCCATATGAAGTTGATTATTATCATATAGAACCGGATGCATATCGTATTATAGGTATAGCCACCATGAACCCTGATTTTATGGCTCCGGCAGTAAGGACTATGTACAATCATATTTTGAACAAATATAAGAATATGTAGTAGCAGGGCGGATATTCGTGGATCCAATGGCTTTAGACAATGGGGAGTTTACATTAAGAATTTCATATAGACATTGTTATAAATTGTGGTGAAACAGATATCAGTATGGAAAAAGGGAGAGATTTAAATGAACAAATTACAAAATGAACTAAAAAGAATAGATCACAGGGGATATCCAGCTTATAAGGACTTAAAAGGAAGCTATGATTTTGTTAAATATACGTTAAATATAGAACATGTGCAGGGTGATCCGTTTGCGTCTCCTTCTTCTTTAAGTGTTAAGATAAGTGGAAAAACAGCAGGTTTTCCGAAAAATTATTATGATGAATACCACAGAAGGATTGCTTTGGAGGATTTTATTTTAAGAAGATTCAGTGTGGCAGTTTCAAAAATAAGTTTTAAAGCAAAAGGTTCAGGAAAAAGCGGTATGGTATCAGCAAGCCAGCCAGGTCAGGAAATTATAGAAAGAAGTGCATGTCATGTAGATGAAAATACAGGTGATATAGTGCTAAGATTTGTTGTGGGATTCCCAGCAAGAGGTCGTTCAATCGATGCGGGAGAACTTGAGAAGATATTATTCAGATTGTTGCCGCCAGCAGTGGAAAATTCAGGTATTTTTAAACTTTTTAAAGAAAATGAAAAAAATAAACTAAAGGAACAGATTGAACTTGCAGATGATCAGAGAGAACTGAGAAGACTAACGGGGGAGAACGGATTTACAGCATTTATAGCAGATGGTTCGGTGCTTCCAAGAGAGAGCGGTGTTTCAGAAAGACCGATGAAGAATGCTGTTTTGTTTAAGTCTCCTGAGTCAATGAGTGTATCATTTGAGCTTCCTCACAAAGGTAAAATAACTGGTATGGGGATAAAAAAGGGTGTTACGCTTATAGTAGGAGGCGGATATCATGGCAAATCAACACTTCTTCAGACTCTTGAAAAGGCTGTCTACTCTCATATTTTGGGGGATGGCAGAGAATATATCGTAACAGATGCAACAGGTGTAAAACTTCGTGCAGAGGATGGAAGAAGTGTTGCAAATGAGGATATAAGTTTATTTATAAGAAATCTTCCAAATGGTAAAGATACAAAGAAATTTTCAACACTTGATGCGAGCGGTTCTACATCACAGGCGGCAAATACAGTTGAGGCTTTGGAGGCAGGGAGTAAGTTATTCCTCATAGATGAGGACACAAGTGCTACGAACTTTATGATACGAGATGAACTTATGGAACGTGTTATATCGGCAGATGAGGAACCGATAGTTCCATTTATAAAAAGAGTTGAACAGCTTTATAAACAGAAGGGAGTATCTACTATTCTTGTAGCAGGAAGTTGTGGTTCATTTTTCCATGTAGCTGATACTGTTATACAGATGGATAGATATATTCCTAAGGAGATAACTCAGGCAGCGAAGCAGATAGCATCAGAGTATCCTCTGAAAATGAAAGATGATGATACAAAAATAGAGATAGATGAGAGAAGAAAAGTCAGACTTCCTAAAGCAGATGACAGAACAAAAGTTAAAATCATGGGAACGGATGGATTTTTATACAACAAGACCAATGTGGATCTTAGATATCTTGAACAGATAACAGATGCAGAGCAGATGCTTGCGATATCAAAAACACTTGAATATCTTATACGAAAGTATGGTGGGAAAGAAATGCTTATAAAAACTTTACTTGACGATGTGGAAAATCTTATAGATACAAAGGGAGTTTCAGCACTTACGAGTAGAGGAAGTGTTCCGAATATGAGTAAACCACGCAGATTTGAGATAGCTGGATGTATAAATAGGTTTGTAAAGTAAAAAATAAATAAAAATACCGCCTTAAAAGGCTTATATGATATATGTTTAAGATTTTTATATCAATATTATAATCTTTTAAGGTGGTATTTTTAATTATGTGTGTTTAACACTATCAAGCAAGTAGCAGAGCGGATTGCGAATATCCGCTTGACAAATGCATAGTGTTAATTTTTAAATATGTCTTTAATCTTTTCGATATCGAGTTCTTTCTCAGGAGCAAATTCATCTGATGTAAGATAAGTCACAAGACTTCGTACAAACTGCTTAACTTCTGGTCTGTCTGATATTTCTCCAAGTTTTGAGGTGCATACCATAAGTTTACCATCCGATACTTTTCCTTCAAAGAGGATACCGAGTTTATGGTTTCTTTCAAAGTTATCAACCATTTGTATGACAGGTCTGTAATCTTTGTCTGTTACATCATCAAGTATGGCACATCTGCTGTGTGATACTATCTGATACCATTGAGGTGTTGAGTATTTATGTGATGGGAAATCCTTCATGGCAGGGTGTTTAGTGTCAATAAGAAGTCCCATTGTTCCTACGGCGACCGGTTTTTTCATCCATTCGCTTATATCTCTAAACATTGGATAACACCAGAAATCTGTACAATAGAATCCCTCAAGGCTTTCTTTTACTTCATTAGGCATGAATAAAACTTTTTTACCTTGTTTGAGAAGTGATTCTGCACTTGTAAATTCATTTGTTATAAATACCTGGTTATCACCTTCTCCGAGGCTTGCTATGTTTTCAAGTGAAATAACATCGTCATTTGAAGGATAACAGTACAGTTCATATTTATTTTTATAAGATGTATCGTTAATTGTAAGTATAAGGTCATATACGACAGTTTTATCACTTTTAGGGAAAGTAAATGATATACTGTTAAGTTCGGCAAGTTCTTTTGTACCATCAGGAATAGTTATGTCTCCTGATTTTACGATAGTGGTTTCTCCGTTTATTGCAAATCCAGTTGCGTCTGATGTGTTCACATCTCTTGCGACAAGTTCCCAGTGTAGCTTTTTATCAACAAGCTTTTTGGGATTATAGTATCTTATAGCTATATCAGCCATAAATTTTTCACCTGCTGTATAAACATATTTTTTAAACTGAGCAAGAAGTATAGCATCAGAGCAAAATCCTGCCCACTCAGTTGGAGTTATGTGACCTTTGCTATCCATGAAAGCATCAAGTATTCCGACAAGTGCAGTTCCCTGGCCAGGGAAGTCCTGAAGGTCGAGAATCTGGTAACCAGCTACAAGGCTGCTTCTTGCTGCAGCTTCAAGTTCTTCTTTATAACACTGTACTGAAAGCATACCACTTGTGTAGAAGAAATCATCTGCCTGATCAAGCATGCCTTTTTCATTAAGATGGTCACGGAACACTTCAAAATTGCGTGCTTTTAGTACACCGGTATATTTGTCTATCTCTCTGAAATTTGGATATACAGCATATTGGCCAATCTCGTGCGTTACAACAGGAATATGTGGGATAAGAGGGCCATCAGCACTTGCAGCTTTAACTTTCTTTACGCCTGTTCCGTACTGGATTTCAATTTCCTCGCCTTCACCTGCTGTATTAGTGTCGTTAGTATCACTTGGGTGTATATCCTCATCATAATTGTGCATTGTTGATGGCTCATCCCACTGGACATGACCGAGTGGAGCATCACACATTCCATAGGAGCCTCTTATAAGTCTGTTTTTGCTTAGACGCACGCCTACAAAAAAATCGTCCTCAGGCAGAAGTACTGGTGTATGCTGGAAGTTGTTTGAACCCTGCGTGTAGAGATGGCGGTCATCAATATTTCGGTAACCTGTGATTATCTCTGCCATGCGTTCTTTACTTCCCCAAAGTTCATTTCCAAGAGACATCATACAGTATGAAGCATGGTTCCCAAAGGTATCTAACATGCGGAAACCTTCCTCGACAAGATAATTCTGTTCTGTTTCATTGTGGTTTTCATCGCCTGGTGCAGTAAGGGTGCCCCAGAATGGAAGCTGTGGTTCCATATATATACCGAGAAGATCAGCTGCGACAAATGCTGCTTCAGGTGGGCAGCAGGTATGATATCTGTAGTGGTTTATACCATATGATTTTGAAATCTTCATAACTTTAAGCCATTCATCAACTGTAGTGGGAACGGCGCCGGTCAGAGGAAATACAAGACCGTCATGTTTTCCGCGGAGAAATGTTGGTTCACCGTTTATAAGAAATTTAGTATCAGTAGTAGAAAACTTTCTAAGACCAAAGGTAGTGATTGATTTCTCATTTGTTCCGTCTATATTGATTTCAAGGCGATATATGACAGGAGTATATTCACTCCATAAAGCCGCATCATTACCGAGGAAAAATTCAAACTGGGCATTATTTGTTCCTTTTGCAAAATTTATATCAAAAGATGCTGAAGGTGCAGTTATACCTGTATCACCATTTATATCAGTAAGGAATGCATTTACATCTATGGTAAGTTTTTTGTCTGCTGATGTGTTATTGACAGTTTTTAATTTTACTTTAACAGACTTGTTGTCTATGTCAGGATAAGTCTTTATATCAGATATATATGTATCATCAAAAATACGGAGTGATATATCACCGATAATTCCGTTCCAGTTTGTCTGTGTATCAGGTGAAGTAAGATGACCTCCTTTTGTAGGGTAATCCACATTTGATACAAGAACAGTTATTCTAAAATCAGTGTTATGGATAAATCTTGTAATATCATAATTGTGTGGTGTAGTAAGACTATCGAATTCGCCGGCAAATGTATCATCAACCCATATTTTTGTAAGTCTTGTTCTTTCAAGGAAAAGAAAGATATTTTTGTCAAGATCTTCTTTGGCAATATGTACATTTTTTGAATACCATGCATAGCCCTCAAAAAGGTATGGATCAGTCAGAAAACCAGTTTCTTTTTTGTCACTGTAAGTTCCTTTTTTAGCTATAGATGTAGTCCCTGGAAGATTTATGGAATCATTTTTTTTCCTGTCAAAAAATCTGCCCTCAATGCCTTTTTTGTCAGCGTCGAGTTCAAAATCCCATAATCCGGATAAATCAATTTTTTTAATCATTTAGACCTCCATTATATTTTTGCTTATGTTTTTATATGATTATCAGGAAATATAATTATCGATATATCATTTTCCTGAAAGATAGCACTCATTTTACATTATAATATGAAGATAAAATACAAACAATGTAAAATACCTACACAAAATACATTAAAATCCGTATATAGACTCAGATAAAGAATAACAATTTATCATCAGACAAAACAATATCCAAAAACCGTAAATCAGCCTTTAGCGAAGTAAAATCGGCTTTTTTCTTGCAAGCACATTTATAATGAGATATACTTTAAAGGATATGAACAATAATGGAAAATACAGGATTACTGTCGAGAGCTGTATTCTTTTGGTGGTACTGATAATTATAAGCTGCCTCTATACAGCAAAGCTTTCAACAAGTCAGGATGATATTAAAAACGACAGTAATAAAAGCAGTGTCGTTAAGGAAGAAGGAAAAAAGCAGGACAGCACAAAAAAAAATATATTATTTAATAGATCTGATTATAAGGCAAAAGGATTTAAAAAATATACGATAGTTATAGATGCAGGTCATGGCGGAAAAGATGAGGGGGCGAGATCAAATAATGGAAGGTACAAAGAAAAGGATTGTAATCTTGCCATGGTTAAAAAATTAAAATTGATGCTTGACCAGACAGATATAAATGTTATATATACAAGGCTTAATGACAGATATATTACCAAAAAAAGGCGGGCTGTCAGTGCAAACAGGAAAAAAGCGGATTTGTTTATCAGCATCCATTGCAATGCATCTGATAATATTCATTCAAAGGCTTTTGGAATTGAGACACTTTATGCCAGACGAAAAGGTGACAACAAATATATGACAAACCACAGGCTTGCGGATATTTTATTAAACAGTGTGTCTAAGTCATCTTCTAATAAAGCAAGAAAGATTATCAGAAGAGAGGATCTGTTTGTGCTTCGTCATACATCTATGCCGGCAGTTATTGTTGAGACAGGGTATATGTCGAATAGAAAAGATATGGGTTATATTCGCTCTGCGAGGGGACAGTATGAAATAGCAGACGGAATTTATAAAGGTATCATAAAATCACTTAAAGAGATGGACAGGAGGAAGAGTAAGGGATGACCAAGATTATAGTTGCTACAGGCAATGAAAATAAAATGAAAGAAATAAGGCAGATAATAAGGCGTGATGACATACAGTTTGTATCGCTTAAAGATGAGGGACTTCAGGACATAGAAATTGTTGAAGATGGCAAGACTTTCGAGGAAAATGCCATTATAAAAGCAAATGCTATAGCGGATATCACAAAAAATATTGTTATAGCAGATGATTCAGGTCTTGAGGTTGATTATCTTGACAAGGCACCTGGAGTTTACTCGGCAAGATATATGGGTGAAGATACACCATATACAATCAAGAACAATCATATTATAGAATTGCTTAAGGATGCTAAAGGTGAAGAAAGAAGTGCCAGGTTTGTATGTGTTATAGCATGTGTTATGCCTGATGGTGAAACTTTTACAACAAGAGGTACTATCGAGGGACAGATAGGCTATGAGGAAAAGGGAGAAAATGGCTTTGGATATGATCCGATATTCTATCTGCCTGAGAAAGGATGCACTACAGCCGAGCTTCCACCTGAACAAAAAAATGAGATAAGTCACAGGGGAAGAGCACTTAAGGCAATGTATGAAAAATTGGAGGGTGTGTTATAGATGTCTATGAAAATACTTATTGTCAGCGATTCTCATGGAAACAACAGGAATCTTATACAGGCAGTTAAGAATATGAGGGGCACCATGGATATGATGATTCATCTTGGGGATATGGAGTGTAGTCCTGATACAATAAGAAATCTTGTAGAATGTCCTGTTGAGATGGTAAAAGGTAATTGTGATTATGGCAATGAACTTCAAGGGGCAAAGCTTATCACAATAGGAGAGCATAAAGCTTTCATAACACATGGAAACAGATATGGCGGTGAATTTGGGATACCTGAGATGAAAGATATTGCAAAAGAGAATGGTGCAGATATAGTGATGTTTGGTCATTCACATAAACCTGTCATAGATACAGGAACAGATATAACTGTGTTAAATCCCGGCAGTATCTCAAGACCGAGACAGGAGGGATTTCGGCCTACTTATCTGGTTATGAACATAGAAGATGATGGAAGAACAGATTATGTGCTTGTGACAATGTAAAAGCCACAGTTTGGAAAGAAAGATGAAACTTACTGAAAAAGAATTTAATTGGATAGTATCATATATGCGTGGCCGTTATGGTATTGAACTTGGGCATAAGCGTGTATTGATAGAGGGGAGACTTGAAAATTATCTCTTAAAAAATGGCTACTCAAATTACAGTGAATTTATCAGAAAGATCGCTGATTCACCAAATGGTAAGGAAGCGACGGATATGATAAATATACTTACTACAAATCATACATTTTTTATGCGTGAGTTTATGCATTTTGAGTATATGAACAGCTGTGTATTGCCGTGGATACGACATTCAAAAGCTGATACAAAAGATGTGAGGATATGGTCGGCAGCTGCGTCTACCGGTGAAGAGCCGTATACTATCGCTATGATTTTGCGTGATTACTTTAGTATGGAGCCGGGATGGGATACTCAGCTTTTAGCAACAGATATTTCGGTAGAGGTATTGAAAAAAGCCAGCGAAGGTATTTATCTTGAGGAACAGATACAAAATCTGCCTGAGAGATGGAAGAGGCAGTATTTTAAGAGAATAGATGCAGAGAGGTTTCAGGTAAGCAGAGAACTCAGGAAACAGATTGTGTTTAAAAAGTTCAATCTTATGGATGATATTACTTTTAAGGGAAGGTTTCAGGTGGTTTTTCTGAGAAATGTTATGATATATTTTGAAGATGAAACAAAGAGACTTCTTTTAAAAAAAATATATGACCATATGGAGAATGGTGGTTATCTTTTTATCGGGACGACTGAGAGTATTGACAAAGTAAAGTCAGGATTTCAGTATGTGCAGCCGTCAATATACAGGAAAGTTTAGAAATGGGGGAATAATGATATGGCGATAAAAGTTCTGGTGGTTGATGATTCGCTGGTGTTTAGAAGGATGCTGTCAGAATTTCTTGATGAGGATCCGGATATAGAGGTTGTCGCCATGGCAGCAGACCCGTATCAGGCGAGGGACATGATTATCAGATTTAATCCGGATGTAATGACATTAGATATAGAAATGCCTAGAATGAATGGCATAGATTTTATGAAAAAGCTTATGCCTCAACATCCGATGAAAGTCATAATGATAAGTTCGATGGAACATCAGATGCTTGATTATATAGAGTATGGTGCTGTTGATTATGTGCAAAAGCCACATGATATGGATAGCGATGAGATGAAAAAATGGGTTGACAGCGAACTGATAATAAAAGTAAAAACAGCATACAATATCAAATATTCTGAGGAAAAGAAAAAGCATGTCGCCATTACGCCAAATAATATAAATAGACATTATCATAATAAGATAGTTGCGATAGGAGCATCTACAGGTGGGACAGAGGCAATTCTTGATGTTGTGAAAAATTTTTATCCTAATATTCCGGGTACGGTTATAGTGCAGCATATGCCACCAGGGTTTACCGACATGTATGCAAAGCGTCTGGATAAAGAATGCAGAGTGCATGTAAAAGAAGCCAAGGATGGAGATATTGTAGAGACAGGGAAAATACTTATTGCTCCGGGAGATAAACATATGACACTTGTGCGTGAGAACGGCAGGTATTTTGTAAAATGTTTTGAGGGCGATAAGGTAAGCGGTCACTGTCCGTCAGTTGATGTACTTTTTAAATCGGTTGCGCAGGCGGCAGCAAGTGATGCTGTAGGTGTGATACTTACGGGAATGGGTTCAGATGGAGCAAGAGGTCTTCTTGCGATGAGAAAAAGTGGTGCTCATACAATAGGTGAAAATGAAAAAAGCTGCGTTGTTTATGGAATGCCGAAGGTTGCTTATGACATAGGGGCAGTCGAGTATCAGGAACCATTGGAAAATATAGCTTCAAAGATATATAATATTTTAAATACTATTCCGTGATGAAAAGTATTTAGAATATAATTATAAATTATAAAGATGATTAAAATGAAATAATACGATTTTAGATAACAGGAGGAAAGAAATATGAGAATATTGATAGCAGAGGATGATTTTGCAAGCAGAAAGTTTATGCTTAAGTTTTTATCAAAATTTGGAGAATGTGATATTACAGTAGATGGTATGGAGGCAGTAGATGCTTATCTTATGGCACTTGATGCCGGAACACCATATGATCTTGTATGTCTTGATATAATGATGCCTGCACTTGATGGTTATCAGGCACTTAAGGCTATAAGAGATATCGAACAGGAGAGAAAGATTCCTGAGGATGAGAGAGCAAAGATAATTATGACAACAGCATTGAACGAGGGAGCAAATGTAAATAAAGCATTTGATCTTGGATGCGTTGCATATGCCGGAAAACCTATAGATCAGGTGAAATTTGAGAGTGTACTTCGTAAACTTGAACTTATACCTTGATCTGTGATTTGTAAGCTGTCTGCTTGTCTTTACGCAGAATGGTGATACAGAGTGAAAATTAACATCCGGAGCGTTTTAAACCGGTATATGATAAAATCTAAAAAGACAGAACAGGAGGGTGTTATGGGAGATGATATGATTACCGAAGGTATGCTTGATATGTTCATCTTCGAAACAGAGCAGGGACTTGAAAATCTTGAAAATATATGTCTTGAAAGTAAAGATGTCGGAGAATTTGATGAGGACAATGTAAATGAGATATTTCGTATCATGCATACGATAAAAGGCTCATCGGCAGTTATGATGTTCCAGAATATAACGACACTTGCACATAAGCTTGAAGATGTATTTTATTTTATAAGAGAAAGTCACCCTGACGATGTGCCGCATGATGAGCTTGTTGATGATGTACTTGAGGTATCTGATTTTATAACAGCAGAAATGGAAAAGATAAAGGATGGCGAAGATCCAGATGAAGATCCTGCCGGACTCATTGATACACTTGATAAATTCTTAAAAAAGATTCAGAATAAGACAGATGTTGATGCAGGACAGGTCATTGCCAAGAAGCAGGAAAAAGCGAAAGAAAGTGAAAAACCTCATTTTTATATAGCACCTGTTGCTTCGGAAAACAGCAAATTTTACAGTATTTATATTACATATTGTAAAGAAACAGAGATGGCGAATATAAGAGCATATATGGCTGTCAATTCTCTTAAAGGAATTGCAGAGGATATACTTTATACACCATCAGACATTATATCAAATCCTGACAGTGCGGATGTCGTACTTGAATTTGGATTCAGGATAGCACTTCAGACTACAGAAGAACCTCAGGCTATCACGGAACTTATCAATTCCAGTGCCGGTATTGAAAATATAGAGATAAAAGAATGTACAAGCGATGAATTTCTTGATTTTTGTGTTGAGGCAGAGAGTAAACCAGTTTCAAGTGCAGGTGATGTACTTACTGCACCTTTAGAAAAACCTACGATACTTGTAGAAAGTCAGAAACCTGGAGCTCAAAATCAGGAAGAACAGGAAAATGAGAAGCCAGAAGCTGAAACTAAAAAAGAAGAAAAAGAAAAGAAAGCCACAAAGAAGAAGAGCGCAAAGAAACCTCATGTTAAAAAGGGAGAAGCGCAGAGTTTTATCAGTGTGAATATCAAAAAGATGGATCTTCTTATGGATCTTATAGGTGAGCTTGTTATTGCAGAAGCTGTTGTACTTCAGAATCCAGACCTGAAAGTACCTGGACTTGATCTTACTAATTTTCAGAAATCTGCTGCGCAGCTTTCAAAGATAACATCAGAACTTCAGGATGCTATCATGGCTATGCGTATGATGCCGCTTAAAAATACATTCCAGAAAATGAACAGGATTGTTTATGATACATCTAAGAAGCTTGGCAAGGATATTGAACTTGAAGTTATCGGTGAGGACACCGAGGTAGATAAGAATATTATTGAACATATTTCAGATCCACTCATGCATCTTATAAGAAACTCGGTAGACCATGGAATAGAGAGCAATGAGGATAGAAAAGCACTTGGAAAGAAAGAAAAAGGAAAAGTTATTCTTGAAGCGAAAAATGAGGGCGGTCAGGTATGGATATCTGTTTCAGATAATGGTAAGGGACTTAAAAAGGATGAAATTCTTGAAAAAGCTAAAGCAAATGGCCTTTTAGGGAATAAGTCAGAAAAAGATCTTACAGAAAAGGAGATATTTAATTTCATAACAGCACCGGGATTTTCTACGAAGAAAAAAGTTACTGAGTATTCTGGCAGAGGTGTTGGAATGGATGTAGTTGTAAAGAATATACAGCAGGTCGGCGGTGTGCTTGATATTGAGAGTGTTGAGGGAAAAGGTTCAACAATGACTATGAAGATTCCTCTTACACTTGCTATAATCGATGGAATAATTTTCTCCGTTGGAGAGACCAACTTTGTCACACCGACAAATGCAGTTACAGAATTTATACGTGTTGAAAAAGATAAACTTATAATTGAGCCTGATGGTGAAGAGTACGTGATGATAAGGGATGAGTGTTATCCTCTTATCAGACTAAACAAGTTTTATCATCTTGATGGTGCTATTGAGGATATAGAAGATGGAATAGTTATAATATTAAATCACGAGGAGAGAAAGCTGGCAGTATTTGCAGATAAACTTGTCGGAGAACAGGAAATAGTAGTGAAACCTATACCATCTTATGTGAAAGCCGTGAAAGGAATATCAGGCTGTACGCAGCTTGGTGATGGAAGTATCAGTCTTATACTTGACACAGGCGGACTTGTAATGAATTGATGGAGGTGTAAAATGGATTTGACTGATGTAAAAAAGGATATACCTGCTGAAAAGATCTTTAAGGATGAAATACATAAAGAGCAGTATATGACATTTAAATGTGCAGACGAGATATATGGTATTTCCATAGAGTATGTAAATGAGATAATCGGTCTGTCACAGATCACAAAGATACCTGAAACACAAGATTATCTTATCGGTCTTATAAATCTGAGAGGAAAGATAATTCCAGTTATAGATGTGAGGATAAGATTTGGAAAAGAGCCTCTGGAATACAATGACAGGACATGTGTCATTGTAATAGATGTAAAATCAACGGTTATCGGTCTTATCGTGGATGAGATTGATGAAGTTGCAGCATTTGCAGAGAATGAGATAACTCCTCCGCCAAGTGTTAGTGATCTTGAAACGCAGGCGAAAAAATATGTGTTTGGAATAGGCAGGGTAAATGGTGAAGTTAAACTTTTACTTGATCCTGACAAACTGATAAATGATGCAGAGCCGGAAGAAAATTCTGACGATGAAGCAGATGAAGAAGAATAATTGCTTTTAAAAGCATGATAATAATATAAACGGAGGAACAAATATATGAAGAACTTGAGTTTAGCTAAGAAAACTTTTATAGGCTATGTAGTTGCAATAGTGATACTGATAGTATTTGGGATCATGGCGATAAATGCACAGAGGACCATAGCAGATAAGTATGATAAGGTTTATGATACATATACACAGAAATGCATTGATGTTGGAACGTTTACAAAAGATTACAAGGAACTTGAAAGTTTGTTATCAGATTATGCATATGCGGCAGATGATGGAATTGATGTAAGTTCACTTTCAGATGAAATTTCTAAATTAGCAGAAACTTGTTCAAAAGAACTTGATGATCTTATCACATCTATTCCAAAGTCAGATGAAAATGGACAGGCAGAGAAATCTCTTGAAAATGTACAGCAGATATTAAATGACGGAACTACTGCATTTAAGCAGATCACAACACTGGTAGCACAGAAAAAATATTCTCAGGCTATGAGTATATATGACAGATCGATCAAGTCTGCGTCTGATGATGTTGATGAGGAAGTTTCAAATGTATCAAAATATTTCAATGATAAGAGTGATTCAGGAAGAAAGAGTGTTGATTCACGTAATGAACATTCTACAGTTGTACTTGTAATTATAGCAGTAGTTTGTATAGTTGTACTTATAATGATCGCTATTACATTTATAAGATTTATTACAAAGCCTATTATAGAACTTACAGACAGAGCTGAGAAAATCTCAAAAGGTGACATTTCAGGTGAACCTATAGCTGCAACAACAAATGATGAACTTGGCCAGATGATAAGAAGTTTTAATGAAGTTGTTGAGAGAATGAAGAGAGAAGTTAAGGTTGCAGATCAGGTTGCAGATGGAAATTTTTCAATGCAGATAAATCCAAAATCACCAGCAGATGAACTTGGACATGCATTTAAGAAAATGGTTGAATCAAACAATAAGACACTTAGCAATATCAAAGAGTCAGCATATCAGGTAGGTGCAGGTGCACAGCAGGTAGCAATAGCAAGTCAGTCACTTGCCCAGGGTTCTACAGAACAGGCAAGTGCGATAGAACAGGTAACATCATCAATAACTGAAGTTACTTCAAGAACAAAGCAGAATGCAGAGGAAGCAAAAGAGGCAGAAAACCTTGTAAATCAGGCAAAAGAAGAAGCTGTGGCAGGAACAGATGAGATGAATAGAATGATGTCAGCTATGCAGGATATAACTGAATCATCAGAGAATATTTCAAAGATAATCAAAACAATTGATGATATAGCTTTCCAGACAAATATTCTTGCACTTAATGCAGCGGTTGAGGCAGCAAGAGCAGGTGAGCATGGTAAGGGCTTCGCCGTAGTAGCTGAAGAGGTAAGAAATCTTGCGGCAAAGAGTGCGGCGGCAGCAAGTGAAACAGCAGAAATGATAGAGGATTCTATTGAAAAAACTCAGAATGGTTCAGTTATTGCAAGCGAGACATCATCAAAACTTGAAGCAATAGCATCAAATGTTGAAGAGATAGTTAAGATAGTAGCAAATATTGCAGAGTCATCAAATGAACAGGCCATTGCACTTGGACAGATCGACGAGGCAGTTGGACAGGTTTCTTCTGTAGTACAGAACAATTCAGCTACAAGTGAACAGTGTGCAGCAGCAAGTGAGCAGCTTTCAAATCAGGCTCAGAATCTTAAGGTGCTTCTCGGAAACTATAATCTTAAGGAAAATGTGGCAAATGCAGGTATGCTTGGAAATATTGGTTCATGCAGTGGAATGGCATCAGGATCAGATTCATTTGGAAAAGCGCAGAATATAGGTGTTTCAGATCAGACAAACTCTGTACACAGAATACCTGATGCATCAGAATTTGCGGGAAAAAGCAATTTTAATGAAAATGAAAGCATTATCTCATTAGAGGATAATGGTTATAGTAAATATTAATTGATATAATATATTCATTAGCGTAATAAATAAAATTTATCAAAACGCCCTAAACACTTGGTTTGAGGGCGTTTTGATGTTTTTACGCAGCTTTTTGGTTCAATAAAAGTAAAAATATGAGAAAAATTGTTAATTAGAAATACTTGACTGTAAATCAAATACATGTTAAAAAAGAATTGTTGCAGGTATAAGGTACTTTTTATACCATAACAAATATAATTTATACATTTTATCAATATACAGGAGGAAATTATCGTGGTAGAGATGAAAGAATGGGATGGCTTTGAGGGAAGACTCTGGAAAGAGGAAATCAATGTCAGACAGTTTATTCAGGATAACTATACACCATATGAAGGTGATGAATCATTTCTTGAAGGACCTACAGAAGCTACAGATAAGCTTTGGGGAGCACTTCAGAAGCTTCAGAAGGAAGAGAGAGCAAAAGGTGGAGTACTTGATATGGACACAAAGATCGTATCATCGATCACTTCACATGATGCAGGTTATATAGATGAGTCATTAAAAGACTTGGAAAAAGTAGTGGGACTTCAGACAGATAAGCCTCTTAAACGTGCATTTATGCCTTATGGTGGAATCAAGATGGCAGTTCAGGCATGTGAGACATACGGATATGAAGTAGACCCTGAGATTAAAAAGATTTTCACAGTATATCACAAAACTCATAATACTGCTGTATTTGATGCATATACACCTGAAATGATAAAGGCTCGTCATAATAAGATCATGACAGGTCTTCCAGATACATACGGCCGTGGCCGTATTGTAGGTGACTACAGAAGAGTTGCTCTTTATGGTATTGATTTCCTTATAGAGGAGAAAAAGAAAGATAAACTCAAATGTGGAAGCGGAAGCATGAAGGGAGAAGTTATCCGTCTTAGAGAAGAGATAGCAGAGCAGATCCGCGCTCTTGAGAATATGAAGAAGATGGCTGAGATTTATGGATTTGATATTTCTGAGCCAGCTAAGAATGCAAAAGAAGCAATTCAGTGGATCTATTTCGGATATCTTGCAGCTATCAAGACACAGAATGGTGCTGCAATGTCAGTTGGTCGTGTATCAACATTTATTGATATCTATATCGAAAGAGATATGAAGAAAGGTATCCTCACAGAGAAAGAGGCACAGGAACTTATCGATCACATGACAATGAAGTTCAGAATGGTTAAATTTGCAAGAATTCCATCATACAATGAACTTTTCTCAGGAGATCCGGTATGGGCTACACTTGATGTTGCCGGAACAGGTGTTGACGGACGTTCAATGGTTACAAAGACTGACTATCGTTTCCTTCATACACTTGAAAATATGGGACCTGCTCCAGAGCCAAACCTTACAGTATTTTATTCATCAAAACTTCCTGACAACTTTAAGAGATATGCAGCTAAGATTTCTATTACAACAAGCTCTATCCAGTATGAAAATGATGATGCTATGAAGCCTGTATGGGGCGATGATTACGCTATCTGCTGCTGTGTATCAGCTACACAGACAGGTAAGGAAATGCAGTTCTTTGGAGCAAGAGCAAACCTTGCTAAGTGTCT
>CAKRFY010000008.1 GCA_934320895.1 uncultured Lachnospiraceae bacterium | reverse complement strand
TCCAAAGTCAGTCCCTCCTAGTTTAATGTTGCAAGTACTGCTCCTGCTTCTACTGAATCTCCTGCTGCTACATTGATGCTTGCTATTGTACCATCCTGTGGTGCAACTACTTCATTTTCCATCTTCATAGCTTCAAGGATCAAGATAACATCACCTTTCTTTACAGCCTGTCCTGCTGATGCCTTAACTGATAAGATCTTACCAGGCATTGGTGCATTTACTTTAACTGAACCTGCTGCTCCTGCTGGTGCTGCTGCTTTTGGTGCAGCTTTAGGAGCTGCCTTTGGTGCTGCTGCCTTAGGAGCTGAAGCTGCTGCTCCTGCTGCTCCCTCTTCTACTGTTACGTCATAAACAGTACCATTTACAGTAATTGTATAGTTTTTCATGAATTTGTCCTCCATTTAATATTCTTATCTTCTAATAATTGAACGAATAACAAGACCATCTGCTGACTCTGTCTCACTTGCTGCTGCAATAGCTGCTGTAATAACTGCAACCAATTCCAGATCATCAACAAGATTTTCTTCTTCAACGACAGGTACTGTCTCAACAACAGGTTCTGCCTTAACTTCTTCTTTCTTTGCACCATTCTGGAAATTAGCAATATGCTTGAACTGTGCAATGATCAATGCGATAAATATAAGTACCGCAAATACTATAGCCATACTAAGGATTGTATTAAGTCCTGCCTTTGCCATTTTGTCTCCAAGGCTCTTATACTCTTCTACTTTCCATGATGAAGTCTGGCCTTTTTCATCATATGTTACGGAAAAGATAAGTTTCTTTCCTGATGAAGTAGTATATGTCTCTACAACTGTTGCAGAATCACTGCTGATAGTGAACTCAGTATCAACTTTCTTTCCCTTATCACCATATTCTTTTTTAAGCTGTACAGACTCTTTATACTGATTAACTGTGTCCTCGTCAACCTCTGTTGACTGTTCATTCATAGATTTGACTGCACCTGCAAAATCATACTTAAACCAGCTTGACACAAAAGAATCTGCATTTGTCTCAAGAGTTTTCTTATTGAAATTTTTGTTTGTCTTTGTAAGACTAAGGCTACAGCCCGCCATCATCAGAATGCATGACACGATACAAAAAATTAAACATAATTTCTTCTTCATATAACGCTCCTTACTTAGATGGTTCCATGTTTCTTGCCAATAGGATATTCGCTCTTTGTAAACAGCATCTCAAATGCGAATAAAAGCTGTTTTCTTGCAGATTCAGGAGCGATAACAGAATCTATATATCCTCTTGCTGCAGCTGCCTCAGTGCCTGACTGAGTTTCAAATTCTGCTGCCTTTGCAGCTACATCTGCATCTTTGTCATCTGCATACATGATCTTTGCTGCAACATTAGCATCCATCATTCCAACTTTTGCGTCAGGAAGTGCAAATACCATATCTGCGCCTATATGCTTTGAATTCATTGCAATGTATGCGCTGCCATATGCGTTTCCTGTAATAAGATTAACCTTAGGTACATCAGCCTCAGCAAATGCACTTGTAAGCTTAGCTGCTGCACAGGCGATAGTTGTCTCTTCCTCAACTGTTGTAGCAAATCCCTCAACATTCGTAAGTGTAAGTACAGGGATATTAAATGCATCACATTTTTTAACAAAAGCAGCTGCTTTTTCACATCCTGCTGTTGTAAGACGAGCATCATATTTTGCTGCAACTTTTCCATTCTCATCAAACTCTGCTGTACGGTTTGCAACTGCACCTATAGTCATACCGTCAAGACAGATAAAACCAGTAACCATCTCTTTTGCAAAACCTGCTTTTTCTTCAAGGAAGAAATTGTTATCTCCAAGGTCTGCAAGTGCAACAGCTGGATCTGCAACCTCTGCTGCAAGATCATCAACCATACGGTTAAGATCATCCATGCACTCATCTGAGATGCCTGTTTCATTGTTGTTCTGTGGAAGAATAGTTATAAGTTCTCTCACGCTATTAAGAACTTCCTCTTCACCCTCGATCACGAAATCAACTGTTGAAGCTGTTTTCTGGAACTTTGCTGATGCTGTATCAAGCTTGTCAGTATAATTTCCTTCAAGTGTGTTTGGTGAATTAACAAAAAGTTTTGCATTTTTCTCTTCCATGAATGTAAAATCACTCATGGCTGCAAGAACTGCCACGCCACCACCGCAATTTCCAAAAATAGCACTTATCTGTGGAACTATTCCTGATGCATCAGACTTGATCTTATAAATCTTTCCAAAGCCTGCAAGTGCATCTGTAGCTTCCTGAAGACGCATACCAGCGCAATCGATCAAGCCGATCACAGGTACTCCTGTTTTCATAGCAAGCTCGTATACATGCGCAATTTTCTTTGCGTGCATCTCGCCGATCGTACCATTCATTGCGGATGCATCCTGACTGTAGATATAGACAGGATTATTCTGAATAAGTCCATATCCTGTGATAACTCCATCAGCTGGTACAGACTTTTCCTGCATGTTGAAATCTGTACTTCTCTTTGTTATCTTAGCACCAATTTCAACAAAACTGTTTTCGTCAACTAAAGTCTCAATACGAGCTTTTGCTGACAAAGCATTTGTGTTACTCATGTTCAGCCCTCCAATAATAGTAGAATATATTTGGTAAATCTAGTTTTAAATAATAAAAATAAACAAATTTACACCAATGATAAGTTTATTACTTTTGCTCAAAAATAGCAACCTTTTTTTAGCATTTCTACCAAAAAAATCGCATATTATTACATAAAAAATAATAGGATTTAAAATAATGAAAAAAAATTTAAGTTATTTATTATGTTTATTAAGCCTTATTCTGTTAAGTATTTTCTCATATAAAATGTGCTGTCTAAGTCTTAATAATACATATTTTGTCAAAACTCCTGCGCATATCACAAACTGTGTGATAAAAAAAATCAGTGTAGCCGACAGTGGAATAAAAGCATATGCCAAAAAACCATCTATGCTTTCCTCAACTGCATGTTGTATCATTGAAAAAGACAGTGGCCAGATTCTCTATGAAAAAGATTCATCAAAAAAACTTCCCATGGCAAGTACAACAAAAATAATGACCTGTATACTTGCACTTGAAAATGGAAAACCAGATGATGTCGTAAAAATTTCCAATTATGCTTCATCAATGCCAAAAGTAAAACTATATATGCATTCTGGTGACACATTCAGGCTTGGCGATCTTTTATATTCACTTATGCTCGAGTCACACAATGACACCGCTGTTGCCATTGCAGAACATATAGGCGGTTCAGTAAAAGGATTCGCAAAACTAATGAACCGAAAAGCATCCGAACTTGGATGTGAGCGCACCAGTTTTGTAACACCAAACGGACTCGATTCAAAAGACCACTATACTACAGCTTATGAGCTTTGTAAGATAGCCACTTATGCATTAAAAAACGAAACATTTCGTAAGATAATAACTACACCTTCATACAGTTTTTCCAATATAGAACAATCTAAACAGTATAATGTTTCAAACAAGGATGCCTTTCTTTCACAATATAACGGTGCGATAGGTGTTAAAACAGGTTTTACAGGCAAAGCCGGCTATTGCTTCTGTGGTGCAGCAAAAAGAAATAACACCACGCTTATCTCAGCTGTTCTCGGCTGTGGTTGGCCTCCAAATAAAACCTACAAATGGAAAGATACCAAAAAATTGATGGATTATGGCTTCAACAATTTTGCAAAAGTAAATTTCAGACCGCAGAAAAAACAATTCAAAATCAAAGTTTTAAACGGCCAGACGTGTTTTACAAATGTAAAAGTCTGGGATAAACCATGTATGCTCATGTTATCAAAAGATGATGAGATAACTTATAAAATAAAACTCCCATCAACTCTTACCGCACCTGTAAACAAAAATGACATACTCGGTTTTGCAAAGCTTTATATAAACGATAAATTGTACCGTCAAACACCTTTAAGAGCAGAGTGCAATGTAAAGCCCATAACTCCCGATCATATAAGACAAATCCTTATAAAAATATTATGTAACGCTTCTATTTAAAAGCTTACTGCAATACAGCCTCCTCAAACTCACCTTTCTGTGCAAGTTCAACTGCCGCACATATACGATCATATATAATAGAAGATATTTCAACAGATTTTTTATCTTTATACTCATCATACAACATAGGTTTAAGATAAAAAACTTCTGTCTTAACCTTTCTAAGACTCCAAAGATCAAAAACCTTCCAGGAATCAACTATAGCAACAGGTACAATGGGGGCTTTTGCCTTCATTGCACTCTTAAATGCACCAGGTTTAAATTTATCAACATAATTTCCGTTCCTATGCTCATAACCACCTGATGGAAAAATTATAAATTTGCGTCCTTCTTTTACTTCTTCAGTAACTTCTTTTATTATTCCTGCTGCCTGCTTTAAATTGTCAAGTTTAAGTCTCTTTCCGTCAACCAGATCTATAAACTGTTTTACTAAAGGACCATGACTTCTCGCATCATCCATTACAACTGAACAGGGTTTATCATGAGTATGCATTATACCAAGTGCATCATATTTACCCTGATGATTTGAAAACATAACATATCCTCCGCCTTTAGGAAGATTCTCCATTCCAAATCCTTCTGTCGTGATCCGCCCAGTCTTTTTCATAAGATTTATCGCATACCTGTCATATTCATAACGGAACTGTTCCGAATACTTTTCAGGATGCCTCGAATAATATCCCATTTTAGGAATCATCCATGCTCTATATAAATTACCTGCTATCACATAAATAAATCTTAACAAAATACTTCACCTTTTCCTTACTACTTTTTTCATTTGTCCATGTAAATTACAAATATAGTGCAATATGTCTCAAAAAATCCGCAATATACAGTAACACAATTTGAAAAAATTTACAACAGCTATTTTATAATGGTTGCAGACAACTGCCACATTATATTTTTTCCTATTTAATAGGATATTCTTGAATAATATGTATATTTTGTTTAAAATATGATTTGTGACAACTGAATTATTAAAACAAAAAGAAATGAGGTTATTATATATGGCACTTGACGGAATCGTTATATCAAGTCTTGTTAATGAACTTGATACAAATATAACAGGCGGACGCATCACTAAGATCGCACAGCCGGAAAAAGATGAACTTTTACTTACAATAAAACAGAGCAAACCGGATGAAAACGGCAAAACAATAAGAAGCACAAAAAGGCTTACGATATCAGTAAATCCAAGTCTGCCACTTATTTATCTTACCGATACAAATAAAACATCCCCCCTTACTGCTCCTACTTTCTGCATGGTATTAAGAAAACACCTTAATAACTGTAGTATAGTTTCTATATCACAGATTGGTCTTGAAAGGGTTATACGATTTGAACTGGAACATTTAAACGAAATGGGCGATCTGTGCAAAAAGTTTTTATATGTCGAACTAATGGGAAAACACAGTAATATTATATTCTGCGACGATAACAATAAGATAATAGACAGCATAAAACATATATCACTACTTGTAAGTTCAGTCAGGGAAGTTCTTCCTGGAAGAGAATATTTCATACCTGATACACAACACAAATTTGATCCATTTTCAATTACTGAAGATGAATTTATAAATAATGTACTCTCAAAACCACTTCCACTTGCAAAAGCGGTATACACTTCAATAACCGGTTTCAGTCCGCTTATGGCAAACGAATTGATATACAGAGCTTCACTCTCCGACAAAAACAATGCGCAGGAACTAAGTGACATGGAAAAGCTTCATCTATATAGAAATTTTACAGAAATGATAAATGACATATCTGACAAAAATTTCACTCCTATTATTGCTTTCAAAAATAATATGCCAGCTGAATTTACAAGCCTTAAGCTGTCTATGTATGAGCAGGATAAAACATATAGCATAAAAAAATGTGATACTGTAAGCAATATGCTCTATGACTATTACGCCACAAAAGAAGTGATGAGCAGGATAAACCAAAAATCTGCCGATCTTAGAAAAATAACAAACACTCTGCTGGAGCGAAACTATAAAAAGTTTGACCTTCAGAACAAACAGCTTAAAGATACTGAAAAACGTGATAAATACAAAGTATATGGTGAACTTCTCACAACATACGGATATGAACTAAAAGATGGTGAAAAAAAACTTACATGTGAAAACTATTATACGGGAAAAGAAATAACCATACCGCTTGATGAAACAAAATCAGCTGTTGAGAATGCCAAAAAATATTTTGACAAATATGCAAAGCTCAAACGAACTTTCGAGGCATTAAATATCCAGATTGCAGAGACAAAAGAAGAAATAGAACATCTTGAGTCAATAAGCAACTCTCTTGATATAGCAAGACAAGATTCAGACCTGACCGCAATAAAACGCGAATTATCAGACTGTGGTTATATCAAAAAACATCATGAAAAAAACAAAGGTAGTAAGAATACTGGAAAAAGCAAACCACTTCACTATGTATCATCAGATGGATTTGACATGTATGTCGGAAAGAACAACTATCAGAATGATGAACTCACTTTTAAAGTTGCAACTGGCAATGACTGGTGGTTTCATGCAAAAGCAAGTGCCGGTTCACATGTAATTGTAAAAACAGAAGGTAAGGAACTTCCTGACCGTACATTTGAGGAAGCTGCAAGACTTGCCGCCCATTATTCAAAAGCATGTGATCAAGGAAAGGCTGAGATTGATTACATCCAGAAGAAACATGTCAAAAAACCAAACGGAAGCAAACCTGGATTTGTCGTTTACTATACAAATTATTCCATGACGATAAGTACAGACATAACAGGAATAAAGGAGGTAACTGAGTAATGTTTTCAGATAATAAGTCCGTTTTTCATACTATCCATTCTGATAATCATGTACACACATATTTTTCAACAGATAGTGATACCCCCATGGAAAATATGTTAAATACTGCCATTGATAAAGGCTTTACTTCCATATGCTTTACAGATCACATGGATTATAACTTTCCATCTGATGGTGACACCCCCGAATTCCTTTTTGATGTCGATTCATATTTTGAAGAAATAAAACGGCTTATAACAAAATACAGTGACAAAATAAAAATCCGCAAGGGTATTGAACTCGGTCTAAAAAAAGACTGTCTTGACAAATGTCTTTCATTGACAAAATATTACCCTTTCGACTTTATTATCGGATCTACACATCTCGTAGACAATGTAGATCCTTATTATGATAAATTCTGGGAAGAAACCAACGAAAAAAATGGTATTTTAAGATATTACGAAACAACTCTAAATAATGTAAACCTCGGAGCGGACTTTGATGTTTATGGCCATATAGACTATATCATCCGTTACACACCTAAAATGAAAAAACTAAAAGCGCAGGGACTTGTAGATGATAACTATATAAACAGACTTCTTTCAGACTCAATGGATATAATAGAAGAAATATTAAAAACACTTATATATGAAGGAAAAGGTATAGAAATAAACACAGCTGGCTTTAAATATGGACTTGGTCATCCAAATCCCCACGAAAAGGTATTGAAACTTTACCATGAACTTGGTGGTGAGATAATCACCATTGGTTCAGATGCTCACGAGTGTAAACATCTTGCATATGACTTTGAAAAAGTTCCTGAAATATTAAAAAAATGCGGTTTCAGATACTATAGTGAATTTACAGACAGAAAGCCTGAAATGCTGAAAATCTAAGTCACTTGATAAACCTACATTATTTTTGCACGACTATGCACAGAATAAAAACATTAGATAATGTTCTATACATAGTCGTGTATATTTTTGCCAAAACACATCATTCCCTCAAAACGGTCACGGCAGCCTTTAAAATTTCCATGACCTTATCAATCTCCTTTACTGTATTTTCTTCCCCCAGTGTAAATCTTATTGTTCCGGCAGCATACTCTTTTGGAACTCTAATACTTTCTATCACATGAGAAACGCCTGGTTCACCCGTATTGCACGCCGATCCCGCCGAAGCACAAATTCCGTTCATATCAAGTATAACAAGCAGTGTCTCTCCTTCTATCCCTTTAAAACTTACATTTAAATTTCCCGGAAGTCTTTTGCTTCCCGGCTTCGCTCCGTTTAATCTCACATCCTCGATTTCATTTTCAATCCTCGACAAAAAATAATCCCTTACATTTGCTGTTTTAAGATTTTTCTGATACATATTTCTAAAGCCTTCATTTACAGCAGCACCCATTCCTACAATTCCTGGTACATTCTCCGTTCCTGCCCTCATATTGCGCTCCTGCTTTCCCCCATAAATAAATTTTTCTATATCACATCCATCTGCAATATAAAGAAATCCCGTTCCTTTCGGACCGCAAAGTTTATGCGAGCTCACACTCATCATATGTATACCACTTTTCTTAACATCTATTGGTATATGCATATACGCCTGCACCGCATCTGTATGAAAATAAATGCCATATTTTTCAGCAATTTTTGCAATCTCATCTATAGGTTGTATTGTTCCGATTTCATTATTTGCATACATTATTGAAATAAGAATAGTATCATTCCTGATCGCTCTTTCAAGATCTCTTAATGAAATAATACCATTCTCATCAACCGGAAGATATGTCACTTTATACCCTTGCTTTTCCAACGCCTTGCATGAATTAAGTATTGCATGATGTTCGATACAACTCGTTATAATATGTCTGCCTCTTCTTCCTTTATATCTGCACGCCCTGACTGTTCCAAACAAAGCCCAATTGTCACTTTCAGTTCCTCCACTTGTAAAATAAATTTCATCTTTGGATGCATTTATACTTTTTGCCACCTGTTTTCTGGCAATCTCTATCTTTTCTTTACACTGCTGTGCAAACTCATATGCACCTGATGGATTTCCATAGTATATCTCAAGGCATTTCTTCATCTCTTCTACTGCCTGTGGACATACCGAAGTTGTTGCCGCATGGTCAAGATATATCATATCATGTCACACCTCTGCATCCATATTTAAAATCAATATATTCATCATAATTTTATTTGTAACCTAATAAAATTAATTAATAAGTTTGAATATGCAGAAGTGAGGAACAGCTATGGACTCAGCCTCAAGAGCAAAAAATTATGTTAAAAACAGATTAAAAAGCAATCTTATAAAAGGTACTCTCATACTTTCAGGTGCAAGCATCCTTACCCGCATAATCGGTTTTATATACAGAATATATCTGGCTGATATACTCGGCGAACAGCTTCTTGGTACATATCAGCTTATTTTTCCAATATATGTACTCTGCTTTACTATCTATGGCGCCGGTATGCAAAGTGCCATCTCACAGGTTGTAGCAACAATCATAGGCCACTCTGATTCTAATACACACAAAAAAATATCCTCAATAAATGCCACCCCACGCAACATCCTCATAGCAGGTTCCATTATCAGCTTTGTGATAGCCTTGCTACTCTGTGTCATGATAAACCTCAATTCAACATGGATCGCATGTCATATACTTATGGTTCCTGATTGTGATATATATCTTAAACTACTTACATATCTTTTTCCATTTTGCAGTATATCGGCCTGTATCTGCGGATATCAATACGGGCTTGAAAATGCAAAACCGCCTGCAATAGCCGGGATCATCGAGCAGATCACACGAATCTTGTTCGTCTTTATCGTACAGGGATTTTTTTCAGATAAAGAAATCTGCTGCCAGATAGCAGTTTATGGACTTACTGTAGGTGAATTTTTTGGCTTTATCTACAATATATATTCACTTAAAACAAAAAAGGCGATAAAAGCTAAAAACCAAAAGCAGATTGTCCACAATTCAGATTTATCTGAAGCTTCTGATATAACACTAACAAAGCAATCCCTGCGCAGACAACAATTAAAAAATAAAGCTCTCGCAAAAAGGAAAAACAAAGCTTCCCTAAACGAAAGTTTTAAAATTCTGATTCCCATATTCATCTCACTCACATCGATAAAACTCACAATATCACTTTTACATAGTGTAGAGTCAATATTTATACCAGCCGCACTAGTAAAATACGGCTATACTATGAATGAAGCTTTAAGTGTATACGGTATATACTCAGGAATGGCAATGCCATTTATCCTTTTCCCGGCTACTATCACAATGGCAATCTCCACAATGCTTCTTCCTGCCGTTTCAAAAGCACATTCCGCTGGAAATAAAAAGCAGATAAAAAAACTTATCAGACGCACCTCATATTTCTGTCTTATAACAGGAATGGTCGCAACCGTTTTCTTTCTGATTTTCGGAAATGTCTGTGCAGAATTGTTCTTTCACAATGAACTTGCCGGCAGATACCTTACAATAATGTCCTTTCTCTGTCCATTTTTATACCTTAATACAACTTACAGCAGTATATTGAATGGCCTTGGAAAACCGCATATGACCTTTGTGATAACCATCATATGCACACTTATAAAGATTGTATCACTTATATTCTTCGTTCCCCAATATGGAATGATAGCTTATATATTTGCTTCGCTTGTATCAGAAATACTGCTTTGTATAATGCTTAAGCATTATTGTGAGAAGGGGTGACTATTGAATCATTGCTTCTTACCTTTAATAAAATTTACTTTTTCTCAAGACAACACAAAATCCCCCACTTATTGCTCTACGCAATAGAAGTGGGGGACTTCCTTGTTATATCACTATCTTACGGATTACAAACACTACATGCTGTATATCCTTCCGCAATTGCATCGTTTATATCAATCGCATTTTGACTATTCCATAAATATCTGCAACCGGCGCTGTGATATTTAGAACCGCTATCTGTAACATAAACTGTATATGAATTATTGTCATCTGACTCATCAGTTTCATCATCTTCATAATAATCACTATTGTAGTCATCTTCTGAAGACTGATATGACGCTATCTGATCTTTTAATCCAGAAATCTCATTATCTTTCTTATTTAGTAAATTGTTTAAATGCCTGATTTTAGATTGTTGACTTTTTAATTTTGATAATTTCAAATCTTTTTTATCTAATTTTTCTTGTAGTTCTGTGCAATCATCTGTCAAACTTTCTATTTGCGAAAAATATTTTTTATTTTCAGCCATTAAAGCAGAATTATTTTGCTCTAGTTTCTTTTCCTGTAATGATATGTTTACATTTTTTTCTCGTACAGCATTTAGTTCATATAAAAAATATGCATTTGTTCCAGTTAAACATATAATTATAATCATGCAGACTACTAATGGCAAATTCAGCTTAAAAAACTTTGGTAATATTTTTTCCTGCTTATATCCACTTTTAACCTTGCCAACTGCCATTTTTTCACGATCACAGTGCTTATCAAAATTATCAGTACTGCTATTTCCAACACACTCTTTTAAATTTCCACAATTAACATTACCGCAAACGCACTTCCAGTATATTTTCTCATTACCATTATCAATATACTCTCCACACTCTTTACATTTCAATATTTTTTCAGTACTCACAGAATCCTTTTTATTCTGAATATCTTTTAAAGATTCAAAAGTGCAATTATATGTTTTTCCACATTTACACTTCCACATTATCTTATCTGATTTTTGTAACTCATTCCCACATTTTTTACATCTCATATCAACTCTCCGTCTTATGTAAAAATCATTTAACAACATTTATCTTATATATAATTCTACTACTTTTTTGTATATTTAACAAATGATTTTTTACTTTATGATATGAAATAGGGTAGTTATTATAAATATTGAAATACATGAACAAAATAAATTCAAAGCTTTACAGCAGACCCGAAGATTATATCTTATTTACGACATTTTATATATAATAATTTCATGTGTAACACTTCTCACTTCAAAAACAGTACCTGATGTTAAATTGACATTGTATATCTTACCATTCCACTCTTTCTTTGTTAATGTTTTTCATTTGAACATTTGCTATACTGATACTGTATTTATGTTCCTTTTTATTTTTATATATTATTGTTTTATATATTTTTTGCAATATATATCACACATTCTTTCCAATAATTCAAAATCACAACATCTTTTCTTAATTTTCAAATCAAATGATGACAATTCATTATCGGGCTTATGGAATATATTATAAACGTTATTACTCTTTTTTATTATAATATCTTCTATATCTGAAATACATCTATACTGTTTTTGTAATAATAATCTATATGATGTATTTGGTTCTTTTTTAAAATCAAAATTGATAATACATTCTCTAGGAACAGGTATCATCCTATTGAAGTTAATAACGCCATATGCACCACTTGCTATCTTATGGAAATCTTTTGTATTTTTCATTTTCTTATGTTTTGCTTTCGGTGATGATAATGGTACATAATATGTATAATTACTTATTGTTAATACAATACCAACATATGGTCTTGATTCATTTTTATTTATAAATACATTCGGTTCTTTTTGTCTCAAATACTCAACATATTCTTCTCTGACGTGGCATATTTGCATTTGTATTATTCTCCTAATTTAAAAAGAGCTAGTCGAAACTAACTCTTTATTTTCGTGTCTCTCTTAATGGTGGAAACTCACCGCTATTTTCGTGTCTCTCTTAATGGTGGAAACTCACCGCTATTTTCGTGTCTCTCTTAATGGTGGAAACTCACCGCTATTTGAAATCGTCTTGATTTTTGATTTCTTTCAATCATATTATATACAATACTCATTAAAAATCAAGTAGAAATTTCACTAAAATTTATATCATATTTTCGGTAAATATGAATAAATTAATAACTGATATCCCTATCTTAGTTTTTCATATTATCTATATAACAATATTTTTAAATCTGTCATTATCTCTTATCTCCATTATATATTCATCTGCATTTCTGCCACACTCTTTTGTAGCCGTTAATCCATTCGTTGAAATATCATATCTTACATGAAACTTTTTTCGCGCAGTTCTGCACAATCTTTTTATTTCACAGCTTTACGGATAATAGTCATAAACTTTTCTTTTTTGTCATACTTCAAATTCATATAGACCGTGCTCTGTCAACGTTAAGTTATCTGCCGCAATAATCTGGTCTATTTTCGTGTATTCGTAATTTCCACCGCTATATCCTATAGCAATAGAAACCAGACCTTTACTCTTTGAAAATGCCATAATTCCAACTCTGTTTTTTTAAGGTTAATGATTTTTTGTATCAGAAAAAACGGATAGTGAATCCGCCTTGTGTTTTGAAAATATATCGTTTTCTATTGGTTCTTTTTAGCTTTTCTCTTAGCAATTATGATACTTACAATATGTACTATAGCAAACCAAAAGCATATTGCACCCCAAACCTCTAAATCTTTATATGAACCTGCATTGCTAACACTTACAAAATAGCCTAAAAGATAAATTATTATACTAGCTATCGAACCGCCATTCTTTTCAGAATTTCTAGTTGCTACGGTGACAATTCCTGCTATCAACATAGTCAATGCACAAAAAATACCACTTGTACCACTAGTTTCCCCACTGTCTGTAATAGTATTTCCTAAACCTACAGCACATGATTGTAAAAAAACTATGCCAAACAATACCATTGATATTATTCCTATCACAAGTTTTCCTGTACTCCATGTCCCTTTTTCTTTTTTAATCACAACATTTACTGTTGCTTTCTGAGAATTCGGACAACCGCAATTAGGACAAGCATCTGCCTTGTCAGAAAACTCTTTTCCACATTCTTCACATCTAATTAGTGCCATGTTTTTTCTCCTCTCATTTAACTGTCACTTTGCAAGTCGCCGCGCAACCGCTTTTCATAGTAACAGTAATAACTGTAGAACCTTTTTTCTTAGCTGTAACTTTACCTTTTGATGTGACTGTAGCGATATTCTTATTGCTTGACTTGTAGCTTTTTATTTTGTCACCATCAGACCAAGTATCTAATTTCAAAGTAAAACTTTTGCCTTTTTTCAATGTCTTTTTAGTGTTCTTCAATGTTATATTTGCTGTTAATTTAGGTATTTCTTTTGTTTCTACATTTCCACAAGTATAGCACATTCTTGTTGATAATCCATTTTCAAAGATAGTTGGTTGCTTTGTATAAGACCAATCTCCGTAAAAATGTTTTGTCTTGTCAACAGGAATTGACCTATATTCATATTCATAGCAATTATAACACTTTCTGTATTCCTTTCCCTCGTTTAAACAATCAGGTTCGTTTAAAACTTCCCAATCAGACCATAAATGAGAACCATCGCCTTTACGAATTTTTGTTTCTTCTTTGTAACACTCTGTACAATATCTTGTCCATTTGCCATCTTCACATAAATAGCTATCAGCCTGCCATTCAGTCCATTTGTGAACACCCGTCGCCGGAATAACTTTTGTTTCTTTTTCTCCACATTCATCGCAATAACGAACCATTTCACCATCATCTGAGCAAGTTGCATTTTCACTTACCCACCATTCTTCCCATACATGATTGCAAGCCGCATAAGATGTTGTTGAAAAGTTTGATATAGCTACTATTGCTATCGTCATTATAGCGACTAGTTTTCTTAAAATTTTTTTCTGCATCTCAAACACTCCTTTTCTTTTAAATATTTGTTATATAGTACCATAATCGGTATAATATGGCAATATTCTATGGAAAAAGAAACATTTTCGCACTCTTTTTATACTCCAACTTATGTAAACCATCTGGTAAAAACGGCGTATTTTCTGCAAATGGAAACATTACCCTAATTTCAACACAACACTTTTTTATAATTTTGATAAGAGATTCTCTTAAAACCCAAAAACAAAACAAGAGACATAACACCTATATTGGTGAATGCCCCTTTCCTTATTATCCTATATTTATATTTTTAAAGTTTAATTTTTTATCCTTTATTTTTTCATCATCTGATGAATATTCAAATTGCCCTGATATTTTCCCTTTTTTAAATTTATAATTTATCTCATTTGCATCCTCATCGTAAACCACCACTTTTACATCTCTTATTTCTTTGCTAACAACAGTCTTTTCATTATCCCAATCGTTGTAATATGATTTGCCATTGATTTTCATAAATGTAATATCTACATCAAGATCCTTTTTTGATTTATTTTTATATGTTACATAGATTTTACCTTTCTTTATCTGTTTAAAATAAACTTCTATATTTTTATCCTTGCATAAAAGCTTACTTTTTGCAGATACACTTTGACATGGCATATTTAATGATACCAATAAAACTAAAGTCATCAATAATGATACAATCTTTTTCATACTGAATTTCCTCCTATTGATAGTATGCATGACATCCTTGATACCATGCAGTTATTATTTGCTATTAAAAGTATATTACATACAACAAATTTAGTCAAATGCACCTTTACCGGTTCTTCTTCTATAGTTACAATTTTCCTTACGAACAACTTTTAGCAAATCGCCATCTGTATATTTTCCCACAATTACACCCCAAGACCCCATATTATCCATCTTAGCAGACATAGCATTGATTGAATTACATAAATATATCAACATCGGATTAAGTGCATTAAATACACCATCAGATACCGAAGCCACAATCTGATTGTTATCATTACCGCTGTATGACCACCGATTGTACCGACAAGCTCAGGACCAGCTTGCCTTGCAACAAACATCTGTCCTATATTAGGTAAGCCACCATTTGCATATTGTGCACTGTTACGCCATGAGCCATTCTGATAAATGCCCCCCTTTGCCAATTTAGGCACTGACGGAATATTAACGTCCATAATTTTATTGATAATTCCAATTCCTTTATTGATTGCACCAGCGTACTGACCTATTGATATTTAAGTAAATATTTTTGGTAATCACAGCTGTTTTGATGTATAATATAAAGAAACGGCGGTGATTCATTATGTCAAGCCCCAAAAAATATATCATTAATCTTACAGAAGAGGAAATTAAAGAACTTAAATCTACAATCCGTAGCAGATGCCAGATTATTCTTGATCTGGACGAAGCACACGGAAAAGTTTTAACACATGAACAAAGTGCCAAATCCAACGGCGTCTGCATGGCAACTGTCTCAAATACTGTGGCAAAATATATGAGCGGCGGCATTGATGCCGTTACTGAATTTAAAAGAAACATAAATTCAGATAATGCGCGGCGAAAAGTTGATGGTCGTGCAAAAGCACGACTGATCGAACTTGCCTACGGACCTGTTCCAGAGGGACATTCCCGATGGACAATCCGTCTGCTTGAGAAACAATCCAGAATGATTTTGGATGTTCCGGTAGGTCGTGAGGCAATCCGTAATGGGATGGTCAGTATGTTTGCTTTCGTGGAGCCATACAAAATATATGCTTTAATTTTGTGAAAACTTAACAAGACTTTTTCTTTCTGGAACATCAAAAAAAGTTGCCACTATATTGCTATAATGACAACTGTAATTTTACGCATATGCAAGTCTTTCCTTTGGTTTTGAGATTTAATTTTCCTATCAATCCCAGTTAATATCATCGTGTGAAACTGTTTCTTAATCTACAAGTGCTTCCTCAAGGTTTGCTCTTTCTTTTGGAGTTAGTTTTGTAAAATTCGTGTCCCACGCAAGAACCAACTTTTTGATAAACTCAAGTGCAAAATTTTATTCATTTTCTGGTAACATTTCCATCAAGTCAATAGCTTCTTTTGTTGCTGTACTCATATTAAATCCCCCCTTCAATATTGCAAAATCATTTATATATGTCTCCTCTTGAATCAACATCCATTATAAAAAGTACTATGATTTCACCATCTGGGAAATTTTCCGCCACTTCTAATCCCACGAATACGGCGTATTCTGATAAACATAGTAGTTCAGCCAATTACTAAACAACGCATTTGCCGCCCCTCTCCAGCGAAGTTTCGGTTTCTGATCTGGATCATCATCAGGATAATAGTTTTCAGGTACTTCTATATCAAGTCCCTTCGCCTTATCCCTTTTATACTCTGAATCAAGTGTCATCCTATCGTACTCAAGGTGGCCGAGTACAAATATCTTTTTTCCATCATGTGACACCAAAATAAGTTCTCCTGCTTCATCTGACTCTGCAAGTACTGTGAGCTCATCACAAGCAGCTATCTCCTCATGGCTTACTCCTGTATGTCTTGAATGTGGTGCATAAAATACATCATCAAATCCCCTTAAAAGTGGTTCCTTTCTATGATGTACAATATGCTCATATATTCCGAATTTCTTTTTTGGAAGCATATACTTATGAATTCCGTAATGATAATAAAGCCCTGCCTGTGCCCCCCAGCATATGTGGAGTGTTGATGTTACATTTGTATTTGACCACTCCATTATCTTTGTAAGTTCATCCCAGTATTGGACATCCTCATATTCCATATGTTCGATAGGTGCTCCCGTTATTATAAGTCCGTCAAATTTTTTATCTTTTACATCATCAAATGTTTTATAAAATTCATTTAAGTGGCTTGCAGGTGTATTTGTACCTATATATGTCGCTGTTGTAAGGAATGTTATTTCTACCTGAAGCGGTGTATTTGAAAGACTCCTTAAAAGCTGTACCTCTGTTTCTTCCTTTAGCGGCATTAAATTCAAAACTGCGATATACAAAGGTCTTATATCCTGAGACACCGCTCTTGTTTCGTCCATCATAAATATATTTTCTTTTTCCATTATCTTCTTTGCTGGAAGATTATTTTGAACTTTAATTGGCATATTAACGCCCCTTTCTCTTAGTTATCATAGTTTTACTGAAAACATATCAATAAACTCATCTTCTGTTATTATCTGTACTCCAAGTTCTTTTGCTTTTTTATTTTTAGATGAATTACTTGTGCTGTCATTATTTATAAGATATCTTGTCTTCGACGTGACACTCCCTGTCACCTTGCCGCCTCTGTTCTCAATAAGCTCTTTTACTTCACTTCTATTTGAAAAGTGATTTACTGAACCCGTTATAACAAAGTTTATGCCTTCCATGTCATTTTTATTTTCTATATCCTCATCTTCTAATCTGACAATATCAAGAAGGTCGTCAACTACATGATTATTATTTTCATTTTCAAAAAATTTCACAAATGAATCCGCTATTATCTCTCCAACACCATCAATTTCAACCAGTTCTTCTCTTGATGCATGTCTTATCTTTTCAAAATCATTAGCAAATGCTTTACATATCATTTTAGCATTTGAAAGACCTATATTGGCAATGCCAAGACTATATATAAATTTTGCTGTCGTCGTTGTTTTTGCTATATCAGCTGCTTTTATAAGTTTTTCATATGATTTATCACCAAAACCATCCATTGATATGATCTCTTCTTTATATCTGTTCAGTTTAAACAGATCGGCAAGTTCATGTAAAAATCCTTTTGATATAAATTTTTCAATCGTCGCTTCCGACATTCCATCAATATTCATAGCATCCCTGCTTACAAAGAGTGATATTGATTTTATCTTTTTTGCAAGACAGTCAGGATTTTCACAAAACAAAACTTCGACATCATTTTCCTTGTGAACAGATGTCTTTTCTCCACACACAGGACATTTATCAGGTATTTTAAGTGAATCACTCTTCGTAAGATTCCTGACTATCTGAGGTATTATCATATTTGCTTTATATACTTCGATAGTGTCACCTGTTCCAAGTTTTAATCCCCTTACAATACTTATATTGTGTACACTTGCCCTGCTTACAGTTGTGCCCTCAAGTTCAACCGGCTCAAATATCGCAACTGGATTTATAAGTCCTGTTCTTGATGCACTCCATTCCACTTCCGTAAGTGTTGTCTTTGCTACTTCATCTGCCCACTTAAATGCAATCGCATTTCTTGGAAACTTCGCCGTTGAGCCAAGTGAATCACCATAATCTATATCATCATACAATAAAACAAGTCCATCAGATGGAAAATCGTTTTTCTTAACCTTTTCAGAAAACCATTCAACTGTCTCACGCAGGTTTTCTGCTGTAACAATCTTATATTCAACTGTCTGAAATCCCTGTTCTTTCATAAACTCCATCTTGTTTATCTGAGAATTTTCAAAATTTTCACCCTCCGCCTCTACAAGTGTAAATGCATAAAGTTCCACATTTCTTTTTGCTGTAATCTCATTGTTAAGCTGTCTTACTGAACCACTGCAGAGATTTCTTGGATTTTTATACTGTTCTTCTTCAGGAAGTAACTCATTTATCTTTTTAAATTCAGAATAGGAGATAACCGCCTCTCCTCTAAGTACCATATGACCTTTAAATGGTATATTAACCGGCAGATTTTTAAATACTTTCGCATTATTTGTTATAACTTCACCAACTACACCATTTCCTCTAGTAACAGCATTTAGCAGCTGCCCTCCTTCATAAGTCAGTACAACTGTAAGCCCATCCATCTTCCACGATAAAAGCCCTTCTTTATCTCCAAGCCAGCTTACAAGTTCATCAACCTGTTTTGTCTTATCAAGAGAAAGCATCGGTGACGGATGCGTCTGTTTTGGAAGTTCACTTAAAACTTCATATCCAACTTTCTGTGTCGGGCTTCCCGCAAGTATCAATCCACTTTCTTTTTCAAGTTTAACAAGTTCATCATACAGTCTGTCATACTCAAAGTTGCTCATTATCTCATCCTTACCCTGATAATAAACAGCCGCTGCTTTATTTAATATAGTAATAAGTTCTCTCATTCTCTCTATATCTGCCATTATCTCCTCCATACTATAAAATCATATATTTGTTTATAGTGAAGTCTTACCTGATTTTTATTTCTACACTAAAACACATTATACCACTATACTGCATTATACCATTCTCAAAGCATTTTTTTAAGTTCTGATATCTCACGCAATGTAAGTTTACGATATCTTCCCTTTTTAATCCCATCAAGAGTTATATTCATTATCCTATCTCTCCTAAGATGCACAACTCTGTAACCAAAATATTCACACATTCGCCTTATCTGTCTATTTAACCCCTGTGTAAGTATAATATGAAAACTGTAATCGTCTTCCTTCCATACTTTACATGGTTTTGTTACTGTATCAAGAATCGGAACTCCCTGTCCCATCTTTTTTAAAAATTCATCAGTGACTTTATGATCAACCTTTACAAAATACTCTTTCTCATGTCCGTACCGGCTACGGAGAATCTTTTCCATAACATCTCCCTGATTTGTCATAAGTAAAAGTCCCTCCGATGCCTGATCGAGCCTTCCAACAGGATATATTCTTTTATCATAATTTATATATTCCACAACATTTTTAATCTTTTCACCATTTTCTTCTGATGCCGTAGTACACACAATCCCCTTTGGTTTGTAAAAAGCAAGATAGATTTCTTCTTCCTCTTTTTTTACATTTTTCCCATCCAACGTAACCTTTTGCCCATCTAAAACTTTTGAACCTGATACGGCAGTAATCCCATCTATACATACTCTTCCTGCCTCAACCATTTTGTCGGCTTCACGTCTTGAGCATACGCCCGCTTCACTAAGATATTTATTTATTCTAACTCCGTTTTCACTCATATTTACCACTATGCCTTTTTGTAACTTATTATAAGGCATACCTCCTACTCACCATTTTTTAATCTATCCATAAGTGTTCTTACTTCTTCATCAGTACTTATAAGTTCATTCATCCTTTTTTGAACCGAGTCCTTCAATGCAATTATCTCACTGCTCTTATCCATATTTTCAATCTGTCTCTGAACATTACTCTTGATTTTTCCAAAATAAATCTTATAATTTCCATCCTTTTCCTTAACTACATAATAAGCAGACAATGAAGGTAACCCCTGTTGAACATCAAAAGCCTTTATATCATAATAAGCATATACTCTGTATGTATTCTTTTTTTTAAGTTTCTTTATGGTACATTTTATATTGTTATATGCTTCAATATATTGGTTCTGTGTCAAAAGTTTATTTTCATCAACACGTGTTAAATCACTTACATAACTGTCCATCCCAGAAATATCATCTTTAAGTTTCGCATTTAAATATCCACTTATAAGACTTTTGATCTGTTCATTTAGTTCTTTGTTATTTACTTCAACTTGCTGTACTTTTTTTACTGTGTTCTTAATATTTGGCGTACTTTCAACCTGAACATTCGTTTCTGTAGCAGATAAAATCGTATATATTATCCCACTGCCTATCAAAAGTACTCCTATTATAAAAAAAACTACTATCTTTTTATACTTAAACATAAAAACAACTTTCCTGCCTTATATTCAAGCGGATACTAGTGTACTGTATCATTGACATTTTGCCAAATAACTTGTATAAATTTCCATCTGCTGCGTTGTCATCAATCGCCGTAGCCCGCTACGGCTCATTCTTCCGTCTTGCAGACTGAAAATTTACCCTGCGTTATTTAGCTGAAAGTCAGTGATACAGTACACTAGCAATCCGCCCTGCTATTTGCTCATAACACTATCATCTGCTATCGCAGCATATCAGAAGTGGTACATCACCCTACTGATACAAGTATGTCCCCACACTAATTATTGCTTTACGCAATAGAAGTTGATGACTTCCTTGATAGCATTAAACTTACATCCGATAAAATATAAGTTTAACACAACACAAAGTTATTGTAAAGTTGACGAAATCAGCCAAAAATCTTTACAATAACTTTGTAGTATGTTAGAATAATAAACTGTATGTAATATATGCATACGATATCTATACGCACTCGTAGCTCAGTGGATAGAGCAACAGCCTCCGGAGCTGTGTGTCGAGGGTTCGAATCTCTTCGAGTGCGTTTTTTATGTAAATTATCTTTTTATCCTTTCTTAACTTTGTATGTTTTGTTTCCCTTATTTTTAAATAGTTTCTTGTATTCTTTTACTTTTTTCTTTTTACATGTTATACATAGCTTCTTATCTGTTTTCTTTAATGAATCCTTTCCGATTTTTCGCAAAGTATTTGATCTTATATTTATTTTCTTTAATTTACTGCAGTTCTTAAAGCAACCCTTTCCTATCGAATTAACATTTTTTCCTATTGTAATCTCTTTTAACTTCTTACAATTTTTGAAAGCATCTGATGCTATAAACGTAATCTTGTATGTAACACCTTTATATTTTACATTATCTGGAACAGCTGCCTTTTTAATCTTTTTATCGAATACACTTTTCAATGTAACCGTCTTTTTCTTCTTATTGTAACTGCAATACTTAAATGTCTTTTTTTTCTGACTACTGTTCTTACTATTATTATTTTCTTTTCCTGCTCCCTGTGGCTTATGTGGTCTTGGCGTTGTTATTTCAAATGGCAATTTTGTTGACTGTGCAGGTTCCTCGCTTTGTGCAGGTGTGCTGCTATCTGATGATGCCTGACTTTCTGATGGCGCTGTGCTGACATCGGGAACTGCCGTCTGTGATGGTTCAGATGTATCCTGATTATTTTTACCGTCAGGTATCCATTTTGCAAAAAACTTTTTATCTCCTGCATCTGTTTCTGATACTTTTGTTATCATTTTTCCAGTGCACTTTTCATCTAAATACCATCCGGCAAAACTACATCCACTTCTTGTTACATTTTCAGGTAATCTTATACCCGTACCATATAGATATGCTGATGCTTTTTCTCCATTTGCTATACTGCCACCATTCATTACATAAACAATATTATAACTTGCTGGTCCCCATACGGCATAAAAAATCTTGTCCCCTGTATCTGTTCCTGTTATTCTGGCAACATCCGATCTATCCGAATTTTTATTTACACTCCACCCTTTAAAACTATAGTTTTGTTTTGTAATATCCGTAGGTAGATTTATATTTTCACCATATTTATATGATTTTATGACCTTTGAAATATCACTAAATTTTCCACCATTTGTCTCAAATTTTACATTGTATTCAGCAAGTTTATAATTTGCATTTAAATTTATATCTCCATGCGAACCCTTTTTAATTGTAATACTTTTATTTATCTTTCCATCATTGCCCTCACTCCATCCTGTAAATTTATATCCATGTTTTTTGGGTTCCGCTATTGTAAAATCATTTGTCTCACAATCATACTTTATATTTGTATTTCCCGATAATTCTCCTCCATTAAGATTCAGATGAATACTATATGAAACTGGTTTCCACTGTGCATATAATATTATAATTTCATCCTGAACACTTGAAAGCTGCTTCACATGCTGCCCGGCATTATAACTCTTACCTCTGCCATCATATCTCGTATTCCAGCCATTAAATACATAATACTCCTTTGTACCCTTATTATCTGCAATCACATGATCCGACTTATATAAAACCGATACATTCTCAGGCATCTTCCCTGTTCCTCCATTGAGATTATATTCTATATTATAAGTGTTTTCTTCCCACTGCGCATAAAGTATCACCGTTTTTCCGTCATTTGATGTGAGGTTTTTAAGTTTGTCTCCGGCTCTGTATATACCATCATTTCCACTTTTAGAAAGGCTCCACCCTGCAAAATGATAACCTTCTCCTACAAATCTACTATCAGGTGCTAAAAATTCTCTGTCATATTCAACATTTTTTATGGCATCCATTTCCCCATATGCACCATTGGCATTAAATTCAACATTGTAACTTCCCACACTCCACACAGCCTGAAGAGCCTTGTCTTCTACCATATCGCAATCTATTTTAAACTTCTCCCCAAGAACAAACTTACCTGATGCATTATAGCACTGATCATCTCCGATATAATATCCCAAAAAATAATATCCGTCCTTTTTAGGAATACTCACAGAAGGCATCTCTATTTCCGGATAGGCATATAATTTATCTGTGCCACCACTACCGCCATTTTTATTAAAATGCACAATATATGATGTACCTGCCTGCTCAAAATTTTTATTATATTTTTTACAATATTCAGCAGCCAGTGAGCCGCTCCAACTCTTTATTATAGTATTATCATCAATAGTTTCAGGTTTATCTGATATTTTACAATTAGGATTATTTATAAATAATTCTCTTAAATTTTTGCAACCCATAAATGCATTATCATCAATCATAACCAGCTTAATATTGTCATCACATTCAAATTTGCTAAGTGATACACAATTAAAAAATGCTGAGTCGCCTATTGTCATTTCTTTTTTTATATTTTCATCAGCCTGTATCTTCACATATTCCAGATTATCACACCCAGCAAATATAAACTTACCTATTTCATTTATCTTATTTCCGATTATAACGGCCTTTAACTCACTGCTATTTTTGTAATCACCTGTTATTTCAGCATTTGAATCCTCCTCAAAACCTATAAGCAAAACCATCTTTAATTTATTTTTTCTAGCGAAATCACATTGCGCACTTCCAGCATAGCAGCCTATTAAAACATCTGAACCTATAGCAGTTTTATCCTCGATAACAGTGTCCTTTCCCTCAAATTTTATCTGTGCTATCTTTTCTGCACCTGCAAATGCATTTTTACCAATCTTTTTAACAGATGACGGAATAGGTAACGCTTTTGTTTGATTTTTTGAAAAATCTTTTTCATATTCCAATGATACACATTTTTCAAATGCACCTTCCCCGATAGAAACAATTTTTCCAAGCTGTATTTTTTTTAGGTTTTCGCAGTTTTTAAATGCATTATTTCCAATAACTGCCACATCGGCCGGTATAAAAAACTCTTCCATCTGCGTTTCTCCATAAAAGAAATCATCATAAATTACTTTTATACTGTTAAAATTCCTGTGATTTTTATTCGAATATGCATGTAAAGAAGAATTTGAAAATCCACTTATTTCCGTTGTTACAGGAATTGTGTCGTATGAATCATCAATTTCACACTCTGGATTTTTAACCTCTATCATCTCTAAAGAAGTGCATCCTTTAAAGGCATTTTTACCAATTTTTTTAACAGAATATGGAATTACCATCTTTTTTAAACCGCTACAGTTTTCAAAAGCACTGTCTCCAATCTGTGTCACTGTTCCGTTCTTTATTTCCACAGATACAATATCCTGATTACCAGTAAACGCTTCATCACCTATTTTTTTTATCTCATCAGGAATTACTATTTTCTCAGATTTATCGGATACCTTTACCAATGTGTCCCCTGAAATCACTGAATCTGTTAATCCGTTTTTCCTGTAATCTTTAAAATATCTTTTTACAGTAGTATTTCCTGTCACTTCTACCGGTGCGCTACTATATAAATAAGTCATTCCCGGATAATATGCTCCAAAACTGCTATCACTTCCAAATTCTTCTCCTGACACTACATCACCAGTTTCAGCTTCAATACTTTGGTTGTTGTTTTCACTTTCGATCATGTTGCCATCCTCATAACAGTCAACACAGGTGACTCTGTATTTTCCCTTAGACCATTGAGCATACAATTTTATGGTTGATGATGAAATATTTTTTACCTCTTGTTCATTCATATAATTCACGCCTTTTCCATCTTCTTTTGTATTCCAACCCGTAAAATTATATCCCAGTCTTGTAAAAGTATTTAATTTCAATTTTTCAATAACATTAAAATTGACTATCTGTTTTTCAATATTCCCATCTCCTCCATTAGCGTAATACTCAATTTTATATGTAACAGTATCGTCATAATACTTACCACATTCACATGTATGCCTTGTGTACCCCTTTGAATAATCTGTTGGTTCAACAATACTTTCTAAAGAATAATCATGTCCCTGTGCCTCATCACTGACTTTTTCGATTCCACATACTTTACAGTACAATATTCCATCCTCTGTACATGTTACATCTCTTTTTTTCTCCCATTTATGTTCTGCATAATTTCCCACACTTTTTGTATCATCACATGTAGCACATCTATATACATCCTCATTAATACATGTCGCTGACTTGATCTTAACAGAATAATTGTGAGCTTTTTTGCTTCCTTCACTTTTTATCATTCCACATATTGAGCACTTATATTGATCTGCCTGCTGGCATGTTGCCCCTGATACAAGCATGAATTTGGATGAATCGGTATAGTGCTCACACTCCCAGCCAATCTTTAATGTCTTATAACTATTCGGACTATTCGCTATCATTAATTTGGCACTGCTAAGTGTGACCTCATTTTCCATAGTTAAATTGTCTATATTATTTCCCACAAACAATTTCATACGATAACCGCTTCTAACCAATGTTGAATTATCTATCTTATCAACAATAGCCTTATATATACCAGATACATCTGACGTGTCTGATATGTATATCTGGGTATATTCCTTATTATGTGTTTCGTTTACAGTATCTCCATATCTCATCTTTTCTTCAATTACATCTTTTAGCTTTCCCTGAATCGTATATGGCTTTAATATCTGTATAATATACTGATAATTTATAGCAGCTCTGGCTTTTTTTATATTTGAAAATGAACCATTTGAAATTATCAACGCCGACAACATTATCAGTAACATAAGTTTATTTAATATACTTTTCAATCTCTCCATATTTCTCTCCTTCTTTTTTCACGCAATCATTTCAAGTGAGTTGTATGCCAAACTATATTTGTAAATATTATCCGAAAGATATTCATCCGGCAGAAGATAATTCTGATTAACCTCCTCAACCATACCTTTAAGTTCCTTCTCAGAAATATCCGCACCTGTTGATATAACAATAACTTCATGTATGCTGCTTGGAAGCATATAAAAGTCCCCACCTATTTTGGCTGCTATCTCCTTTAGCATATCAGGATATAATATCACCGTTGCACCATTTATCCCAACATTGTTCGTCACAATATACGGTTCATATATTTCCCCCTGAGCACAATCAATATTTCCTAGCCCCATCTCTTTAAGATTAACATTATATCCCTCAAGCATTGTACTGATCGGCATAATTTTTTCCTCAAAAATTCTTTTTGAATTACTTGAAGCCAGTGTATACAATTTTTTGATATCTGTTCCCCAGTTAGTCATAACTCTATTTGTTATTCTTATGGAAGCTATTCCCTTTTCATCATTATCAACCAGAAAATAAAACACAACTGCCATATCAAGAAATGGTATATATGGCATATCCTCTAGCATTTTGCTGTTTTTTTCAAGTGATATAAGCCTCATTACTATCTTATCCTGACAGTCATCATATTCTAATGACAGATCCCCATACTTTTCATTATCTTTCCCTGTCTCATACGCCTGCACTATCTCTGCCACAAGGCTGTCTATCCCTATTCCATCTACATATCTGCGATACATATTTTGCAGATAAAAATTTGGAGTAACATTCCTTCCCGGTTCTATAATGGTTAACGAATCATACTCCATCGAATTATTTTTTATTACCTTATGAATTTCAACCGACACATCCTTATCAAAGCACAATTTTACTTTCTTTGCCATCTCATCAATAAACTCAAAATATTTCATAAACTTCCTCCATTTAATTTATTATGTACTCTCGGTATCTTCTCAAAACGAATCCTTTCGGCTGGATTTTTGATATACTGCTTCCGTTTTCTCGTCGTACACACCCTGTACGCACTGCGAAAATGTCATTGTATATAAAAAATTCATCCTGAAATTCTTCGTTCAAAAGATTCCGAGAGTACATTTATTGAAAATCTCCTGTTTTCTGCAAAATTCTATTTTTTTGTTTTCACTTAAAATATAATTCGCACCTTTCTCCTTCCTATTTAATTTTTACCGTTCATTTCTCATAAATATATAATTATGTAACTATTTGGGAATTATCTTTCACGAAAACTTTTTATGATTTACGGGTGATCTACTGTTAAATTGAATTTAAATTGAATATTTAATATAGAATTTGCTCACAGGCAATAAATATGCCTTAAAACAAAGAGATTTTCTGACTATATGGTAACAAAGTACTGTGTTTGTAACAATGTCAAGAATATATAAATATTATGTATACTTTTTTAACAATACGATAAATTAACTTTTTATAGAATATTCATTTTTGTATATATTGTATCATTTAGACTATCTTTTTTATTAAAAATTCACATATTTTTCAGGTACGATCTGCTTTAATCCCCCTATTTATCGATATCTGCGAACTTTTTCATTTTTTAGGAAAATTTACGGAGATAGTACAAAAAATAAAATTTTTCACACTATGCACAAATGAAGATTATCATGCAAAATTTATAACATGTATAGTCAAACGGATATTCTCAATCCGCTCTGCTACTTTCTTGATATTACAAAAACAGATGGACTCTTATAACTTTTTCCAGAGTCCATCTGTAAATTTTTTCGGTATCTTATAAAATATATAGACTGTTATTGTCCACGCTATGCGTAAATATTAACTATAAACCGCTTATAAAAATATCTTTAAATTTATTTGCTTAAGAATTCATGGATTCCCTTAGCTGCTGCCTTACCTGCACCCATCGCAAGGATAACTGTAGCTGCACCTGTAACTGCATCTCCACCAGCATATACTGCTGCTTTAGATGTCTTTCCTGTTTCTTCCTCAGCAACGATACATTTTCTCTTGTTGATTTCAAGTCCCTTTGTTGTTGATGAGATAAGTGGGTTAGGGCTTGTTCCAAGTGACATGATAACTGTATCTACATCAAGTACGAACTCTGAACCTTCAATTTCAACAGGTCTTCTTCTTCCTGATTCATCAGGCTCACCAAGTTCCATACGAATACATTTCATTCCTGAAACATTTCCCTCTTCATCTTCAAGAATCTCAACTGGATTTGTAAGAAGATCAAACTGGATACCTTCTTCTTTTGCATGATGTACTTCTTCAACTCTGGCTGGAAGCTCTGCTTCACTACGACGATATACGATATGTACATCTGCGCCAAGACGAAGTGCTGTTCTTGCAGCATCCATAGCAACGTTTCCACCACCGACTACGGCTACTTTCTTTCCCGGTATGATAGGTGTATCATAGTTTTCATCAAAAGCTTTCATAAGGTTGCTTCTTGTAAGATACTCATTTGCTGAGAATACACCATTTGCATCTTCTCCAGGGATTCCCATAAATCTTGGAAGACCAGCTCCTGAACCAACGAATACAGCATCAAATCCCTCTTCATTTAAAAGCTCATCTATTGTAACAGCTTTTCCTACTACAACATCAGTCTCAATCTTAACTCCGAGTGATTTTACATTTTCAACTTCCTTATCTACAACCTTGCTCTTTGGAAGACGGAATTCAGGAATACCGTAAGACAATACGCCACCAGCCTTGTGAAGTGCCTCAAAAATTGTAACGTCATATCCAAGTTTTGCAAGATCGCCAGCACATGTAAGTCCTGCCGGGCCTGAACCGATAACTGCTACTTTCTTTCCATTTAAGCTATCAGCCTTTGCAGGTTTGATTCCCTCTTCTCTTGCTGTATCAGCAACATATCTTTCCAATTTACCGATAGATACTGCATCACCTTTGATACCACGAATACATTTTGACTCACACTGGCTCTCCTGTGGACATACACGGCCACATACGGCTGGAAGTGCTGAATACTCACTGATCACATGATAAGCTCCTTCAACATTTCCCTTTACGAGTTCACTGATAAATCCAGGTATATTTATACTTACAGGACATCCCTTTACACACTGTGGATTCTTACACTGAAGACAACGTGTTGCTTCTGCTGTCGCTTCTTCTTTATCATATCCTAAACAAACTTCCTTAAAATTCGTTGCACGAACTTTTGGTTCCTGCTCACGAACAGGAATTCTCTTCATAACATCAACTTCCATGATCTTTTCCTTTCTCTACAACTCTATGTTCTCTGACAGATATTCGCGGGCATATGTTTATTTCTAAATATCATCTGACATAACTCCATCAAGGAGTACTCCCGCTTTGCTTTATTTTCTCTTTTACTGACAATTTCCACATCCGCCGTGGTGTGTGTCTCCTTCTTCAAGTTTAAGCATTGCTCTGCCTTCTTCTGTTTTGTACATTCTCTGACGACGCATAGCCTGATCAAAATCTACAAGATGTCCATCAAACTCAGGTCCGTCTACACATGCAAACTTAATCTCATCGCCTACCTTAAGACGACAGGCACCACACATACCTGTTCCATCAACCATAATAGGATTCATACTTACTATTGTAGGAATATTAAGTTCTTTCGTAAGTATAGTAACAAATTTCATCATTATCATAGGTCCGATTGCAATAACTCTTGTATATGTCTTGTTTAAATTCTTTACAAGTTCATTAATCTGATCACATGCATTTCCTTTAAATCCGTAAGAACCATCATCTGTAGCAATATAAAGATTTCCTGCAACTTCACGCATTTCATTTTCAAGTATCATGATATCTTTTGTACGTGCGCCAATAATCACATCAACATCAATACCATGCTCTTTCATCCACTTAACCTGAGGATATACAGGAGCTGTACCTACACCACCACATACAAATAAAAGTTTCTCTTTCTTTAACTCTTCTATTGGCATTTCGATAAGTTCAGATGCACATCCGAGAGGTCCCACAAAATCCATGAAACTTTCTCCAACCTCATAGCGTGACATCTCTGTTGTAGATGCTCCAACTGTCTGAAATACTATTGTAACTGTTCCCTTTTCTCTATCATAATCACAAACTGTAAGAGGAATTCTCTCTCCCTCCTCATCTGTCTTTACAATAACAAACTGTCCGGGCTGACATGACTTTGCTACCCTTGGTGCCTCAACATCCATAAGCCAGATGTTATTGGCAAGATACTCTTTCTTTAAAATCTTAAACATAATGAGCCTCCATCTTTTAATCGTTTTTTATAAAAATACGCTTAAATCGTTACACTTTGATAGATAACTGTTTGCGTATCGTTTATCGTCACTTACATTTTCGCCAAACCACTCTGGCGGTACAAAGTCTTTAGCATCATCTTCACTCTCAAACTCTACCTCAATAAAATAGAGTCCCTCAAGCAATCCGCCAAAAACATCAAGTTCTCCTGTATGTCCATCTTCAAGTGGTATTATATATCTCGTCTTTTTGATAAGATTATCATCTACCTTTTCTCTCAGATGTTCATACCCTTCCTTTGTCAGGAAAACTTCAACTTCATTGTTTATCCTGACATCTGTATTCCTATCATCACTAGCAGCAGCAAGTGATTTATAAGTAAGAATATATCTGTCATTACTCTTTCTTATCCTGACAACCGGATTCACGCAGAGATACCCCTGCTCAATATGCTTCTGTTCATACTGTTCCAGATTGTCAGGAAGCTTTTTAATCTTGAATTTTTTTTCTATTTCCATTTATATGCCTTTTTTGATATTCAGACTGTTTACCTGATCAAGCGGATATTCGCAATTCGCTCTGCTACTTGCTCATAATACTATTAGCCAGAAAGTATTACTTGCTTTCAACTCAGTCAGTTTTTATTTTGTTTCAACAAGGTTGTCTGCTTTTTCATTTTTTGACTTACGCCATTTAATTCCAAGCAATACTGCAACATATGCAAGTCCTGCACTTACAAGAAATTTTACAAGATACCATAAAAATGCTCCTCCAAATGTAAGGTCTGCAAGACCCTTTAACAGCAATACTCCTGTCATATTTTCACCATACCTTTCTATCTGCGATTGACAAGCTCCTTTGTTATATCACTCCAATCCAGATCACATTCAGCCATAAGTACCATCATGTGATAAAGAAAATCTGCAATCTCATACTTAAGTTCCTCTGAATCAGGATTTTTGGCAGCGATAACTATCTCCGTTGCCTCTTCACCACATTTCTTCAAAATTTTGTCTATTCCTTTATCAAAAAGATAATTTGTATAAGAGCCTTCCTTTGGATTTTCTTTTCTGTCCATGATAATTTTATAGTCTTCAAGCAATACTGTCAATGGATTTGTTTCAATATATTCTTTTTTTGCAAGTTCTTTAAAGAAACAGCTTCTGCTTCCAGTATGGCACGCTGCTCCAACCTGACGAACTTTTGCAAGAATAGTATCATTATCACAGTCAAGCATAAGCTTCTTTACATACTGATAATGACCTGATGTATCACCCTTAAGCCATAACTCCTGTCTGCTTCTGCTATAGTAAGTCATCCTTCCACACTCGATAGTATTTCCATATGACTCCTCATTCATGTAAGCAACCATAAGAACTTCATTTGTACGATAATCCTGCACAACTACAGGTATAAGGCCATTATCCATAAGTTTAAAATCTGAAAAATCAATAAGACTTTCAAATACTTCCACATTTATACCTTTATCTTTTAATGCTCTCTTTGCCTTGTAGATATCCCTATCCTCAGTATCCTCAAAATAATTTGTTGATACTGCATCCGTCTTTTCAAATGATAAAAGCTCTGCAAGGTCATTTCTTATAAGACCATCTCTTATCATAATATCCATTTTTGTATTATTTATGGCATCGATAAAACTTTTTGTGCAATCGATATGTTTAAGCATAGCAGAACCTATACCCATATCATAATATCTATCAAGTGCAGCCGCATCCATAAATGCTGCCTTCATATCTACCTCAAGCATCAGCTTTTCTTTATCAAATCTCGCAGTAATCTCATCTATCACTTCCTGTTCAGGCAGAATAGCATTTCTAAGGACAAGTTTATATGCCCCAGTATACAAAGCCTTTTTCGCATCTTCAAAACGTTCAACATACATTCCTATCATAAATGGTATATCTATCTGTTTCTCGATTGCTCTCGCTGTGCTTAAAAATTCTTCTCTTGAGGCCTCATCACCCGTATAATTATAAATAAACAACTCATCGGCACCCTTACAAGCATATTCATCTGCAAGTTTTATAATATTATCCGGATATTCATTTTCCGCATTTATAAATGGGATTATTTTTTTCTTTTTCATATATCCTATTCTCCTAAACTTCCTTTTGTTGACAATACATCACTTATTCTCTCATCATACATAACGGCCTTATCAAGAGCTTTAGCAAACGCCTTAAAAGCAGCCTCTATTATATGATGATTGTTTGAACCGTCAAGCATTTTCAAATGGAGATTCATCCCTGCCGAATAACTTACGGCATAGAAAAACTCATGCACCATCTCTGTATCGAATTCTCCTACCTTCGGCACACTAAACTCCATATTTTCAACAAGATAAGGTCTGCCTGAAAGGTCAAGTGCGCAAAGCATAAGTGTTTCATCCATAGGAAGAATACACTCTCCAAATCTCTTGATGCCTTTCTTATCTCCGACAGCTTCTTTGATTGCCTGGCCAAGAACAATACCAGTATCCTCAATAGAATGATGACAGTCAACCTCAAGGTCACCCTTAACCTTAACAGTAAGATCAAAAAGACCATGCCTTGCAAAACTATTTAACATATGGTCAAAAAAGCCAATCCCCGTATCAATGTCTGCCTTGCCACTGCCATCAAGGTCTAACTTTATGAGAATATCCGTCTCACCTGTAACTCTCGAAACCTCAGCAGTTCTTGCTTTTATATTATCACTCATAATGAAAACCAAACCTTTCTAAAAACCTACTCAAATCTTACAGCTATAGAATTTGCATGCGCTGTAAGTTTCTCAGCTTTTGCAAAATCTTCAATATCTGTATGTATAAGTTCAAGTGCTTCCTCAGAATATGAGATTATGCTTGATTTCTTAATGAAATCATCAACTGAAAGAGGGGAGAAAAATTTTGCTGTTCCATTTGTAGGAAGTACATGGTTTGGTCCTGCAAAATAGTCACCAAGTGGCTCACTGCTGTACTCTCCAAGGAAGATTGCTCCTGCATTTCTTATCCTTGTCATTGTATCAAACGGATTCTTTGTCACGATCTCAAGATGTTCTGATGCAATTTCATTTGCTGTATCAATCGCCTCTTTCATATCCTTTGCAACAAGTATATATCCATATGAGTCAAGTGATTTCTGGATTATCTCCTTTCTTGAAAGAACCTTTACAAATCCATCAACTTCATCTGATACTTTCTTTGCAAGTTCCTCACTTGTAGTAACAAGTATTGCAGATGCCATCTCATCATGCTCTGCCTGAGATAAAAGGTCTGCTGCCACATATCTTGGATTTGCAGTCTCATCTGCAAGTACAAGAATCTCACTTGGTCCCGCGATAGAATCAATACTTACATGACCGTAAACAGCCTTCTTTGCAAGTGCAACAAATATATTTCCAGGGCCTACTATCTTGTCAACTTTTTTAATACTCTCTGTTCCAAATGCGAGTGCTGCTATAGCCTGTGCTCCACCAACTTTATAAATCTCATCTACGCCTGCCTCATGTGCAGCTACAAGTGTTATAGGGTATACTTTTCCATCTTTTCCCGGTGGTGTTGTCATAACTATCTTGTCAACACCTGCAACCTTTGCTGGTACTATATTCATAAGTACTGATGAAGGATATACTGCTTTTCCACCAGGTACATATACACCAACTCTTGCAAGTGGTGTTATCTTCTGTCCGAGAAGTGTTCCATCCGTCTTACTGTCAAACCAGCTGTAACGTACCTGTTTCTGATGATAGTCTCTTATATTCACAAGAGCTTTTCTTATTATCTCCACAAGACGCTCATCTACCTTAGTATAGGCTTCTTTAATCTCTTCCTCTGTTACTTTAAAAGTATCTTCAGTAATCTTTACACCATCAAATTTTTCAGTATACTCAAATAATGCCTTATCCTTATTTGTTTTAACATTTTCAATAATATCATTTACCGTATCTTCAAATTTGCTGTACTGGTTTGGACTTCTCTTTAAAAGGTTTTCCAGTATATTATTTTTTTCCTTCTCTGTAAGTTTAACTATTCTCATGGCTGCCTCCCTCATTTATCTTTTTAGTCATCAGGTATAACTTTTTTAAGATCACGGATAAGTTTAGTTATCCTCTCGTGCTGCATCTTCATGCTCACTTCATTTACTACTACTCTTGCGGATAAAGGACATATCTCCTCTAATACTTCAAGGCCATTCTCCCTTAATGTAGAACCTGTTTCAACGATATCAACGATAACTTCTGAAAGTCCTACTATAGGTGCAAGCTCTACTGAACCATTAAGTTTTATTATCTCAACTGTCTGATGTTTTTTATTATAAAAATAGTCCTTTGCAATTCCAGGATATTTACTTGCAACTCTTATAAGCGAACCATCGTTTAGCTTTTCACTTGCACTTGCTGGTCCTGCCACGCACATACGGCACTTTCCACAATTTAAGTCTAACACTTCATAAAGCTTTCTGCCAGCCTCAAGGATCGTATCTTTACCTACAACTCCTATATCTGCTGCTCCAAGTTCAACATATGTAGGAACGTCAGACGCTTTCGAGAGGAAAAACTTAAATCCAAGTTCCTCATTTACAAATATAAGTTTTCTTGTCTTTTCATCCTTCATTTCCTCACATGTAATTCCGATTTTCTCTAAAAGACTTAATGTATGCTTTGCAAGTCTTCCTTTTGCCAATGCAAATGTTATATATTCCATATGTCCCTCCTATTTGAATGTTATCTCCTCAACAACTGTCTTATCTTTTAAATATAACAGTTTTTCTTTATTCATTCTCTTAGCATATTCTTTGTACATTTCAATATCTTTCTGAGAAGACTTGCGTACAAGCTGTACATTCTCTCCTGCTTTTCTAAGTGTAGCAGCCTTATTTATAGCTTCCCCTCGAAGCTCTTTAGGATAAAGAAGAATACATCCTGATACAAGTTTTTTGTCAAGTATATCCTGTCTTGTAAGCGCAAGCATAAGCTGGTCTAACACAATTGCAAGACCTATGGCAGGCGTATCTTTTCCAAACTGTCCGACAAGACCATCATAACGTCCTCCAGTTGCAACCGCTTCACCAGTACCATATGTATACGCTCTAAAAATAACACCTGTATAATAGCTGTAATGGCTGAGCATACTAAGATCTATCGTAACATAATCAGTAAATCCATATATTTTTAATATATTATCAAGCTTAGCAAGTCTGTCAAGAGCTTTTAAAACTCTGTCATTTTTGCAACGCTCTTTTATAAAGCTGGCAGCCTCGTCAAAATCATCTAAAAGATCCGGAAGTTTTAATATCACTTCTTTAAGTCCTTCTGATACAGTCAGATTATCAAGCAGATCTTCAACACCAAAGAAATTTTTGCTCTCAATAAGCTCATGAAGTTTCTCTGTCTCCTCAGGTTTAAAGCCTGCTTCCTCAACAATTCCCCTGAACAGATCCGCATGTCCTATTTCAAGCTGAAATCTCTTAAGACCACTGCTTAAAAGACTCTCAACAGTAAGTGCTATCATCTCTGCATCTGCATCGGAACTTGCATCACCAAAAAGTTCTGCACCTACCTGTGTTACCTCCTGAAGCTTTCCTTTATATGGATCTGTATTTACAAATGTATTTGCTGTATAGCAGAGACGAACCTGCATTTGTTCTTCCCTGTAATACTTAGCAACACATCTTGCGATCGGAGGTGTCATATCTGGTCTTAATACAAGTGTATTGTTTCCTCTGTCAAAGAACTTAAACATATCTTTGGAAGATGCCGTTCCTCTTTCTTTACTGAATATATCAAAATATTCAAATGTAGGAGTCTGGATATCATCAAAGCCATAGGACTTCATAACATCATGTACCTTTCCGGCTACATCCAACTTATTTTCACACTCCACACCGTAAGTATCCCTGACTCCGCCAGGTGTATGTAGTAACTCACTACCTATATAATCTGCTGCATTTTTAAACTGACTCATTCTAAACCTCCGATTCTTATTTTATCAAGCATTAAAGCGGATATTCGCGATCCACTATGCTACCCGCTTGATAGTGTTAAATTCTTATTCGTATAATCCTGTCGGACTCTCCTCTTTAGGATCATATCCATGCTTTCTTAAAGCTTCAATGATCTCCTTTTTATGATCATGACCAAACGCTTCAAGCGTGATCCTGAGTTCAACGGCAGAATTTCTGTTTATACTTACAAACTGGTTATGCTCAAGTCTTATTACATTTCCTTTCAGTTTTGCGATGACACTTGCAACATTTACAAGTTCGCCCGGTCTGTCAGGAAGCTGCACTGATACGGTAAATACTCTTCCTCTCTCGATAAGACCATGCTGCACAACAGAAGAAAGTGTTATAACATCCATATTTCCACCGCTTAATATTGAAACAATCTTTTTGCCCTTGCAATCAAGATGTTTAAGTGCTGCAACTGTAAGAAGACCAGAATTTTCAACAAGCATCTTATGATTTTCCATCATATCTAAGAAGTTTACGATAAGTTCATGATCGTCTACTGCTATTATCTCATCAATATTTTTCTGTATATATGGGAATACAATATCTCCCGGTGTCTTTACTGCTGTACCATCTGCAATAGTATCAACATTTGGAAGTGTGACTACTTTTCCAGCATCTAAAGAAGCTTTCATACAGCTTGCACCTGCCGGTTCAACACCTATTACCTTTATATTTGGATTTAAGAGTTTTGCAAGTGTTGAAACTCCTGCTGCAAGTCCGCCACCTCCGATTGGAACAAGGATAATATCTACTGTAGGAAGCTCCTTAAAAATCTCCATCGCTATCGTACCCTGTCCTGTAGCTACAACTTCATCATTGAAAGGATGAACAAATGTTGCTCCTTCTTTTTTGGCAAGCTCAAGAGCATACTGGCATGCCTCATCATAAACAGAACCATGAAGAACTACCTTAGCTCCATAACCTTTTGTTCTATTTACTTTAATAAGCGGAGTAGTTGTAGGCATAACTACTGTAGCAGGAACACCATAAAGTTTTGCTGCATAGGCAACACCCTGAGCATGATTTCCTGCGGATGCTGTTACAAGACCCTTTTCTCTTTCTTCCTCTGAGAGTGTACTTATTTTATAGTAAGCTCCTCTTACTTTGTAAGCTCCTGTATACTGCATATTCTCAGGCTTAAAATAAACTTTATTTCCTGTCTGCTCTGAAAAATACTCACTGTAGATAAGGTTCGTCGGCAGTACGACCTCTTTTACCTTTTCTGATGCCTCTTCAAATTTCTCTAATGTCAACATTATTATCTGCCCCCTTCAATTTCATTCTGGTTTTGATTCAAACAGTGCATCTACAAATGCATCTGCATCAAATTTCTGTAAATCCTCAATATGCTCACCAATACCTATATATTTAACCGGAATGTTCATTTCCGACTGAATAGCGATAGCAATACCACCTTTTGCTGTTCCGTCAAGTTTTGTAAGAATTATTCCTGTAATATCAGCAACCTGACTAAACTGTTTTGCCTGTGCAAGCGCATTCTGACCTGTTGTTCCATCAAGTACAACAAATGTCTCTCTATATGCGTCAGGATATTCTCTCTCCACGATCCTATTTATCTTTTTTAACTCCTCCATAAGATTTTTCTTATTGTGAAGTCGTCCTGCCGTGTCGCATATAAGTATATCTGCATTTCTTGCTTTTGCAGCATTTACCGCATCATATACAACTGCCGCCGGATCTCCGCCTTCCTGACCTGCAATAAGTTCTACCCCTGCTCTGTTTGACCATTCAGTAAGCTGCTCGATAGCCGCTGCCCTGAATGTATCTGCTGCCGCGAGTATGACTTTCTTACCATCTGCCTTAAACTGTGATGCAAGTTTTCCAACAGATGTTGTCTTTCCGACACCGTTTACTCCAATAAGCATGACTACTGATTTCTTATTTTCAAAATCATACGCATCATCATGCACACGCATCTGTTCCTTTATCGAATCTATAAGAAGCTGTCTGCACACAGCAACCTCTTTTATCTTGTTTTCTTTAACCTTTTCCTTAAGATTTTCAATAATCTTTTCCGTTGTGACAACACCTATATCAGCCATTATAAGGACTTCTTCAAGTTCCTCATAAAAATCATCATCAATCTCAGAAAATCCACTAAATACACTTTCAAGACCTGAAACAAAACTATCTCTTGTTTTTGTAAGACCATCTATAAGCTTCCCAAAAAAGCCTCTCTTTTTAGTTTTTTTAGGCTTTGTCTCCTCAGAAATCTCAACTCCATCTTCAAGTTTCTCTGACTCAGGCTCAATTTCTTCCTGTTTGTGTTCAGGCTCAATTTCATCCAATTCTGCTGAAAGATCAGGTTCGTGTTCATTATCATGCTTTTCTTTCTGTTCCTCTACCTCTACTTTAGCTTCACTATTATCATTGCCAGATCTAATATCCCCTGCATCTGCATCTTTATCAGAAGTATCATCAGTCACAATATCTTCAGTTACTATGTTGTCAGATTTTTGAGGTTCAACTGTATTTTCAACCATTCCCTGAACATGAGCAGTATCGCTGCCCTTATTCTCATCAATCTCACTTTCCATATGAACATCTGTATATGTTGCTGCTCCTGATATTTCACTATCTGTATTATCAGTCTTTTCATTATGATAAACTGTCTCCACAGCATTACTTTCTGGCTGTCCATATTCTTCATTTAGTGTATTTTCAACCTCAACGCTCTGTTTTTCCTCACTAACAACAGACTCTTGAACCGTTTCCTCTTCAACATGTTTTTTTCTTCTAAATTTATTCTTTATACTTTCCCACATAATTCCTCCATCTTTAATATCAATCTTTTAAATCTTTTTCATCAAGCAGACTCACTGATACAAGTGTCGAAACACCTTTTTCCTGCATTGTAATTCCATAAAGGATATCTGCGGCATTCATTGTTCCTCTTCTATGTGTAATAACGATAAACTGCGTATCCTTTGTAAGTTTATGAAGATAATCCGCATATCTGCCTACATTTGAATCATCAAGTGCCGCCTCTATCTCATCAAGAATACAAAACGGTGATGGTTTTAAACTCTGTATTGCAAACAACAATGCAATCGCAGTAAGTGCTTTTTCACCACCCGAAAGCTGCATCATATTCTGAAGTTTCTTTCCCGGTGGCTGAGCGATTATCTTGATTCCAGCCGTAAGAATATCCTCATCTTCCATAAGTTCAAGTGTGCCTCTTCCGCCACCAAATAATTCTTTAAATACTTTGTCAAATCTGTTTTTTATTTCCGCAAATTGTTCCTCAAACTGTTTTCTCATCTCAACATCAAGCTCTTCTATAATCTTTTCAAGAACCTGTGACGCTTCTATCAGGTCATCATGCTGCGTTGTAAGAAGTTCATATCTTTCCGATATCTCTTTATACTGTTCGATCGCATTAACATTTACGGCTCCAAGTGATTTTATCTGTTTCTTTATCTCACTGATCTTTGCTTTCATGCCAGACATAGTAATTTCAGTCTGAGTTTTAAGCGAAAGCGCACTATGATATGTAAGTTCATACTGTTCCCACATATAATTTGTATAATTGTCAATGCTCTCTGTCAGTTTCTCTTTTCTGCCTGAAAGCCTGAAACATTCCATTTTCAGTTCATTTATATTTTTTGACAATTCTTCTCTTTTGTCAAGGAAAGTCTTTGTTTTTCCTGAAAGTTCCTCTCTTTCGAGATTTTCCTGTTCAATCTGTTTTTCTAACCTGTCAGTTTCTTTCCTTTTATCTTTTATAAAGTTTTCAGTCCTTAAAATCTCATCTTTCTTCTCTTTTATCTGACCATCAATATTTTTGCTATTCTCTATAGTCTGATCTAACTGTTCCATAACCAGCGCTTTGCCCTGCTCAATACGGACTATATTTTCACCAATAAAACCGATACTCTGTGTAAGAGAAGTAAGTTCAACAGTAAATTCAGCTTCTTTTTGTTCTAATACTTCAAGCTGTTTTTTAACAGCATCAAGCTCTGACTGATGCCTGTTTATACTCTCATCAAAACTTTTTGATTCATCCTCATTTCTGCTCAAAGTTTCTGAGATACCATCCATAACATTCTTAAGCTTATCCTTATCCTCTTCGATTCTCATCCCTTCGATTCTGATAAGTTCAAGCTGTTCTTCACTCTTTTTCAAGTCAGCAACAGCACGCTCATATCCTATTTTAGCTGTATTTTGCTTAACGACAAAATCCTGTTTTACCTTGTTATTTGCATTTATCTTTTCTCTGAGTTTAACAATTCTTTTTTCACCGGATTCTATTGCCTCTGTTGACTTTTTCAGCTGTCCTTTTAAGTCTGCAACTGCTTCCTCAAGCTGGCTTATCTGCCTGCGCCTTCCAAGAAGATTGTTATTGTTTTTAAATGCACCACCAGACATAGAACCACCTGGATTAAGAAGTTCTCCCTCTGTGGTAACGATCCTTAATGTATGATGATATTTAGCCGCCAGTGCAATAGCGTTATCTATATTATCAACAACTATAAACCTTCCAAGAAGATAATTTACAAGTTCACTGTACTTTTCTTCTGCCAGTACAAGATTTGATGCCATCCCTATAACACCTTTTTCAGACATTATATTTACAGCATTATTTGCCGCTTTTTTATGAATATTTGTAAGTGGCAAAAATGTAGCTCGTCCATATCTGTTCTTTTTCAGATATTCTATCATCTTTTTTGCAGTCTGCTCATTGTCAGTTACAATATTCTGTATACTTCCTCCAAGTGCTGTCTCAACAGCAACCTCATACTCTTTTTTAACTCGTATGATATCAGCAACTACACCTATTATTCCAGATGTGTCTTTTTTTCTTTCCATGACACGCTTTATACTTTGTCCAAAGCCCTCATATCTTTCAGTCATATTTTTCAATGAATTGAGCCTTGAATTTTCTATATGAAATTTCTGCTGAATATCATTGTATTCCCTGCGCATATTCTGATTTTCGATATTAGTTTCATTAAATGTATTCTGCAATGAAATTCCTGTGTCATCTATAGCACTTATCTTCTCAGTTACCTGGTCATAAGTTTTCTTATGATCAACAATATTTTCAGTAAGAACAGCCGTTTCCGATTTATTCTGAAGTATTCTCTTATTAAGCTCTGCCCTTTTTATATTATTTTGTTCAAGCAAAGTTTTATACTTTAATTCCTCACTCTTTACATCAGCAGCAGCATTTATGCCGGCAAGTTTTTTCTCCTGTGCCTCACTTATATACCTTTCAATATCCGCGATTTCATTCTTTTTTTGTTCGATACACTCTTTGTTTTCTTCTGATAAAGTATTTATTTCTTCTATTTTTTTGCTGTTATCTTCTTTCTGCTGCCTGTACTGTCTGTACTCGTTATCATATTTTTCTATCCTGAGTTTATAATCATCTATTGCTTTCTTGTAATGATTTTCACTCTGTTTTATGCCATGTATCTTTTCGTTTAAAAGTCTTATATCACCTTCACAGTTATTTAGCATCACCTTTGAAGAATTTAAGTTTTCTTTATGAGCCTCTATACTTTTTGTCTTTTCATCAAGTTCAGTCTGTAATTTTTCATACTCAGTCTTACTCTTTTCATACTCACTATTGGCATTTTTAAGATCATTCTCTGCGATACTCTGCTTTTCTTCAAATTCTTTTACTTCATCATGTATACGGTCGTACTCGATAAGAAACATATTTACATCATGTGTTCTTAATTCATCACGAAGTGTAAGATACTGTTTTGCTTTTCCTGCCTGTTTTTCTAAAGGCCCTACCTGCTTTTCTATCTCTGAAAGGATATCCTCTATTCTTTCAAGATTGTGTTTTTCTTCCTCAAGATTTTTCTGTGCAGCAGCTTTTCTTCTCTTATATTTAACTATTCCTGCCGCTTCATCAAAAAGTTCACGTCTCTCCTCGGGTTTTCCACTAAGGATCTTATCTATCTGTCCCTGTCCGATTATCGAGTATCCCTCTTTTCCGATACCTGTATCAAACAAAAGTTCCTGGACATCCCTTAGTCTGCACGCTGCACCATTTAACAGATATTCACTCTCACCTGATCTGTAAACTCTCCTTGCTATCTTAACTTCCTCATATGGAACATTTAATTTATGATCCTCATTGCTTATTGTAATGGCCACATACGCAAAACCAAGTGGTTTCCTCATCTGAGTTCCCGCAAAAATCACATCTTCCATTTTTGCTCCACGAAGCTGTTTCGCACTCTGTTCTCCAAGCACCCATCTGACAGCATCAGCAACATTACTTTTACCACTGCCATTTGGTCCTACAATTGCAGTTATACCATCATGAAATTCAAATATCAATTTATTCGCAAATGATTTAAAACCATGTACCTCTAAGCTTTTTAAATACATCCAATGTTCTCCTGATCAATTATTTGTGAAGTTTAAGTATAGCCTGATATGCAGCCGACTGCTCTGCTTTCTTTTTCGTTCTGCCAGTAGCCGTTGTAAATCTTTCACCATTTATATTCACTGCAACAGTAAAAGACTTATTGTGATCTGGTCCATCTTCCTTAAGAAGTTCATATTCCATATCAAGATGTTCTCCCTGAACTATCTCCTGCAATATAGTCTTACTGTCATAAAAAAGTTTTTTCTTCTCTATATCCTTTAATATATGTCTATCAATATATTCTCTAGCCTTTTCAAATCCGCCATCAAGATATACTGCTCCTATAGTCGCCTCAAGTGTATCTGACAATATAGAATCTCTCTCTCTTCCCCCTGTCAGATCTTCTCCCCTTCCAAGCATAACATAATCACCAAGATCTATGTCCCTTGCACATAATGCAAGTGTAGGCTCACACACCCAGCTAGCCCTGATCCGTGTCATATCACCCTCTGGTTTCGTTGGGTTTTCCTTATATATCTGCTCACTCGATACCAATTCCAGCACAGCATCCCCCAGAAATTCAAGTCTCTCATTACACATATATTTTTTTAATCTGTTCTCATTTGAATATGAACTGTGCGTAAGCGCTGTTATAAGTAAATCCGTATTTTTAAATTCATATCCTGTTTTTTTCTGAAACTCTAATAATTTTTCCTGTTTCATCAGGCACACTCCTAACATTTCACAATCGTATACGACGCTTTATTTATTAACAGATAAGTTCCAGCAGATCCCCAACTGTAACCACATCTTTCAGTTTTTCTTCGTCTACTGATATGTCAAACTCTTTTTCTACTCCCATAAGTATCTGAAAAAGTTCAAGAGAATCTGCACCAAGATCATCGACAAATGTCATTTCCTGAACTATATCTGTATCACTAATGTTCAAAACCTCTGCAATTATTTTTTGAAGTTTTTTGAATTCCATATAGCACCACCTATTCAATAATAAGATTTTCTTTTATTTTTTCATTTATCTTTTCTTCATTGAACTGTATGCACTGTCTTATAGCCTGTGTTATTTCTACACTTGTTGAACTTCCATGTGCTTTCACCACGAGACCATTTAATCCAAGAAGTGGAGCTCCACCCTGATCCGATGTATCAAACTGTTTAAGTGTTGATTTCAGTGCCGGTTTAATAAGAAGCGCTCCAATCTTACTTCTAAGGCTTGACATAAGACCTTCTTTTACTTTTCCAAGAAGCGTTGCCGCAAGACCTTCATATAATTTAAGTATTACATTACCTACAAACGCTTCACAGACTATAACATCTGCATTGCCTTTTGGAATATCTCTTGCCTCTATACTTCCAATAAAATTAATATCCTTACATTCTTTAAGTAAAGGATAAGTTTCCTTTACAAGCATATTTCCCTTTTCCTCTTCAGCACCAATATTTACGATAGCAACTCGTGGCTCCTTTATGCCGACAATTCTTTCCATATATATTGAACCCATCTTTGCAAACTGAACAAGATGTGATGCTCTTGCATCTACATTGGCACCACAATCGATCAAAAGTGCTGGCCCTTTTGCTGTAGGAATAAGCGGTGCGAGAGGCGAGCGCTCTACGCCTTTGATTCTACCCACAACAAACTGGCCACCAACGAGTATAGCTCCTGTACTTCCAGCTGATACAAATGCATCTGCATCTCCATGTTTAACAAGATTCATACCAACAACTATAGATGAATTTTTCTTTTTTCTTATTGCCATAACCGGAGGTTCATCGAATCCGATAACATCATCTGCATGAACAATAGACACGCGTTCCTTATCATAATTGTATTTGGCAAGTTCTGTCTTAATGTCATCAGTTCTTCCTACCAGCACAACATGTATCTTCTCATTTTCATTAATCGCATCAACCGCACCTTTTATTGGTGCTTCAGGCGCATTATCACCACCCATGGCATCAACAACTACTTTAATCATATCACTCATATTTCACCTCATACTGCATTTATTTTTTACATAAAAGAACTTATTTTCGTCCATACTTTTATACACAATCTTCATTTTACTAAAAAAATGACAATAGTGCAAGTTAAATGCGTTTTTCTAAAAAAGCGGCCCATTAATGAGCCGCTTTTTTATAGAAGAATGATTTATATGTTGCAAATCCCGATTCACCTGGTGATATGATCTGCTCTGTACTTCCCACAAACAAAATACCATCATTCTTGAGTGATGCATTAAACTTCTTATATATTTCTGCTTTCGCTTCCTCTGTAAAATAAATCATTACATTCCTGCATATGATCATATTACAACCTGTAGGATACGCATCTTTAAGTAGGTTGTGCTGTTTAAATTCTACACGCTTTTTTATTTCATCTGAAATCTGATAACTTCTCGTGCCAACTTTTTTAAAATACTTCGTTATATACTCTTTAGGAAGACCTTTCAGACTTTTTTCATCGTAAAGACCTACATGTGCCTTTTCAAGTACCACTCTGTCTAAATCCGTTGCAATAACCTTAATCTTATTTAATGGAATAAATTTTGACAACAGCATTACAAGTGTGTATGGCTCGTCTCCCGTCGAGCATGCTGCACTCCATATTTTAAGGTCATTTCCAAAACATTCAAAAAGATATGGAAGAATTTCGTTTTCCAAAAGTTTCCATTGTTCAGGATTACGATAAAATTCAGATACATTTATCGTAAGGTATGTAACAAAATCATCAAGCATTTTTTTATCTTTTTTTATAACCTCGATATATTCATCATAACTATGTATCTTATTTTTAGTTATCAGCGAATCTATACGTCTTTTCATCTGTCTTTCTTTGTAACTGCTAAGATCTATCTTTGTAAGCTGATACACCTTTTCTTTAAACTTTTCATAATCGCCCATCTTCTTCCCTCCTTATTAAAATACGCCAATCCGAACAACCGGATTGGCGTATTAAAGAACATCCTGTGTCCCACTCAATAAAAATTACTCTGTAACTTCTTCCTCTTCCTCTGACTCATTATCATTTAAAAGAGCTTTAATACTCAAACTTATCTTGTGATCATCAGGATTAAAATCAACAACTTTTGCTTCGATTTCCTGTCCAACCTTTAATGCATCTGATGGCTTGTCAACATGCTCTTTTGAAATCTGTGAAACATGAAGTAATGCATCAACACCAGGCTCAAGCTCGATAAATGCACCAAAGTCTGCCATTCTGGCAACTTTACCTTTAACTACTGAGCCAACACTATACTTGTCAGCTGCATTTAACCAAGGATTCTGATCCTCAAACTTAAGGCTGAGTGCGATCTTATCATCCTTGATATCTTTGATAAGAACTTTTGTCTTGTCACCAACATTAAATACTTTTCTAGGATTTTCAACACGTCCCCATGACATTTCTGAAATATGGAGAAGTCCATCTGCACCACCTAAATCGATAAATGCACCAAAATCTGTAAGATTCTTAACTGTACCCTCAACAACATCTCCTACATGGATTCTTGCGAATAACTCTTCCTGGAGTTTCTTCTTCTCAGCAACTAAAAGCTGCTTTCTGTCACCGATAATTCTTCTCTTCTTAGGATTGAACTCACTGATAACGAACTCTATTTCCTGTCCTGCGTATTTTGAAAGATCTTTCTCATATGTGTCTGATACAAGACTTGCAGGAATAAATACCTTTGTTTCTTCAACAACAACACTTAAACCACCTGTCAATACATCTGTTACAGTTGCTTTTAATACAGTATGGTTTTCAAAAGCTTCTTTGATGTGCTCATTGCTCTGTTCCATAGCTAAACGCTTGTATGTGAGGAGAACCTGTCCTTCACCATCGTTTACCTTAAGAACTTTAGCTTTCATCTTATCGCCCTCTTTAACAACTTCTCTAAGGTCGATGCCTGACTGATTGCTGTATTCATTTCTTGTAATAATACCGTCAGCCTTGTAGCCGATATTTAAGATGATCTCGTCTTCCTTAACGCTGATAACTGTCCCTTCTACAATCTCTCCATTGTGGATTGTTACTAATGATTCTTCCAATAACTGTTCAAATTCATTATTCATTTCTGACATATGATTGAACCTCCTTAATAATATTATTTGGGGTTGAAGCCCCGGCAGTAATACCCACGCTACGAAAAGATTGAAATTGCTTCAAATCCAGGTCATCAAGTGTCTGTATAAAATATGTGTTCTCACACTCTTTTCTACAAATTTCATAAAGTTTCTGGGTGTTTGAACTATGTTTTCCACCTATTACTAACATCGCGTCGGATTGCCTCGCAATAGTACCCGCTTCTGTCTGACGCTCTTCAGTAGCGTTGCAAATTGTATTCATAACATCTATATCATAACTCTTTTTGGATAAAATATCAACTATATCTTTGAATTTCTTGTAATTAAATGTCGTTTGTGATACAACACACAGTTTTTTTGTACTATCAGAGGTAAACTTTCGGGCTTCTTCGACACTTTCTAAAACGACCGGCTCGTTTACGCACCAGCCCTTTATCCCATCAACCTCAGGATGATTATCGCTTCCTATTATTATAACAGTTTTTCCTTCCTCTGATGCCTTTTTAACTATTTTGTGTATTTTTGATACAAATGGACATGTCGCATCAACAATATTTACTTTTTTCTCTCTAAGCATGTCTATAACTTTTTCAGGCACACCATGTGAGCGTATTATAACAGTTGTATTTTCCCCTTTATCTATATCATTAACAGAATCTATGACTTTTACACCTTTTTTTTCTAAATCTTCAACCACCTGCTCGTTATGAATTATAGGTCCGAGTGTAAACACTGTGTTATCTTTATCCGCTTCGGCGTATACCATATCAACGGCACGCTTAACCCCAAAACAAAATCCTGCACTTTTCGCAGTTATTACTTTTCTCATATCGCTCCTTATTTTGTTTTTTCAAAAACCTCGATTATAGCGTCAACAACCTGTTCTATGTTCATATCAGAGGAATCAATAAGCACAGCATCCTCAGCCTGTTTTAACGGTGCTATCTCTCTGTTCATATCCTGCTTGTCTCTGGCAATGATATCTTTTTCTATCTGGTCTATATCACATTCGATCCCTCTTTCAACCTGCTCTTTGTATCTTCTCCTTGCCCTTTCTCTTGCACTGGCAGTAAGAAAGATTTTTGTCTTTGCAGCAGGAAGCACACATGTTCCAATATCTCTTCCATCCATTATAACATTTTTCTGTGCAGCAAGCTGTCTCTGAAGGTTAAGCAGTTTTTCTCTTACAGCCGGATATTTTGAGATGTCTGATGTCATCATACTTACCTGCTCAGTTCTGATAAGATCATTTACATTTTCCCCATTTAAGATAACCTGCTGTGCGCCATCGACATAATCGATCGACACATCTATGTCACCACATTTTTCACTGAGAGTCTTTTCGTCCTCTGCATTAACACCATTTCTTATAAAATATAAAGCTATCGCTCTATACATTGCACCTGTATCAACATAAATAAAATCAAGTTTCTTTGCTGCTTTTTTAGCTATCGTACTTTTTCCGGCACCCGCCGGTCCATCTATCGCAATATTATACATAATAATCCTCATTTCTGCGCACGTTTTTTTGCACACTAATTTTATTTTTATTTTAGTTTAGTCCTGCAAGATACCCTGTAGACCAGGCTATCTGCAGATTGTATCCTCCTGTAACTGCATCAAGGTCAAGAACCTCACCTGCAAAGAAAAGCCCCTTTACCTTTTTAGCTTCCATAGTTGTGGGATTTATCTCCTTAACAGATACACCGCCTTTTGTTATGATAGCTTCATTAAATCCACGCAGGCTGTCAATCTTAAATGTAAACCCTTTTAAAAGATTGACAAGATTATGTCTTTCTTCTTTTGTTACATTGTTTACCTGCTTGTGCTCATCAATGCCCGAAAGTTCAACTATAACAGGTATCAGTTTTGCCGGAAGAAGTCTTGAAAGACTATTTTTAAAGTAACTGTTTTTATTTTCAGAAAAATCTCTTAATATTCTTTCATCAAGTTGTTCCACTGAGAGAGCCGGCTTTAAGTCTATACTTATCTTTGTCTCTGACAAATCCTTTCCTGACACAAGTGTACTCGCACTCAATACAAGTGGACCGCTTACCCCAAAATGAGTAAACAACATCTCGCCGAGTTCCTCATACAAAACTTTGCCCTTATCAGTAAGTGTCATCTTAACATTCCTTAGTGAAAGACCCTGCAATCTTTTTGGGATATCAGAATCAATATTAAACGGAACAAGCGACGGATAACAACTGGTTACCTTTATATCGGCTTCTTTTGCAAATCTGTAACCATCTCCTGTCGAGCCAGTCGACTGATAAGAACATCCACCTGTTGCAATAATAACTTTATCTGCGCTGTATCTCTCACTCTTATTCCCCGACTGAGCAACAACGCCGCTGCATATGCCATCCTCAATCTCGATATCCGTTACCCTAGTATTTAAAAGTATCTTTACTTTTCTTTTTTCAAGTGCTTTTTTCAATGTCCTTATCACATCAGATGATCTATCCGATTCAGGAAATACTCTGTTTCCTCTCTCCGTCTTTATCTTTAAGCCTTCGCTTTTAAGAAATTCCATCATCCTGTAACTGTCAAATGTGTAAAAAGCACTATACAGAAACTTAGGATTTGACCTGACATTTTTTAGTAAATTTTCAACATCACTATCATTTGTTATATTACATCTTCCCTTGCCTGTAATGTAAACTTTTTTACCAAGTTTCTCATTTTTTTCCATAATAACTACATCATCTGCTCCCGACTCTGCTGCAGATATGGCAGCCATCATGCCTGCTGCCCCGCCTCCGACAACTATTACTTTACTCATCCTTTGTCAGCCTTTCCAGATTACATATTGCCATCATCAAGAACCTTCCAGTTCTTAACAAGATAATCTACAAGTGATATTACCGTCAATGCGATTGCAGCATAGATAAATATATTTTCAATAATATCTATCACCTCACCGCTAAAGTTTACTATAAGAAGTACAGACATAACCATCTGTACGGTTGTTTTTATCTTCCCCCACCAACTTGCAGCTAAAACAATTCCCTCATTTGCTGCAACAAGTCTGAAACCGCTTATTATAAATTCCCTGCTTATTATAACGATAACGCCCCATACCGGCATCGGATTGTCAGGTATTGATACAAAACATATAAGTGCCGTACTGACAAGCAGCTTATCTGCAAGCGGATCCATAAACTTTCCAAAATTTGATACAAGATTATATTTTCTTGCAATAAATCCGTCAAGTGTATCAGTAAGTGACGCTACTATAAAAATTGCAACGGCAATATACTTAGAACCTTCAACCACATCAGTAAGCATAAAAAACGCAAAAAACGGTATCATTATAACTCTCAACATTGTTATTTTATTTGGTAGATTCATACTAATTCAACCTCTCATTCTATTATATCAGCTATAAGATCATACTCGTCTGATCTTGTTATCTCAACCTTAACAAAATCACCCGAATCAAGATTATAATCTGACTGAATGAAAACATATCCGTCAACATCAGGAGCATCCATGTATGTTCTGGCAATATATACTCCTTCATCAGGAAGTCTTCCTTCGATCATTACTTCGTATATCTCTCCCACTCTTGAATTGCTTTTATCAAAGGCAATGTCCTGCTGTATCTGCATTATCTCATCACGCCTTGCCTCTTTTACTTCCTCATCTATCTGATCTTCCATATCAGCTGCCGGCGTATCTTCCTCTCTTGAATAAGTAAATACACCAAGCCTGTCAAATTCCATTTTCTTAACAAACTCTTTTACCTGTTCAAAATCATCCTCTGTCTCTCCAGGAAATCCGGTAATAAGAGTTGTCCTAAGTGCAATATCAGGAATTTCTCTTCTAAGTTTTGAAACAGTTTTTTCTATCTGCTCCCTGTTCGTCCATCTTCCCATTCTTCTAAGTACATCATCTGAACCATGCTGTATAGGCATATCAAGATAATGACAAACTTTTGGAAGATTTTTAATCGCAGATATAAGTTCATCTGTAATCTCCTCAGGATAGCAGTACAATATTCTTATCCACTTAAGCTCATCAATCTTTGAAAGTTCCTCTAAAAGTTTTGGAAGGCTCTTTTTTCCGTAAATGTCTTTACCATAAAGAGTTGTCTCCTGTGCAACAAGGATAAGTTCCCTTGCCCCATTTGCAACAAGATGTTTTGCCTGCGCGATAAGATTATCCATAGGAACACTTCTGTAATGTCCTCTCACCTTAGGGATAACGCAATAAGTACAGCACTTATCACACCCTTCTGCGATTTTTAAATACGCATAATACCCACCAGACATGCTGTCCCTGTCGGTAAGCGGTGTTGGAAGATAATCTATATCCTTTAACGATTCTAAAACTCCCTTTCCTCCAAGTGCCTCATTTATCTTTTCTGACAGATCTTCATATCCCATAGTACCAACAATAAGGTCAACTTCTGGAATATCCTCCTTTATCTCATTGTGATATCTCTGAGCAAGACATCCTGCCGCAACAAGCAGCTTACATCTGCCTTCTTTGTAGCCACCCATCTCTATAAGTGTATTGATACTTTCCTCTTTCGCATCACCGATAAAGCAACAGGTATTTACAACTATAACATCAGCTTCATTTATATCATCCGTAAGAACAAATCCATTCTTTCTAAGAGATGTTATCATCATCTCACTGTCCACAAGGTTCTTGTCACAGCCAAGCGACACAAAATAAATATTCACTGTATTCCTCTTTTCTATATTATTTTTATTCTTCTACTGAACTTACACAGTTGTGCATAAGCATTGCGATAGTCATAGGGCCTACGCCACCTGGAACAGGTGTGATAGCACCAGCCTTTGGCTCCACATCAGCATAATCTACATCACCACAGAGTTTTCCATTCTCATCTCTGTCCATTCCTACATCAATGACAACAGCTCCCTCCTTGATATAATCTGCTGTAACAAACTTAGTCTTACCTATCGCAACGATAAGTATATCTGCACGTCTTGTAACTTCTTTTAGATCTTTTGTATGTGAATGACATATAGTAACAGTTCCATTCTCTCTAAGTAAAAGCATAGCCATAGGTTTTCCTACTATATTACTTCTTCCTATAATAACACATTCTTTTCCGTCAATCTCTATGTCAGAACGCTTTAAAAGCTGTATGATACCCGCAGGAGTACATGAAACAAAACCCTTCTGTCCTATGCTAAGCTTACCGACACTTTCAGGATGAAATCCGTCAACATCCTTTTTGGGAGCAATAGTTTTTATAACCTTATCCTCATCAATATGTTTAGGAAGTGGAAGCTGTACCAGAATTCCATTTACTGAATCATCTTTATTTAATTTCTCTACAAGTTCAAGAAGTTCTTCCTCAGTTGTCTCCTCAGGAAGTTCATATGCAAGCGACTTAATACCGACATAAGCACATGCCTTTTTCTTATTTCCAACATAGACAGTTGAAGCAGGATTATTTCCCACCTGAATAACTGCAAGTGTAACTTCGACACCTTTTTCTTTAAGAGCCGCTACTCTCTCCTTTAGTTCATCCTTTATCTCCTGTGAAATCTTTTTTCCGTCAATTATTTTTGCCATATTATGTCGTTTCCTTTCTGTCGTTTATCTCTATATTCTTTATTCCATATTATATCCTTGATAGTGTTAAACATTGAATACACTTCCGCCAACAAACTCACGCATAAGAGAATTTTTAGGGATTCCTTCGCTGCTTATTGTCAGGAAATAATCGAGAAATTTTAACAATCTCTTTGCTTCGATATATTCCGGTGCGTCCTTTTGTATTCCAAATAATATTGCTTCTGCATACGGCTTTAATACCGCAAGCTCATATATAAGTGCTGAGTTAAACATAACATCAGCTTCCTCCTGAAATGGGAATATATATTTATCCTCACCTCTTCTTACGGAAGGCCACATAGCAATAGTCTTTGCTGCCGATGACCCTCTTGTTCTTGCATCTCTTACCATTCGTCTTATAAGTCTGCCGTCTGTTGTTGAAATCCTATTGTGCTCATCAATGTTTAATTGTGTAAGCGCACTTATATATATCTTAAATTTACTCTCTTTTGGCAGAGAATAAGAAAGTTGGTCATTTAATCCATGAATACCCTCAAGTACAAGAATATCATCTTTGCCAAGTTTCAGAAAATCACCCTTATATTCTCTCTGTCCAGTGAGGAAATTAAACACTGGCATCTGAACTGTTTTTCCAGCCAGAAGCGCTGTCATATCTTTATTAAACTGTTTTACATCTATTGCCTCAAGACATTCAAAATCATAATTTCCATTTTCATCTATCGGTGTATCTTCCCTGTTCTTGAAATAATTATCAAGAGAAATTGGATGTGGCGTTATGCCAAATGTTCGAAGCTGAATGGATAACCTATATGAAAATGAAGTCTTTCCCGATGATGATGGCCCTGCTATCATCACAAACTTTTTGCTGGTATCACAAGCTATCTTTTCTGCTATCTGTGCGATCTTTTTCTCCTGCAATGCCTCCTGTACAAGGATAAGATCTGATGCGCCACCATTTGCGATCACCTCATTTAATGCACCAACTGTACTTACATTGACCATCTTCCCCCAGTTTCCAGCTTCCTGAAGAGTTTTAAACAATTTAGGACTTGGAACATGATTTCTCACATCTGTCGGTGTCTTTTTATTCGGCATATTTACCACAAATCCTTTATCGTATTTTTCTATGGTAAAATATTTAAGTATTCCCGTACTTGAAGGCATATATCCATAATAATAGTCTTCAAAACCATCCAATGAATAAATATTTGCTGTGGATACCCTTCTGTATTCAAATAATTTCTTTTTATCGTACATCTTATGTCTTTCAAAGATATCCATTGCCTCCTGAGTGCTTACTACGCGTTTTTCAAACAGAATATCTCTATCGACAAGCTCATGCATTTTTTTCTCTACTTTCTGCAAAAGATCGTCTGTTATCTCTATTCCTTCAACCTCACAATAACAGCTGTCGCCTATCATATATTTTATAAATACATTCTTTAATGACATTCCTTCACATACCGAATAGAAAGCATCCAGCATAAGAAGATTTACACCTCTGACATATGTTTTATGACCACTTGAATCCGAGATATCTACAAACTCTATCTCTCCACCGGGTTTTATCTTCTTATTTAATTCAATAAGTGTTGCACCCTCTTTTGCAAGAATTATATCGTATTTATAATTTGTCTTAAACTCTTTAGCTACCTCTCTGTATGTAGTTCCATCTTCATATTCCTTTATCACACCACACACTGTCATCTTTACCATTCAAATCACCCCGCTTACAACAATATACTAAGATATTTATAATTCCAGATGCAAACACACTACTCACCCAGAATATCTCAACTTATTTTGTTAATTGTCTTTCTCAATAAATCATATTCAGCAGATATCTTTTGTTTACTGATTTCTTCCTCTGACATACCGCTTTTTTTAAGTGAAGCGATCACTTTCTCCATACGCTCCCTTTCTTTACTTAAAAACTCGCAAAAAATATTGTCTTTTGTATCTATAAGATATTTGCCATATACATAATCTGCCTCATCATATGTATCACTTTTGATTTTGGTACTTCCTTCACCTGACTCAGATTTTTTAAGCAGATCCTTTCTAACAGCTCTGATAACCACATAATATTTTCCCATATCAAAAACCATTTTTTCCATATCAATGAAAAAACCAAGTTCATGCAGACACTTTCTTACAAGATATATCTCAGACTGCGGTGATAAAACAAGCTCGCTTACACTACATGTCTTGTCTTTTTCACGCATAAGAATATCTTTTATCAAAGCACCTCCCATACCGCTTATCAATATGGTATCAGCCTCTCCGGCTTCCAATTTATCAAGACCGTTTGATAATCTTGTCTCAATCTTATTTTCAAGCCCTGACTGTTTTATATGGCTCTCTGCCTTTTTTAAAGGTCCCTTGTTTATATCCATGGCAATCCCGCACTTTGCCATTTGATTTTCAATCAGATAGATAGAAGTAAAACCATGGTCACATCCTATATCTGCAACAGTCCCTCCGGTGCAGACACATGATGCAACCGTTTCAAGCCTTTTTGAAAGTTTTATCTTACTCAAGATAATCCTTTAATTTACGGCTGCGGCTTGGATGTCTTAATTTTCTAAGTGCTTTTGCTTCTATCTGACGGATACGCTCTCTTGTTACCTTAAACTCTTTTCCAACTTCTTCAAGAGTCCTTGCTCTTCCATCTTCGAGACCAAAACGAAGTTTAAGAACTTTCTGTTCTCTTTCAGTAAGAGTTCCAAGCACCTCATCAAGCTGTTCTCTTAAAAGAGTAAATGCTGCTGCCTCCGCTGGCACAGGTACATTATCATCCTGAATAAAATCACCAAGATGACTATCTTCCTCCTCACCGATAGGTGTTTCAAGTGAAACAGGCTCAAGTGATATCTTCTGGATCTCTCTTACTCTCTCAACTGGCATATTCATCTGTTTTGCAATCTCCTCAGGCTGTGGTTCTCTTCCAAGCTCCTGCAACAGCTGTCTCTGCACTCTGACGTATTTGTTTATTGTCTCAACCATATGAACAGGAATACGTATAGTTCTCGCCTGATCCGCAATAGCTCTTGTTATAGCCTGACGTATCCACCATGTAGCATAAGTACTAAATTTATATCCTTTTTTATAATCAAACTTTTCAACAGCCTTTATAAGTCCAAGATTACCTTCCTGAATAAGATCAAGGAACAGCATACCTCTTCCCACATAACGCTTTGCAATACTTACAACAAGTCTTAAGTTTGCCTCTGCAAGTTTTTTCTTCGCCTCTATATCACCCTTTTCCATACGCTGTGCAAGCTCAACTTCTTCATCTGCTGAAAGAAGAGGAACTTTTCCTATCTCTTTTAAATACATACGTACAGGATCATCAATGCTAACTCCATCAGGCACTGAAAGATCGATATTTTCAATTTCATCCTCATCAGGAACTTCTCCACTTTCCTCAAGTTCAAGAATAAGTGCATCATCATCGGCATCATCCTTATCATCTGAAATTCTTAATACATCGACACCACTTGCTTCAAGCAGATCGATAACCTTCTCTGTTTTTTCTTCATCAAGCTGAATATCTGCAAGAAAATTATTGATCTCTCCAAGCTCAAGAACATTCTTTTTGCTCTTTGCAAGTTCTTTAAGTGCGATAAGCCTTTCATGAAATCTCTTCTTTTCTTGCTCAATATTTCTTTCTTCTGCTTTTTTTGATGCAGACTTTTTTCCTGTACTCTTAGCCGGTTTCTTCTCTGTTGCCATATCGTTCCATCCTTTCTTTTATGTAAAAACAATTCATCATTTTATATAATGACTTCGTTTATACTCTAACCATCTTTTAGAGAAATATGCATTTTTTCTCTATTCTGAAGTTTATTTTTTTCAATCATCAATGCTTGAAGATTGTTTATATCTGTCATATTTTTTAATTTCTTATCAATACTGTATTCTTTAATCTTGTATATCAATTCGTTCAAAGCCTTTTCTTTATCAGATGTATTCATCTTGACTTTAAATGTTGTTTGAAAAATATCGGCAACTGCTTTCTGATCATCTGCTTCCTCAAAATGATTTATTATCCTTGCCGGAATAACTTCGCCGTTTTCAAACTGTTCATACAATAATGCTGCCACTTTACCATAAGGCTCTTCCTCAAAATCATCCTTACTTATCACATTACTTACATCTTTAAAAAGTTCAGGATCATCAATAAGCCATGAAAGTAATAATTTATAAGAATGTTCTATGCCTTTTTCCTTTGATTTCTTTATGTTATTTCTATAACTGCCATCTCTGCTGCCTGAACTGGCTGTTCTGCCAGACACTTTATTTGCATTTTTGATAACAAGTCCGCGAAGATCATCTTTTCTAATAGAATACTTTGCAGATAAAGTTTCAATATAATTATCTCTCTGAACCTTATCTTCAAAAACAAGAAGTTTTTTTGCCATTTCATGGTCAAATTTTGTTTTCTGCTCAGGATCACCTATATCATAACTTTTTCTAAGCACATCGATTTCAAATAAAAAAGCATTTTGGGCTTCATCCATTCTCTTTTCAAATTCAGCACTTCCAAGTCCCTTTATAAATTCATCAGGATCTTTATATGGTTCCATGTGTATAACTCTGGCATTTATGCCGGCATCTCTTAGCATAGGAATTGCTCTAAGTGCCGCTTTTACACCTGCCTCATCGCTATCATATGTAAGAAGCACTTCGTCTGTATATCTTCTGAGGATAACTGCCTGTTCTGATGTAAATGCAGTTCCAAGGGATGCCACAGCATTTGTAAACCCTGCCTGATGCATAGCTATAACATCCATATAGCCTTCACATAAGATTATATTTTTCTTTTTTCCGGTCTTTGCATAATTTAATCCAAACAGATTTTTACTCTTATTAAATAATTTTGTTTCAGGTGAGTTAAGATACTTCGGTTTTGCATCACCCATAACCCTGCCGCCAAAACCTATGACTCTGTTATTTACATCCATTATCGGAAACATGACTCTGTTCCAGAACTTATCAAGAACGCCACGCTCATCTATTTTAAAAAGCCCTGTCTCTTTAAGTATCTGATCAGAATATCCCTGACTTTTCAAATACCGGTAAAGTTCACTGCCTCCTTGTCCTGCATATCCAAGTCCAAAATGCCTTATAGTTTCCTCTGATAATCCTCTCGATAAAAAATAATCATATCCGCTTTTTCCGGCAGGAGATTTTAATTTAGCATAATAATAAGATGCCGCCTTTGCATTTATCTGGACAAGTTCTGTTCTAAGATTTTTTTCTCTTTTCATCTCAGGCGACAGCTCACTCTGGGTGATAGTCACACCTGCCTGTTCTGCCAAAAATTCCATAGCCTCCAAAAACGTATAGTTTTCATACTCCATAATGAATGTTATAACATTTCCGGCAACTCCACAGCCAAAACATTTATACATCTGCCTTGACGGATTAACATTAAATGATGGTGATTTCTCACTATGAAACGGACACAGCCCGACATAACTGCTTCCTGTACGTTTCAGATTGACATAACGGCCTATGACCTGGACGATATCATTTCTGGAACGTACTTCTTCAATCTGTTCCTCTGTATAATACATAGAATTCAAACCTCCCATCAAACAAATAACTAACATATGAGCATCAGGTATTTCAGGCACCTAAAAACCCTCTATGTTAGTTATTCGACATAAAATTTCTATTTCCTTTTTTATTTTTAATAATTTTTTTAACCGTTAAATCAATAAATTCTGATCAAAAAATATACTAAAAACTTATACTGATTCTCCTATATAATAGAATCCTTTGCTCTCACAAAGTTTTACAGGTACGATGCTTCCGATAAGAGAACTGTCTCCTTTAAAGTGGACAAGATAATTTTTGCTTGTCCTTCCTGTCACAAGTGAAGCGTCATGGTCATTTATCTCCTCAACCAGAACATCCTGAACCTTTCCTACATCCTCAGATGCTTTCTTGGCTGCTATCTCCTGAACCTTAGCAAGAAGTCTGTCAAATCTTTCTTTTACCTCAGCTTCATCTACCTGTTCTTCCATAGCCGCTGCCGGCGTTCCTGTTCTCTTGCTGTATATAAATGTAAATGCACTGTCATACTGAACTTTTTCAACCACATCCATTGTCTCTTCAAAATCTTGTTCTGTCTCACCTGGGAATCCCACTATTATATCAGTTGAAAGAGCAATATCTGGAACAGCCTTTCTTATCTTCTCAACAAGTTCAAGATACCCCGCCTTTGTATAATGGCGGTTCATCTTCTGCAAAAGCCTGTCACTTCCTGATTGAAGTGGAAGATGCATCTGCTTGCAGACCTTCTTTGATTCACCGAGATATTCAATAAGTTCATCAGACAGATCCTTCGGATGAGAAGTCATAAATCTTATTCTCTTAAGTCCCTCTATCTTTTCGACCCTCCTTAAGAGTTCGGTAAATGAAATAGGATTTTCAAGATTTTTGCCATATGAATTGACATTCTGTCCTAAAAGCATGACTTCGACAACACCATCTTTTACAAGGCACTCTATCTCAGCTATGATATCTTCCGGCTCCCTGCTTCTTTCTCTGCCTCTCACATATGGCACAATGCAGTAACTACAGAAATTATTGCAGCCAAACATGATATTTACACCACTCTTAAAATGATATTTTCTCTCAACCGGAAGTTCTTCAACAATCTCTGTCGTATCTTTCCAGACATCGATTATCATTTTCTTTGAATCCGCTCTGTCAAACACTTTCATTGAAAGAAGCTCAGCAAATTTGAATATATTGTGCGTTCCAAAGATAATATCAACATTTCTGTAACTTTTCTTTATCTTCTCAACAACACTCTCCTCCTGCATCATACATCCACATAACATAGTGATCATTTCAGGATTTTTATTCTTATATTTCTTTAACTGACCAAGCCTGCCATATACTTTAAGGTTTGCATTTTCTCTTACAGTACATGTGTTAAAGATAACAAGATCTGCATCTTCATCCTCCACAACTTTATACCCTATTGTCATAAGTATGCCTATTATCTTTTCGGAATCCCTTGCATTCATCTGACAACCGAATGTATTTACACAGCATGTAAGTTCTCTACCTTTTTCAATCTTTTTTTCTTCCATCCAATTCTGCATTTTTTTAATAAAATAATACTGTCTTTCCGGTTCTTCCTGCGGTGGCGGCAATGTAATATCAATATTCTTTATTTCCTCTTTTATTGTATCGTAATTCATCTGTCGTATACCTCAGCTTTCATTTTTAGTTTATTTATTTTTTATGACAGTCTGATAATTGTTCCATAATTTGCCGGAAGCGTAACAATAACATTTCCGTTTTCTGCTCTGACACTTACCTTTTCACTTTTAACTTTATTACTTCCATCAAGAATAATATCCGCTGTAGAAAAATTCGCACGCGGATTTATAGTAAGAACCGCCTCATTGTCATCATTATTCAATGCTACGATGACTGCCTTGTCATCATATTTTCTTGAATAAGCAAACTGTCTGTTTGTAAGCAGCAGTTCCTCATATTTTCCTGCACTAAGTTCAACATATTCTTTTTTAAGTTTTCCAAGCTGAATGCATAATTTTGTAATCTCATTGTTTTCATATGCATCCTTAAAATCATCAAGTTCAAGACATGGACGAAGATTCCAGTCAGAGCCACTTTCCTTCTTTCCTTCTATAGCAAATTCAGAACCATAATATATCGAAGGAATGCCATAAAGAGTGTACAGTAATATATAAATATTGTAAAGATGTTCTTTATTATTTACCTTTGAATATATACGCTCAACATCATGGTTATCAATAAATGTATATAATCTCGTATCTCCACATATATCAAGAAGCCTTTTTACAGAATGAGCAATTTCAAAATAATTATGATCATTATGTCCTGAATAAAGTCCCTTGTGAAGCTCATAGTTTGTCACACTGTCAAGCATATCGCTGTTGGCCCATCTACTGTAATCACCATGTATAACCTCACCCATAAGCCAGAAATCTTCTTTTAATCCCCTTGTAAAGCTTCTAAGTTCCTTCATAAAATCAAAATCAAGCACATCAGCCGCATCAAGTCGTATACCATCTATATCAAATTCATCAACCCAGAATTTTATCGACTCAAATAAATATGATTTCACCTCAGGATTTCTCTGGTTTAACTTGACCAAAAGGTTGTAACCTCCCCAGTTATCATAAGAAAAACCGTCATTATATTCATTATTTCCGCCAAAATTTACATTGCAAAACCAATCTCTGTACGATGAATTTTCACGATTTTTAAGCAGGTCCTGAAATGCAAAAAACGTTCTTCCGACATGATTAAACACTCCATCAACTATTACATGCATACCATTTTTATGACAGTGTTCAACATAATTTTTAAAATCTTCGTTTGTCCCAAGACGACAATCGACTTTTCTGTAATCCGTCGTCTCATAACCATGTCCCTCTGATTCAAACAATGGTCCTATATATATAGCCGTGCATCCAATCTTCTTTGCATGGTCAGCCCATTGCACAAGTTTATCAAAGTGCTTTTCACTTTCACCATCATTCTCCTTTTTGCATCCACAAAGTCCAAGTGGATATACATGATAAAATACTGCCTCATCATACCATTTCATAATCATTTCCTCCTATATTTGTAATTATAGTCAATTGTAACATATTATCGCAGAGAACGCATTAAAAATTTTATCCCATAAATTCCTGCAGCAACCAAAAACAGCATAACAATAACTGCTATTACATTAACCCAGAATAACCCTGTCCCAAGCAAAACTGGCAGCAGATAACTTGTCCCATTAAATATTATATGAGTAAGCATTGAACATAATATACTTCCAGTGGTTTTTACTATCAGCCCCAAAACTATTCCAAGACAAAATGCATACAGCCCCTGAATAATATTCATATGATATATTCCAAATAGCGCCGCCTGAATGACATTTGCTTTCCAAAATGGAAATGCCGTATAAACTCTGTCAAAAATCGCTCCCCTGAATATCATCTCCTCTGATACCGGGCCAATAAAAACAGCATAAAGCAATGTGAGAGCCAAATTTCCATTCTCAAAGTTAGACATCAGTTCAGTGTAATTTTTAAACATGTCAGGGAAAAGCGATGTAAGTATACTCAGTAAAAAAGTCAGCAGAATACAACATCCACTTCCAATACAAAAAACTGTTGATATATTTTTTACTGAAAATATATTTTTATAATCCACATGTTCCTCACGCCAACTTGATCTGACATAAAGAACTGTACACCAGATAAATGATAATGCGGCACTTATAGCAGATATAGCAAGCATTATATTTGTTTCTGATGACTGACCCAATATCGTCACTTCTGCCAAAGCTCTTGCATACCCTTTTCCACATATCATGCCAAAAACAACATACCCAAGCACACATATCATATACGATATCAGCTGCATAAAGATAATTCCACCAAATATCAAAAGTACCTTTATCATCATAGTAACCTTCAATTTTTTTAAACTATCAGATTCATTATACATTATTCTGTCCTTCCCTGTATTAACTATCCAAAATAATGAAAAATCCGAACACATTTTTCTGTCCGGATTTTCCTATATCATATAATACCTTTTATTTCTTTCTCTGCAAAAATTCAGGTATCTTAATCCCTCCATCTTCATTTCCTCTCGAATAAGAAGATGATGTCTGATGCGGAATACTCTGTCTTGTTATAGGCTGAACATTCTGCTGTGGAGAAACTGAAGACTCTGATGTCTGAACATTGACACTCTTTACCGGTGATGCCGAAACCTGCTCATCTCTTGTTGAAAAGTTTGTTTTTGCTGATGACGGTCTTATAAAAGAAGGTGTCTTTGCTGATGGTGGTTCTGTATTATCCTCATCAAGACCTGTTGCAATAACAGTGATCTTTACCGAATCATCCCCGGCACCATCACTTACACCAAAGATAATATTGGTATTTTCCCCTGTAAGTTCCTCTATGTAAGATGCAGCTTCACTTGCCTCCTGAAGACCTACATCACCTGAAATATTTATTATAACATCAGAAGCGCCCTCTATAGTAGTCTCAAGAAGAGGACTTGATATAGCCTCTTTTACAGCTTCAAGACATTTATCATCACCTGTTCCTGTTCCAATTCCGATATGAGCTACGCCCTTGTCTTTCATGACAGTCTGCACATCTGCAAAGTCGAGATTGATAAGTCCCGGAACATTGATAAGGTCAGTAATACCCTGTACACCCTGCTGCAACACTTCATCAGCCTTACTCAAGGCATCCTGCATAGATGTTCTTCTGTCAACTATCTCTAAAAGTCTGTCATTTGGTATAACGATAAGAGTATCCACACTCTTTTTAAGATTTTCGATACCCGCTATAGCATTATTCATTCTGCTTCTTGCTTCAAATTTAAATGGCTTTGTAACGATACCTACAGTGAGGATACCAAGTTCTTTTGATATCTCTGCAACGGCTGGAGCGGCTCCTGTTCCTGTTCCGCCTCCCATTCCGCAAGTTACAAATACCATATCTGCACCTTTTATCATTTCTGTTATATCTTCACGATTTTCCTCAGCAGCAGCTTTTCCAACCTCAGGGTTTGCACCTGCACCAAGTCCTTTTGTCAATTTTTCACCAATCTGCAGACATGTTGCAGAATTGCAGTTCATAAGATGCTGCTTGTCTGTATTTATACATATAAATTCAACACCTTTTATACCCTCTTGTATCATTCTATTTACGGCATTATTTCCGCCTCCGCCAACACCGACTACAATAATTTTAGCGGTAACTTCTGAATCATTTGTTTTTATTTCTAACAACGCTGCTCCTCCTTAATCTGATCACAAATTTCCCTAAAGTATATAATACCCATTAACCTTTGAATAATCAAGAGAAAATTTGTTCTTTTAATCTTTTTTATAAAAAAATCATTTGCTGGTTTTCAAAACGATCTTATCTCCTGAATTATAATCCGACATATCTATGCTTCCTTTTAAATTCTTCTTTTTTGTTGTCTTTAACACAGATGACAATGCAGCAAGTTGATCATCATACATATCCTTTTTGCCAAGATATACCCTGATCTTACCTGAATACAAAATAATTCCATCTGCACTTGAATGAATCCTTGACACATCAATTTTATAGTGACTTATAAGCTGCGATATATTCATTATTTTTGAAAAAAGCTTCTCATCTTTTACACTAAATGCTTCTCCAATAGAAAAGTCACCAAACTTTATACCTGTAACCATCGGAACACCATCCTTATGTTCCGATAAACTCTGAAGCACAATTCCATCCTTGTCAAAATATACATATTGACCCATATATTTTATACATCCGCTTATCTTTTTTTCATAAACATGAAGCAGTACTGAGCTACGATTTACATACTTAACATCAATATCCTCAATAAACGGAAGTTTATTTACACCATACAATTTATTATACAACTTAAAAACAAGCTCATTGTCAGAAAATCTTCTGCTAAATACACTTTTTTCTATTTCCTCATCAGAGTATACACTTTCTCCCTCAATCTCAATAGTATCAATATGAAATCCATAATATAGTCCTAAAACCAGAACAATAAGTACACCTATTACTATAAAGAAACGTTTCAGTATCCTCATAAACAGTTTAACCTCTTTTCTCTCTTAGAAACCCCCAGTACGATTCCCATTTCCGCCATTATTATCATTGCAGAAGTTCCTCCATAACTTATAAATGGAAGTGGGATTCCCGTTGATGGTATTGAATTTGTCACAACTGCAACATTTATAACGACCTGTATTGAAAGCTGTAACATAACTCCGGTACACAGCATAGTTCCAAAAATATCTGCCGCATTATAACCAATGCGGATAACTTTCCAGAATAATACAATAAACGCAACTATCAGACATGCGGCACCAACAACACCAAGCTCCTCACATATAACAGAAAATATCATATCATTATATGCCTCAGGGATATACCCCAATTTTTGTACACTATTTCCCATACCGTTACCAAATAGTCCTCCTGTGGCTATTGCATATAATCCTTGTTTTATCTGATGGGCATTTTCATTTGTTTCAACATTAAGCCATATCTGTATCCTTTCCATTCTGAAAGGATCTCCAAAAATTATATATAATGATGCAGCTGCCACCATGACTATTATACACACTACAAAATATCCGTTTTTATTACTTGCCACAAAACACATTCCTACGCTTATTCCCGCAACAACTATAGCGGAACTTAAATTTTCCTTTGCTATAACTGCTATAAGTGGAGCAATAAACAGCATTACTCTCATAAAACCCTTAAATGTATCAAAAATGCTTCTGTTTATGTATGCCACATAAGATATAAAAATTATAACTACTATCTTAGTTATCTCCGATGGCTGAAACTGAACGGGGCCAAATCTTAACCACCGCCTCGCACCATTGTAGTCTACACCTATAAACAGAACTGCAACCTGCATAACAAGTGCAGCAATATATAAAACATGCACCACTCTCATATCTTTATTCTTAAATAAAATTTTTCTTATAAAAATATGATAATCAAATCCTGCAACAAAAATCATCATTGCACATCCCGCCAAAAGACCAGCTACCTGTGACTTGACAAATCTAAGAGGAGCACCTAACAGCAATGCATTATATATTCCTGCACTATTTATCATACAGACACCAAAAATCGCAATTCCAAGTGTCAGAACAATAAGCATATAATCATATTTAGAGTAAATCTTTTCTTTCCTCGGTCCGGTTATATCCTTACTCCAGGTTCTTGACATACTCCTTAAACAAATTACCTCTCTCTTCAAAATTTTTAAACATACCCCAGCTTGCACATGCAGGTGACAATAAAACAGCATCTCCCGGTTCTGCCTGCTCACTGCTTACTCTTACAGCATCTTCAAGTGACTCTGTCATTATAACATTATCAAATCCTGCTTTTTTTGCTGCTGCTGCAATCTTATCCTTTGTCTGGCCAAGAAGTACAAGTGCCTTAACCTTATCCCCAAATGAAGCTATCCATTCATCATATGACGAATCCTTATCATAACCTCCGCCAATCACTATCGTAGGTCTTACCATAGCTTCAACAGCCTTTATAGCCGCATCTGGATTTGTTCCCTTCGAATCATTATAATATTTTACACCATTTACTTCTTTTACATATTCAATTCTATGTTCAACAGCATTAAATTCTTTTACTGCCTTTCTTATACATTCAAGTGGAACACCTGCGTGCATAGCAATAGCAACTGCTGCCATAACATTTTCATAATTATGTTTACCCAGAAGCTTCATGTCATGGATCGTACATATCATTATAGTTTCTCCACCATCGCAGTACATTATCTTTTCACCATCAAGCCATATTCCCTGTTCAAGTATATGCTCACTGCTAAACCAGAATACTTTTGCCGGTATATCTTTTGCAATTTTTTTGAGATATTCATCTTCATAATTTAAAACACATATCTCATCTTTATTCTGATTCTTTGCTATTCTTGCCTTTGCCTCTATATAACATTCCATCGTATGATGTCTGTTTAAGTGATCAGGTGTGATATTTAAAATAGCGCTTATCTGAGGATGAAACTTATTTATCGTTTCAAGCTGAAAACTGCTTACTTCTGCAACCGTTACTGATTCATCTGTCATTTCTGATGCATATTCTGTATATGGATAACCAATATTTCCAACAACATACACATCTTTAAAATATGTTTTCATTATCTCGCCAGTAAGAGCTGTAGTAGTTGTTTTTCCATTTGTTCCAGTAATCGCAAAAAGTTTTCCTGCTCCACAAAGATATGCAAGCTCGATCTCACCCCATACAGGTATATTTTTCTCCTGGAGTTTAACGACAAATGGTAAGTCAGTCGGAACTCCTGGGCTTAATATCACAAAATCAATACTATCCATTTTTTGTTCTGGAAGTTCACCTATTATAAGGTCGAATGAAACACCCTTCGGAAATCTTGAAACTATCTCATCTGTTGAAAATGATGTATTTCCTTCTAATACTATTACTTCTGCTCCAGCCTTATTTAAAAGCTTAACAGCAGCAACACCACTTTTTCCTGTACCAACTACTAATACTTTCTTGTTTGTAAATCTCATATTCATCCTCTTTTCCTAATAACTTTATATTTCAGATCAGTTTTTTTCCAAGATTGCAGCTATGCACATAACGGTGGTTATTACAGAAAAGACGGCAACAACTGTTGTTTCCTTCCACCCACACTGCTCAAAATGATGATGCAGCGGAGCCATCTTAAAAATTCTTTTTCCACCGCTTATCTTAAAATATGTGACCTGTATTATCACTGACAAAACCTCTGCCAGATATACCACACCTACTATTGCTATATATAATGGCATTTTTAACTCTATTGCAATTGCCGCAACAAATCCGCCTAATGCAAGTGAACCTGTGTCACCCATAAACACTGAGGCGGGATGCACATTAAACAGCAAAAAGCCCATCAAAGCCCCGGCAACACATACACCGGATAAAGCCATATCACTATTTAACTTAATCGCATTTATTGAAAAAAACACCACTATCAATAGTGTAACACTTGAGGCAAGACCGTCAAGTCCATCTGTAAAATTTGCACCATTAACAGTTCCTATCATAATAATATAAACTAAAATAGTAAAAAAAACGGGAGACATCGACAGATACATACCATTTTTTATTCCACCAGTAAATGGCACAAGCATCTCACACTCCTCTTTCATCTTTACGATATAATAGTAGCAAAACCAAAGTACTACTATACTCTGAAGCACTATCTTTTGTAAAACTGTCAATCCAAGTGATCTTTTTAGAACAACCTTTATATAGTCATCCAGAAAACCGATCGCCCCAAAGCCAAGAAATGTAAAAATCAAAAGACACTCTTCTTTACTGCCATTTATCTCAAACAGATTAACTCCTATAGAACATATGATTATAACAATGCCACCCATCGTAGGAGTCCCTGCCTTTTTTAAATGCGACTCAGGTCCGTCGCTCCTTACATACTGTCCCACATTAAAAGACCTCAAAACAGGTATCATTATCGGACAAAGTGCCGCACTTGTCAAAAAAGCTATTATCATTGAAATAAATACAGATGAATATGTCATTATCAGACCTCCCGTTCCTGTAAAAGTGAATCTAAATCACAGCATATCACTTTCCATCAACATATGGTAATACATCATCTAGTAGTTTTGAAATAACAGGAGCAGCAATAGTACCTCCATAATAAACACCGGTTGGTTCATCAATAAGTACAATGGCTATAACTTTAGGGTTATCTGCCGGTGCAAAACCCATACATGAAGCAATATACTTTCCACTTCTTCTTGGAAGCTTTTCTGAAGTTCCTGTTTTTGCACCAACCTTATACCCTTCCACAGCAGCCTTTTTTCCGCCGCCCTCAGTAACTACCGACTCTAATATTTTCTTCATAACCTCAGATGTGTCTTTTGATATAACTTTTTCTTCTGTCTTGTACTTTATTTTATATTTTTTATGTCTTTGTTCATCTAAAATTTTTACTCCAAAATGAGGCGTAACCATATTGCCACCATTTATAACGGCACTTATCGTAGTTATAAGACGGATAGGGGACAGCTGAAATGACTGGCCAAATGACATTGTTGCAAGTTCAACTTCACCAACATTTTTCTGTTTATGCATGATAGTTACAGCTTCACCAGGAACATCTATCCCCGTTTTATCCAAAATCGAAAATTTCTTTAGATACTTAAACATATTATTAACGCCAAGCCTTTGTCCTATTTCCATAAAAACAGGGTTACACGAATTTTGTACACCCTGTGCAAATGTTTCTGCGCCATGCCCCGTTGTTTTGTGACACCTTATTCTCCTGTCTCCTACAATCTTATAGCCGGGACAGTTAAATGTATCCGTCAGCTTTACAACTCCCTGTTCATAAGCGGCTGTAGCAGTAAATACCTTAAATGTAGAACCGGGCTCGTATGTATCACATACACATCCATTTCTCCACATATCATTTAATTTCTCATTCAGCTCTTTTTGATCTAGTTTCTTACTGCCTTTTATTTCATATGGTTTATTAAGATTAAATTCAGGAACATTTACCATTGCAAAAATCTCTCCATTGTTGGGATCCATAACAAGAATCTTAACATTTTTTGCCTCTTTTGCCTCCATGACATTTTTCGCCGCCTGAGTTGCAAATTTCTGAATATTTATGTCAATGCTTGTATACAGATCTTTTCCATGTTTTGGTTCGATTCTTTCTTCTGCCCTCTTATCAACCTCAATCCCTCTGGCATTTGTAGTCGTAAGAATGTAACCCGCTTCACCTTTTAAATATTTCTCATATTTTACCTCAAGACCAAGAATCCCCTGATTATCAGCTCCTGTAAAACCAATCACTTTTGAAGCAAGTGAATTAAATGGATAAGTTCTTTTATAATCCTCATCGACCATAACACCATCCATTTCGAGATTTCTTATTTTATCAGATACAGCCTTTTCAACATTGGATTTTATCTTTTCTCTTGATGAAACTTTATTAACTTTCTTTCTTATCTCTGCTTCATCAATATCAAGAATCCTCGATAAGTTCTTTATCACCTTCTCCGGCTGTTTAATCTGGTTATGTATCACCGAAATAGTCGAGACAGATTTATTTCCTGCAAGAACAACTCCATTTCTGTCAAGAATCCGCCCCCTGCTTCCTTTGATACTCCTCTCTCTTTGTTGAACTGCCTTTGCTTTTTTTCCATAATAATCAGCACGATATATCATAAGATATACAAGCCTTCCAATAAGCATAAACAGGCAAAAGCAAACCATGATAAACACAAAAAACAACCGTTGTTTTTGTGGAGTTTTACAATACTTCATATATAACCCTCTCTTATGATCCGGCTATTAAGTATTTTATTACAATCATTCATTTTTATGCACTGCTGATTCAATTCTTACCTGTTTTTTTACTTTTTGCTACATCATAATCCGAATTTGCATATCCACCTGCCGGAACTTCAAGAATAGAATTTCCCTTTTTAGTTGACGGCAGCGTGACAGCCTTAGCATCACTTGATTTTCCTGACTCTTTATATATGCCCAACATTGGAAGAACATCTTTAAGTACCCCACTCGCAAATTCTGTAGCATATGTACTATGTGCCTGATCCGCCACATGTGGCTGATCTATAACAACATATATAGCAAGTTGTGGTTTATCAACCGGAGTAAATCCGACAAACGACACAAGATAATTTTTCTTTTCTCTTGGCTGTTTTTCCGCCGTACCCGTTTTTCCACCAATAACATACCCTTTTACCCTTGCCGGACTTGCAGTACCCTGATCATCTTCTACAGTTTTTTCAAGATACTTTCTTATAAGCCTGCTCGTGTCTTCTGAAATAACTCTTTTTACAAGCATATTATCATTTGACGAAACAACCGCACCACTCTGAGAATCAATCTCTTTAACCACATGTGGCTGGTAATAATTTCCGCCATTTATCGTTGCACAAAAAGCTGACGCAAGCTGAATCATCGTAACTGTCTGTCCCTGTCCAAAACTTGAAGTTGCAAGTTCAACCTGATGCATATCCTGCTTTCTGAATATTCCACCAATAGCCTCTCCTGGAAGATCTATCCCTGTTTTTGCTCCAAAGCCAAAACTTCTTACATATTTTGCGAACCTGTTGACACCAAGGTCTGCTGCCATATGCATCATCACATCATTACATGATTTCATAAGCGCTTTACATGGGTCTATATCTCCATGTCCACCTGCTGCATATGCCACACATTTAATATACGTAGTCCCTATCTTCTGACCTCCATCACAAAAATAATGTTTTCCATTATAAGTCACACCTTCATCAAGACTCGCCGCAACAGTAATAGGTTTAAATGTAGAACCCGGTTCATAGGCATCTGAAATACAATAATTTCTCCACAATCTCTGCAATAGCTCTCCTTTTTTCTTCGATGACATCTTTGAGAGTTTTTCTTTCGAATAAACTTTTGATAAATCTCTCGGATTGTTGAGATCATAACTCGGATAATCAGCCATCGCATAAATCTCACCATTTTGTGGATTCATAAGTATAACTCCCATATTTTCTGAACCTATGTCCTTCTGAAATTTTTTCATCTTCTTTTCAAGTACACCCTGGACATTTATATCAATAGTAGATACAACCTTATTTCCATCCTGCGCATCCTTGACTTTTTCAATAAGATTAAGATTTGAATCATAGTATCCAAAACTTTTTCCATTAACACCATTTAAACTTGAATTATACCAGTTCTCAATGCCGCCAAGCCCTTGTCCGTCAGATGAACAAAAACCAAGAACAGTACTCGCCACCTGTGAATACGGATATGTTCGCAGATATTTTTCTTCAAACCATACCCCTATGACATTACTATCCTCTTTTGAAATATTATTAAACTGCTCAACTACCTTGCGGCTTAATTGTTTGTATTTTTTCATTGGATAATACATAGAATTCGGCTTTTTTGACAAGATATCATAAAATGTACTTTTCTTTATGCCAAAAACTTTTTCAAGTGCATCAGCAGTCGCTTCCTTATACTTATCACTCTTTCTTTCCTTATCTGCTTGAAGTACCTGTTTAGGCTCTAAGATAAGATCATACACTTTTGTACTCTTTGCAAGTGTATTTCCATTTCTGTCAACAATATCTCCCCTTTTATACGGAATGACTTTATTCACATAGCTTTGCTGTGACAAAACCTCTTTTTTGTATTCAGTTCCCCTATTGACATTTAAGTATATAACTCTGCCTGCTGCATATATAATAAGAACAAAGACGATAAACATGGCTGCATATAATCTGCGCCTTGATTGTCGCCTTATCCTGATAATGTTTTTCTTTTTTATATTTCTCTTAATATTTTTCTTTGTTGTCTTGTCCATTCTGTTGATCCTCTGTCAGAATATTACTTACTTTTTTGACGTTCCAGGTATATCAGCATACTGTTTTACCATGTCACTCTTTTTATTTTTATACTTGTACACCTGATTGTTTTCAGCCCTCACCATATTAAGTTTTCTCGTGGCTTTTTTGTATATCTGTGCAAGATCTACTCCATTTAGTATTTCTTCATACTTCTCATTGTTTAAAGTTTTCTGCTCCTGAATCTCGGTCTGAAGCGAAACAACCTGTTTTTTTAATGCAACACTTTTATTCTGCATACTGATAAATGACGCTGCCACGGCAAGCATGATCACAGAAACACATGCAATAAAAATTATATTTCCAAGTGAAACTCCAGGTACTGCGATATTTCTCGGATCTAACTGTTTCTTTCTCCTCTTTTCACGCTCGATCCGCTCCTCTTCTCTTCTGTTTGGTACAGCATTAAGCTGTCTTACAGTATTTCCATCTACATATGTACTCTTTCTATAATTTGGAATATGTCTTTTCTGATATCTTTCATATGAATGATTGTTTTTAGACTCCGCTGACATAATACTCCTCCTGCTCTCAAATTAATTGTGCTCAAATATTCTAAGTTTTGCGCTTTTTGAACGCGGATTAAGCTCCATTTCTTCCTTAGTCGGAAGTATCGGTTTCCTAGTAATAATTTTTCCTTTTGACTTTCTCCCACATACACAAACCGGAAAATCTGACGGACAAATACATGGATCTTGTGCCGTTCTGAATGCATTCTTTACAATTCTGTCTTCAAGAGAATGAAAAGTAATTATACAAAACCTTCCACCAGGATTAAGTAAATCTATCATATCATTTAGATTTTTTTCAAGAACATCAAGTTCATGGTTTACTTCTATTCTTATAGCCTGAAATGTTCTTTTTGCCGGATGTCCACCCTGTTTCTTCATTTTCATCGGTATGGCATGATCAACGATCTCAGCCAGCCTCTTAGTTGTCAGAATCGGACTTTTCTGTCTTTCTATAACTATATGTTTTGCTATATTTTTTGCGAACTTATCTTCACCATAATTCTTGATAATATGAAAAAGTTTATTTTCTGAATACTCATTCACGACTGTCTCAGCTGACAATGACTGCCTATTATCCATACGCATATCAAGCGGTGCATCAAGCCGATAAGAAAAACCTCTCTCTGCCGTGTCAAGCTGAAATGATGATACTCCAAGATCGAGCGTTATCCCGTCAACACCACTCACTCCAAGATCAGCCATAACCTGAGTCATATTAGAATAGTTACTTCTTACTATAGTAACTGTATCTTTGTATTTCTTCAATCTCTCTGTACTGGCCTCTATGGCATCTTCATCCTGATCAATTCCTATAAATCTGCCATCCTTTCCCAGTCTTTCACATACATGCATGGCATGACCAGCCCCTCCAAGAGTCCCATCCACATATGTTCCACTTTCCTTAATGTCTAGTCCCTCTATAACCTCATCAAGAAGAACTGACTTATGAACAAATTCCATAATTTCCTCCAAAATATTAATCTTTTTACAGCAAAACCCATAATTCATCCCCAGTTCAATTTCTCTTCTTTTCTCAACCTATTACTTTTCCAATACTTAAACATGGCTCATCATCTATACCCCGAAATAACATTCTTCCATGCCTGTCCAAAGTAACTTCGATAGTCCCTGATAAAAACTAACGCTGTATCTTTCTAGTATTTTGATCTTTACCCAACTTTATGCAATTTGCCCCCACTTCTAACCATTTATGATTTCTATAATATAACTTTTCCCCACATTTGGCAAGAGTGTGACAATAAAAAGGCATATTTTTTATTTATTTATGCAAAATTTCCAAAATAAGACAATATACTTGACATAAGTCTGATTTCGGACTATATTATTTCAAGCACGAAATCGGACTTATAATACCGGAGGTAATTATATATGCAGACTAAAAATCATAATAACAACTCTTTTTCAGACAAAGTGCCGCATATCAGCAGCCCACTTGCCGTATTTAATAAATTTTATAAAGAGATCAACGACATCTATCACGAAATGTCAGTAAATGCTGGTTTATCAGATAGTTCATTTGATATTTTGTATTCTATCTTTGAACTTGGTGACGGCTGCCTTCAAAGTGATATACGCAAAATCTCATTTTTACCTAAACAAACTATCAATTCGTCCATACACAAACTTGAAAAAGAAGGTTATATCTACCTTTCAGATGGCAGAGGGCGCACAAAACACATAAATCTCACCGATGAAGGCAAAATACTTATACAGGAAAAGATTTATCCGATTATCAATTGTGAAAACAACTCTTTTTCCTCACTAGATGAAAAAGAACAAATGCTTATGCTTAAAATATCAGCAAAATATATCAAATCACTGCGCAATGAATTTAACAAACTTAAAAATCCATATCGGAGGTAGATCATGGCAATTCAGTTATCAGAACATTTTACATTTAAAAAACTTATTAAATTTGTATATCCATCCATAGTAATGATGATATTTACATCTATCTATAGCGTTGTTGACGGATTATTTGTGTCAAATTTTGTCGGAAAAGCAGCACTTGCCGCAATAAATCTCATACTTCCATTTCTGATGGGACTAAGTGCACTTGGCTTTATGTTAGGAACGGGTGGCAGTGCGATAGTTGCAAAAACACTCGGTGAAAAAAAACATAAAAAAGCAAATGAATATTTTTCAATGATCGTATATACCACTATAATAGGCGGATTATTACTAGCTATCCTTGGTGCTGTTTTAGTTCGCCCTGTCAGCATCGCTCTTGGAGCAAGTGGCAAACTCCTTGACAACTGTGTACTATACGGAAGGATAAGTTTCATCTCTCTTATGCCATTTATGCTCCAAAATGTTTTTCAAAGCTTTTTTGTGACAGCTGAAAAACCAAAACTAGGTCTTATTGTTATCGTCGCCGCTGGACTCACAAATATGATACTCGATTATATTTTTATTGCTGTACTTGGATTTGGCATAGAAGGTGCAGCCATAGCTACTGTATGTGGTGAATGTCTTGGCGGCTTGCTGCCTCTGCTTTATTTTGTCAGAAACAATTCAAGTTCGTTAAAACTTGGCAAAACTCATTTTTACGGAAAAATTCTTCTACGCACCTGTACCAATGGTTCATCAGAACTTATGACAAACCTTTCAAGTTCAATCGTGAACTCATTATACAATCTACAGCTTATGAAGTTTGCCGGTGAAAACGGCGTAGCTGCATATGGAACTATCATGTATGTAAACTTTATCTTCATTGCAATCTTCCTTGGATATTCCATAGGAAGTGCTCCGATAATAAGCTATCACTATGGTGCACAAAATCATGATGAATTAAAAAATCTGTTCAAAAAAAGTTTAACACTCATATGCATATGGGCAATTTCACTTTTTATACTAGCACAACTTATAGCAGCACCTATCTCTACATTATTTGTAGGATATGACAGGTCACTATATGATATGACTGTTGCCGGATTTAGGATCTACTGCTTTGCATTCCTTATAAATGGTTATAATATTTTTGGTTCATCATTCTTTACCGCACTAAATAATGGACCTATCTCAGCAGCAATTTCATTTTTAAGGACATTAGTCTTCCAGATGTCTGCCGTATTATTACTGCCTTTATTATTAGGAATAAACGGCATATGGTCATCTGTCGCAACTGCTGAAATCCTTACGCTCTGTGTAACGATCACCTTTATTATAAAAAAGAGAAACTATTATCATTATTTTTAACACCATCAAGGAATTCCCAGAGCGGATTGCAAATATCCGCTTGAATTCTTCTCTTCACCTGATCAACCAAGAATTTTTATTCTAATCCCCATTTCTGCACATGTTTTTTATGCATAATGTGAAAAATCTTGCATATATGGCTTTTTCACGCTATATTTATATAATATATCACAAAAAATATAAGGCATATCATCACAATCATAAATGTGATAATACGCCTTATATTTTTTATTTTGGAAACATCTTTACTTATCTTTATTTAACAACCTTCTTATTCTTTTTATACATAACAGTCATTATTATTGCAGAAACAACCACAACTGTCGCTGATAATACCTGTGAAACCGCAACTGATGTTCCATGTATAAGAAGCTGATCCGTACGAAGCCCCTCTATCCAAAATCTTCCGGCACCATAACCAAGAAGATATATAAGAAACAACTGACCATCATATTTTTTCTTTTTTGTATAAAAAAGAATTATCAATAATACAACTATATTCCATAATGATTCATACAAAAATGTCGGATGAACCTGAATATACGATACACCGTCGATATCTACAATGTGTTTTATAATATCATGAGTAATATTCGACGGATTTACATCTGTCCTTTTTATCTGCATTGCAAACAGACCATTTGTATATCCTCCAAAAGCCTCTCTATTAAAGAAATTTCCCCATCTTCCGATTATCTGTCCGATAAGAAGACCTCCACAGGCTGTATCAAGAAGTTTCATAAAAGAAACTTTTCTTATCTTTGAAAATACAAATGTCGTAAGAACTCCAGCGATAACGCCACCATATATTGCAAGTCCCCCGCCTCTTGTATTTATTATCTCTTTAAGATTTTTACTGTAATAATCCCAGCTGAATATGACATAATATACTCTCGCACCGATAACCGCAAATATAATATCCCACAGTGCAAGATCAAGATACATCTCTTTGTCCTGACCTGTTCTTTTTGCCTGCCATGCTGCGACAAGATAACCACAGACCATGCCAAAAGCTATAATGATGCCATAATATGCGATTGAAAAACCACCTATCGAAATATTCTTACCTAGTTTTCCAATCTCTATCCCTAAATGCGGAAATCTGATGTCAGCTCCCATCTGCCTTCCCCCTTTGAATTAAGACTTTCTATAATAATTCTGCTTCAAACAGGGAGTATTATACATTAAATCTGAAAAGAACAACATCTCCATCCTGAACAACGTAATCTTTTCCTTCTGAGCGAACAAGACCTTTTTCCTTAGCAGCATTCATACTTCCCTGCTCAACAAGATTATCATAGCTTACGACCTCTGCTCTGATAAATCCACGCTCAAAATCAGTATGTATCTTACCCGCAGCCTGAGGAGCCTTTGTACCCTCTGTTATCGTCCATGCTCTTGTCTCATCTTCTCCCGTCGTAAGGAAACTTATCAAGCCTAAAAGTTTATAGCTGGCTGCTATAAGCTTGTCAAGTCCTGACTCAGATAAACCAAGATCCTCTAAGAATTCTTTCTTCTCGTCATCTTCTAACTCTGCAATCTCCTGTTCTATCTGTGCACAGATAACGAAAACTCCTGAACCCTCTTTAGCTGCATATTCTCTTACCTTTGCAACATATTCATTAGAAGCTGCATCATCCGCTAAGTCATCATCTGAAACATTCGCTGCATATATTACCGGCTTATATGTCAAAAGGTTAAAGCTCTCTAAAAGCTCTTCCTCGTCCTCATCTTCCGGCTCATATGTCTTTGCAAGATTTCCATCCTCAAGATGCTTTTTTAACTTCTCAACAAGATTAAACTCTTTGACAAGTGTCTTATCATTTTTAACACTCTTTGCAAGCTTCGCATATCTGCGATCTAATATCTCTAAATCAGAGAATAAAAGTTCTAAATTGATAGTCTCAATATCACGCAATGGGTCAATGCTTCCATCTACGTGAACGATATTCGTATCATCAAAGCAGCGTACTACATGAACGATAGCATCCACTTCACGGATATTAGCTAAGAACTGGTTTCCAAGTCCCTCACCTTTTGATGCTCCCTTAACAAGTCCTGCAATATCAACAAACTCAATAACTGCATGGATAGTCTTAGCAGAATTATGCATCTGTGTCAAAACATCAAGTCTCTTATCCGGCACCGGAACTACACCTACATTAGGCTCAATCGTACAGAACGGATAATTTGCCGCCTCTGCTGCTCCTGCCTTTGTAAGTGAATTAAATAATGTACTTTTTCCAACATTTGGAAGACCAACGATACCTAGTTTCATTTTATCTTATACCTATCCGGAAATGCCCTGTTGTATAGGGTTTCCGCCTTTCTATATTTTTTACTACACAATTTACTACACTATCTTTAAAGCTTTTTCTATTTTCTCAACTTCCAAAAGAAAAGAGCTTTGATACATTTTAATATATTATCATATCAAGGCTCAAAAGTCCATATTTTTAAATTTCAATTCGGACAACCCATGTGGTATTTTTGCCAGACCATATTAAAAAACAGGGAGAAGAGATTCTCCCTAAAAAGCTGTTTATGCTTCGAGAATGATCTAGACAACGCTTCGTGCGACAGCCACATTTTTTAACAAAATATACACTGACACAGCCTGATGTCAACTATTTTTCCCATAATCCTTCGTTTCTGCTTCCGATTGCAACTGCCCCATCATCATAACTTGTTCTAAATGGTGCGACAGGTATGCCATTTTTTCCAAAAAGTGTAACTTCTGAATAATTTGTCCAGCAGTATCTTACATACTTTGGTTTATCTACATCAACTGATGATACTATAATATCATTTCCTGCAATTTCAGCTTCTGCTTTATAATATTTCCTGTCATCACCAGCTACCTCAAATCCTGATACTTTTCCACCTCTACATTCAATGCCATCATCTGCATGTTCAAAATGAATCAACATTTTATTTCCATGTTTCTCATATGAACTGTAGATTGGTCCAAATGCACTTTTCTCATTATCTTTTTTATATACATGATAAAGTGCCTGCTCACAAAGTCTCTCTCCTACGACATCTTTTTGTACTGGATGAATATTTCCATATTCACCCTTATCAAGTATAACTGCTATTCCGGTATTTTTAACGGTTTTAAAAAGGCGCATCTGTGCTTCTCTTATAAACGGCCAGTTTTTATAGTCAGGTTCCTCTGCTCCTTTAAACATAGGAAGCTGAACGATCATAAACGGAAGTTCATCATCTCTCCAGTCATGACGCCACTGTCTTACAAGCGTTGAGAGCAATGTATAATATGTATAAGGCATATGGTCATCTTCTTCGCCCTGATAATATAAAAATCCTCTAAGTGTATAAGGCATCACTCTTTTAAGCAGCGATTCATAAATTCCACATGGTCTTGTCTCGTTCCTTGGCCCCATAGGTCCGGGATACTGATTTTCACCAAAAAGACTTATCGCCTCTTCCCATGTAGGATTTTTTGCTGTTTCATAATAATGTCCAACATTCTTGTCAAACTCTGCCTGATATTTAATATAATCCTCTCTAGCTTTTATATATTCCTCAAGATCCTGCCCCTTAACTGCATCGTCATACTTATCAAGATAAGGTTTTAAAAGTGTCTCCTGCTCCATATATTCTCTGCTTGTCCAGCATGATGCAGAGGTTCCCCCCCAGTTGCATCCAATCACTCCAACAGTGACTCCCAGTTTTTTTGAAAGTTCTTTTGCAAAATAATATGCTACTGCTGACCAATTTTTACATGTTTCAGGTGTACAATGCTGCCACTCACTCTTTTTTTCTGCTTCTATAAGTTCATCGCCAACCCATGATACCTTTGGCGTATAGTAATACCTCACGCCATCATCTTTTACATTTGCACAAACTTCTTTTCCGTTCTTGCTATTCTGAAGTTCAAGTTCCATGTTTGACTGCCCTCCTGCAAGCCATACCTCACCTATCATTATATCATTATATTTTTTTGTCTGTGTTCCATCTGATACCTCAAGTTCATACGGCCCCCCCGCTGCCATCGGTGGTATTTCTATCTCCCATTTTCCACCCTTTACATCCGTACTTACTTTATTTTCTCCTATCACTACAGTAATGTTTCTAGCATCACTTTCTCCCCAGAGCAATATATTTTTTTCTCTCTGAAATACCATATGATCACTAAAAATAGCCGGTAATCTTAACATAGTTGATCCTCCTAATATTATTTACTTTTTATCACTTCTTATAAAGTCAAGCGAATATTTGCAATCCGCTCTGTTACTTGTTCATAACATTATTTATATGATAATATATCTAAAAAAAAATATAAAGTTTTTTTCAAAATATTGGTCTGAAACATAACCTTGTCACACTTTTAAATATAGGTTATAATTAGATATATCATAATGCAGGGAGGCGGGTATATTGAAAAAAACAAACATATTTAAAAAGATTCTTACAGGTATCATCACTATCGCTGTCATTATTGTTGTTGTAGTTCTGATGATAAACAAGGGAAAAGTAAAACTTTACAGTGATTCATCTACTACTGGAAATACAGCATGCAATCTTCTAAACGGCGGACTCTTTACACAAGCTGACAATGTTATCTATTTTGCAAATCCCAACGATAACAATAAACTTTACCAGATGAATGTAAATATGACAAAGATCAAAAAATTATATAATGATAAGGTAAGCTATCTAAATGCTGCCGGAAATTATATTTTCTATACCAGACGAAACGACAAATTAAAAAGCACTGGAAATGCTTTACTTTCATTAAGCACAACAGGTCTTTTCAGACTTAATAAAAACGGTACCGAACTTGGCAGACTTTATGAAGATCCAACACAGGTTGCCTGTCTTTATGGTAACAATATTTATTATCAGCACTACGATCACAAAAGAGGTCTTGAACTTTATTCAGCCAAAATTGATGGTTCAGAAAATAAAAAGCTTAAACCAGAGCAAGTCGCTCCTTATTCCGTTTCAAATAATATGATATATTATTCTGGCTGGAAAAAAGATCATAAGATCCACTCTATGGACATTAATGGCGGTGATCAGCGTGTGATATATGACGGCAACTGTACTTCAGTTGTAAAAGTTGGCGACTATATTTATTTTCTTGATATGGATCAGAATTATAATCTATGCCGTATCGCACTCGATGGTGGAACCCCTGAAACTATTATTAAAAACAAACTTGCTACATACAATATTACCAACGATGGAAATATAATCTTTTACCAGATTGATGATGGACAGAAAAATGGAATCTATATGCATGATCTTAATTCTGGAACTGATACTCTTATCTCATCCGGCGACTATAATTTCATACATATTATTTCTGATTATGTTTTTTATGAAAAATTTGATGGACGCACTGCCTACTACTACAATATGACTACAGGAGACAGCAAAATATTTAATCCGAGCGTTGAAAAAGAATCTGATTAAAAATTTATAATCATATTTCAAAAGTGGCTGTCGCATTAAGCATAATCTATACAATATGTAGATGTTAATAACATATTTGTTATCTATACATTGTATGAATAGTGCTTCATGCGACAGCCACTTTTTATATACTTATTATATGCCACAGAGACAACTCTGAATTTTATTTGTTACTAAAGAGAAAAATGTTCACTTCCAATATTCTTTATTCATGGTACATGCAAGCACAACTTTTCTCGGAAGTTTTTCATAATTTTTTCCTAGTTTATAACCAAACAACCTAAAGCCGCACTGCATCATAAAATAGAATGTCTTTATAAATCTTCCTTTTTTCAAAAGATGGATTATAATTTTTTTTGCATAACCCGCTCCCTCTTTTTCAGAAGAAATATTGTCAAAAATCTCATGATACTGTCTCTGTGATACACCGAGGTCAAAGCTTCTCACAAACTGCTGTCTGCATGTATATGAATGAGAATGTATTACCTTTGCATCAGCTCTATATGCCACACTAAAACCAGCCTGCATTTCTTTATATGCCATTATCATGTCTTCATTAAAGATTGTTTTTTTAACAAATCCACCAAGTTTTTTGTACACATCAATTCTGTACATTGCACATACATCAGAGCAAAAGTATGCCTTTATTCCTAAAGTTTTTTCATCTTTCTTTGTCTTTACGATACTTTCAGGTGGATAATTTGTTTCCCTTGTCATGCGCTCTATCTCATCGGCATCTTCCCTTGCAAGCTGTCTTGCATAAGCTATTCCTACTTTTCTATTATCAAATGCCCTTAAAAGATTCTCAATAACATGATCATTATAACATACAGCATCCTGTGTCATAAAAAGAACATAGTCACTCTTTGCCATAAGTGCCCCGTATGCCCTCGTCGCTCCATGGTCAAATTCTGACTTTTTTATAGGATGAACTGACACTATCTTAGCTAATTCCTTACTGCATTTTTTTACATCAAAAAGAGTTTCATCTCTTCTTTCTATTGTCTGTAAAAGATATATATGTTCAGGTTTTTTGCTCTGTTCATAAAGTTTTTCAAGCATTGCCACAAATTCTTTGCCAGCTTTATATATCGGTATAACCACAGCCACACTGCTTTCCATAGCTTCACACCTTTCTTATTTTTTACCCCTCTCTGCGAGAAGTCTTCCAACAACTTCAACTGCATTCTGAGCATCCTCTGAATAGCCATCTGCACCGATCTCATCAGCAAAGCCCTGCGTTATGACTGCACCACCTATTATAACAAGTGTATCCATATTGTTTTCTTTTACAAGGTTTACAATCTTTTTCATCTCCATCATCGTTGTTGTCATAAGCGCAGAAAGACCGATTATATCTGCATTATGCTCTTTCGCAGCTTCTATTATAGTTTCTGCTGGAACATCTTTTCCAAGATCGATAACATCATAACCATAATTTTTGAGCATAAGTACAACAAGATTCTTCCCGATATCATGTATATCATGCTCAACTGTAGCCATTACTATAGTGCCTAATGGCTCTTTATCCTTATTCTGTGCAAGAACTGGCTCTAATACACCGATACCAAGCTCCATCGTCTCGGCACTTGATATAAGCTGTGGTAGATAGTAAATCTGTTTGTCAAAAAGTTTTCCTACATGCGTTATCGCAGGTATAAGACTTTTATCAATGATATCCTGTGCAACTGCACCATTGTCGAGTGCCTCTTTTACAAGTTCCTCTATCTTTTTGCTTCTTCCCTTCACAACAGCTTCAAAAAGTTTGTCATCCTTTGGCACATCACTATCGATATCAGAAACAGATGCAGTATTTCCAGCCGATGCCTTAACCTGTGAAGCATCTATATCTCCTGAAAGTACGGAAAGCTTTCTTCCAGTAACTCTGTTTATATATCTTGTATCCGACTCAGGTTTATTCATAAGAAGGTCAGCAGCAAACATTGAGTGCATAAGAAGATCCTGTGACGGATTTGCTATCGCCATAGTAAGTCCGTGGCTTATAGCTATACTCATAAAACTGCTGTTTACAAACATTCTCTCAGGAAGTCCAAAAGAAATATTTGATAATCCACAGGCAGTTGCAACTCCTATATCATTTTTGCAATATGAAATAGTCTCCATTGTCTCTTTTGCAGCATTTCTGTTTGCACCAATAGTAGCAACAAGACCGTCAACCACAACATCCTCTTTTGTAAGACCAAACTCATATGCTCTTTCAAGAATCGTGTGAATGATCTCCTTCTTCTCATCAATATCCTTTGGAAGTCCTGCTTCTGACAACGGCAGTAAAATAAACATGGCACCATATTTTCTTGCTACCGGAATAAGTTTCTCAAATTTTTCAGGTTCAAGAGAAATCGAATTTATCAAAGCTCGTCCCGGATATATCCTAAGCGCAGCCTCAACTACTGATGGATGGCTTGAATCGATAGACAGCGGAAGGTTACTTACAAGTGTAAGTTCATTTACACATTTAAGCATCATCTCTTTTTCATCAATTCCATTCATACCCATATTTACATCAAGGATAGATGCACCAAACTCCTCCTGAGACTCCGCCATCTCGCAGACCATATCAAGACTCCCCTCTCGAAGCTGTGCCTGAAGTGCTTTCTTACCAGTCGGATTTATTCTCTCACCGATAATAAGAAAATCACCGTCAAGGTCGATAGGCAGAATATTTCTCTCAGTAGATAACGCCCTCCTTACAACTTTACCCTCTCTCTTTTCAAAAGAACATCCATTTTTATAGCCTTTTTCAATAATAAGTTCATTCAAAAGTCTTATGTGTTCAGGTGTTGTTCCACAACATCCTCCCACAACATCTGCACCTGCCTCAATAAGCGGCATCATCTCTTTGGCAAATTCCTCAGGACCCATATCATAAACAGTAACTCCATCCTCAAGCTTAGGAAGTCCGGCATTTGGCTTTGCCACAATAGGAATATCTGCATATTCTGTCATTGTCTTTACAATTTCAACCATCTTGTCAGGGCCGGTTGAGCAGTTTACACCAACTGCATCAGCACCAAGGGTTGTCATTACAAGAGCTGCCGTTTCAGGATTTGTACCATAGAGAGTTCTTCCATCCTCATTAAATGTAAGTGTTACCATAATTGGAAGTTCACATACTTCTTTAGCTGCTATAACTGCTGCCCTGCACTCCTGAAGGCTCATCATTGTTTCAACTGCTATAAAATCAATTCCTGCATCAACAATACACTTTATCTGTTCCTTATATATGTCGACCAATTCCTCAAACATAAGCGGTCCGACAGGGTAAACCTGTTTTCCGGTCATAGTTATGTCCCCGGCAATGTAAACTTTTCTACCAGCCTTTTTTTCTTCATCAGTAAGACCTTCTTCTACAGCCGCCTTTGAAATTTCAACAAGCTTTGTGTTTATCTCCAACAGCTTATCATCAAGTCCATACTCCTCGAGTTTAATTCTGTTTCCGGAAAATGTCGGTGCATACAAAACATCACTTCCAGCCTGTATGTATTCAATCTGAAGCTGCTTTAAAACATCACTGTTTTCAATAATCCATTCTTCCGGACAAACGCCTACCGGCATTCCTCTTTTTTGAAGATTAGAACCTGTTGCCCCATCAAGTATAAATTTTGATTTTTTTATTCTATCTCTAAATTCTTTTTTTGTCATAACAATCTGTAATCCTCATTTCTGAGCAGTTTTTTCACAACTGTCTACTCGTATTCATCAAAAATAATTATAGCTGAAAAGCATATGTTTTACAATACTCTGACACACAGCTTAAAAACTCACCTTACTTTGAATTTTCATACCCTATTTTCTCGAAAATTTTATCGGTTTTCCTCTCATATTTCCCTTTTTGTCAATATAATAATCCATTTTTTCTGCTGTTTTTGCCTTTATCTTTTTTCTCTTTAACTGGGTCATTTTCCCAGATTTTATTATATTTTTTGTGTATGTACAATATTTTTTATTCAGATACAGACCATTTATCTGTTCCATAATTGTACTGTCACTTGCTATCTTATAGCGCATGCTTTTATGATGAAATCCACTCAGAATATAATTACCTTTTTTGCAAATTGGATACCCGGAACCTGTCGAAACAATCGTTGTTATAAGCTCTGCCTTTCCATTTACATTCTGATATACATCCGCCCATATTGCATTTTGTCCCTCTACTTTACATACTGCATCTGTCACCAGCAAAATATCATTGCCTGAAGCATCATGAATTTTTGCTGTATATACTCCGTCAGCAAACTGTTCTTTCTTCTTTAACTGCTTTACCAAATCACCATATACATCTGACTTAGTTTTTGCTCTGCATACGCTGCCGCTAAATCCTGTCATCATCGCTGCCACAAGTAAAACAGCTAAAAACTTTTTTAAATTTTTCATAATCTTTATTCCTCCAATTCTGACTTTTTATTTAAAAAAATTATACCACACTAATTTTAACAATCCTTTAATTTTTTCATACATATTTATTACTTTTACGAATTATGATAAACTTATTAGCACACAATAAATGCAATTATAATTTCAGCAAATAAATTGTCACTTAAAAAGGAGAGATTAACATTGAAAACAGTAGGAATAGTTGCCGAATACAATCCATTTCACAATGGTCATAAATACCAGATTGAGCAGATAAAAAAACAGACACATGCAGACAATATCGTTGTTGTTATGAGTGGCAATTTTGTCCAGCGCGGCGGTTTTGCATGGACTGATAAATATCTGCGTGCAAGAATGGCTGTAGACTGTGGTGCCGACTTTGTTTTTGAACTTCCGACCGTTTTTGCATGTGCAAGTGCTGAAACTTTTGCTCTTGGTTCTGTAGCTCTCCTTGATTCTCTTGGATTTGTTGATGAAATCTGTTTTGGCAGTGAAGAAGGCTCCCTTGAACTTATCAACAAGATAGCCTGCGTCTTAAACAATGATGACTATATCTCTGATATCGATAAATATTTAAAGTCAGGTCTTTCTTTTCCTGCTGCAAGAGAAAAATTTCTGATGAAAATGTTTTCTGACAAAAAAGAAGATATCAAAATGTTATTAAAACAGCCTAACAATATTCTCGCAATAGAATATATCAAAGCATTAAATAAGTTAAAAAGCAACATTAAACCAGTGACAATAAAGCGCATGGATGCCGGCTATCATTCTACCGAACTTGACAGTACTCTTCTTTTAAGTTCCGCTTCAGCAATAAGAAATACATTTACAATACATGAAAAAAATTCCAAAATCAAAAACTGCCATTCTGAAATATATATTGATGGATCATATAACATAAACAATACTGACAAACAAGAAAAACTAAAAGAAATTTATGCCCATATTCCAAAAGAAGTTTACAATATTTTGTCAGAAAACCCAGACCGTTTTCCAGCCGACAATACGCTTCTAAAAGATATGATATATTACAAACTATTGTCTTTTAAACTTGAAAACTGCCCTCTTGACATTTTCAGTGATGTTTCATCTGATCTGTCAGAAAGGATTTACAATAAACTGCCTGAATTTAATGATTTTGACAGTTTTGCAGACATACTCAAAACTAAACAATACACTCACACAAGAATTACTCGTGCATTAACACATATCCTTCTCAATATCAAGGATACTGATATAAAAAGCTTTACATCTTCAATCTGCAGTAAAAATAAAATACTTTATGCAAGACTTCTTGGAATGAATAAAAATAAAAGTTATCTACTGCGAAATATAACGGACATTCCTGTTGTAACTAAAGTTGCAGATGCATGTAATATATTTGAAAACTTTTGGATATCAGCCAACGACACTAAACTTAACTTAAAATCATCTGCCAATAATAGATTTCATAATAATAATGGCAAAAGCTTAAATATACAGATAAAAGACTCACAGGCATCCAAAAACAAAACATTGCAATTGTATTCTCATAAAACCAATATGAATTTCATTGCCGACATAAACAGGATGTTTGAATATGATATGTTTGCCGCCAAATTATACAGACATTGTATGAATAACAATATCCCTGATGAATATCGCGCTGGTATATACATTTCAAAGTCACATTAACATTGCCGCAAGTGCTGTCCCAAACGCCCCTGCCACTGTTCTGAGACTGCATATGATAGCAGTTCCATCTGAATATTTATCTTTTTCAATGTCTTTCATGCCCCATGCCACCATTGACATCATAATAATTCCTATTCCAACGGAACGCATTGAAAATAATACCCACAGTGGAACGATATTTCTTGTAAGAATTGCTACAACAAATGAGCATGTACTTATGGCATATATAAGTCTTATTCCATATTTCTGATAAAGCCACCCTCCAAGTGCACTGGAAATAGACATTAATAATGCACCAGGTAACATAATAATCCCTACTCTCTGCATATCAACTTCGGCAATTCTTTTTATATATACCGGAAACCACAATGCAGTCCCCATCATTACCGCATAAATAAAAATACTTGTCAGCACAACTATCGTAAATTTTTTATTTTTAAATATCTTAAGATTTATATATGGTTCTTCTCTCTTTCTTTGTCTAACTATAAAAAATGCCATAAATATAACACCTGTTAAAACAAACAAAATGCTTTTAACCATACTGCTTCCGTTTTTTATTTCCTTTATTGAGGTAAAACTTATCATAAAAAGAACGACTGAAATACCACTTGATCCAAATGAAACAAAATCAAATTTTTTAAATCTTTTACATACCTTTGTGATTTTATTTTTTCCTAAAAACATCCTATCTGTCTGAACTTGTTCTTGATAAAAATAACTTTCTTCCTTCAAATTTTTATAATTTTTTTCATCATCAATAATATTATTCCCGTAGCACTTTTTTCGTAAAATATACATACACAACTGCACACCAAGTATAACAACAACTATGCCGAAAATCCACCACATAATAATCCGCCATGATACCTTTCTTGCAAGCAATAATGTAACAACGGGCGCAGCAGCCGATGAAAGATTTAGAAGAAATCCATAAATCCCCATAACAATTCCCGTCTTTTCTTTTGAATACGCACTCAGTAATATTACCTGAGATAAAGTAAGTACGACTCCACTACCTGTTGCCTGTAAAATCCTTCCGATTATAATAAATACATAATTAAAACTAAGTGCGGACAGAATAATGCCAGAACAAAATATTAACATTGAATAAAAAAACAATTTTCTTTTGTCAAAATTTTTAGTTAAAAAAACAGATAATATCGTTGTGACACCTATCGTCATTGAATAGACAGCAGTCATCCATTGTGATTCAGACGCCGATAATCTGAACTCTTTCATTATGTTCTCAAACAATGATGAAAATGCCGTATGAGAAAAAGACCCCATCATGCACCCTAAGACCATAAGTATTATAAATATGTTTTTATAAACTGATCTTTTATCTGCAATATTTTTATCTGAAAAGCCTTTCTTATCCAGTTTAATATTTCCAGCTATACTAAACTTATCTTTTCCAATGACATTTGTTTTCACGATACTTGTCCTCCACCATAAATATTTTTCAAAAAAATATATAAACATTATGAACAATAATCAAAAGCACATAGCAATACCGCAATCTGTAACATCAGTTTCTTGCAAAATAATTTTTGACTCCGACATCATATCATCTCTTAATTATAAAAATTCTTAATTTTCATACTATTATCTACATATTTAAGAATTACAATTCATACATAGTAAAATTTTTAAGGAAACAAAAAAAGACATAAGCAACTGAGAAGTCAGTGCAGTATGTCTTTTTTAGTCGTTTTTTATCTTTTTTTATACAATTTTGTTAGTATCTAACACATTCTTTATCGGTCTCCAGCTATATTACTTCAAAGGCGTATTCGGAACTTTCACCTGTTAGAGCGCCCATGCGCGCAAACTATAAAAAGCGCCGCACCTAAAAGGTGCGACGCCTAATATATCCGTTAGCAATATACCAAATAATCTTTAATTATTTGTAAAGTTCAACTAACTTCTGTAAGTGCTCATAACGAGCCTTAGCAGCTTCCTCAGATTCCTTGAAGAGTCTCTCAGCACGCTCTGGGAATGGCTTAACAAGACGAGTATAACGAGCCTC
>CAKRFY010000007.1 GCA_934320895.1 uncultured Lachnospiraceae bacterium | reverse complement strand
GCATCTTCTTTTGAAGGAATACACCAGTAATCATTCATGTGAGGGCGAAGCCTATTTTTTTTAAAGCCCTGCCAATTATGATGTGAAAAAAACTGTTAAAAATACTATAACTGTAACTGCTGATATAAAAAATACGGGAAATATGGCAGGGCGTGAAGTGTTTGAAGTTTATGTATCACTTCCACAGCATACGCTGAAAAAAGAAGCAAGACGTCTTGCCGGATTTGCAAAGACAAAACTTCTTGATGTAGGAGAAACTGAAAAAGTGATTGTCGAGATTCCACTTACATATCTTACGAGTTTTGATGAAAAAGAGTCTTCATATGTGCTTGAGTCAGGAGATTACATAATCTGGGCAGGAAACAGTCTGGCAGGAGCTCAGGCAATTGCAAAAGCAGAACTTGATGAGAGCGTATGCATGGAAAAGGTCAAAGTTATATGTCCACTCAAAGAATCGCCAGAGGAAGATCTGAATGATAAAAATAGGCCAGAGATTACAGTAAAACAGGATATTTCGTGTATAAAGTTAAATGCATCAGATATCCATACACGAAAAGTTTTATATCGTGATAACTGTGATATATATGAAAAAGAAGCGATGGATTTCGTCAATACACTTTCTGTTGATGAGCTTATACAGCTTTCATCCGGAGATCCGGGAAAAGCACAGGGAGGAAATCTTGGGGCAGCGGGATGCATGCGTGCAGGCAATGACCTTGTGATGCCGGGATGTTTTGGCGACAGGGAAAATCTTAAAAAGGAACTTTCCGACGGTACACTCGACATAAAAGACTTAAAAGTATGCATTGCCAGACTTGCGAATATATGTTTTAAGTCAAATCAGTATGAGTAATAAAAAATAAGTGCACATTTTGTTACATTAAACTTACAACGTACATAAAATATAACAAGAAAAAGCAGCAGCTATCAGAAAATATTCTTTAGCCGCTGCTTTGTTTGATTATATATCAAAAAGTAGCTTAAATCAGTTGCTTGTGCTATACTTGTGATAGTAGAACATATGAAAAATATTAGAACTGGCGGAAACGGAGTTTACGATGGAAAACTATTTTGAAAAAATCTTACAAAATGACAGTATTCCCAGACAGATAAGGGAAACAGTACATTCAGAAATGCGACATGCACTAGAAGTTAGCAATATTGCCGTTCTTATTTCGAGGGAACTTCATAAGGATGAGAAGTTTTGCAATGATATCGCTGTTGCGGGTGTACTGCATGATATAGGAAAATTAAGGGTAAACAGATATGTTTATTCAGATGAGAGTGATGATACACTTGTTGTAGAACAGATGAAATATGTCAGAATGCATTCGGCGTACAGCCGTGACATTTTGACAAATGAAAATTATCCTGAAAATATAATAGAAGCAGTTTATCATCATCATGAAAATTATGATGGTTCTGGTTATCCTGACGGATTAAAGGGGAATAATATACCGGAAATGTCGAGGATACTTAGGACATGTGATGTGTTTTCAGCACTTATTACAGACAGAAGCTACAGAAAAGCTTTTGATAAGAAAACGGCGATGGCTATAATGATAGATGAAGTAGAAGATTATGATATGGAAGTATTTCTGGCATTTCAGAGAGTATTTCATGCGGATGATTTTCCAAAGATAGAAATGCTTCAGCAGAGTGCGACCGAATTGCAGATGAAACATTTTAATCTGTTTGAGAAAGAGGCTGTTTCATTTTAGTTTATCCGCTACTTCACAAACAGGAAAAAATCTGATATACTGCTAGATTAGAGAGTTTTATTAAGACAATGGAAATTATTGGAGGACAAGAGAAAATGGCTGAATCAATGAGAGGCATGAAGCGTACCTGCAGATGTGCCGAGTTAAGTGAAAAAAATATTGGTGAAGAAGTCACTATGATGGGATGGGTTCAAAAGCAGAGAAACAAAGGTGGTATCATCTTTGTTGATATGCGTGACCGTTCAGGAATATTACAGGTTATTTTTGAGGATGGAGAGATAAATGAAGCAGATTTCGCAAAGGCTGAAAAGCTTAGAAGTGAGTTTGTAATAGCTGTAAAGGGTAAGGTTACGGCACGTTCAGGTGCAGTTAATGAAAATCTTGCTACAGGTGCTATCGAGCTTCGTGCAGAGGAATTAAGAGTGCTTTCAGAATCAGATACACCACCATTCCCTATTGAGGCGGACAGCAAGACGAAAGAGGAACTTAGATTAAAATACCGCTATCTCGACCTTAGAAGACCTGATCTTCAGAAAAATCTTATTATGAGAAGTAAGGTTGCAACATTGATTCGTCAGTTCCTTGCAGATGAAGGATTTTTGGAGATAGAAACTCCTATGCTTACAAAGAGTACACCTGAGGGAGCAAGAGATTATCTTGTGCCAAGCCGTGTACATCCGGGAACATTTTATGCACTGCCACAGTCACCACAGCTTTTTAAACAGCTTCTTATGTGCTCAGGCTATGACAGATATTTCCAGCTTGCAAGATGTTTCAGAGACGAAGATCTTAGAGCAGACAGACAGCCGGAGTTTACACAGGTTGATATGGAGCTTTCATTTGTTGATGAAGACGACGTTATGGATGTAAATGAAAGACTTTTACAGAAACTTTTTAAGGAAATTCTTGATGTAGATATAGAACTTCCTATTCAGAGAATGACATGGCAGGAGGCTATGGACAGATTTGGTTCAGACAAACCTGATCTTCGTTTTGGAATGGAATTAAAAGATGTTTCAGAAGTGGTTAAGGGATGCGGATTTGGTGTGTTTACCGGAGCACTCGAAAATGGCGGTTCAGTTCGCGGTATCAATGCAAAAGGACAGGGAAGCATGCCTCGTAAGAAGATTGATGCACTTGTTAAATTTGCAAAAGATTTTGGTGCAAAAGGTCTTGCCTACCTTGCAGTAAATGAGGATGGAACATACAAGTCATCATTTGCAAAATTTATGACTGATGATGAGCTTAAGGCACTTGTAGATGCTATGGAAGGTGAGCCTGGTGATTTACTCTTGTTTGCCGCAGACAAGAATAAGATCGTCTGGGATGTACTCGGAAACTTAAGACTTGAGATTGCTAAAAATCTTGATCTTCTTGACAAGAATGTTTACAAATTCCTCTGGGTTACAGAGTTCCCTGAATTTGAATATTCAGAAGAACAGGGAAGATATCTTGCAATGCATCATCCATTTACAATGCCGTTTGAAGAAGATATTCAGTATCTTGAGTCTGCTCCTGAAAAGGTTCGTGCAAGAGCATACGATATCGTGCTTAATGGAACAGAGATTGGTGGAGGTTCTATCCGTATCCATCAGGATGATGTGCAGGAGAAGATGCTTCGTGCACTTGGATTTACTGATGAGAAGGCTCATGAGCAGTTTGGTTTCCTCCTTGATGCGTTCAAGTATGGAGTACCACCACACGCAGGACTTGCCTATGGTCTTGACAGACTTGTCATGATTATGGCACATGAGGATAGTATCAGAGATGTTATCGCATTCCCTAAGATAAAGGATGCTTCATGTCTTATGACAGACGCTCCTAATGTTGTTGATGATAAGCAGCTTGAGGAGCTTAGTCTTGAGATTGCAAAGGTTGAGCAGGAACAGCAAATATGATATTGTGCTAGTGTATCAATGATACAGTACTGCTACATCGCAGGCGTGGACAGCAACGTTGTATGAGTAATAAGTCCGGAGGATGTATTGAAAAAAGAGACATATGAAAAGATTATGGGGCTGCTTGGCAGTAAAAAGGCAGTCCCGATAGTTATAGATATAGTTGGAAAGATACTTACTGTTGTGACTGCAATATTGTATTTTGTAGAGATAGCTTTGCTTGTCATGAATAGAGAATATAAGCTTATGGCAGGGCTTATCATAGTTCCGGCATTATTTTTTGTTTTGCTTAGTGAGTTCAGGAAAAAGATAAATGCCAAAAGACCATATGAACTGTATGGGTTTAAACCACTGATAAAGAAAGATACAAGGGGGCTTTCATTTCCAAGCCGTCATGTGTTTTCGATATTTATTATAGGTGGTTCTATATGGGTCATAAACAGGTTTTTAGGTATTATTATACTGATAATGGGACTATTTCTTGCTATTATCAGAGTTATAACGGGAGTACACTTTCCGAGAGATGTCATTGCCGGAGCAATCATAGGGTTTGTATGCAGCATGGCAATGTTTATCTTTATATGAGAGATACACATATATAAGATTATGTCAGATAAAAGTAAAAAAGATTTTAGCATCTGTTTTGATGCAGAAATGAGGTAAAAATGGCAGAGATGTATAACCACCATACGGTGGAGAAAAAATGGCAGAAGATATGGGATGATGAAAAGGCTTTTAAGACAGAAAATGATTATACAAAGCCAAAGTTTTATGCACTTGTAGAGTTTCCTTATCCATCAGGACAGGGGCTTCATGTAGGACATCCTCGTCCATATACAGCTCTTGATATAGTTGCAAGAAAACGCAGAATGCAGGGATACAATGTATTATATCCTATGGGATGGGATGCATTTGGTCTTCCTACGGAGAACTACGCTATCAAAAATAAAGTTCATCCAAAAGAGGTTACAAAGAAGAATGTAGCAAGATTTAAAGAGCAGCTTCATTCGCTTGGATACTCATTTGACTGGGACAGAGAGATCAACACAACTGATCCTGATTATTATAAATGGACACAGTGGATATTCCTCAAACTTTTCAATGCAGGTCTTGCCTATAAGAAAGAAATGCCTATCAACTGGTGTACATCATGTAAAGTAGGACTTGCCAATGAGGAAGTTGTAAACGGCGTATGCGAAAGATGTGGTTCGCCTGTAGTACGCAAGGTTAAGAGTGAGTGGATGCTTAAGATAACAAATTATGCTGACAAACTCTTAGAGGGACTTAATGATGTAGATTACATCGAGAGAGTAAAGACTTCACAGAGAAACTGGATAGGTCGTTCAGAAGGTGCGGAAGTTGATTTTAGAATAAAAGATAAGGAGGATAAGCTTCGTGTCTATACTACAAGACCAGATACACTTTTTGGTGCAACATATATGGTAGTATCGCCTGAGCATCCTATTATCGACAAATATAAAGATGAAATCAAAAACTGGGATGCAATCACTGAATATAGAGAAATGGCATCAAGAAAATCTGATTTTGAGCGTACAGAACTTGCTAAGGATAAGACTGGTGTTGTTCTTGATGGACTTACCGCCATCAATCCTATAAATGATAAGGAAATTCCTATCTGGATATCAGATTATGTACTTATGACATATGGAACAGGTGCTATCATGGCAGTTCCTGCACATGATGACCGTGACTGGGAATTTGCAAAGAAATTTTCACTTCCTATGATTCAGGTCGTTGAGGGAAGTGAAGGTCCTGTAGATATTGATAAGGCTGCATTTACTGATGTTGCTACAGGAAAAATGATAAATTCAGGTTTCCTTACAGGACTTACGGTTGAGGAAGCTAAGGAGAAGGTAAAAGATTTCCTTACAGAAAAAAAGATTGGTAACCGCAAGGTAAACTATAAACTTCGTGACTGGGTATTCTCAAGACAGAGATACTGGGGTGAGCCTATTCCAATCGTACATTGTGAAAAGTGTGGATATGTACCTCTTGATGAGAGTGAACTTCCTCTTTTACTTCCAGAAGTAGACAGCTATATGCCTACTGACAATGGAGAGTCACCACTTGCTGCAATGACAGATTGGGTGAATACAACATGCCCTTGCTGTGGAGGCCCTGCAAAGAGAGAGACAGATACGATGCCACAGTGGGCAGGTTCATCATGGTATTTCTTAAGATATACAGACCCTGCAAACACAGAGGCGCTTGCAAGTCCTGAAGCACTTAAATACTGGCTTCCTGTTGACTGGTATAATGGTGGTATGGAGCATACAACACTCCATCTTCTCTATTCTCGTTTCTGGCATAAGTTCCTCTATGATGAGGGTGTTGTGCCTACTCCTGAACCATATCAGAAGAGAACATCACATGGTATGATCCTTGGTGAAAATGGCGAGAAGATGAGTAAATCACGAGGAAATGTTATAAATCCTGACGATATCGTAAGAGAATACGGAGCAGATACACTTCGTACTTATGAGATGTTTATCGGAGCATTTGATCTTAGTGCATCATGGTCTGATGATGGTGTAAAGGGATGCCGCCGTTTCCTTGACCGAGTATGGAAACTTCAGACAATCCTTGATAAAGACAATGACGGATATTCAAAAGACCTTGAGACAAAGATGCATCAGACAATAAAGAAAGTAAGCAGTGATTTTGAAAATCTTAAGTATAATACTGCAATAGCTGCAATGATGGCACTTATAAATGATTTTTATAAGAAAAACAGTATCACACTTGGAGAGTATAAGACACTTATCACACTTCTTAACCCAGTTGCACCTCATATCACAGAGGAACTTTGGCAGATAATTGGTGGTGAAGGAAGACTTTACGAACAGTCATGGCCAGAGTATGAGGAGGCAAAGACTGTTGAAGCAACTGTTGAGATAGCAGTTCAGATAAACGGAAAAACAAAAGTTACACTTTCAATCGGAAAAGATGATGCAAAGGATGATGTTCTTGCAAGAGCAAAAGAGGCTCTTGGCAGCAGACTTGATGGAAAGAACATTATAAAGGAAATTTATGTTCCGGGAAGAATTGTAAATATTGTGGCAAAATAAAAACACATAAAAGTCATTGAAATGACATATCATCAATGTAGTATGACTGTGTACATTAGATAGACGTAAGGATTAGTATATCTATATGTCGGTCATATAAAATTAAACACGAGCCGAAAAAGAACCGGCATATGCCGTTATTATTCGGCTCGTGTATTTTAAGTAAAGGGACAGGGAAAAAGTATTATTATGAAATTTATTAAAAAGTATTTTTGGTTGACAGTAATCTGTTTTGGACTCGGATTTTCCGGATACAATATGAATAATGTCATAGCGGCAGCAGATGAGAATGTGACAGTTGCGACACCCGAGCCATCTATAGAGCCAACGGCAGTTCCAGAGGAAACTTTACAGCCGTCTGAGACTTCACAGCCATCTGAAACTAAAGAGCCAGAGGAAACAAAAGAACCGGAACCTACGGGACTGCCACCACTTATAAGTTATGCTAAAACAAAAAAGAAGATTGAATTAAATTATGATGACAGACATGCTTTTCCAAAAGATGTAAGAAGAATTGCTACTGAGAGTGTAACATCTACAAATGTAAAAACGGAAAAAAAAGATACAAGAGTTGTAAGTGTTGCAAAAAGCAATAAGAAAAAAGTGTTTGCTGTAGGATGTGGAAAAGCCGTTGTTGAACTTGTTGATGGCAGTACATACGGTGTAAATGTAAAGGCTGCAAAGATAAGTCTTTTACTGCTTGTGGGACAGAGCAATATGGAAGGAAGCCACAGTGGTGACAAGACAAACGCTGAGTACACAAGTAATATGATATTAAGTGAGGCTGGAAAGGTATATAATACATACGGCCCTTCATGCAAAGGTCATTTTACAAATGTAGGAAACTGGTCGTCTACTTCATCACCACTTTCTGTAAAAAATGCATCTAAATTTGTACCAGCTTCACTTACAGACAACAGTTCACAAAATCAGTGGTGCAGGACTAATAATCTTACTTCAGCCGGAGAAGCTACAGGTAAATCCGGTATAGATAGCGCCCTTGCTGATCAGTGGGCTAAAAAGCTGAAGGAAAAAGTATGGGTAGTAAATGCAGCACATGGGGGAAGTTCTATTACTACATGGCTGCCTAAGAAAGGAAAAGATAATAATTTCTGGCAGGCGGTCGCTTTATATAAGGCATGTGAACGGACTTTAAACAATGAGATAAAAGCAGGACATTATAAACTTAGTCACAAGGGTTATTTCTGGCTTCAGGGTGAACAGGATTTTAAGATGACAGCAGGTGATTACCTGACAAACTTTATGAAGATGCACAGAGCATTTAAGACACAGCTTAGAGGAAGTTCATCAGCAGATTATAAATATGTTCATAAGAGTCTTGAATTTGCTGGAATATTGATGGTAAGATCACACAGAGATCCGGTTTCGCTTGCAGACCTTGAACTTACAGGTCCTAGAAAAGCGCAGTATTATATGTGCAATTCAAGTAAAAATGCTTATAAGGATATATTTCTTGCAAGTCAGTTGTCAGAAGTATGGGCAACAAACAATTCAGTAAAAACATATTTCAAAAATAAATATGGCACAGATGAAAAATATTCTGCGCAGAATAAGACGAGAAAAAAGACGTTAAAACTGCCTACATCACTTAAACAGATACACAGTACAATACATTATACACAGCTTGCGTACAATGAACTTGGAAGAGATGCAGCAAATAATATATGTTATGTACTTGGATATGTAAAGCAGCCATCAGCGACGACAAAGATTAAGATCGTAGGTAAAGATGGATATACAGAAATAAATTCGTTAAACAGAACAGTAGCCAAAAATATGAATGTTGTAGTAAAGGTATTTCCGGCATGGAGATCCAAAAAACTTGCCATTCAGAGAAAACATGAAGTCATATTTTATGACAAGTGGATGGTAAAATTTCAGGAAAATAAGGTTTTTAATGCCAAGCTTTTGTTTTCGGTAGGAAAGACAAAAAAGAAATTTACAGTATATTCAAAAAATTCAGCAGCACCTATAAATGCTCTGTATTCGACTGATGATGGTGTAAAGATAAGCTGGAAGGCAAATTCATACACATCTTACTGTAATGTTTACAGAAGAGAAAAAGGAACTAAAAATTGGTCGTATATCGCAAGACTTGATAAAAAAACAGCACAGTCATACAATGACATTTTTGCAAAGTCAGGAAAAACATATGAATATGCGGTAACAGCATATGATTTTAAGGGAAACTGCGGTGAAAAAGTTGTTGGAGAAGTGACAACATATTAAATTAAAATATTTATAGTAAATAACAATTTTATTAGCACTCTTTAAAAAAGAGTGCTAAATTTGTCTTGACAATTCTTTAAGGTCGTATTATTATACTCATTGTGAGGATTGTTAGCAGTCTTTTTGAATGATTGCTAATCAAATATAATCGTAAATAAAAGTTCTTTGCGGACAGTAAACGCAGGGACTTAAAATATTTGGATGATATCATATATGTAAAGGAGAGATATATATTATGCAGAGTAGAAAAGGCAGTTTATCAATTGAATCAGAAAATATGTTTCCTATTATAAAGAAGTGGCTTTATTCAGACCATGACATTTTTATCCGTGAGCTTGTTTCAAACGGATGTGATGCTATTACAAAACTTAAAAAACTCGACATTATGGGTGAATATACATTACCTGATGATTATAAGGCAAATATCCAGGTAGTTGTTGATACAGAAGGAAAGAGTATTTCATTTACAGATACCGGTCTTGGTATGACTGAGGATGAAGTGGATGAGTACATAAATCAGGTAGCGTTTTCAGGAGCTACAGATTTCCTTGAGAAATATAAGGATAAGGCAAACGAGGAGCAGATAATCGGACATTTCGGTCTTGGATTTTATTCAGCATTTATGGTAGCGGACAGAGTTACTATTGATACATTATCATGGAAAGAAGGAGCAACACCTGTACGCTGGGAATCAGAAGGCGGCATCAATTTTGAAATGTCAGAGGGAGACAAAAAAGAGATAGGTACAACTATCACACTGTATCTCTCAGAAGACAGTCTTGAGTTTGCAAATGAGTATCGTGTAAGAGAAGTACTTACAAAATACTGCTCATTTATGCCAGTAGAGATATTCCTTTCAAAAGAGGGAGCCGAGCAGGAATATGAGACAATAGATAAAGAAGATCTCCGTGATGATGATGTTGTAGTTGAAAACATTGTTGAGGAGGCAAAGACAGAGGAGAAAGAGAATGAGAATGGAGAAAAAGAAGTTATAGAAGTATCTCCACGCAAAGAAAAAGTTAAGATAAATAAGAGACCTGTCTCAATCAGTACAACAACTCCACTCTGGATGAAACATCCCAATGATTGTACAGATGATGAGTACAAGGAATTTTACAGAACAGTCTTCAATGACTACAAGGAACCTCTTTTCTGGATCCATTTAAATATGGATTATCCATTCAACCTTAAAGGAATCTTATATTTCCCTAAGGTAAATACAGAGTATGATAATCTTGAGGGTGTTATCAAACTTTACAATAATCAGGTATTTATCGCTGACAATATCAAAGAAGTAATTCCTGAATTCCTGATGCTTCTTAAAGGTGTTATTGATTGTCCGGATCTTCCACTTAATGTTTCAAGAAGTGCATTGCAGAATGATGGCTTTGTAAAGAAGATTTCTGATTATATTACAAAGAAAGTTGCTGATAAACTTTCTGGAATGTATAAAGTTGACAAAGAAAACTATGAGAAATACTGGGAAGATATAAGCCCATTCATTAAATATGGATGCTTAAAAGACGAGAAATTCAGAGAAAAGATGTCAGATTATATCATCTTTAAGGATCTGAATGACAAATATATCACACTTCCTGAATATGTTGATGCAGTTAAAGCAGGCGAGGGTGAAGAAACGAAAGAAGATACTGCTGAGAATGAGGAAAATACGGATTCAGCAGAGAATAAAGATGGAGAAAAAGAGGAAGAACCTACAACAGTTTACTATGTAACTGATATGCAGCAGCAGAGCCAGTATGTAAATATGTTTAAGGAACAGAATATAAATGCTGTTATATTAAGCCATAATATCGATCAGGCATTTATCTCACAGCTTGAGCAGGGAGATTTAAAGGTAAGCTTCAAGCGTATAGATGCAGGTCTTAATGATACTATGAAAGATGATGCTGATGAGGAGACTATTAAGAAAGAAACTGAGGAACTTAGTGAAATATTTAAGAAAGCTCTTGGAAAAGATAAGCTGGAAGTTAAAGTTGAGAAACTTAAAAATGAGAATGTATCTTCTATGCTTACACTTTCAGAGGAAACACGCCGTATGCAGGATATGATGAAGATGTACAGTGCAGGTGGCATGGGAATGGACATGGATATGTTCGGTGATTCTGCAACACTTGTGCTCAACTCATCAAACAAACTTGTACAGTATATTCTTAATAATAAGGATGCAGAGAATGTTGACATGTTCTGTAAGCAGCTTTATGATCTTGCTGTACTTGCAAATCATCCGCTTAAGGCAGAGGAGATGACTGAATTTGTAAACAGAAGTAATGAGATCATGCTTTTGCTTGCCAAATAAACTACACTATATTTTAAATAAAATATGAACATTTTGTGAGTTATGGATAGAAATATTTCGTAACTCACTTTTTGTTTGTGTGTTTTTGATAAAAATGACCAATAGTCAAATTTAATATTGACTGTTGGTCATTTTTGATGTAGTATATTGATTATAGAAATGACCATTGGTCAGTTGATTAGAAAAATGGTCGATAAGAAAGCTGCTTTGTGTGGGATTATGGCAGCTATGAAAAAGAAAGGAAGAGAAAAAATGTTAGGAAAATGGATTACAAGGCATAAAAACATTATTCTACTTATTGCGTGTGTACTTCTTGTACCATCTGTGATTGGCTACATAAGTACACGAGTAAACTATGATGTATTATCTTATCTTCCGAATACTCTTGAAACAGTATCGGGTCAGGATACACTTGTTGATGAATTTGGAATGGGTGCCTTTTCTATGGTTGTTGTCGAAGATATGACCAATAAGCAGGCAGCAGCACTTGAGAAACAGATTGAAGGTATTGACCATGTAAAGGATGTACTCTGGTATGATGATATGCTTGATATAAGCGTGCCTACAGAGATGCTTCCTAAAAAACTTGAACAGGCATTTTTCAATGGTGATGCAACTATGATGATCGCATTGTTTGATGATACTACATCAGCAGATGATACGATGGATGCCATTACAAACATTCGTAAGATAGTAGGCAAGAATGTTTATGCAAGTGGAATGTCTGGTGTCGTAACTGATATCAAAAATCTTGCTTTAAAGGAAATGCCGATATATGTTGTTATAGCAGCAATATTATCATTTGTTGTTCTTCTTATAACGATGGATTCATTTGTTACACCGGTTATATTCCTTACAAATATTGGAATGGCGATAGTGTTCAACCTTGGAAGTAATATTTTCCTCGGAGAGATATCATATATAACGCAGGCTCTTGCGGCGGTGCTTCAGCTCGCAGTTACGATGGATTACTCGATATTCCTTCTTGAGAGTTATGAGGCAAATAAGAAGAGATTTCCTGATGACAGAAAGAGAGCTATGGCTCATGCAATATCAAACACATTTAAGTCAGTATCAAGTAGTTCGGTTACAACAATAGCCGGTTTCGTAGCACTTTGCTTTATGACATTTAAACTCGGTGCCAATATCGGTATAGTAATGTCAAAGGGTGTTGTTATAGGTGTTATCACTTGTGTAACTGTTCTTCCGGCAATGATCCTTACATTTGACAAGGCTATTGAAAAGACAACACATAAGGCTTTGATACCTCCACTTACAAAAGTTTCAGACTTTATTGTAAAACATTACAAAGTTGCTATTGTGATATTCCTTGTTCTGCTCGGACCAGCAGTATATGGAAACGGTCATTATAAGATTTATTATAATATCGATCAGGGACTTCCAAAGAACATTCCTAGTGCGATAGCAAATGACAAACTTAAAGATAACTTTGATATGAGTACAGTTCATATGGTTCTTTTAAAAGATGGTCTTACGGCAAAAGACAAGAACCAGATGATAAAGAAGATTGAGAAGGTTGATGGTGTTAAATGGGTTATCGGTCTTAATTCACTTGTAGGCCCGAACTTCCCTGACAGCATGATACCTGAGGATGTAAAGAGCATGTTAAAGACTGACAAGTACGAATTACAGTTTGTATGCTCAGATTACAGTTCAGCAACAGACAAAGTAAATGCTCAGCTTGATGAGATGCAGAAAATAGTAAAAGGATATCAGAAAGATGCCATGGTGATCGGTGAAGCTCCTCTTATGAAGGATCTTCAGGATACAACTGATATAGATCTGAAGACAGTAAATTACATATCTATAGCAGCTATCTTTGTAATTATCCTTGTAACATTTAAATCTATTTCAATACCTATAATCCTTGTTTCTGTCATCGAGTTTGCGATTGCCTGCAACATGGCAGTTCCATATTACACAAATACTTCACTGGCATTCGTTGCAAGTATCGTTATTGGAACTATACAGCTTGGTGCGACGGTCGATTATGCGATACTTATGACAAATAGATATCATAAAGAAAGAACGGTGAATGGATGCAGTAAGAAAGATGCGATAAGGATCGCACATGAAACTTCAATGAAGTCAATACTTACAAGTGGTTTCTGTTTCTTCGCTGCAACATTCGGTGTAACAGTATATTCTGCCATAGATATGATTAGTGCTATATGTAATCTTCTTTCAAGAGGTGCTATAATCAGTATGGTAGTTGTTATATGTATGCTTCCGGCAATGCTCTGGATATTTGATCCTATCATCATAAGAAGTTCATGGGATATGATAAAAGCAGGTGTTGCTCAGAATGATTCAAAAAAGAAACTGGAAGCAAAATAAAATAGTATAAGATTGGCGTTAAGATAGAATAATATAGGAGGCAGTATCATGAGAAAGAATATTAAAAAGGTTGCAAAAATCGGTGTTTCAGGACTTTTGGCAGCAGGACTGCTCGTAGGTAGTGTAGAGTATGCATCTCATATGTTTGTTATGACAAACAAAGCAGTTGCAAAACAGGTGGATAAAGTTACAGAGGAAGTTAAGACTGCTTCAAAAGCAGGACTTGATTCAAAGAAAGTATCAAAACAGGAAACAGTTTATGCAACACTTGATGCAAATGGTAAAAAGACAGATGTCATCGTATCTGACTGGCTTAAAAATGCAGCAGATAAAGGTGAAGTAAAGGATTCTTCAGATCTTAAAGATATAACAAATACAAAAGGTGATGAAAAATTTACACAGGATGGTGATTCACTTAGCTGGAATACAGGAAGTGAGGATATTTATTATCAGGGAAAAACTGATAAGGAAATGCCTGTTGGCATGTCGATAACATACAAGCTTGACGGCAAGGAAGTTTCGGCTGATGAACTTGTTGGAAAAAGCGGCAAGCTTGAGATGAAGATTAAATATACAAATACTTCAAAAGAGAAACAAAAAGTCGGAGAAAAAGATGTAGATATATATACACCATTTGTTATGGTAACAGGAATGATCCTTCCGGTTGACAATTTTAAAAATGTAACTATAGATAATGGAAGTATTGTATCAGAGGGCGACAATGATATAGTTATGGCATATGGAATGCCGGGACTTTCAGAGAGTCTTGACCTTGACAATCTTGATCTTGGTGATGATGTTGACATAGATTTAAGCAAGATAAATGATAAAATAACAGATACAGTTACTATAAAAGCTGATGTCACTGATTTTGAGATGAAATCAACTTATACAGTTGCAACATCAGAATTCTTCTCAGACATGGATATGGACGACATAGGAAGTACTGATGACCTTACAGATAAGCTTGATGACCTTACGGATGCTACACAGCAGCTTATAGATGGCTCTGATAAACTTAGTTCAAATCTTGATAAGCTAAATAGCAAGTTTGGTGATTATTCAGATGGAATGGATACACTTAAGAATGGTGTTAGCTCAGCAAAAAGTGGTGCAGATACACTTAAAAATGGTATAGTCACATACACAAGTGGAACAGATAAACTTCTTGATGGAGTTGTTGATTATGTAGAGGGAACAAAGACATTTGGAAAGAGCGTAAAGACATATTCAAAAAACACGAAGAAAGTTGTTGATGCGGTAGGAACTCTTCAGAAGACAGGTACTTCAAAACTTGCCAAAGGTTCAAATGACTTTAATACAAACCTCAGCACATATGTAACTACTGTAAATACATCACTTAACAGTGTTGATACACTCGCACAGGGAATCGCTACACTTCATTCAGGAGTTGTTTCACTTCAGAACGGAGTAACAGGCGATGCAGGACTTAAAGCAGGAGTAAAGCAGCTTAAAGCAGGAGTTGGTTCTTTACAGGCAGGAGTTTCAGGTGAGAGTGGAATAAAAGCGGGAGTAAAGAGCATAAATGAAGGCGCAAAGAATATTGCTGTAAGCGATGAGCAGGTAGATACAATGCTTACAGAACTTGAAACACTTAAGGCTGGAACAGAGTCAGAAACAGATAAGGCAAAGATTGAGGCGATTGAGAAATATGTAAAAGCTTCACAGACAGTTGGAAAAGCGATTGAGAGTTCTACATCTGATTCATCTGCTCTGGTACAGGGAATTGACAAAGTATCAGCAGGACTTACATCAGTAGATAGTGGACTTGATGGATTGGATGGTGGACTTGATAAAGTAAGTGCAGGACTTTCACAGATGGAGGCAAGTACAGATACAACTGCAAAAGATTCGCCGCTCAATGGAATCGGAGATAAACTTACACAGCTTAAGGAGGCTGGAAATGCACTTTCAACAGCATATAAAGAGCAGCTTAATCCTAGTGTGGCAAAACTTGATGCAAGTGTAAAGAAAATGTATAAGGCTGGTTCAAAACTTACATCAAATAACAAAAAACTTGACAATGCAGCAGATAAACTTATAAAGAATGAGAAGACGATCAAGACAAACTCAAAGAAAGTTACAGGAAGCAGCGACAAGTTAAGAGATGGTGCAAAATCACTTGCATCAGGAGCAACAAAGCTCTTTAGCGGAGTTTCAACTCTTGTATCAAAAACAGGAGATGTATCAGATGCCATAGGAAAACTTGCTGAAGGTGCAGGAGACCTTAAAGATGGTGTAGTTGAGTTTAATGAAGATGGAATTGATAAACTTACAGGAACAGTAAATGATGTTATTGATTCAGGTGATGATTTCAGAGACAGACTGGATAAGATAGTAAAGGCATCAAATAACTATAAGAGTTTTTCAAAGATTTCAGATGGCATGGATGGAAGTGTTAAATTTGTAATGTCTACAGCATCAATAGAAAAAGATGATGATAAATAATTAACAAATAAATTGTAAAAGATTTTATTTATGGAGCCACACAGCCAAAATAAAGAGATTTTGATGTGTGGCTCTATGACTTGAAACAGTAAGATGATCTGCTCATCAAAATTAGAGGTGATGTAAATGAGTAAAATAGAAGAAAAAAAGAAAAATAAACAGGACGCATTGCTTGCATCAGCATTTAAACTTTTTACAGAAAAGGGAATAAATAATACATCTATTTCAGAGATTGTAAAAAATGCTAAAATGGCAAAAGGGACATTTTATCTTTATTTTAAAGATAAATATGATATAAGGGACAGACTTATTACGCATAAGGCGGATAAGCTTTTTGAAAATGCATATGTGGAATTGAAAAAGTGTGAATGTAAGACTCTTGAAGAATGTATATTGTTTATAGTAGATAATATTGTAGATCAGTTAGGACAGAATCAGTCACTTCTGAAATTTATTTCAAAAAATCTAAGCTGGGCGATTTTTTCAAATCTTCGTATAGGCCAGCTTGACAATAAAAGTTGTATGGATATATTTGATGATATTGTAGAAAAATCGGGAAGAAAGTTTAGAAATGTAAATACCATGATATTTATTATAGTTGAGCTTGTAAATTCGACATGTTATAACACAATTTTATATTCATCTCCTGTTTCACTTGAACAGTTAAAACCAGATCTTCACAATTGTATTTGTGGTATTGTAAAACAGTTTGAAGTATGCCCTGAACCATTAGAGGGTTGAAAAATAATAAAAAACACTTTACATTTAAATCGAATAATGTTAATCTATTATTATAAATATTTCATATTCAGGATTTGTGTCTGCGCACACTTGACACAGATCTTATGTGTGAAATATAGTATATTTCACACTATGCACAAAAAATGTGTGCAGAAATGAGGATTTTTATGGAGTGTACAAGTAAATGGGAAGATGCATGACAAATTTGGTAAATAAGCTGGCAGCAAATAACAGTTTATCGCAGGAGGAATTGAGCGAACTGCTCAAATTCAGAAATAAAGAAACAACAGACTATTTGTTTGAGAAAGCTTTGATGGCAAAAGAAAAACTGTATGGAAAAAACATATATATTAGAGGAATTATAGAATTAACAAATTATTGTAAAAATAATTGTTATTATTGTGGTCTTAGAAGAGATAATATTTTTATACCAAGATACAGACTGGACGAGAAAGACTTGCTGAAATTCTGTGAAACAGGATACAGTAAAGGTGTCCGGTCTTTTATGCTTATTGGGGGAGATGACTATAATTTTACGGAGTATAAAGTGGCAGATATGGTTGCCATGCTAAGAGAAAGATTTCCTGACTGTTCTGTAGGACTGTCATTAGGGCAGAGAAGCGAAAGTGTATACAGGACATGGTTTGAGGCAGGTGCAACAAGGTATGAATTAAGCCATGAAACGGCTTCGGAAAATCATTTTAAAAAAATTCATCCGGCGGAGATGTCACTTTTAACGAGAAAACAGTCATTGTGGGAACTAAAGATGATAGGTTATCAGGTGGGAAGTGGATTTATGGTGGGAACGCCATATCAGATGGTTGCGGATGTAGTTGAAGATCTGCTGTTTCTTAAGAAACTTGATCCACAGATGGTACATATAGTTCCGTTTATGCCGGTTCCTCATACGAGATTTGACCATGAGAGAAGTGGAAACGGGGATATGACATTGTATCTTATGGCCATAGCAAGACTTATGCTTCCAAGAGCGATGATCACATCAGATACGATACTTGACAATGTATTGCAGGATGGGCGAAAAAGATCGTTTGAGGCAGGAGCCGGAGAGGTGAATGTGGAGCTTTGCAGTGATGATATAAAGGAATATTACAATGTATATAATAAAAGGATAAATCTGAAAAATTTCGCTGGAGATGATGTTAGCAGGGTAAAAGAAAAGATTTTGGAATGTGGTTTTGAGCCTGGAAAAGATAAAGGAGACTATAAACCGGTGCCGGAGGAGGAAAGATTATATGGCAGGATACATCGCATTATGCGACCACAATATTGAATGGCAGGAACTTTTTCTTTCAAAGCTTTGTGAACTTGGAATAGATGCTGTCTGCACAGAAAATATTGAAGATATAGAAGGTTATCTGGATGATACATGGTTTAGGAAAATTGTTGTATGTTCTCTTATAGAACTAAATGAATATCTGAAAAAACATCAAAAAGATGAGGAGAGCATATTTGAAAAAACAGATATATTTGTAATCTCTGACAAAAGGGATGATGAAGAAGAGATAAAGGCTATAAGATCAGGTTGTGTTGACTTTCAGTTAAGGGAACGTGATATACGTGTTATCATTCAGAGACTTGTTTTGCAGCTAGAGAAAAAGATGCAGCAGGAAAAAACATTGATCGACATTGAGAATATGTCAGTAAAATATAAAAATATCTCAGTAGCAATAAAGGATAATGAGGCAAGGCTGTTAAGGCTGTTATCAGACTCAGAAGAAAAATATATCAGTGTTGAAAAGATATGCAAAAATCTGTGGGAAAGTTCTGATAAAGATGCGAGAGTGAGGCTGGCAAGCCTTGTATATCGTTTAAGGAGAAAGCTGCCTGACGGTGGAAAATGCATAAGAAGCATTTATGGAAAGGGATATTATCTGTCGAAAAATGAGATACAAAGATGTGTATAAATTAAAAACGACTATTGACCTCAGACATTGAAATTAAATAAAATCATACTTGGAAGCGAGGGAAATATGTATGGAATTTATATTGCAGGATGAGATAGAAAATTATGGAAATTTTAACCATGAAAAGATATTACTTGTAGATGATAATGATACAAATATTTTTGTAGTTAAAACGATACTTGAAGACAGGGGACTTGCTGTTGATACTGCATTATGCGGAAAAGAGGGGATCAAAAAGTACAAAGCATCTGGTGAATATGAATATAAGATCATATTTTTAGACATAAATATATATGACATAAACGGGTATGATGTTTCAAAAGAGATAAGAAGATCAGGCAGGGCAGATGCGCAAACAGTACCAATTTATGCATTGTCTGCAAATATTTTTGCAAAGGACAGGGTTAAAGCAAAAGAAGCAGGAATGAATGGTTATGTGACAAAACCGATAATATATAAAACATTATTTATGCTTATAAGAGAAATCCTTGATGAAGAAAAAAATGATGGCATAAATCAGGTACGGACTAGAGAGGCTGTGGTGGGTGAACCGGTACATTCGCCTGATATGACAGAGATATCAGGAAGTGAAATACTTGAAAATATAGGTGAACATTTTATTTTTAATGCACTTAATACTATCAAGGGTTCTGTGCTTATGAAATCAGAAAATTCATGCTCGCTTATAAATGATCTGTCTGCATATATGCAGTACAGATTTAAGACACTTGGTGGTGAAACGACAGTAAGTGTAAAGAAAGAACTATTTTATTTAGAAGCATATTTAAGACTTGAAAAGGCGAGATTTTCATATATAAATTATGAGATAGGCAGATTTGATGATCAGACAGAAGAAATGTATCTGCCGGCAATGTCACTTATTTTTCTGGCGGAAAATGCCATTCATCATGGGTTGCCTGAAAAGAAATATGATAAAGATGAAAAAGCATTTGTAAAAATAAATGTTAGTCTTACTAATGAAAAAACAATTCTCTGTGTAGAAGATAATGGTGCCGGATTTGATATTTCATCAGTAAATTTTTCAAAAAAATTTGGTGGTGTTTCATATATATCAGGTCTTGTAAAAAGATTATGTGAGGGAGAACTTAAAATAGAGAGCGAAAAGAACAAAGGGACAAAAGTTATGATACTACTGACTGGCTGGAGGTACACTGATGAGAACGATTGTGGTAGATGACGAAGAGATGGCGCTTGTCGCATTTATGGAAGAAGCGAAGAATATTAAAGAATTGAATATTACAGGCGTCTTTAACGATGCACAGGAGGCGGTAGGATATGTTAAAGACAATGATGTTGAACTTGCGATACTTGATATTAAAATGAGAGGAATCGATGGAATAAATCTTGGAAATATCTTTAGAAAAATAAATCCTGATATTATGCTTATATATATAACGGGCTATGAAAAATATGCGTATGAGGCGATAAAGATTCATGCAGCAGCATATCTTGTAAAGCCATTTTCAAGTGAACAGCTTGAGTATGCTGTAGAATCGGCAAGATTGCTCTCAAAAAGAAGAAAGAGCAAAATCTATGTAAGGACATTCGGACATTTTGACATTTTTGTTGATGATAATCCGGTTATGTTTAAGAGTCATAAGGCAAAAGAGTTACTTGCACTTCTTGTGGACCGGCGTGGCGGAACGGTTACAACAGATCAGATAATAGGAACACTATGGGAAGAAAGACCTAATGATCCATATACGCAGAATCTATGTAGTAAGATCGGAAAAACACTCGAAAAAGAACTTAAAGAAAATAATATTGGAGATATACTTGTATCGGCGCGGGGGGTAAAGAGGGTAAACACTTTGCTTTTTAAGTGTGATCTTTATGATCTGCTTGACGGAGATGAGCGGGCGGCAGAAAAATTTTTAGGAGAGTATATGCTTGATTATAGCTGGGCGGAGGAAAGAATGGCACTGCTTGCCAAATATATTTAACACAATTCCATTTCAATTCCTTTTTAAATACATAAGTATTCCTTTTTGATATGTATAATTATATATGAAAGCAGCACAAAAAGTATATTTTTGTAAAAAACATTACTATTTTGTACAGATGCATAGTTATTATGTTACTATGTGTTACATTGCTTATTTTGTTTAATAGCGTAGGGAGTCTTTTTGTAAAGTGGGTAGAGGAAAAGTATATCGAAAAGGAGAGAAAAACTATGAAGAATACGCGGTTAAAAGTAGTTATAGCAGACAGTAATGTACAGGAAAGGGAAAGTAAACAGCTTTCAATGGAAGCAAAGGGCATGGAGGTTATTCTGTCAACGGGTGACGGAAACAAAGTTCTTAAAACGATTGGCGAGGAAAAAGCGGATATTATAGTAATGGACATGGTTCTATCAGGGGTAGATGGAATTGGAATACTGGAAGAATGTCGTGACATGTCTGTCAAAAGACCTATTTTTATTATTCAGACAGCATTAAGAATGGAAAATCTGGTTGAGCAGGCAATAAAATATGGTGCTGATTATTATATGATGAAGCCGGTTTCTAATCAGACACTTATATCAAGAGTTTTGCAGCTTGTAAATAAGAGATATCTTAGGGAAAATGATGAATGTTCAAATAGTACTTTTTTTAGAAATGTAAAAGAATATGAATCAGTAAGATCGATAAATAATGTATGCTCAGGAAATCTTGAAGTGGATGTGACGAATCTTTTGCTTGAGATAGGAATACCAGCACATATAAAGGGATATCAGTATATAAGAGAGGGGATAATGCTTGCATTTTATGATAAAAATATGCTTCATTATATAACTAAGTGTCTTTATCCGACGATTGCCAAAAAATATAAAACAACATCGAGCAGTGTTGAAAGAACAATAAGGCATGCGATAGAAGTTGCATTCAGAAGGGGAAATACAAAGATATTAGAGGAGATATTCAGTAATACGATAAATTCAAAAAAAGTTAAACCGACAAACTCAGAGTTTATAGCACTTCTTACAGATAAACTCAGACTTGAATATTGCACACGCAATGCTTCTTGAATAAATATGCATATAATATGAATAATTAAAGACTGAAAAACTTGACTATTCCTACTATTTTGATGTAAAATTATGAGAAAAAGTGAATGGAGGTGCCATAATGGATAATGAATCTATGATGGCTTTAAGTAAACAGCTTGAAGTTGAGTTTGACAGCCTGGTTGAGAATTGTTTGGTTTCAGGAGCCATAGATCTGAACTTATATCAGGAATATGATGTAAAAAGAGGACTTAGAGACAGTTCAGGAAAAGGTGTATTGACGGGACTTACCGAAATTTCAGATGTTACAGGTTATGATATCGTAAATGGTGTCAAGGAGCCGGCAGATGGTAAACTTTACTATCAGGGTTATGATGTAAAGAATCTTGTCGGAGCTGGCATTAAAAAGAAATTTGCATTTGAAGAGACGACATATCTTCTTTTATTTGGTAAACTCCCTACTGCAGAACAGTTAGAGGTGTTTATAGAGATTGTTGGCAGTCTTCAGGAATTATCAGGACAGTTTGTAAGAGATGTTATTATGAAAGCACCTAGTGCAAACCTTATGAACGGACTTCAGAAGAGTGTCCTTACATTATATTCATATGACAGCAATCCTGATGATATTTCTATACCAAATGTATTAAGACAGTCACTTCAGCTTATTGCAAAACTTCCATTGATCGCAGTATATAATTATCATGCATACAGACATTTCAATTTCCTTGAGAGCCTTGTGATCAAGCCTCCAATCAAGGGATTATCTACAGCTGAAAATATTCTTCAGATGTTAAGGCCTGATGGAAAATATACAGAACTTGAAGCGAGAGTACTTGATGCGGCACTTGTTCTTCATGCAGAACATGGTGGTGGTAACAACTCGACATTTACAAATCATGTTGTAACATCATCAGGAACAGATACATATTCAGCAGTTGCAGCATCTATAGCATCACTTAAGGGACCTCGTCATGGTGGTGCTAACTTAAAGGTACAGCAGATGTTTGCTGACATAAAGGAAAAAGTAAGTGACACAAAAGATGATTCACAGATCGAGGATTATTTAAAGAAAGTTCTTAAGGGTGAAGCATTTGATGGTTCTGGGCTTATCTATGGTATGGGACATGCCGTATATACCATTTCGGATCCAAGAGAGCTTATCTTGAAGAACTTTGCAGAAAAGCTTGCCAAAGAAAAGGGCATGGAAGATGAATTCCTGCTTCATGATTCAGTGGAGAGGATAGCGGCAGACCTTATCATGGCGAGAAGACATGTTATCAAACCTGTATGTGCAAATGTAGACTTTTACAGTGGTCTTATCTATACAATGCTTGGAATACCAGAGGAGTTATTTACACCACTATTTGCACTTTCAAGAATTGCAGGCTGGAGCGCACACAGACTTGAAGAACTTGTAAATAAGGAAAAGATCATAAGACCTGCATACAAATATGTTGGTCATCACAAAGAGTATGTTGAATTAGAGGAAAGAATCTGATACATACATATTTTAGATTAAAACACAGAATGAACACAGATTCATCACCTTTTGTTAAAAATCTTTTTGTAATATAACTGCATAAAGTAAACACAGAAAGGCAGGGATTTTATATGAGAAAAAGATTTTTAGCAATGGTGATGGGGCTTGTGCTTACTGCATCAATGATTACAGGATGCGCTGGAAACAGTAGTTCAGACAGCAGTTCAAATACTGCTTCATCAAGTGATGTTTCATCATCGGACGATACATCATCTTCAGATTCAGAGAATTCAAAAGATTCAGATAATAATACAAACGCAGAAATAGACGAATATACAGTATATGGAAAAGTTACAAGTGTAAGTAATGATGGCAAAGTAACTTATGAAGTTTTGTCAAAAGATGAAAATCAGCCACAGATGCCACAGGGAAGCGGGGCACCTGATGCTAAAAATGGTGAAAAACCACAGATGCCACAGGGAAGCGGGGCACCTGATGCAAAAAATGGTGAAAAGCCACAGATGCCACAGGGAAGCGGGGCACCTGATGCTAAAAACGGCGGTATACCTGGATTTAAGAGTACAGGTAAAACATCAACGGTGACATTGAGCGAAAATGTTACTGTTCAAAAAGCAGGTATGGGTCAGACAAAAACTGATGCTTCGATATCAGATATAAAAAAGGGAAGTATAATTGGACTTGTGCTTGACGGTGACAATGTTACTAAAGTACTTATCAGAGAGGACACAAAAAAAGGAGGAATGGAAAAGCAGACCGATAGTGCGAATAGTACAAAATAAACTGCATAATATGTGATAAAGAAATATATTCCGGAGGAAAAGAAGGTGATAGCGCTATATGCTAGAATATCAAAAAAAGACAAGAGAGGAGGAACATTAAGTAATACCATTGAAAATCAGATGATTCTTTTGAGAAGCTATGTTTCTGATAATGGTTTGTGTGATGATAGCGAAAATATATGTGAGTTTATAGATGACGGTTTTAGTGGAACAGATAGAAAAAGACCGTCATTTATGAAGATGCTTGCATGGATAGAGCTTGGAAAAGCGGATATGGTAATCGTAAAAGATTTTTCGAGACTCAGCAGGGAACATCTTCTTATATCGGAACTTAGAGAAAAATATTTTCCATTAAAACAAGTACGATTTATCGCTATATTGGATAATTATGACAGCGATACCTCTGAAAATATGAGAATCATACATCCCTTTAAGACATTGTTTAACGAATATTATTGCAGTGATATTTCAAGAAAAGTAAGAACTTCGCTCGAAGCGAAGAAAACGGCAGGTGAGTATGCGGTAGCAAAACTGCCATATGGATATGAATTAAGTGACGGGAAAATAACAGTTGACGAAAAAAAAGCAGAGATTATAAGAGCGATATATAAAATGAGATATGAGGGCAGTACATATGGGAATATTGCAAAAATATATGATATGACTGTTTCAATGGTATGGAGAATACTCCATGAACCATCATATCTTGGTTATCATGTCTGGCACAGATATGAAAATGAATTTCTTCCATTAAAGAAGAGAATAAAACAATATCCGGATGGGTGGAGAGTAGTTGCAGATACAAATAATGATATTGCGATAATTGATAAGACAATGCTCTCAGAAGATATAATAAAATATTATGAAAGCAATCATAGAAGGAATGGTGCAAGACATATTTTTCACGGACTGACAAAATGTATGTTATGTAAAAAAGCTCTTGTCATGGACAGAGCAAAAAAGGGATGGCTGTGTTGCATGAATTGTACAGGAAAAGAAAAAAAGCTGATAGAAACCGAAAGGTTATATCAGCTTTTTTTTGACAGGCTTACAAGGATTTTTGCTATGCAAAGGTCTGATGAGAAGACAAAGGAACATAGTGAGGATAGTTCAGAATATATAAAAAAAATCTGCGATAATATAAAAACAGATGTGGAAAAAGAAATGTTTATGAATATATTTGTAAAGAAGATATTTGTCGGTGAAAAAGAAAAAGTCATTATATTCTGGCGTTTCAAAAGGCAGTAGGAGGCAGATGTGAAAGTCATTATTAAATATTATGGAAATCTTGATAGAGTGATGGCGATTGATGAGAGTGTAAAAGTGGCAGAGTTATTAGCACAGTATGCCATAGTAGATATTGATGCAGGGTTACTTGACAGGTTAAGAGAAGTGCCTGAGGTAATATATATAGAAGAGCCAAGAAGGGTGTATCCTACTGATAGAGGAAAGCTGGATTTTTCAGAAAAAAGTCATGGCAGAGCATATGTGACAGAAAGCATGTCTGGTGATAGCGATATAGATGAAAAAATAAAAATCATGCAGAGGGGGGTCGCAGAGGGGGGATTAAGTGGAAAAGGTGTGCTTATGGGGATTATAGATTCGGGGGATTGTGTTAAATCTAAGACCGTTAGGATATCTGATGGCAGAGATGTTGTGAATGATACATACATGGCAGCTGCATATATAAGACTTAGTAGAAAAGATAAAAAAAATCTAGAAGATTATAGTGATAGTGTTCTCAATCAGAAAAAACTTATAAATGATTATATATTAAGGTTTAATAAGTCTCATATGATGCCAGAAGAACTGCGCAGGGGAGATATGATTTTATGCGGTACTTATATTGATGATGGTTACAGCGGTCAGGATTTTGAAAGGCCGGAGTTTAGGCGGATGATATGCGATATAGAAAATAAAAATATAAACTGCATCATAGTCAAAGATATGTCGAGGATCGGTAGAGATTATATAGAGGTAGGGAGATTTCTTAAATATTATTTAAAAAGCAGGGGAGTGAGGTTTATTTCTATCGCGGATGATTATGATTCAGCATATGACAGCGACTTTTTTCAGACACAGATGTATCTTAATATGAAAAGTATAATAAATGATGAGTATTCAAGGGATATATCAGTAAAAGTAAGGGCACAGCTTAGGATAAACATGAGAAAGGGAAAATATGTAGGCGCATTTGCACCGTATGGATATAAAAAATCACCAGTTGATAAAAATAAACTTATACCTGACAGTGATGTAGCAGACATTATAAGGAAAGTGTTTGAGTTAAGGAGTAACGGCTGCTCACTTAACGGTATTGCGTCATATCTGAATGATAGAGAAATACCGACACCATTTGAACAAAGAAAGATTTCAGGTGAAAAATACAAAACACCATTTGAGAAGAAAACGAAAAATAGTGTATATATAAAAAAGAAATGGTTTGCACAGACTGTTAAGAGAATACTGGAAAATGGGATATATACAGGGAGTATGGCACAGGGGAAAAACAGTAAGATAAATTATAAATTAAAAAAAACAGTAAAAAAAGAAAAAGATAAATGGATAGTTTGTGAAAAAAAGGAACTTGCTATAATAGATATGGAATTATATAAAAAAGTTAATAAAAAATAATGGAGGCTGTTTTGGAAAATTATTGTGCGGCGGTATATGCAAGACTTTCGGTAAAGGGAAGTGAAAAAAAAGCACAATCAATAAAAAATCAGATAATGATATGCCGTGATTTTATTGGAGAACATCGTGATATCGTACTTAAGGAGTGTTACTGTGACTACGGGAAAAGCGGAATGAATTTTGACAGACCGGAATTTAAAAGAATGTATATGGATATAAAAGAGGGAAAGATAAACTGTGTAGTAGTAAAGGATCTGTCACGTTTTGGAAGAAATCATATAGATGTTGGTGAATATCTTCAAAAGATATTTCCTGTATTAGGCGTGCGTTTTATAGCGGTAACAGACGGTTATGATTCATTTTATGATACATATGGGCAGAAAGAATTTTCCGTAAATTTAAAAAATCTGGTGAATGAGCTTTATGCTTCGGATATATCAATAAAGGTAAGATTTGCAAAAGAGATAAAAAGAAGAGAAGGAAACTATCTTGGAAGTAAACCGCCATATGGATTTAAGATTGTATATCAAAATGGTGTAAGAATATTGGAAATGGAAGAAAAATCTTATGAGATAGTCTGTTTTATCAGAAAGCTGAGGAATGAGGAAAAAAGCGTCAGAGATATAATAAATGTCCTTTATGATATGAAGATAAATCCACCGGCAGAATATTTAAAAAGTGGCAGGATCGTTGATAAAGATGCAAAAAGATGGTGCGAAGGTTCAGTTAGAAAGATATTGCATGAAAAAGAACTTAACACAAGGGGGGATTGACTATTTTCATCCCGCTTTCAGAGATGAAAATGGGAAAACAAGGATACTTTATCTGTGGAACCAGAATATAGAAGGTGAGCTTGCTGGTGGCAGAGAGCCGTCAGGCTACGGATACGGTGCACAGTATGACAGCAGTGATATAAACGATGCACTAGATACGGGAAACAGAAGATTTGCTGAGATGATAGTTCCGGCAAGTGATGGTCTTAAAGGACATGGGACAGCTGTTGCATCTATAGCAGCCGGAAGTCTGCCAGAGGGGCAACGGGCTTCGGTTAGAGGTATTGCATATGAGAGTGGGCTTATAGTAGTTGCATTAAAAAGAAGCAGTGCAGGCAGTGGAGAGTATACGAGAACGATAGATATAATGGAAGGAATAGACTATACACTTAGAAAAGCGATAGAATTAAAAATGCCTGTAGTCATAAATTTAAGCTTTGGCACAAACGAGGGGGCACATGACGGAAACACGCTGTTTGAGAATTATATAACGGATATAAATGGGATATGGAAAAATATAGTTGTGGTAGCAGCAGGAAATGAGGGGGATTCAAGGCATCATGTCAGAACCCAGGTGTCAGAGGACAGCGAACGGACAGAGTTTGCGATAGGGGAAAATGAGAGAAATATAAGAGTATTTATATGGAAGTATTTTCAGGATGAATTTGAGACATTTTTAAATACTCCGTCGGGAAAGAGAATAAATATCACAGACAGTGTGACTGTAAGTTCAAGTCGTGAAAATATTGATAGTGTGATGGTCATGCCGACACCATACAATGCAAAACAGCTTATGGAGGTGCAGATACGCCCTAATGTGGGGGCAGATCATATAGTATCGGGAATATGGAGCATAGAGTTTTTGATAACAGGAAATATTAAATGTGGAGTTGTTGATATGTGGCTTCCGACATTGGAGGCAGTAGGACTTTCAACAGGCTTTTTAAGACCATCACCTGATACGACAGTGACTATACCTGCGACAGCAAGAAAAGTGCTTTCAGTAGGTGCTTTTAATGAGATATCGGGCAGTATGGCAGCATTTTCAGGCAGGGGATATACGGCAGATGGGAGACTTGTACCACTTATAACAGCGTATGGTGTTAATATAGATGCGGCAGGGTATGGCGGCGGATATGTAAGAAAGACTGGAACATCATTTGCAGCACCAAAAGTTTCAGGATATGCAGCCCGTATAATGGAATGGGGGATAGTAAGAGGAAATGATGAAAATATGTATGGAGAAAAACTCATAGCATACATGACAAAATATGCAGCAGGGATAGAGGGAGAACAGATGCCTGGGATAAGACAGGGATGGGGACTTATCTAGTACAAAAACAAACAAAATGTGAATTTTTATTGTTCATCAAAAAAAACGACCTCTATTATATTGCTTTTTTCGACTAATTGTATATAATTATTGGTGTAGGCTAAAAGTCCATATTTTAATATCCGTTTTTTTTGCATGTGTTTTTTATAAAGAACCGGGCATTATATATTATCGTATGGACTAAAGTTAATTTTAAGAAAAGAGGTTAAAAAGATGGCAAACATTGATTTAAGTAAGTATGGCATTACAGGAACTACAGAGATCGTGCACAATCCTTCTTATGAGACATTATATGAGGAAGAGACAAAAGCAGGTCTTGAAGGATATGAAGTTGGTCAGGAAAGTGAACTCGGTGCAGTTAACGTAATGACAGGTATCTATACAGGACGTTCACCTAAAGATAAGTACATCGTTGTTGATGAGAATTCAAAAGACACAGTATGGTGGACAACAGATGAGTACAAGAACGACAACCATCCAATGACAGAAGATACATGGGCAGTTGTTAAGGATATCGCTAAGAAAGAGCTTTGCAATAAGAGACTTTTCGTAGTAGATGCTTTCTGTGGAGCAAACAAAGATACTCGTATGGCTATCCGTTTCATCGTTGAAGTTGCATGGCAGGCACATTTCGTTACTAACATGTTTATCAAGCCTTCAGCAGAAGAACTTGAGAACTTCGAGCCTGACTTCGTAGTTTACAATGCATCAAAAGCAAAAGTAGAGAACTACAAAGAATTAGGACTTAACTCAGAGACTTGTGTAGCATTCAATATCACAAGCAAAGAGCAGGTTATCATCAATACATGGTACGGCGGAGAGATGAAGAAGGGTATGTTCTCTATGATGAACTACTTCCTTCCTCTTAAAGGAATGGCTTCTATGCACTGCTCAGCAAATACTGACTTAAACGGTGAGAATACAGCAATCTTCTTTGGTCTTTCAGGAACAGGTAAGACAACACTTTCAACAGACCCTAAGAGACTTCTTATCGGTGATGATGAGCATGGTTGGGATGACAAGGGAGTATTCAACTTTGAAGGTGGATGCTACGCTAAGGTTATCAACCTTGACAAAGAGTCAGAGCCAGATATCTACAATGCTATCAAGAGAGACGCTCTTCTTGAGAACGTTACACTTGACAAAGATGGAAAGATCGACTTTGCTGATAAGAGCGTAACAGAGAATACTCGTGTTTCTTATCCTATCGACCATATCAAGAACATTGTTCGTCCTATCTCTTCTGCACCTGCAGCAAAGAATGTTATCTTCCTTTCAGCAGATGCATTTGGAGTACTTCCTCCAGTATCTATCCTTACACCTGAGCAGACACAGTACTACTTCCTCTCAGGATTTACAGCTAAGCTTGCAGGTACAGAGCGTGGAATCACAGAGCCAACACCTACATTCTCAGCTTGCTTTGGACAGGCATTCCTTGAGCTTCATCCAACAAAATATGCTGAAGAGCTTGTTAAGAAGATGGAGAAGAGCGGAGCTAAGGCTTACCTCGTAAATACAGGATGGAACGGAACAGGAAAACGTATCTCTATCAAAGATACTCGTGGAATCATCGATGCTATCCTTAACGGAGACATCAACAATGCTCCAACAAAGACTATTCCTGTATTCAACTTTGAAGTACCAACAGAGCTTAACGGTGTAGACACAGGTATCCTTGATCCTCGTGACACATACGCAGATGCTTCTGAGTGGGAAAAGAAGGCTGATGACCTCGCAGACAGATTTATCAAGAACTTCGCTAAATACGAAGGAAATGATGCTGGTAAAGCATTAGTTGCAGCAGGCCCTCAGAAATAATTTAATATTTATCTGACATTTTAATTATGACTCCATGGTTATATTTTTTATAAGATATTGCCATGGAGTTTGTTTATATATATATATTATATATAGTAGGGATTTTAGTAAGAAATAGCTAAGTATTAGAACGCAAAACAAAAATGCACAAAAAATGATCGGATAATGCTGTATTTTTTGTTAAAAATTTAGGCATTATCAGTTGCCAAAAGCAACATTTTGGCAACTTTGGATTTTGTATAATAAATACATATGTAGTGGGGCTGAAATAATGATAAATGCAGGAAAGGAGAAAGTTACTCAAAAACATATAGTGTTATGAGAAGGAGAAGCAGCTTTAGTTTTTAGTAACAGTATATTGATATGTTAAAAAAACTTGACAAAATGAATATCGGTCAACGCTTAAGAGAGTCATTTAAACAGGTGATTTTTATTTTTGTAATCGTTATAGTTATCATGACAGCGGCGATGTTATATCTTGTAAAAGATTACTCAAAAGTACTGGATGATTATGCTTATCCTCAGGGAGACATTGCTATGGCAATGGATCAGGCAGCAGAAGTAAGAAGTGCTACGAGAGGAATTGTAGGTTATGATTCAGATGATTATATAAATACCATGAAAGAACAGCATGATGCTGCTGTTAAATCATTTGAAGCTAAAATAGAAGAAATCCGTTCAACGGTGGTGACAAAAGAGGGAAATGAATGTCTGAATACTGTCAATAAAGCATGGTCAGAATACAAAGAAATCGATCAACAGATTATTGAGACAGGTGCGACAACAGATAAAGAGCAGTCTTTAAAAGCTCAGGATATGATGTTTAATGATCTGGCATCAAAGTATCAGACACTTGATACTGCATTGAAGAAACTGATGTCAGTAAATGTAACTAAAGGTAATGCAGAGCGTTCAAAACTTAATGTTATGATAATAGCACTGATAATAATTGTGATTGTAGTCATTGGTATATCAGCAATCTATTCAGGGAAACTTTCATTAAAGATAGCAAGTGGTATAGAAAAAACATTAGGTGAATTAAGTGAAAGGTTTGTTACATTTGCCAAAGGTGATCTCGATTCTCCAATGCCTGTAGTAGAATCGGAAGATGAGATAGCTGAACTTATAAAAAGTGTAGAAGGAATGGCAAAACGAATACATATAATTATAAATGATGCGGGAAGATTGTTAAATGAAATGGCAGGAGGAAATTTTGCTATTGCAACTGAGTATGAAGAGCAGTATACAGGTGCGTTCAATTCGCTTCTTATGGGAATAAGGAATATGAACCGCCAGATAGATTCGACTATTAAAGGTGTAAATGATGCATCAGAGCAGGTACTTGCAGGCTCTGAAAATCTTGCACAGGCATCACAGTCAGTCGCAGAAGGTGCAACAGACCAGGCGGCCGCTGTAGAAGAATTACAGGCAACTATTGATGAACTCAGCAATGGAATAAGATCAACAGCCGATAAACTTGATGAATCTTACAACGAGGCACACAAATATGTACAACTTGCAGAGTCAAGCCGTGATGATATGACAGCGATGATGACTTCAATGCAGAAGATAAGTGATACATCAAAGAAGATTGGTGATATTATTGCACAGATAGAGGACATTGCAAGTCAGACAAATCTTTTATCATTAAATGCATCTATAGAAGCTGCAAGAGCAGGTGACGCAGGAAAAGGATTTGCGGTTGTAGCTGATCAGATACGAAATCTCGCAGAACAGAGTGCACAATCGGCAGTAGATTCAAAAGCACTTATAGAGGCGTCTATACATGAAGTAGATGAGGGTGGTAGAAATGCAGTAAAAGTTTCAGAATCACTTAATGAAGTTGTTGCTGGAATACAGACGGTTGCAGAGAGTGCAAACAAGATGAAAGCAGTATCACTCAATCAGGCAGAGAGTATGGACCAGGCAGACGCAGCAACAGCAAAGATAGCCGAGATCGTTCAGAACAACTCAGCTGCAGCTGAGGAAACATCAGCCACAAGTGAAGAACTTACAGCCCAGGCAACATCACTTGGAGGACTTGTATCTAAGTTTACATTGAGAGACTGATAGATGAAAAAGATGTTCAATAGGAGCAAAATTACTTGTATACATAAAATCTAATGTTATACTATTGCTGTAACAGGATATGATAAAAAGCATATATTTTAAGATATATGCTTTTTTCAGCTTGAAAAAGTATTCACAGACAATTAAGACGTATTGTTTGTGAATACTAAAAAATAAGAGGAGGAAAAAAGTGAATGAATTTATAATATTAGCGATACCCTTTCTTGGAACATCGCTTGGAGCAGCAATGGTATTTTTCTTAAAAAAGCAGATATCACCAAAATTTGAAAAACTTCTGTTAGGTTTTGCCGCAGGAGTGATGATAGCGGCATCGGTGTGGTCGCTTCTCATACCATCAATAGAGATGGCAGAGAAACAGCATATTATAGAGTGGCTTCCGGCATTGGTCGGATTTATGGCAGGAATAGCATTTTTGCTTTTGCTTGATACACTTATACCACATCTTCATCTTGAGAGTGACAAACCCGAAGGACTGTCACTTGGGGCATCAAAAATGACAATGATGCTTTTAGCTGTAACACTTCACAATATTCCCGAGGGAATGTCTGTTGGCGTAGCATTTGCGGGAGCAGCAATGGAAGGAAGCGGAATCACAAAGGCGGCAGCACTGGCACTTGCAGTTGGAATAGCGATACAAAACTTCCCCGAGGGGGCGATAATCTCTATGCCATTATGCAGTGAGGGAATAGGAAAAAAGAGAGCATTTTTCTATGGTGTGATGTCAGGAGTTGTAGAACCAATAGGTGGATTTATAACAATACTTATCGCAGGAAAGATATCGCCGATACTTCCATATTTTCTTTCATTTGCCGCAGGAGCAATGATATATGTTGTCGTAGAGGAACTGATACCCGAGGCACAAAATGGAGAACATACGAATATAGGAACGATAGGAACAGCAGTAGGATTTGCACTTATGATGGTACTTGATGTTGCATTAGGTTAGAAAAAAATGTATATTGGTATACGCTGCATACCAATATTAAATGATTTTATCACATAAGGAGAGGTATTTGAAACATCATGGAACAGATATATGATAAGACCAGAAAGTATTTTATGTGACTATTATGATTATCTTGAAAATAAACCTGATGGAGTAAGAGCATATAATGGGGAGTATATGAAACAATATAGCTGGGGGAAGATAGAAAATGTGTTGAGTGGACACTGATGAAAATATTATTGATTTTCTTGCAATGGTGTTTATAGGAAGATAAAGATAGTTGTAAGTTAAAAAAATTTAAAAGTTTTTCGACGCTGGATATATTTCCATTCGTGCTATGGAGTGAAAGGGAGATATTTCACTCTGTTCCAAGTGGGATATGGAAGGGGGTGAACTCTTTCACTAATCAATTGAAAGAAATTTGAGAGTTTTCTTAATCAGACTACATCCCTGTGAAAATATACAAACATTTTAAAAGTGGAAAAAAGAAGCGTAGTATGGTAAAATACAAGTACACTAGGGTCTCTTCGAGGAAAGGAGAGAGGCGTTTTGGTAAAGGAAAACGTGATGTAAAAAGACGTGATAAAAAAGGGCGTAAGACATAATATAGAAATATATAAACAACTATAGCTTTTTGCAAGTGCTTAAGATATTAGATAATGTGAGGTGATTAAGGTGGGTGTATATTTTAATCCGGGAAATGAAAGCTTTAGACAGGCTAGAAATAGTATGATCTATGTAGACAAGACAGGACTGTTAAAGTATTTAAATTTAAGATTATCAACAGAAAATAAATGCATAGCAGTAAGTCATGCGAGGCGTTTTGGAAAATCTCATGCAGCAGGGATGATAGATGCATATTATAGTCTTGGATGTGGTTCATCTGAACTTTTTGATAATACAGAGATTGCGGTTGATTCGGAGTATAAGAAATATATCAATAAATATAATGTTATTCATTTGGATATATCAGCATTTTGGGATTCTTACAAGGAGAATATTATTGAAAAGGTTATAGAATATATTTATAAAGATTTTAAACATGCTTTCGGTGATGAGCTAGATTATAATGATAGTTTTAGCTATAATCTAATGATGATATACCAAAAGACTAAAATTCCATTTGTAATCATCATTGATGAATGGGATTGCGTTATCAGAAACAGTAATGACAAAGAACTTGTACACAAATATTTGCAATTTCTTCACTCATTATTCAAATCAGAAGAATCAAAAGCATTTTTGGCGTTAGCATATATTACTGGAATTTTGCCGATAAAAAAGATTAAAGATGAATCGGCTCTTAATAATTTTAGGGAATATACAATGCTGAGAGCAAAACCAATTACCAAGTATTATGGTTTTACTGAAAGTGAAGTGAAGGGACTTTGTAAAAAGTACGATATGGATTTTGATTCAGTAAAAGCATGGTACAATGGATATCTGATTGATGGAATTCATATGTATAATCCAAATTCAGTTGTTCAAGCTATGCTAGATCAGGAATATGATTCATATTGGAGAAATACATCTTCTTTTTCATCAATCAATACATTTATTACGATGAATTATGCAGGACTTAAAGATGATGTTATGACTATGCTTGCAGGTGGTAAAGTCCGGGTAAATACAAATACATTTAAAAACGATTTTTCCACTATAGCTTCAAAAGATGATGCATTAACAGCACTTATTCATTTGGGATATTTAGGATATGATGCAGATAGAAAGAAAGCATTTATTCCAAATTATGAAGTGGCAACAGCCTTTGAAGCAGCATTGCAGACGGGGGAGTGGACAGAGATAGCAAGGGTGATTTCTACCTGTGATGAATTACTTGATGAAACTATAGAAGGTAATGCAGAAAGAGTTGCAGAATTGATAGAACTTGCTCACGATACTTACACATCAGTTCTTAAATATAATGATGAAAACTCATTAAGCTGTGTTCTTACAATGGCATATTTTACTGCACCAGCATATTATAATATTATTCGTGAAATGCCAGCAGGCAGAGGGGGTGCAGATTTTGTGTTTATACCAAGGTCAAATGCTGGGTTCAGACCAGCAATTGTGGTAGAACTTAAATATAATAAATCAGCAGATACGGCGATTAAGCAGATAAAAGACAATAGATATTACGGGGCATTGGCTGGGTATAGTGATAAAATCCTTTTGGTGGGAATAAATTATGATACGGACGGAAAGGACAAGAAAAAGCATAGGTGTGTGATAGAAGAATGGCAGGCACTATAATATATCCTATAAGGTGGACAATGAAAAAAGGATTATATCCTATAAAAAATATTGCACAATAAATAGAAGATAATATATCAAAATTTTGTGGAAAAATCTATGATTTTATTATGGCAAAAGCAACATTTAGGCAACGTTTGATTTGCTATAATAAAGTTTACTAAAGAAGAGAGTCTTATCAGGCAACAGCAAGTATTGATGATAAAAACTACGAGTTGAAAGATGCAACCGGAACTTTCAAGATTTTACCGAAGTCCATCAATGGGGCAGAGGTAAAACTGACACCGGGAGATGTAATTCATACTGGAGCAGAGTTTACACAGGCAGTCTCTTATAATGTTTAGCAAGTAGGCAATATAAATGTGCTGTTCAAAATTGGTTTATAAAAGCAGAAAATGGTACGATATATATTAAAAGGACTCTTGTAGTTGCACAAATTTACAATGCGCAGAAAATAGCGTGGGAAATGGAGACAATATGGAGAATTTTAATATATCAGGTATTGCTAAGTTAAAAAATGACCTCTTAAATGAGAAGAAAATGACAGGAACGTCAGAAAACAACAAAAATGTTTCGGCAGATATATGGAAAAAGGCTTTGGAGGATATTTTAGATCCGACAAGTAAAATGTCAGAAGCAGATGAGAAAGAGTATCATAATAAGATACTAAGAAAATTAAAACAGGGACGCAGACTTACAACAGCCGAAAAAAATTATCTTCAGATACATGATCCGGAAATGTATAAGGTTGCACTTCGTGTGGAAATAAGCCGAAAAAGATTTACGCAACATGCAAAACATTGTAAATCAAAAGAGGAATTTCAAACATTGGTAAGTAATAGTATGAGTGCTCTTGAAAAAGATCCGATGAAAGAATATATACAGGCTGCTATATCATATGAAGCTGAAAATATAAGGAAAACACCACGGTATGCAGCATTACCAGATACGAATAAGGAAGCAGAAGAAAAAAAGAAAAAAGGACAGAAAATAAAAAAATTAAAAATAGATGAAGAACAGGAAAAAGAGGATGACAAAAAAACATTACCATTGCCATCACAAAACTATGGCAGTGATATGAAACTATCATCGACAAACCTGATAGCTGAGCACACATTTGATAATTATAACAATTGTGTAAATTAGTGTGATTTTTTAATTGGATGGATTAGTGTATTAAAATTTCACCATAGTTAGATATATATTCGTTATAAGTTTTATAAATGATTTTAGATATTTTATAATGTAATAAAACAGTACGCTAATTTATCACAAAATTCGCTATCAAACAGCAGAAAGCTGATATCCGTTTTTATCGAAGGGGCATTAGAACATCGTCAGCACTTAGCGGGTGTATTTTACCCGCTTATGTACTGCTACGATGTTCTTTGAGGCGAGAGCCGTCCCCTGAGAAAAAACGGATATCAGCTTTCTGCGTCCGTTAGCCATTATCTCGTCCGTTAGCCATCATCCCATCTATTTATCCACAGATCAATCCGCTACATGTTTTACCGACAGACTCTCAAATCTGCTGCTTCCGTTTCCATTTTCATTAATAGCAAAAAGCCCGATAATAGTTCCAGTAAATCCGCCGGCAACTTCTGATGAAAGATATCGTGTCTCTGCATCACTAAGGAAAACATCATTTCCAGCTTTATCTTTGAAGAAGAAATGATACTGCAAAGCCTCAGATTTTATATGCAGAGTAATTTTATCCATATCAACTTCATAATGCTTGCTTTCCTGCCAGATACATCCGATAGTCTGTCTGCTATATACAAATATGCCAGAGTCATTTTTCTCAACTACGACTTCATAGTGATGTTTTTCATCCATATAAAATGATATTCCTGATTTTTCAGCACCCGGTATCACATCACAAGTGATATCAAGGTCAAATTCAGTCTGTCTTATTCCCGCAAAAGTTGGTGAATCTACATTATCAATAGTTATATTAGTTCCTTTCAGTTCAAGACCATTTTTATCAAATTTATAATTTTCCATATGTGGAATTCTTATATAACACCAGTCTAGTTTTTCATCGAGGGTTTCAAATGTTTTGTTATAAGAAAGTTCTTGAGGGGCAAATTTAATACTGTCAGGAAGTTCTACTTCTATAGGTGTTGTACCATTTATACCGATTTCAAACCAGTCATCATCTCTCCATTTTACCGGTACAAGACACACTTCTCTGCCAAGGTGGTGGTATGTCTGCCACATATGTATCTGTCTGAAAGCAAGATGAGCAAACCACCAGTTTCCGTTATTATCTTCAAGTATATCACCATGTCCGGCAGCCTGAATCTGATATCCACCGAGGTTTCTGTTGGTAAGAACAGGATTGTCAGGATATGGAGTGTAAGGCCCCCATATATTTTTGCTGCGGGCATAATTTACCATGTGACCGTATTCAGTGCCGCCTTCAGCTTCGAGCAGGTAGTAATATTCACCAAACTTATAGATATGTGGAGCTTCGATAAAACGACCTCCTGTTCCATGCCAGAGAAATTTACTTTCAGAAAGTTTCTTTCCGGTTTCAATATCAATCTGGCACATCTGTATACATCCTCTGCCAGTTTCATCATTTCCGTTACTTATAAAATAACATTTATCATCCTCAAAATAGAGTGAAGGGTCGATACCGTCCTGATCTACGATAACAGGCTCAGACCATTCACCATAAATGTCATCAGTATATACATAGAAATTTTGGTGATAGCTGTCATTAGTTGTAACCATATAAAATCTGCCGTTATTATATCTGATAGTAGGAGCAAAAACACCTCCTGAACTGTGGACACTGTAAAGGTCAATCTGTGAAGCTCTTGTAAGACAGTGACCAATCTGTTTCCAGTTTATCATATCAGTACTTTCAAAAAGCGGGACACCTGGAAAAATATGCATTGAACTGCATACCATATAGTATTTTCCGTTTGCCGCACAGATGCTTGGATCAGGGTAAAAACCTCTTACGATAGGATTTAAGTATTTCATAATCTAACCTCGTTTCTTCTTGAATTTTTTTGAAATCATATTGTGCCTTTTGATAAGCATAACAATTTTTAGTAATCGTTTTATATTTTTTATTTGTTGTTGTTACTGTATCTTATATGATGTATTATTATACAAACAAAATACCAGCAAAAATAGTGGTTTTCATCAATTATTAAGACATAAAAGTGTACAAATCAGACATATATAGATCTGCTGGCGGTTTTGTAAATACTTTATAAAAGTATGAGATGGAGGGTTGTTTATATGAACAAAAAATACGAACTAAATGAGTTCACAAAAGATAGTGATTTTCCATTTTTTATCCAGTATGGCAGACATGAGGAAGATCTATGTATTCATAGCCACAAAGATTTTTCAGAGCTTACGATAGTTCTTTCTGGTGAGGCATGTCACATTGTGGAAGATGAGAAAATGCTTGTTAAAAAGGGTGAAGTTTTTATTGTTCATGGAGATACAAAACATGGTTATATCGATACACATAATTTTAGAATATGTAATATCATGTTCAGGCAGGAATATTTCAATCTGAGAAAATATGATATAAGCAGAATGAGTGGCTTTCAGGCATTATTTTATATTGAACCGGGACTTGTGAAAAATCACCATTTTACAGGAAGAATGTCACTTGGCAGAGAAGATTTCGAAAAAGTAAAGTCAGAAATCGATATTATGAACAATGAATATAAATTAAAAAATGATGGATATAAAACATTTTTGACTTCAAAGTTTTTGGAATTGCTTGTAATACTTTCAAGGATTTATAAAGCAAACCATGATAATAGTGTCAATAAAAGTTCATCATTAAAGCTTGGTGAGGTTGTCACATGGATAGAGGAAAATTTCAGACAGGAGATATCAGTGAAGGAACTTTCAAGGAGAGCTGGATATTCAGAGAGACATTTTTTAAGAATATTTAAAGAAACATATCACATGACACCTACAGAATATATAAATACAATACGAATAGAATATGTTTGTTCAAGATTAAGACAAACAAAAGAAAGTGTTACGGATATTGCATATGATTGTGGCTTTAGGAATATGAGTTATTTTTACAGGATATTTAGCAAAAAAATGAATATAACGCCAAAAAGATACCGTGATTATTTGTAAAACAGATTACGTTTTTGCAAAAAATGTAATTTTATGTTAGAATGAGTAAATATGACTGAAAAAAATGAAAAATAAAATCTGTATAATTTAAGGAGGGAGAAATTTTATGGTGCTCGAGTTAAGAAATATTGAGAAATCTTTCGGGGAAAAGAAAGTTTTAAAGGGAGTATCACTTAGAGCTGAGAGTGGCAAAGCTTTTGGGCTGCTTGGAAGAAATGGTGCAGGAAAAACTACATCTATTCGTATATTGATGAATGTTTTTCCCGCACAGAGCGGTGAAGTTTTATTTGACGGAAAGCCTATTGATTATGACAAGGTGAAATTTGGATATCTTCCTGAGGAGAGAGGATTATATCCAAAGAAGAAAATTATCGATCAGCTGGTATATTTTGCGGAACTTAAGGGAATGAGGAAAAGTGATGCTGTTAAATCAGTTGATTATTGGCTTGACAGACTTGATATGAAGAAATACCGCAATAAGCGTCTTGATACACTTTCAAAAGGAAATCAGCAGAAGATACAGCTTATCACTGCGCTGGCGCATGACCCTGAGATAGTAATACTTGATGAGCCGTTTTCCGGGCTTGACCCGGTTAATGCAATGTTGCTTAAAGATGTTGTTAATGAGACTATTAAAAAAGGAAAGATAGTGTTGTTCTCTAGTCATCAGATGAACTATATCGAGGAATTTTGCGACAATATAGCTATTATCAATGGTGGTGAGGTTGTCCTTACAGGTGATCTGCATGAGATTAAACGTAATTATCCACGAAATCGCCTGGTAGTGCGTTCTATGCAGAATAAAGAGATATGTGAGGAATACGGGGATTTATGTAAGATGGGTGAAGATGGCGAACTTATCATTTCGCTTGGTGAACCTGATGAAAAGAAGAATATTATGAAGAGGCTTACTGAAAAATATGATATCGATGAGATAAAAGTTTATGAGCCGACACTTAATGATATATTTGTGGAGTATACAGGCGATGATAAATAGGGGGAGAATATGAAACAGTTTGGAAAAATATTAAAATTTGAATTAAAAAATTACCTGAAAAACAAGACATTTGTAGGAGTTACAGTACTTCTTGTAGCAGTTATAGCAATAGTGATGTTTATGCCACGTGTTTTTGAACAGTTTGGCGGGAGTGATAAAGATGACAAAACGGCAGATGAAGAGAAGGCGGTAATGCTTATAGTTGGAGACAATAAAGAGGATGGCAATCTCGTAAAAGAAGCATTTTCAAAAGCTTTTTCTGATTATCGGGTAAAACTTGTTGATAATGATATGAAAAATATCAAAAAGCAGATAATTGACGGCAGGGCTGAATGTGCGTTTGTTATGAAAAGTCTTACTTCTTATACATATTATGTTGACAATCTTTCTATGTATGACGGTAACAAAGAAACGGCAGATGAAACTCTTAAGGAAATCTATCGCTCAAATGCGATGATTAAGGGAGGTCTGTCAAAGACACAGGTAAATACGATACTTACAAAGGAGATTGACAGTAATACGAAAAAACTTGGCAAAGATCAGATGCAGTATTTCTTCTATACATATATAATGATATTTGCACTTTATATGGTAATACTGCTATACGGGCAGATGGTTGCTACAAATGTGGCTTCTGAAAAGAGTTCACGTGCGATGGAACTTCTTATAACAAGTGCAAAGCCGGTAGCAATGATGTTTGGAAAAGTCATTGCATCGTGTATAGCCGGTTTCATACAGATAGTGGCTGTATTTGGGTCATCATTGTTATTCTTTAATATAAACAGATCGTACTGGGCTGATAATCAGACTATAAAATCGATATTTGATATGCCTGCTGGTCTGTTTATATATATGCTGATATTTTTTGTGCTTGGTTTCTTTATATATGCGTTTTTATATGGTGCGGTGGGTTCAACAGTATCAAAGCTTGAGGATATAAACACGGCAGTTATGCCAGTAAGTATGATATTCATTATTGGATTTTTTGTTGTAATATTCTCTATGACGGGTGGAAGTGTTGATACAACGCTTGTAAAAGTATGCTCGTTTATACCTTTTACATCACCTATGGCTATGTTTACACGAATTGCAATGACGGCAGTACCGTTATATCAGATTATAATTTCTATTATAATACTTATGGCATCTGTTATTGGAATTGGTGTTGTATCAGCTAAGATTTACCGGGTAGGTGTTTTACTCTATGGAAATGCACCAAAACCGGCGGCAATAATAAGATCAATATGGAAAGCGTAAAAAGGATTAGAACTCTGAGCGTTTTGGTTGTCGTTCTTTACAAAATGGGTGTGTATGTGTAAAATAGTATGCATAGATTAAATCACAGATTAAATATCTTGGATTCAAATTCCGGATATCCGAAAACAGTTAGAAATGGAGAGAAAAAATGGACAATCAGAAATTAGCAGATTTATTATTTCCGGAGAAATTAGAGACACCGGAATATTATGAGGAGAAATTTCCATATAGAAAGTTGCCAAAGGGTGCAGAAGTTACAAGAATGGCACCAAGTCCTACAGGATTTATTCATCTTGGCAATTTATACAGTGCTTTAGCTGATGAGCGTATTGCACATAGAAAAAAAGGAGTATTTTATCTTCGTATAGAGGATACGGATGCAAAGAGAAAAGTGGAAGGTGCAGTTGAAACTATCATAAATGTACTCCGCTATTTTGACATTGAGTTTGATGAGGGTGCGGGTTTTGAGGATTCAGAAGAAGGTAATGCATATGGACCTTATTTCCAGAGACAGAGAGTTGAGATCTATCACACATATGTCAAGGAGCTTGTGAAAAAAGGTCTTGCATATCCTTGTTTTTGCACAGAGGACGAGCTTTCAAAAGTAAGAGAACAGCAGGAAGCAGATAAGGTGCTTACAGGATACTATGGAAAGTATGCTACATGCCGTAATCTCTCATACGAAGAGATAGAAAAGAACATAAAAGAAGGAAAGCCATATGTTGTAAGACTTCGTTCTCAGGGACAGCCTGATAAAGAGATTACATTTGTTGACAGTATAAAAGGTGAGATAAAACTTCCTGAAAATATACATGATATTGTTATATTAAAACAGGATGGAGTTCCAACTTATCATTTTGCACATGCAGTTGATGACCATCTTATGAGAACGACTATGGTTATCAGAGGTGGTGAGTGGCTTGCATCAGTTCCTGTTCACTATGAACTTTTCCACCTTCTTGGATTTAAGATGCCAAAGTATGGACATACTGCACATCTTATGAAATTTGATGAGGAGACAGGTGGAAAGAGAAAGCTTTCAAAGAGAAAAGATCCTGAACTTTCACTTGATTATTACAGAAAAGATGGATATCATCCATATTGTATGAAGGTTTATCTTCTTACGCTTCTTAACTCAAACTTTGAAGAGTGGCATGATAAATTCCCTGACAAGGATATAAATGAATTCCCATTCTCTGTTGATCATATGAGTAAATCAGGGGCATTATTTGACAAGGACAAGCTTCATAATATATGCAAGAACGAGTTATCAAAACTCTCAGAAGATGAAGTGTATGATTTCTTATATGACTGGGCATGTGAAAATGAACCTGAAAAGAGCAAGATATGGTTTGCCGATAAGGAGAAGATGCTTTCTATATTAAGACTTTATATGGGTGTAGGTATGAAACGCAGAAGAAAAGACCTTGTTTATGCAAAACAGGTGTTTGAGATGATTTCTTATTTCTTTGATATTGAACAGGAACAGGAAAAAGATGAGTTTAGGGCAGACAGGGAGACTGTAAATGAAGTGCTTAAGGAATATCAGGCACTTTACAGTCATGATGATGACAATTCACAGTGGTTTAACAAACTTAAAGAGATTGCTGACAAGCTTGGATATGCATCAGATATGAAGGCTTACAAAGCAGAGCCTGAAAAATATAAGGGAAATGTTTCTGATATAGCTGAGATCGTGCGAATTGCTATAACAGGTCGTGCCAATACTCCTGACCTTTGGTCTATAGTTCACATTATGGGTGAGGAACAGATGAATGACAGAATAAATTCAGTTATCGCACATTAATAATTAAAAATCGTATAATAGGTACCCGGCATATATAACTGCCGGGTACTTAGGAATAAAATCATATAGGAAGGTGATGTGAATGAGTAAACTTACAGAAGAACTTTCAAAACATGGTTGTGATATGAAGGTGACTTTGGAGAGATTTTTAGGTGACGAAGATTTTTATGAAAAATGTCTCAGGGAAATGCTTAATGATTCCAGTTTTGAGGAACTTGGAGAAGCACTTCAGGCAAAGAATGTAAAGGCTGCATTTGAGAGTGCGCATACACTTAAGGGCTTGGCTGCAAATATGGGACTTGATCCAATGCTCGATATAGTTATTGAACTTGTGGAGCCTCTAAGAAACGGTATTTTAGATGGAATGGATGCCGTATATGTGAAACTGATGAACGAGAAAAAAGAATATGACAAGATCATAAACGAATAATATATATCTTGTGTGATAAACTGAGGATAATGTGAGAAATGATGAATGATAAGAAAATTTTGATAGTAGACGATGCAATGACAAATAGAGCTCTGCTTAAGAAGTATCTTGAAGATGATTATGAGATAATAGAAGCAGTAAACGGTCAGGAAGCCATAGACATCATACAGGAACAGCAGTTAAACATTTCTCTTGTTTTACTTGATTTAGTAATGCCTGTAAAAAACGGGTTTGATGTACTTAAATTTATGGGAGATTATGGATTTATACCTGAAATTCCTGTTATTATCATTACTGTTGAAGCAAATTATGAAAGTGAGATGAAGGCTTTTGAATACGGAGTCAGTGATTTTGTAGCAAAGCCTTTTTATCCTCAGATTGTCAGAAAGAGAGTTAAAAATATTTTAGATTTATACGAAACTCAGAAAAATCTGAGACAGCTTCTTGATGAGCAGACATTAGATACTATGGAACTTGTTGACCAGATAGAACAGATGAGTAGCAATTAGTTATTATGTAGTGTATAGATAGTAATTATGCATGGTAGTTTAGAAAGGGAAGATATGGCAAACAAATTTTATGCTGTAAAAGAGGGCAGAAGTACAGGGATATATGGAAGTTGGGAAGAATGTAAAAAACAGATTGACGGATATTCCGGAGCAAAATACAAAAGTTTTAAAAGCATGCAGGAGGCAACTGCGTATCTTAATGATGCTTTTGTGAACGAAACGATGCCAGATGAACTTACAGCGTATGTTGATGGAAGTTATAATTCATTGACAAAAGAATTTTCATATGGGGTAGTCATATTAAATGATGGCAAGGAGATTACATTTAATAAAAAGATGGATGATGTTGATCTGGCATCTATGAGAAATGTTGCAGGAGAAATCAAAGGTTCTGAGGCAGCAATGAGATATGCCATTGAAAATGGCTATAAAAATATTGCCATTTACCACGATTATGAGGGGATTGCAAGATGGTGTCTTGGTGAATGGAAAACAAACAAAGATGGTACAAAAGCATATAAGGCATATTACGACAGTATAAAAGATAAACTTCATGTTCGTTTTGTAAAAGTTAAGGGTCATTCAAATGACAAATATAATGATATGGCAGATATGCTGGCAAAGGAAGCTTTGGGACTAAATTAGGCAGTAAATTGGAGGAACATTTTGAAAAATAATATTGTTTTGGCGATGCTTGCCCATGTAGATTCGGGCAAGACGACTCTTTCGGAAGCTATGTTGTATCTTTCTGGAAGCATAAGAAAACTTGGCAGAGTTGACCATAAGGATGCTTTTCTTGATACATATTCCATGGAAAAGGACAGAGGAATAACGATATTTTCTAAACAGGCTATGTTTGGGTGGAAAGACCTTGACATAGCCTTGCTTGATACACCGGGACATGTTGATTTTTCAGCAGAAATGGAGAGAACATTGCAGGTGCTTGACTATGCAGTGCTTGTAATTAGCGGACCGGCGGGAATACAAAGTCACACAGAGACCGTGTGGAGACTATTAAAAAGATACAATGTCCCTGTTTTTATTTTTGTAAATAAAATGGACATAGGGGATTGTAAGAAAGATGAGATAATGTCTAGTATCACTGAGAGGTTTGAAAGTGAGTGTGTGGATTTTATGCATGAACAGGATGATGAATTTTTTGAGAATATTGCAGTTTGTGATGATGATATGCTTGAAAAGTATATGGATAATGGAAATATAGATGATGATGATATAAGAAAACTCATCTACGAAAGAAAGTTATTTCCGTGCTATTTTGGATCGGCACTTAAGCTTGAAGGAGTTGAGGAAGTTCTTGACGGGCTTGAAAGATACACATTGAAAAAAGAATATCCAGCGGAGTTTGGAGCGAAAGTGTATAAGGTATCAAGAGATGATAAAAATAAAAGACTCACCTATCTGAAAGTTACGGGTGGAGTTCTTAAATCTAAGATGTATATAGAACAGCTTGATGAGAAAGTTGACCAGTTGAGGGTTTATTCTGGAAATAAATTTACTTCCACTGATAAGATTGAAGCTGGTCAGATATGTGCTGTCACAGGACTTGAAAAGACATATCCCGGTATGGGCATAGGCATAGAGAAAAATTCAGAGATGCCTGTGCTTGAGCCTGTTATGACATATAAAGTAATGCCACAGGAGAATGATGATATACACAAGCTTTATGATGATATGAAAACACTTGAACAGGAAGAACCGGGACTTCATGTGGTATGGAATGAAGAGCTCCAGGAAATTCATACGGGAATAATGGGTGAAGTTCAGATAGATGTGCTTAAGAATCTTATATGGGATAGGTTTCATACGAGGGTTGAATTTTGCGAAGGAAGCATTGTTTATAAAGAAACAATCTCAAATACAGTAGAGGGTGTAGGACATTTTGAACCGTTAAGACATTATGCGGAAGTTCATTTAAAACTTGAGCCGGGAGAACCAGACAGTGGCATCACAATTGAAACACAAGCAAGTGAAGATAAGCTTGATAAGAATTGGCAGCGGCTTATAATGACGCATATAGAAGAAAGAGAGCATCCGGGAGTTCTGACCGGTTCTTCAATAACGGATATAAAGATTACACTTATGTCAGGAAGAGCGCATGAAAAGCATACTGAGGGAGGCGATTTCAGACAGGCAACCTATAGGGCGATAAGACAGGGGCTTATGCAGGCAGACAGTGTGCTCCTAGAGCCATATTATTCGTTCAGGCTTGAAGTTCCGGCGGACTGTGTAGGCAGGGCGATGACTGATCTTGACAGAATGGGGGCAAGGTTCGAAGGACCTTTTCAAAAGGGCGAAAATTCTGAATTTACCGGAATTGCTCCTGTGGCACAGATGAGTGGCTATATGATGCAGGTAAATTCATATACGGCTGGATGTGGCAGACTTTCATGCACACTTAAGGGGTACAGACCGTGTAAAAATCAGGAAGAACTAATAGCGGAAAAAATGTATGATCCTGATGCAGATATAAATAATCCGACTGGCTCAGTATTTTGTGCACACGGTTCCGGTTTTTATGTACCTTGGTATGAGGTAAAAGATTATATGCATCTTGAGGCAGCAGTAGATACAGGAGAGGAGAAAACTACTGAAGATATATCAGATGAGGATGTATACAAAGCAGCAAAAATCCGCAGCGGTGCATTTAAAGGCAGCACAGGTGGTTCAATAGAAGAAGATAAGGAACTTGAGGCAATCTTTGAAAGGACATTTGGAAAGAGCGCGGCAGGAAAAGGTGGTGGAAGTGATACGCAGGGACGATTTGGCTATGAAAGAAAAAAATGGTCAAAGAAACCTAAGGAATCAGTTTATGATAGTGGTGGTGCAGAATATTTAAAAAGGCATGAAAAAAGCTTAAGATCAGGAAAACAATATCTTCTTGTAGACGGATATAACATAATATTCTCATGGAAGGAATTAAACGAACTGTCAAAGGAAAATCTTGAAGCCGCAAGAACAAGACTTATGGATATATTGTGTAATTATCAGGGATTTAAAGGATGTGAGCTTATCCTTGTATTTGATGCATACAAAGTCAAAGGAAATCCCGGGGAAGTGTCAAAATATCATAATATAAATGTAGTATATACGAAAGAAGCAGAAACGGCAGATATGTATATAGAAAAAGTAACACATGAGATAGGCAAAAAGCATAATGTAACAGTAGCAACCTCGGATGGACTGGAACAGATGATAGTCATCGGTTCAGGGGCATATAGAATGTCGGCTAGGGAATTTGAACAGGAGGTAAAGAAGACGGAGAAAGAGATTGGGGAGATTATTGACTAGTGTACTGTATCACGGACTTTCAGCTAAATAACGCAGGGTAAATTTTCAGTCTGCAAGACGGAAGAATGAGCCGTAGCGGGCTACGGCGATTTGTGTAGTAAGCAGTGTATAAGTTCTTGCTTAAATGGATCGATTTATCAAATAATGATTAACATAATGTTTGTAATAGAGAGGTTTATTATTAAAAAATTATCGAAAAAGTGCTAGTTTATTAAATTAAGATAAACTGGTACTTTTTTTGTTGACATATGACAGGGTGTCATATATAATTGCGTTTGTTGGATATGACAGGGTGTCATATTTGTTTGTTTGACAATTAGAAAGGAAAAGTAAAGACCATGACAAAAATGTTTGTTAAAAAGCCGTATCTTACTCTGGTGGCTATTGTTATAGTTCTGGCATTTGGTGGTGTCAGTTTAAGTAAGATGCAGACAAATCTTATGCCTGATATGGAAATGCCATATCTTGCAGTTATTACTACGGAGGTTGGTGCCTCGCCACAGAAGGTACAGGATAATGTGACAAAACCTATCGAGGATGCGCTTGGAACGATAAGTGGTGTAAATAAAGTATCAAGTACATCAAGCAGTAACTATGGAATGACAATGCTTGAGTTCTCTGATGATACTGATATGGATGCCGCTCTTGTAAGAGTTTCAAAATCGTTAAATTCACTTGATCTGCCTGATGATTGTGGTACACCAAACATTATGGAGATAAGTGCAGATATGATGGCGACTATGGCGGTCAGTGTAGGCTATGATGGTAAGGATATAAAGGATATCACAGCATTTACTGATAAAGTAGTCATTCCTTATTTAAAGAGACAGAATGGTGTTGCAAGTATCACAGAAACAGGAAATATAAATGATACTATAGAAGTACGATTAAATCAGAAAAAGATAGATAAGGTAAATAAGGATATTCTTACGCATACAAATAAAAAACTAAGAGATGCACAAAAGAAGATAGATAAAGCTAAAAAGAAACTAGATGAGGGTAATTCAAAGTTAAAAGCGCAGGAGGGAAAATTAAGTACTAAACAGACTGATACAACAAGTAAGCTTGCAAAAGCCTCTGTTGCAATGAATCAGGCTCAGGCGATGAAGGCTTCATATGAGTCAACTCTTACAAGCCTAAAAGCAAACAGATCAGCACTTTCAGCCGAAAAAAAAGCATATAAAGATGCAAAGCTTCCTGATACATACAAGTCATTAAATGGAATGTTTAATACATTTAATGAAAAACTTGGCGAAGCAGCAAAAATGAGTGGAATAGATATTCCTTCAAGTGTTAAAGATGCCATAAATAATCCTGATAAGTTTAATAAATTTAAAGAATGGCTTACAAAGATGGGACAGGGAGATTCTGTAAAGAAGCTTACTGTTGCATCTATGACAAAAGTTTACAATATTGCAGAAATCAGAATGCCTCAGATAGATACAGAACTTGCAAACTTAAAGACAGAGATAAAAGTTGCGCAGGTTATGGTAGATAAGATAAATCAGAAAATGAAGGGCATGGACAAAAAACAGGAACAGGCGGTTGCCGGAGGATATCAGGCATCAGCAGGTTTCGGTTCAGCACAGGCTCAGATGGAGGCTGCTAAAAAAGAGATATCAAATGCAAAGAAAGAACTTAAAGACGCACAGAAGCAGCTTGATGATTCAAAAGATGCAGCACTTGAAAATGCAAATTTAGATGCACTTCTTACACTTGATACATTGTCACAGCTTATTACTGCTCAGAACTTCTCTATGCCAGCAGGATATATCGATGATAAAAATGATGATCAATGGCTTATCCAGATAGGCGAGAACTATGAGAGTGCAAAACAGATCAAAAATATGGTGCTTACAAAAGTAAAAGGCGTAGGTTCTATAAAGATATCTGATGTTGCAAATGTTGTTATTGTAGATAATGTTGGAGATCAGTATGCAAAGATAAATGGCAAAGATGCCGTAATGCTTTCAATATATAAATCAAGTACGGCGGGTACAAGTGATGTGACAAATTCACTTACAGATTCATTTAAGGAACTGGAAGGAAAATATAAAGGTCTTTCAATAACACCTTTAAGTAATCAGGGCGACTTTATAAAGAATATAATTTCAAGTGTATTAAGCAGTATAGTTATGGGTGCGATACTTGCTATTATCGTACTTGCATTATTCCTTAAAGATGTAAGACCAACTATAGTCGTGGCATTCAGTATTCCTTTTAGTGTACTTTTTGCACTTATTATAATGTACTTTACGGGAATAAACATAAATGTAATGTCACTTGCAGGTCTTTGTCTTGGTATAGGTATGCTTGTCGATAACTCAGTCGTTGTTATGGAGAATATCTACCGACTTAGAAATAAGGGACTTTCAGCACTAAGAGCTGCAGTACAGGGAACAAAACAGGTACTTGGACCTATTATAGCATCAACTATTACAACTATATGTGTATTCCTTCCTATGGTATATACATCAGGGACAGTAAGTCAGATGCTTATTCCGTTCTCATTTACGATATCATACTCACTTATAGCATCACTTCTTGTTGCGATAACAGTTGTGCCAACTATGGGTTCTATAATGCTTAAGAAAGTTAAGAATCCTGAGCATAAAATATTTGACAAGATTAAAGATGCATATGGAAGATCACTTGAATTTTTCCTTAAGCATAAAGTTATCCCGCTTGTGATAGCAGTAGGATTGCTTGTGTTATGTGTAGTGAAACTTTCAGGTATGGGACTTGTAATGATGGACAGTATGGAAAGTAATCAGATTTCCGTAAGCCTTGAGGTTGATAAGAAAACAAGTAAGCAGAGTGCTTATAAGACTGCTGACAAAGTGATGGCGGCGATAATGAAGGTAGATGGAATTGACAAAGTTGGAGTGACTGACGGAAACGCAAGTGCTATGGCTGGTTCACTGGGCGGTGCAGCAGACAATTACACAAGTTTTACATTCAATATAATCACAAAGAGTGATATTAAGACAACAAAGCAGTTTAAGAAGATAAGAAAGACTATCGAAAAAAATACTAAGAACATAAAGTGTAAAGATCTTACAGTTTCTTCATCAGCACTTGGCAGTATGGGAAGTATGATGAGCCAGGGACTTGAAGTTAACATATACGGTGACGATATGGATAAGCTTGTAAGTATAAGTAACGACTTCAAGAAAATGATGAATAGTATTGATGGATGCAGCGGTGCAAAGAATGGTCTTGAAGATGCCGATAAGCAGATACACCTTACACTTGATAAGAACAAGGTCGCCAATGCAGGACTTACTGTAGCAGGAATTTATCAGCAGCTTGCAACACGTATTAATACGGATAAGACATCGATTACATTAAATGTTGATGATACGGATGTTGATGTTAAGTTTGTAAATAAAACAGATGAGCTTACTTATGAGAATCTTATGAAAGCTGAAGTTACAGCGACAACAAAAGATTCAAATGGCAATGATAAGAAAAAAATATATAAACTTTCAAAATTTGCCAAGAAGGATGAGGGAAAGACAGCACAGACTCTTTCTAGAGAAAATCAGTCACAGATGATTACTGTTTCTGCTGATGTAGATGAGAGTGAAAATGCAACACTTCTTTCAAGACAGCTTCAGAAAAAGATTGATAAGTACAAAATGCCGGAAGGCTATTCAGCCGAGATAGGTGGTCAGGCAACACAGGTTAATGATATGATGATGCAGTTTGTTCAGGCGCTTGCACTTGGACTTTTGCTTATATATCTTGTAATGGTTGCACAGTTTCAGAGCCTTCTCTCACCATTTATCATCATATTTACTATTCCGCTTGCATTTACAGGTGGTATGCTTGGACTTTTAGCATTTGGTCAGTCAATCTCAGCAATGTCTATGATGGGATTTATGATACTTATGGGAACAGTTGTAAATAATGGTATCGTGTTTGTTGACTATGTAAATAAATTAAGGATAGGCGGCGTAGAGAAGCATGCGGCACTTGTCGGTACAGGTAAGACACGTATGCGTCCTATACTTATGACGGCACTTACGACAATTCTTTCAATGAGTGTTATGGTATTTTCTCAGGATGCAGGAAATGCTATGCAGCAGGGTATGGCTATAGTAGTATGCTTTGGTCTTATCTATTCAACATTTATGACACTTTATATAGTACCTATAATGTATGATATCCTATATCGTAAACAGCCAAAGGAGATAGATACCGGAAGTGATGATATGGATGATATACCTGATGAGGCTGAGGACTATCTGACAGATGGAGAGTAAATATCTGATGTAAAGCAAAAAGTATTTATAGCAGCAAAGTAAGGTAATAAGGCAAAAGAATGGAGTTTTAAAGATGCCAAAAGAAACATTTTACAGGCTGCCTGAGGAAAAAAGAAAAAGGATAATGGCTGCTGCCGAGAAAGAGTTTCTTGAAAATTCATTTGACGCAGCATCCATAAACCGTATCATAAAAGAGGCAGCGATACCAAGAGGGAGCTTTTATCAGTATTTTGAAGATAAAAGAGATATATTTCTGTATATTGTCAATACGCATAAAAAAGAAGCATTTGATTTTGTAGAAAGTTTCATAAAAGATTGTAGTGGCGATGTGTTTTCATTTATGAGAAAAGCGATAGACTTTATAATCTCAGCCGGCTGCAGCGATAAGATGGAAGGCATGAAAAAAATGTTTTCACAGCCGTGGGTATTCGACATGATCGTAAGCGATACGATGAAAGGAAAAATGGAAGAGGCTCGTACGCCGAAAGGTATAATGTTTGAATACATAAACAAAGATGAGCTTAATGTAGATAGTGATGAGGAGATACTTGCTCTTATCAATATATTTGCATCAATAAGTCTTGGATTGTTTTTCAAAATTTTTGTGATGAGTAAAAGCACCATCGAATATGACAAGGAAAAGATAAGAGAAACGATATATGCAGAAATTGATACATTAGAGAAGAAATATAAAAAGAAGTAATATTTGAAAAGGTATTCATAAAATCAAGGCATGGCTTGTGGATAGAAGTATTCATAAGTCTGCCTTTTTATTCTTTCACAGATAAAGTTATAGAAAAAAATAAAATTCTTTGACAAAACAGGCATAATGTACTAGGATAAGTCTATCATAGAAATTTAAAATTTGAAAAATAAATATTTATCTCGAAAAAGGAGTACAGAGGTCATGAAATTTAAGAATGCGGTAAAATCAGGACTTAGCATTATCATTGTAGGATGCGGAAAAGTTGGAAATGCATTGGTAAGACAGCTAAGTAAAGAGGGACATGATATTACCATTATAGACAGAAATCGTGAGAAAGTTATGGAGATTGCAAATCAGTATGATATCATGGGGCTTGCAGGAAACGGGGCAAGCTACAGTGTGCAGATGGAAGCTGGTATAGAGGCAGCTGATCTCCTTATTGCAGTAACCGATTCTGATGAGTTAAATCTGTTGTGCTGCACGGTTGCAAAACATGTAAGTCAGTGTGACACTATCGCGAGAGTAAGGACACCTGATTATAGTACTGAGGCAAGTTATTTAAGAGACAAACTTGGTCTTACTATGATAATAAATCCTGAACTTGAGGCTGCCGTTGAGGCAACCAGAATTTTATGCCTGCCAACAGCACTTGAGGTAAACTCATTTGCGCATGGACAGGCCGAACTTATCAAATTTAAGATTTCTGAGGGAAATATGCTTGATGGAATGTCTATTCAGGAATTTGGTAAAAGAGACATTGCAAATGTACTTATATGCACTATTGAAAGAGGTGGAGAAGTATATATTCCGTGGGGCGATTTTGTAATGCAGAAAGGTGATGTATTATCATTTGTAGCGCACAGAAAGACCGTAAAAAGCTTTTTGCAGAAATTTGGCTTGAAAACAAAACATGTTAAAAATACTATGATAGTAGGTGGTGGAAAAGCTGCATATTATCTTGCAAATCAGCTTCTTGCCATGGGAATATCAGTGCAGATAATCGAGCAGAATAAAGCAAGATGTGAGGAACTTAGCATACTTTTGCCAAAAGCCATTATAATAAATGCGGATGGGTCAGATGAGGAAGTGCTTTACGAAGAGGGGATAGAAAATGTTGAGTCATTTATACCGCTTACGGGAATAGATGAAGAAAATATAATGCTTACACTTCATGCAAAACAGGTTTCAAATGCCAAGGTAATTACAAAGATAACGAGAACAAATTTTAAAAATGTTATAAATAATCTTGACCTTGGAAGTATTATGTATCCTCAGTATATTACATCTGAGGCGATAATAGCCTATGTAAGAGCTAAAAATGCTTCAAAAAGCAATCATATCCAGACACTTTACCAGCTATGTGACTCAAGGGTTGAAGCTATAGAGTTTTCGGTAGAGGAAGCTTCAGCAGTCACAAACGAGGCGATTATGGATCTTAATATCAAAAAGGGAGTTCTTATCTCATTTATAAACAGAAATGGTAGGATAATTATTCCTACAGGACAGGATTTCATACAGGTAAATGACACTGTTATGATCGTTACTACACAGACAGGATTTAATACGATACTTGATATTCTGGAGTAGTTTAGCCGGGCGGATTGGATAATATTTGCTTCGCAAAGATTTAGGCCTTTAAAGTGCATAAAGGAGATTTTGAAGAAGTTTTAGGGAGATTAAAAAATGAACAGGTCGATTATAAGATATATATTAGGCAGTGTATTAAAGATTGAAGCAGCATTTATGCTGCTTCCGTGCATTGTTGCGGTATTTTACAGGGAAAAGCAGGGATTTGTCTATCTTGCTGTTGGTATTGTTACTTTTTTGCTGGGTATGGTCATGACTCACAGGAAAGCAAACAGTTCGGTTTTTTATCTGAAGGAAGGTTGCGTAGCTACTGCTTTAAGCTGGATATTTATGAGTTTTTTTGGCTGTATCCCATTTATATTGACAGGGGAGATACCATCACTTATAGATGCTCTTTTTGAAACAGTATCAGGCTTTACAACAACAGGAGCAAGTATATTAAGTGATGTTGAAGCATTGTCGCACTGTTCACTCATGTGGAGGAGTTTTACTCACTGGCTCGGTGGAATGGGTGTGCTTGTATTTCTGCTTGCCATAATCCCGCTTGGAGGTGGTTCAAGAATAAACCTCATGAGGGCGGAAAGCCCTGGGCCTTCAGTTGGCAAACTTGTGCCTAAAGTTAAGCATACGGCGCAGATATTGTATATAATATATATTGCATTAACATTAGTGCAGATAATATTTTTACTCATAGGAAGAATGCCATTATTTGACTCACTTGCAATGGCATTTGGAACTGCCGGAACAGGTGGATTTGGTATAAAGAATGACAGTGCGGCAAGTTACTCACCATACATACAGTGGGTGCTTACTATATTTATGATATTATTTGGTGTAAACTTCAATGCATATTATTATATTTTATATAAGCAGTTTAAAAAGGCATTCAAGATGGAGGAGGTAAGGTATTACTTTCTTATTATAATAGCATCAATAGGTATCATATGTTTTCACATAATAGATACAACAAAGTCATTCTTTGAGGCACTTACACAGTCATCATTTCAGGTTGCATCGATCATAACGACAACAGGATTTTCAAGTGTGGATTTTGATAAGTGGCCGCAGACCTGTAAAACGGTGCTTGTATTTTTGATGTTCTGCGGTGCGTGTGCAGGAAGTACAGGCGGTGGAATAAAAGTATCGAGATTTATAATACTTGTAAAAACCATTATAAAAGACCTCGAATCATATATACATCCAAAATGTATAAGAAAGATTCAGATTGACAAGAAGCCTGTTGAGCATGAGGTAGTACGTTCAGTAAATGTGTTTTTTATAACATTTTTTATAATATTTGCGGCGTCAGTCTTTATATTGTCATTTGAAGATAAAGACCTTATCACGAATTTTACTGCCGTAACAGCCACAATGAACAATATAGGTCCCGGACTTGCACTTGTAGGACCTACCTGTAACTTTGGACACTTTACGGTGATATCAAAACTTGTACTTATATTTGATATGCTTGCCGGAAGACTTGAGTTATTCCCGCTTCTTATCCTTTTCCATCCTGCTATATGGAAGGAAATGTTTAAGGTGAAGCGTAAAGGTAAGTGTGTGAGAGAGTAAGTATAAAATTAATAGGTATATGTGGTTTACAAGACAGGTTTAAATTTGCTCAATGTGGTTATGACAGTTTTAACATTTGTACAAAATTGTGATATTTAGAAAAAATTAAAAAAGCTATAAATTCATCAGTATCATGTAAAAGGGGCTGATGAATTTATAGCTTTTTTTATTATTTAGAAAGCAGTTTTTTATTTAAGGTTTATAGTATCATTATTTGCACGATATATGACCATAAGATTATTATATGCAAAAAATGAAGAAATCTTTTTGTCATGACTTATATTTGTTGTAGGCGCCTAAGAAGGAGGAAAATGTTTTGACAAGAGAAGAATTTGAGGATGTACTTAAAAGATATGAAACAGATGTATATTCTTTTTGTATCAGGCTTTGTGAAAAAAGGGAAGACGCAGATGAATTGTTTCAGGATACATGGCTTGATATTATTGAGAATATGCACAAAATAGAATACAGCAATAATCCTAAAAGTTATATTATGGGAAGAGCATTTTATATTTGGAAGTCAAAGAGAAGAAAAATTTTCAGACGGAAAAGTATTGTGCCGGTTTCTGATATGGGTGAAGAGTTTGAAAAGAGCATCAGGGATGACAAAAATCTTACTCCGGAAGAAAACGCCTTAAAAAATGATGAGGCAGAGTATCTTAAATATGAGATTTCAAGATTAAAGGACAGATACAGAGTAGTTATTGAGATGTTTTATTCACTTGATATGTCATCAAAAGAAATCTCAAAGTCATTGCATATTCCACAGGGAACAGTTGAAAGCAGATTACATAAAGCAAGGAAAATTTTAAAACAGAGATTGGAGGAAAACGGTTATGAATAAACAGGACAAAAAGATGGATGAGCTATTAAAAAATGTCATGAGGACGGAAGAAAAACCGAATTTAAATCTCCATAGAAACATAATGAATATTTGGGATGAAAGAGAGGAAAAAAATAAGAGATTTAGAAAGAAGAATATATTTAAACCAGTAGTCGCAGCTATTTGTGCAGCAATTATTTTGATAGGAGGAACAGGAACATATGCAGCTACGCACAACATGACGATATCGGAACTTTTCAGTGACATATGGAAAACTAAGGAAGCAGAACCTGAAATAATATCAAAACTTGATAGTAACTTTGAAGTATTGGAAGAAAAGAATACCAATACAAATCTTAATATAAAAGTAAGAGCTTTTTTTGCTGACCGTTCAAGATTATATGTCATATTTAAGGTTACGGGAAAAAATGGATTTAAACTTCCGAAAAATTTAGCTATATCATCCCCATCAATAACAGATGAACAACTTTTAAAATATAATATCTCGACTGAGCGAAACAGAATTTTGAAAAGAATCGACAATACGATTTATTATGCATATACATCGGATGGTGTTTATAATGGTGATGTTGTGTTTGAATTGGGCTTGACGGATTTTGTACATGGTGAATATGATAAAGAACATAATCTTTCATTTGACGGAGAGAGAAGAGAAAAAAATAATTCCGATCGTTTTGTAAATGACGGAACATACCAGGTAAAGATAAAAACAACTGCTGATAAAAGACAGAAGTCATTGTATGTGAAAGGTCATAAAGTTACAGTAAGTACTCTTTCGGTGACAAGTGATTATGGATTTGCGAAGATGTATTATAAATATCAGAATGAATACTATGAAAAGACAGGCAAAAATGATAGTGGTTATATGCAGCTTCTTATGAAAAATGGAAAAAAGAGTTCATTTTCTATATGCTCAGAGCTTACTAAAAAACAGACAAGAGTAAAATATGGAAATGAAGAAAATAAGGGATATTCATTGATGGATATTGAAGGGCCGTTTGATATTGATGATATCAAGGGAATAAGTGTAGGAGGAAAAGAATATTATTTTGATAGATAGTTTGTCTTATTAAAAATGTTTAAAAGAAAAAATTTGTTGCTGGTCATATCGTAGGTGTAACATTAAAAAATTCTTATGATATGACTGAAATATATTGCTGCTATTGATAAAAAAACAGATATTTGTTATAGTTAAAGCGTGAAATAAAAACGCTTTGCAAAGACTACAGAGCCGGAAAAGTTAATTTCCGGCTCTATTTAGGATTTGTGAACCGAATTTAAAGAGAGGAACAAAAAGTTTATTATTATGAAAGAAATCAGAAAACCTAAATTTATGCAGGCGGCAGCAGTAAAGAGAGGGCATGGAATATTTGGAGAGATCTGTATTGCGATAGCATTATTTATTGTCGGTTCTATGGCGAGCGGTATCATTCAGGTGCCTGCTATGATGGTAAATATGCTCGGAAATAACGATTATATAAATATGATAACATCAGGTCAGCCTGACATAAATAAGATGATGCAGCTTATATCAAACATGCCGGAGTGGATGACTATTGTAACGCTTATCTCAGAACTACTTATCATAGTAGTTGTATGTCTGTATTGCAGATTTGTTGAAAAGAGGAAATTAAATACACTTGGTTTTAAGACTGAAGGTGCTATTTTAAATTATTTAAAAGGAATGTTCTTTTCACTTGTCATCTTTTCGGTGGCATATCTTATATGCGTCTTGACAAAAAGTATTACTTTTGACGGAATTGCACAGAATATATCAGTAATCTATATAGTGGGTTATTTTATTGGGTATATGATTCAGGGAATGGCAGAGGAAGTTCTTTGTAGAGGATATTTTTTTGTATCACTTACAAGAAGATATCATGTGATAAATTCAGCAATATTTAGTGCATTATTTTTTGCTATGCTTCATGGAATGAATGCTGGAGTTGATGGTCTTGCAATGTTTAATCTTTTCTTATATGGATTATTTGCGGCACTTTTATTTGCTGATTGTGAAAACATATGGATTGTTGGAGCATTTCACAGTGTATGGAATTTTGTTCAGGGTAATCTTTATGGAATAAGTGTAAGTGGAAACAAGATTACAAGTTCAATATTTACTTCGACATCAGTTGATGGTGGGGCAACAGTGATAAATGGTGGAAGCTTTGGTATGGAGGGCGGATTTGCTATTACGATCGTGCTTGTCATAGCTATTGTTATAGTAGGAAAGCATCTTGACAGTAAAGGAAAACTTATAGAAAAGAGTGAGCAGCCAAGTCAGAATGAGATTGAGTTTGAAGAACTTAAGAAAGAGATGGAAAGTCAGATGGGAATGTCTGATGATGACATCTTTGGTAATCCAAATGGATATGACAGAAGCAGAGATGTAAAGGATTTATTTAGTGGAAATCCTAATGGTCGAAATGGCAATGATGATGGAGTATTTACCAGACAGGAAAATCCTTATCAGAAAGCATCTGGTTCACAGAATGTTGACAGTAACACAGGCGATATAAATAAGAATAATACAGCAGGACAGGATGGTCAGAACAAAGATATAAATAGAAACATACAGACTGTGCAGGAAGAGAAGAAAGAGCCTGAAAAGACAGGATTTGACAGTAATTATTTTGGGTCATAGATTATTTTAAGGAATGTAAGATGTATATAGAAATATACTAATCAGTGCATTAGCTGGGGGCAAAATATTTTTGCCCTCATATTATGTTATAGAAGCAAATGAAGACAGATGTGAAGTGATGAGAAGAGACATATTATGGATAAAAAAGAAATTTACAGTTATTTTGAAAACAAAAATATATCATATGAAGTTGTTGAGCATAAGGCAGTTTTCAATATGAAAGATTTAGAGGATGTAGAACTGCCTTATCCTGAATGTGATGCAAAAAATCTGTTTGTCAGGGATGATAAAAAGCGTAATTATTATCTGATTACCGTAAAAGGAGATAAGCGTGTTGATTTAAAAGCATTTCGCAGGCAGAATGGACTTCGGGCACTTTCATTTGCATCAGAAGAAGAACTGTCAAATATTATGGGACTTATACCAGGGGCAGTCACGCCGCTTGGAATTTTGAATGACAAGGAAAATAAAGTACATTTTTACCTTGATAAAGAATTTGCTGGAAAAAAGATTGCCGTTCATCCAAATGATAATACAGCTACTATTTATATGCAGGCAGATGATTTAATAAGATTAATAAAAGAACATGGCAACGAAGTGGAATTGACCGAGCTGGAAGCAAAGGATGAGAATTAAAGGCTGAAATTGAGGAAGCTTTTCAATGGAAGTTCGAACTAAAGACTAGAAGCTGAAAGCGAGGGAGACTTTTTGAACGGATGTTCAAGGTTAGAAATAAAATTATGGAAGTAAGAGGTGTAGTTTGACTGTAAGGTGGCACAAATTGCATTAAAATTGGCACAGACTGTCATTCAATCCATAAAGATAACTGGCTATAATGGCATCATAACAAAGAACATATCACATACGGAGGAATTATGATGAGCAAAATAGCATTGGTAACAGGAGCATCCAGCGGTATTGGTGCGATGACGGCAAGAGAACTGGCAAAGTCAGGATTTACAGTATATGCGGCAGCAAGACGTGTTGATAAGATGAAGGAATTAAAAAAAGATGGGATCAGACCGATTTCTTTAGATTTGACAAATGAAGAATCAATGGTCAAATGTGTAGAAACTATATTAAAGGAAGTTGGTCATATTGATGTACTTGTAAATAATGCCGGGTATGGCTCATATGGTGCCATCGAGGATGTGCCTATGGACGAGGCAAGAAGACAGTTTGATGTAAATCTTTTTGGAATGGCACGACTTATTCAGCTTGTAACACCGGGAATGAGAAAGAATCAATATGGTAAGATTGTGAATATATCTTCAATGGGTGGAAAAATCTGGACGAAATTTGGTGGCTGGTATCATGCAACAAAGTTTGCAGTTGAGGGATTTTCAGACTGTCTTAGGATGGAACTTACTCCGTTTGGAATTGATGTAGTGGTTGTCGAGCCGGGTGGAATTAAAACAGACTGGGGAATCATAGCAGCAAAACATTTGAAAGAAACGGCAAAGGGTGGAGCTTATGAGCAGTATGCAAACAAGGCTGCTGACGGAATGATTAAAAATTATTCTGGAAATATGCTTGCAAAGCCGGAACTAATTGCAAAAACAGTAAAGAAAGCAGTTACAAAGAAAAGACCACGCACACGCTATCTTGTAGGTTTTATGGCAAAGCCTATGGTTATAACACAGAAAATATTCGGTGACAGAGTTTATGACTGGGTAATTAAACATTTCAGTTAAAAGAAGGTGACACTTTGAAACATTTTCCATTAGATAAAAATTATGCGGCATTGCTGAAAATGTATGGCATATCCGTATCGGAAGATATTGCGTATCTGCTGGGGTATCAGGATATAAATTCATTCTTTCGGGCATTTTCTCTTTGGACAGGAAAATCGGTTACGGCATATAAGCAGGAACAGAAATGATAGAGTATTTTATCGCAAATACGATTAAGTCTTATTGTAAATGAGTTATGAGATGATAAAAAGGCTTTGGAAATATCAATTATCAGAAAGACAGTGGTGAAAGCTACTGTCTTTTTTGAAATAAAAGGATAAAATCTTGAAGAAAGTTACAAAAACGATAAATAAAATCTTGAAGAAAGTCACAAAACGGCAAAAAATAATCTTGAAGAAAGTTGCAAATATGATGTATAATATCTTGTTCACAACAAAAAAAGGTTCATTCACATCATTAGAGATAGATATTGCTTTAATTTTTTTGTTATAATTGATGTATATACAATTAGGGGGGATTAATATGCATATCGCCATCTGCGATGATGATAAGTCTATAGTACAGATATTAGAAGAAAAAATAAAAAAACTTCTGCCTGATGTGGTTATAGAAAAGTACCTGTCAGGTGATGAATTGATTTCAAGCGGCTGTAAGCCTGATATTCTCTTTTTGGATATTCAGATGCCGGGAACAGACGGGATGAAAACAGCGAAAATTCTCCGCGAGAGCAATGAAGATATGGTACTGATATTTGTGACGGCGGTGGAGGAGTATGTTTTTCAGGCATTTGATGTTGCTGCATTTCATTATCTGGTTAAGCCGTTTTCAGATGAAAAATTTGAGGAGATTGTAAAAAAGGCAGTAAAAACAGTAGGGAAACATTCTGAAAATAAAACTGACGAAAGATATATAATGATACAGTCATCAGGAAGTCATATAAAAGTGTTTTTGAGGGATATTGTGTATGCCGAAGTATATAACAGAAAAGTTATTATCCATACACAGAATACGGATATTGAATATTACGGAAAACTAAAGGAGTTGAGTGACAAGGCAGGTGAAGATTTTTTTCGTACACACAGAGCATATCTTATACATTTCAAATATGTTGAAAAATATGATGCAGATTGCGTAACGATGGAAAATGGAACTGCGTTGCTTGCTAAAAAGAATTATCCTGAGTTTGTAAAGCAGTATCTGAAATATAACCAGAGGAAAGGAAATCAGATCTGATGAGCTTGTTAGAAAAATGCTGGATGGTTACGGCAAAGATGTCTGTTATTGCGATTCTTGTGATTACAGGAATCTGTTTTGGTAAATTTGTATGTCCTTATATGAAAAAGAAGAAGAGGGCTGTGGCAGTCAGTATTATTTATATCGCGACGATGCTTGTACTATATGTGATTCCGCAGCAGATTGATAATTTTTTTGCATATCTGATTGGAGTTATAGCAGCGTTTCCTGTGATGTATGCAGAGGACAGAAGAAACATATATCAGAAAATATTTCTTTCAGTTACTTTCTTTTCAATACGATGGCCGGCGGTTGCAATGGCTGCAAAATTAGATAATCTCATTGAAAAAACACTTGTATTTCGGGATATGGGTACAGGAAAAGAATGGCTGCAATATGGACTCTATGTGGGAAGCAGGGGGATTGATATTGTACTTTGTATTGTTTTTCTTACAGTTGCAATCGGACTAATTAACAAAGCATACATATACAAAAAAGATGAGATGGATGTCAAAGAGATGGTAATTCTTACTATACCTTCGCTTGTAGGTGTCACTGAGTATGGTATTTTCAAAATATATGAAAAAGATACCGGAAAGAGTATGATTGATACCTATGGATTTTACGGAGCTATAAGTTTTTTTCACTATCTGATTTCCATAGGTGCTATTCTTGCGGTGATTGTAATGTTCCAAAACTGGAAACAGACGCAGGAAGAACAGCAGGGACAGGAACTGGTGTTAAATCAGATAAGTGACATGAAAAAGCATATCGAGGAAGTGGAAAAGCTATATCAGGATATCCGCTCCCTGCGCCATGATATGGGAAATCATATGCAGACATTAGAACATCTGGTGGCGCATGACAATACGGTTGATGCTATAGAATATCTGAAACATCTGAAAAATGAATGGGATGAGGTATCTCCTGCGATAAAGACAGGAAGTCCTGTGATTGACGCTATTTTGATGGAAAAGCTAAGAGAAGCAAAAGAAAAGCAGATTCGGTTTATATCAGATTTCCATTATCCGGAGAATACGAAGCTAAATGCATTTGATCTGAGTGTGATTTTAAATAATGCTTTGAATAACTGTATAGAAAATGTGAACGGAGATGATCCGTATATCAATATTTCTTCTTTTCGGAAAAACAGTATCTTTATGATAACCATAAAAAACAGCTTTCAGGGGCAGCTTAATTTGGGTGACGGTGGTTTACCGGAAACAACAAAATCTGGAAAGGAACATGGAATTGGTCTGAATAACATCCGCCGGGTTGCCAGAATGTATATGGGAGATATCTCTTTGGAGCAGGAAAATGAGGAAGTGATACTTAGCATTATGATGCAGGTAGAATAAGGGAATAAATTGGCACTATGTATTTTACAAATTGTAGAAAAATATAGTGCTTTTTGCGCAGGTAGTTATGAAAATATGTTGCTTGTAACAATATTTGAGGAGCACTGCGATAGTCTGAAAAGAATTTTCAGACTGCTTTACAACGAAAAAAGGGTGGTTCACAACATTGCTGTTCAGGGCAAGAAAAGCTATGCCGAAAGAAAAAATAAAGAGAAATCACATGATACAGATTTTAAAGAAGTGATGTTAGTGTATTCACTCAAGGAGGATGACGGAATGATGAGAATTGACGGATTTAACGGAGGCAACACGCAGGCGGGAACAATGGGAGTGGCACAGATGAATGATCCTGTAAGTAAAAATATTCAGAATCAGATTGCAAAAGCACAACAGAAATTGCGGGATATATCATCGAATGAAGAAATGTTATTAGAGGATAAGATGAAAAAGCGTCAGGAAATACAGCAGGAGATTATGAACCTTAACCAGCAGTTAAGACAGCACCAGATTGAGCAGAGAAGAGAACTGCAGAGTAAAAGTTCATCGTCAATGGACGATATGATTGCCGATACTAAAAAAACATCTTCAAAGAAAGACACAGGATTGTCGCAAACAGGTATGAAGGCGATGATCTCAGCAGACTCTTCTGTTAAGCAGGCAAAGGCGCAGGGAGGTGTGGCAATGCAGATGAAAGGACGGGCAGCCGTACTTGAGTCAGAAATCAAACAGGATGCAGGAAAAGGCAACACCGAACAGAGGGAAGCTGAATTGGCAGCTCTGCAGGAAAAAGCACAGGCTGCAACAAAGGCACAGATGTCAACTCTTGCAGATGCGGATAAGTCTATGGAAGAAGCGGTAAAGGCAGAAAACAGGACAGGAGCAGTAAATGCAGAGAATGATAAGATACAGAAGGAACAGACAGACAAGCCTCAGAAAGAACAAAGGATGGGCTTAAAAAATACGGACAAAACACAGGAAGAACAGGGAACGGTCTTAGAAAATACAGATAGGACAGGGGATACAGAAAGCACAGTAGAGCCGCAAAATGCAGAAAAAACATATTCAGAAAGCGGACATATGGAAATAAGGCAGCCTATGCATATGCCGATAGATATTCGATTATAGTTTTATTGACTGTAAGCAGAATTATGCTGATAAAAAAGTAAAAGAAAGACTATGAAAAAATGCTTGCAAAACGGAAAGCAGACGGAAAAAAGAATAAGGAGAGGCTGGAAGACACACATATGATATTTACCACTGGTACAGATATAAAAAGTATTACAGAGAATATTGTAGCACAGACAAGGGGCACAAAATCTATAAGTGCAACTCTCGATATAAAGGTGTAAATGCGTGATGAGTACAATCTTTTTTCATTACACAAAAAGAACGGTTTATTATATTTTAATGAAATCGAAAAGAAAAGTGACAATATAATAATTGAGAAGAAAAGTCGTAAATAGAAAAATATTCAGAAATAATTTAACACTATCAGGGAAATAGCAGAGCAGATTGAGAATAGCCACTAAAAAGTAAGTAACTAAATCGGATGAAAAAATAGGGGGAATGAGAAAAGATGAAAATAAATAATCAGACAGGCATTACATATTCAATGATAGAACGAAACACAAATAACAGAAAGCAGACACAGCAGAATGAATCAGTGGATACGGTTATTAAAAAAGCAGATGAGAAGTTATATGAGTAAAAAGCAAAGCGTAAATATCCTCGAAAGGGTGTCTAAAAGATGTTTTGGAAAGTGGTTAAAACAATTGTTACGATAAGTAACAGAGCGAATTGTGAATATCCGCTTGACTAAAAATATTAAAAGAACAACTAAGAGTGTTTATAAAAAAACTTAGCTGTTCTTTTTTATAATGATAAATTTTTCGTTATTTAAAAATCTCCCTCATCCTCACGCTATAATCATGCCTGTTTCGCACCGTTTCAAGACCATGCCTTGCAATCGCCACCCGTTTATCCTCATGCTTTAGATAATAATCTGTTTTTTCGAGAAGGTCATCTATGCCATCAAATACTTCAAGGTCTTTTCCAATTGTAAAACAGTCTTTTAAATCCTCTCTCCAGTCCGTCAGGAGAAAGCCGCCTGCTCCGAGTATATCAAAGACTCTTAAAGGTATTCCAGTCTCGATATTTGGTGCCGTCATGTTTATATTTATCTTAGAGTGTGCAAATACAAGCGGTGCTTCCAAAAGATAATCTACGGCTTTATGTGTCATGAGCGCAGGAAAGAGGGCAGAGGTGTCACTTGTTGTAAAAAGATGGACATTCTTAGGATATTTCATGGCAAGTCTGTTAAGCGTCATTGTACGCATTTTAGCTGCTGTTTTGTGTGAAAGCACGCTTGTTGCAAAGTGGAATTTTAAATCGGCATGAGACTGTGTACTCGTCTTTATATCTGTATATTCTGACAGCATATCAATGATTTCAGGTGTGAGCATATTTTTTAAGAGATTACCTCCGCTCACGTTTAACTGTGCTTCGATAGCGGCATCCATGTAGCCGCAGAGGTAGTCGGGGAGTATATGCTCCATCTCGTCATATCGGTTTTTATCGTAGAGATTTCCGACAAACGAGATATCATATTTGTATTTATAAAATAAATTAATTTTACAGTTTTTTGTATATTCAGGTTTTGTAGTTGCATAGTTTTCTGTGTAATTTAAAATTGCTGTTTTTATAGAATTTTTTTTATGTTCACTCTGACTTGCCCTTTTTAAGTTATTGAAATCGTTGTCTTTACTTGTTGATAAACTTTTTTCAATAAGCGTCTGTACACGCTTCGTATTAGTACAAAGTGGAAGATAATGAACAGTGTCTATGCCCTCGTTGTTAAAATGCTTAGCTTCGCTGCTGTCAAATGTGTATATGCAGTTAGTTTTGTAATTTACTGACGGATGCTGCATATTTAAAAGAGGGGAGTCTACGTTGTAACATATATAACGGATATTAAGTTTGTGGCAGACCTCGGCTATATATGAAAAATAGTTTACTGAAAATACTGCATCATATTTTTTAGTTTTTTCTGATGTTTTTTCAGTGAGTGATGAAGCTGATAAGTTTTTTTTAGGTGGATTATCAGAGGGTAAATCATTTTGAAAATTGCTATTTATGCCGGAAATCTTATCTTCAAGTATTTTTGAAAAAGAAGCAATATCCTTATCACTCATTTTTATAGCAGAAAAATCAAGGACATCACAAAGATGTCCCTCATTTTTCAAAGTATCTAATATATCAGGATATATAAAAATATCCCATCTGCAAATCAGTATATTCATTAGAAAACTCCATTTCTAAGCTGTTTCTTCATTATCTTTCGACTCTGCAAGAAGATTTTTCCCTGCCGTTGAGAGCATAAGTTTAATTCTGTTGAGCTGGTTTACCTCACTTGCACCCGGATCGTAGTCAACTGCTACAATGTTTGAATCAGGGTACTGGTGGCGCAGTTCCTTTATTACACCTTTACCTACAACATGGTTAGGCAGACAGCCAAATGGCTGTGTACAAACAATGTTTGGAACGCCTGATTTTATAAGTTCTATCATTTCACCTGTAAGGAACCATCCCTCACCTGTCTGGTTACCGCATGATACGATTGGTGAAGCATACTCTGCAAGTTTTTGTATAGGAACAGTAGGGTGGAAGCGTTTACTTGCTGCAAGTGCGTCATTTGCACACTTACGATATTTCTCAATAAACCATATAAGGAAGTTGTTTATCCTTGCGCTTGATTTTTTCTTGCCTAAATATTCTGCTTTAAAGTTTGCATTGTATAAGCTGTACATAAAGAAGTCGATAAGGTCAGGGCAAACAGCCTCGGCACCTTCTTCCTCGAGAAGTTCAACTATAAAGTTGTTTGCAAGCGGCATAAACTTAACAAGTATCTCACCTACGATACCTACTTTTGGTTTCTTTATATCAACAAGTTCAAGTTCGTCAAATTCCTTAACGATATTCTGAATGTTTTTCCTAAACTGTTTTTTGTTAGCTTTTTTAACTGACTCGATGGCAATCTTTTTCCATTTTTCATGGAGTGCATTTGCAGAGCCTTTTACCTTTTCGTAAGGTCTTGTCTTATAGAGTACACGCATGAATACATCGCCATATATAAGTGCCTGAAGTGCCTTGTTTGCCATTTCAAGATTTATCTTTAAGCCCGGATTTTTCTCTATTCCGGCACTCATTGATATAACAGGGATATAACCCATTCCGGCTTTTTCAAGTGCGCGTCTGATAAATCCTATATAGTTTGTTGCACGGCATCCACCACCTGTCTGTGTGATGATAAGGGCAACTTTGTGAAGGTCATATTTTCCTGACAAAAGAGCCTGCATAAACTGTCCAACAACGATAAGTGATGGATAGCATGCATCATTATTTACATATTTAAGACCGTAGTCTATACATTTACTATCAGCTTTAAGCACCTCGACATTGTAGCCACAGGAAGCAAGCGCAGGTTCGAGTATCTCAAAGTGGATAGGAGACATATCAGGAACGAGTATTGTGTAGTCTTTTCTCATCTGCTCTGTGAATATAACTCTGTGATGTGCAGTATCAACACGTTTAGCTTCTATCTTTTTACGCTCTCTGTCTTTTACGGCAGCGAGGAGTGAACGGATACGGATCCTTGCTGCACCTAAGTTGTTTACTTCATCTATCTTTAGTACAGTGTAAATTTTATTCTGTTTTGTAAGAATATCACTTACCTGATCTGTTGTAACGGCATCAAGGCCGCAGCCAAATGAATTTAGCTGTATAAGGTCAAGATTGTCATTTTTGGCAACAAATGAAGCAGCTTTATAAAGTCTTGAATGGTACATCCACTGATCCATTACGATAGTAGGACGGTCAACTTCGGAAAGTTCTGAAATGCTGTCCTCGGTAAGAACTGCAACGCCATATGATGTGATAAGGTCAGGAATACCATGGTTTATCTCAGGATCACTGTGATATGGACGTCCTGCAAGTACGATACCGTGGCGGCCTGTTTCTTTGAGATATTGAAGGACTTCTTTACCTTTTTTGCTCATATCGTCACGTACAGCCTGCATTTCAAGCCAGCCCTCATGTGCTGCTGCTTTTATTTCTGCGGCAGGAATACCATTTTCTTTCTGGAAGAAATCTACAAGACGCTTTGTAAGTATTTCTTCACTCTCAAGAGAGATAAACGGATTCTGATATTTTATCTTATCGTCACGAAGTTCTTCTATGTTGTTTTTAATATTTTCACCGTAGGATGTAACGATAGGGCAGTTGTAATGATTTCCTGCGTCAGGCACTTCTACACGCTCATAAGGAATACAAGGATAGAATATGTATTCAAGTCCCTGTCTTATAAGCCAGGTCACATGACCGTGTGCGAGTTTTGCAGGATAACATTCTGATTCACTTGGTATTGATTCGATACCGAGTTCATAAATCTTTCTGCTTGATACAGGAGAAAGTTTTACGCTGTATCCGAGTTTGGTGAAGAATGTAAACCAGAACGGATAATTTTCATACATATTTAACACGCGTGGGATTCCGACAACTCCTCTAGGAGCATCCGCCTTTTTAAGTGGTTTATAATGCCTGAATACACGCTCGTTTTTATATTCAAAAAGATTTGGAATATGGTCTTTGTTCTTTTCAAGTCCGAGTCCTTTTTCACAGCGGTTTCCTGATATAAACTTGCGGTCACCCGTAAATTCATTCACTGTGAGTAGACAGTGGTTTATACATCCCTGACATCTTGTCATTGATGTTTTAAAACGAAGCTCGTTTATCTCCTTAAATGAAAGCATTGTACTTTTCTGACCTGTATATCTGTCTTTTGCGATAAGTGCGGCGCCGAAAGCACCCATGATACCTGCTATGTCAGGTCTTATCGCCTCACAGCCCGATATGCGTTCAAAACTTCTGAGGACGGCATCGTTGTAGAAAGTACCACCCTGAACTACTACCTGTTTTCCAAGGTCTTTTGGATCAGTAAGTTTGATAACCTTAAGCAGTGCATTTTTGATAACAGAGTATGCAAGTCCGGCTGAAATATCGGCAACACTTGCTCCCTCTTTTTGTGCCTGCTTAACCTTAGAGTTCATGAATACAGTACATCTTGAACCAAGGTCGATAGGATTTTTGGCAAATAAAGCTATCTTTGCAAAGTCAGCTACCTCGTAGTTAAGCGATTTTGCAAATGTTTCGATAAATGAACCACAACCAGATGAGCAGGCTTCATTTAACTGGACTTTATCGACCGAATTATTTTTTATCTTGATACATTTCATATCCTGACCGCCGATATCAAGAATACAGTCTACATTCGGGTCAAAGAATGCGGCAGCAGTATAATGTGCAACAGTTTCAACTTCACCTTCATCAAGAAGAAGTGCTGATTTAAGTAAAGCCTCACCGTAACCAGTAGAGCATGAGCGCACGATCCTTGCACCTTCAGGCATCTTTGAGTAAATGTCTTTCATGGCCTTTAGGGCAGTCTTTAACGGACTACCGTTGTTACTGCTGTAGAATGAGTATAGAAGTGAACCATCATCACCAATAACAGCAACTTTTGTAGTGGTTGAGCCTGCATCGATACCTAAAAAAAGGTCTCCTTTATAAGAAGCAAAATCACCTTTTTTGACATTGTGTTTGTTATGTCTTTCAGTGAAATCTTCATATTCCTTTTCAGAAGCAAATAAAGGCTCCATTCTTGTCACTTCAAATTCAAGTTCTATTTTTTTTGAAAGTTTTTCTTTTAACTCTCCGAGAGAAGACTGCACATCTGCATGGGCGTTCATTGCAGCGCCAGATGCGGCAAAAAGATGTGAGTGGTCGGGTGCGATTATGGCATCTCCTTCAAGTCCGAGCGTTCTTATAAATGCCTGTTTAAGTTCTGTAAGGAAATGGAGTGGACCACCTAAGAATGCTACATTTCCCTTTATAGGTTTACCACAGGCAAGTCCACTTATCGTCTGATTTACGACTGCCTGAAAGATGGATGCGGAAAGGTCTTCTTTAGTTGCACCCTCATTTATAAGTGGCTGTATATCGGTTTTTGCAAATACGCCGCATCTTGCTGCGATAGGATATATAGCTTTGTAATTTTTAGCGTATTCATTAAGACCTGCTGCATCAGTTTTTAAGAGAGTTGCCATCTGGTCGATAAATGAACCTGTACCACCAGCACATATACCGTTCATTCGCTGGTCGATACCACCAGTAAAATAGATTATCTTTGCATCTTCACCACCAAGCTCTATTGCAACATCGGTTCTTGGTGCATAATCTTTTAATGATGTTGCGACAGCAACGACTTCCTGCACAAAGGGAATCTCCATGTGTTTTGATAGAGTAAGTCCACCAGAACCTGTTATCATAGGTGCGACGGGCAGATCTCCAAATTCGTCGTATGCCTTATCTATGATATTAGCCAAAGTCTCTTGAATGTTGGCATAATGTCTCTGATAATCAGAAAAGATTATCTCGCCTTCTTTGTTCAATATAGCAATTTTAACAGTTGTTGAACCAATATCAATACCAAGTGTATTAAAATCTAATTTCATCGTATACCTCTTTCTATATCATAGCCAATAGCCAAAAGTCGTCATATTCTGCTATTATATGACAAACTATTTCTTATTTCAAGTAGCATTGTCTGGCAGCCAACTTAAATTTTTTGTGTCAAAATAAAACTTTTATGAATATAATATAAAGAAAGTTTGAAATATGAAATATGATATTTGTATTAAATATGAAAAAGCTGGTCGTTTTATGACGCATATTTATTATATTTATTGTATTGCAGAGGTTTTATATGAATTATGACAATTGTGATGGAATGACATATACAATAAAACAAGGTGATACATTGTATGGTATAAGCAGAAAATATAATGTACCGCTCGCAATGATACTTCATGCAAATCCATATGCGGATGTTTACAGACTTAATATAGGAGACACTATATGTATACCTGTTAAAAGAAAGTGTTGTGATAACAGGAATAAAGATGATAGAGGAAACATACAATTTAATATGCGGAATGATATGTCAGATATGTCAGCGGACACTGAGGGACAGGATGACAAAACGGATATGGCAGATAATGCTACTGGTTTAGGTAATATAAAATTCTCTGATAATAGAAAGGTTTCAGAGGATATGATGGAGATGGCTGATAATATGGATCTGCCTGATAAGGTGGAAGAACGCAGCAAAAGTGTAGCAGAAGTTATAAACAATGATATATCCGATAATGATAACTGGGTGAAATATGTGGCACAGCCGGGGGATACTTTATGGGATGTTTTTAATAAATCAAAATGTGAACTTGATGAGTTTTTAAACAAAAATGGATTAAAGGGGATTTATATTCTTCCGGGTCTTGTCTATTTTGTTAAAGAAAAGTAATATATACTTTTAGGAAGAAAGTAATGTGAACATATAGAGCAGAGGAAAAATAACTGAAACATAGTGTATTATATCGTTTTCAGGGATTTCCTTTGCTTTATTTATGAATATTTACAAAGATAAATAATAGTTTGACAAAGCCGTAAACGATAACTATAATCAAATCATGATGTTATTATCATGGACAAGCAGACTAAAAAATATAAATTTTGAAAGGATATATTAGTTTTATGAATGATTTTCTTAATAAACTTGAGAGAAAATTTGGCAGATATGCGATACCTGACCTTATAAGATATGTTATTATACTATATTGTGCAGGTGCTGTTATAGGCATGGTAAACGAAAATATCTATTATCAGTATCTATGTCTTGATATGTCGGCTGTATTTAGAGGCCAGATATGGAGATTGTTTACATTCCTCATTGAGCCATATGGTTTTTCAAGTGGTATGGGAATGCTTATAAGCATTTTGTTTTTCATTATACAGGTTCAGCTTTTCTTTATGTTTGGACGTTCACTCGAACAGGCGTGGGGAACATTCAGGTTTAATATGTATTTTCTTAGTGGCTATCTGTTTAATATTATTGCGGCGCTGATATTATATCTCTCACCGCTTCATAGTTCTATTTATTATTCAGGCTTCCAGTATATTTACTGGTCTATGTTTTTTGCATTTGCAGCATTAAATCCGGATATGCAGTTTTTATTGTACTTTGTAATTCCGATAAAGGTAAAATGGCTTGCAGTTCTTGATGCAGTTTATATGATCTACCAGATAGTACAAAGTTTTTATTATGGATTTATGCTTTGCAGTCAGGGTGCATTCAGCAGTGGAGGCGCCTATATATCAATGGGAATTGCCATTATAGTTGCTATGGCGAATTTCCTTATATTCTTTTTTGCAACAAGAAATTACAGAAGAATTTCTCCAAAAGATATACACAGACGAAGAAGCTTTAAAAAGAATACACAGGCTCAAAAGTCAGGACCAAGACACCGTTGTGCAGTTTGCGGAAGAACAGAACTTGATGATGAAAATCTTGATTTTAGATTTTGTTCAAAGTGTGATGGAAATTATGAATACTGTTCAGATCATCTGTTCACACATCAGCATGTTAAAAAATTTATGTAAGGAGAAGAAGAAATGGCAGCTATTAATGTTGTTGCGGTATTGGGACTTGTAGCAATGCTTTGTTGTTATAAACCGATCTGCAGCTTTATTGGAGGAAAGGAAGAGGAAAGAGAAAAAAAAGCGGATCTGGCTATTCTGGGATTTATATTTGGTATTGCATTTATTATCAGGGTCATCGCAGCAGCTATCTATAAAGGAAATGAGACAGATATGAATTGTTTCCTGCTCTGGTCACAGAGTGTATTTACTGACGGGCTTAAGAAATTTTATCTGTCGGATTCATTTCATGATTATCCGCCAGGATATATGTATATACTTTATGTTGTCGGTGCTATAAGAGCACTGTTTTCATGGACATGGGATGGTACGGCAAGCATTGTTCTTACAAAAATGCCGGCGATAATAGCTGATATGGTTACCGGGTATCTCATATATAAGATTGCTTTAAAGAAGTTTAATAAAAACGGAGCAGCCATTTTATCAGCCGTTTATCTTTTTTGCCCTATGGTAATACTTGATAGTGCGGTATGGGGACAGACTGATTCTGTGTTTACAGTATTTATGGTCCTTATGTGTTACCTTATTACTGAGAAGAAACTTATACCTTCATATTTTGTGTTTGCGATAGGGATACTAGTAAAACCGCAGTCATTGTTTTTTACACCTGTTCTTATATGTGGTATTATCGATCAGGTTTTTCTTGAAGATTTTAACTGGAAAAAGTTCCTTAAGAATCTTGGACTTGGTATCGTGGCAATTCTTATGATAGGTGTTCTGATGATGCCATTTGGATTTTCACAGGCATTGAATCAGTATACTGGAACATTAAAATCATATGAGTTTGCATCTATAAATGCATATAATTTCTGGAATATGCTTGGTCACAACTGGGCGAGTCAGTATGATAAACTTTTGGGGATACAGTATAAAACATGGGGAAGTATTGCTATTGTATTAACAGTCATCATTTCCCTTATAATAAGTTTTCGTTGCAGGAAAAATGCGGGTAAATATTATTTTATCGGTGGTTTTGTAGTGACAACGGTATTTATGTTTGCTGTTCGTATGCATGAGCGCTATCTTTTTCCTGCCATGGTAATGTTTTTACTTGCTTTTGCAGTGAGACGGAGAAAAGAAATCTATATATTGTATACACTGATATGTACAGTTGCATTTTACAATGCGGCGCATGTGCTTTTTGTCTTTGACAATAATAATTTTAATCCTAAAGCACCAGTACCTATTGTGATTTCAATAGGTTTGCTGCTTACTGTTATTTTTATGTTCTATGTTGCCGCAAAGTTTTATTTTAAGCCTGTAAAAGAGGATGAAGATGAGGCAGAGCTTATAGAACAGATAGCAAAAGACGATGAAAGAAGTCAGCAAAAGAATATAGATATCAATCCTATAAAAAAATCAGCGTTTCTTCCAAGAATGACAAAAAGGGATTTTATAGCACTTGGTATTATCACATTAGTCTATGCCGTTGTTGCATTTGCCAGACTTGGAAACATGAATGCGCCGCAGACGGGATATTCTGCTGTAAAAGAGGGTGCTATCACGCTCGATATGGGTGCGGATGTGACTGTTGCAAAATTGTGGGATTTTCTTGGCTACAAGAATAATCCTACATATTATATTGAGTATACAAGTGATATAAATGGAACATGGACCGCCCTGTGTGGTGAGGGTTCAGAGTGGGATGCAGGGTCTGTTTTTGCATGGAACCAGAAAGATATAAATGTTACAGCAAGGTATTTCAGGATAAGTCCATCAGCAGCAAATGGAGAGGATAGTCTGCTTGAACTTGTACTTACTGATGCAGATGGAAAGGTACTTGAACCTGTAAATGCAAAGGCGTATAAAAATCTTTTTGATGAGCAGGATCAGTTTACAGGACGTGCCACGAACTTAAATGGAACATATTTTGATGAGATATATCATGCCAGAACTGCATATGAGATGATACATCATCTTTACTGCTATGAAAATACGCATCCGCCACTTGGCAAAGCTATTATGGCGATAGGTATACTTATTTTTGGTATGTGTCCGTTTGGATGGAGATTTATGGGAACACTTTTTGGTGTGCTTATGCTTCCTGTAATCTACAACTTTTCAAAGAAATTTTTTAATGAAACATGGATATGCGTAGTTACGACATTATTATTTGCATTTGATTTCATGCATTTTGTACAGACGCGAATTGCAACAATAGATGTATTTGTAACATTGTTTATAATGCTTTCTTACTATTTTATGTATTGTTACTCAAAACTTAACTTTTATGATACACCGCTTGGAAAAACGTTTATACCGCTTGGATTGTGTGGAGTAGCTATGGGACTTAGCTGGGCAAGCAAATGGACAGGAATATATTCATCAGCAGGTCTGTGTGTGATATTCTTTATACAGATGTTTAAGAGATTTAGGGAATACCAGTATGCAAATAAAAACATAGATGAAAGTACGGATGGTATAGAACATAAATATATAGCAGACAACTTTTTCAAGTTGTTTATAAAGACTATAGGTTTTTGTTGTATATTCTTTGTGGTAGTGCCGGTTATAATATATGTACTGTCATATATTCCTTTTAATGACGGAACAGACAGAGGGCTTATCACAAAAGTTATAGAAGCGCAGAAGACCATGTTTAGTTATCACAGTGCGCTAAAGGATTCGCATCCATATTCATCAAAATGGTATCAGTGGCCTATTATGTATAAACCAATGTGGTATTATTCAGGAATTACTGCTAATGATCTAAGAGAAGGGATAAGTGCATTTGGAAACCCACTTGTATGGTGGGCTGGAATTCCAGCGTTTATCTATATGCTTTATCTTATATATAAGCAGAGAGATAAAAAGGCAGCATTTCTTACATTGGAATATTTATCACAGTATGCACCATGGCTTCTGGTAACAAGAACTGTATTTATATACCACTATTTTCCGAGTGTGCCATTTATTACAGTAATGCTTGGATACAGCTTTTATAAAATTGTTCAACAGAAGCCTGCAATGAAAAAGATGGTATTTATATATACTGCGGTAGCAATAGGACTTTTTATACTGTTCTATCCAGTGTTGTCGGGATATCCGATCACGGTTCAATATGCGAAGCTGGTAAAATGGTTTGATTCATGGGTTCTTGTACAGACGTGGTAAAATGGAGGAGTTATAAAAATGAGTGATTCAATTAAACAGTGCGTAAAAGCACTAGACAAAAATAAAAATGTGCGTCAGATACTTCCGGAGTATGTAGATAAATGCATGCATATGAATTATGAGGATGCAAAGTTAAAACTTATGATGCATTATTATATGTATTATGAAACGATTACAGAAGGAATAAACCCTTATATAGACTCGGCAAGGGATACTACTGATGCTGTTAATGAGATAATAGCTGACATTTATGAAAGGGAACTTTCTGATGAAGAAATGTCAGAAACCGCAGTGAGGGTTTTGCAGCTTAGACAGAATGTAATGGATAAAATGCAGGTACTTGCTGCATATGTTGACCGTTTTATAGTGTATGAATATATATTAAACAGGGTTCAGTACAGATTTGAGGAGATGAAAAAACTCCCTGATGATGCAGAATTTGCACAGGATGTAGTAAAATTTATATTTGGCTCAAAGGATAATGTTGCGATAAATGACAGTATTCACAGTATAATAGGACAACTTCCAATGCGAATGACAAGAACCAGATATATTGATATTATCAGGAATAGTATATCTGTTTATGAGGGAAATGATATGAGCTCGCTTGAAAGCTTCATATATATGTTTAGAACAAATGCCATGCTTTATAAGAATGACAGTATGGATAAGTATTTTACAGAATTTGTTCCGATTCTTGATGAACTTTCAAAGGTTGATTATGAGAATATCACGAAAGAGTTATATGATATCTATGCAGAAAAAATAAGAAATAATGCAGCAAAGTTAAATGATATATCTGATCTTTACATGCAGCTTGGCCAGATAATAAATGAACTTTATATAATAGCAGTATCGTCAAAATATAATGACAAACCGGATAGAGGGGCTGCTCAACAGGTTGTCATAAGAGGCATTAATTCACTTTTTACAAATAGTAAGAGTGATGTATGGGAACTTTCGAATGAAGAGTTTGAAGATGATGAGGCAAAACTTTACTGGCTTGGTGAGCATTTCCCTGAGATAGAAGGAAAGCAGGAACAGTTATATGATGCCATGAATATGGCAGGGGCAGTGCTTGATGAGACGATGGAGGCGCAAAAAGAAGTTATAGATGAACTTTCACTGACACAGGATTTCATGTATTTAAAACAAATATCACAGCTTAATTCAAATAGTTTATTTGCTGAACTTAATGAAGTTATAGATGATAAAAAGGTAACAGCAGAAGATGTCTTGAGAATTTCTGATGAGCTTACAGTAGAGATAAAAGACTATTTAAAGAAAAATAGCCGTATGGTAAGACGAGCAATAATGGCAAATACTATTGACAAATTACCTGTATTTTTCAATACTCCGCAGGAAGTAGCTGATTATGTTACAATGTCTCTTGAACAATGCGACGATGAGGCTGAAAAATATGCATCAAAGGAGCTTATTATGGAGATGATGTTTTAGTACAACGAATAAGTAGCAGAGCGGATTAGTGGATCGCGAATATCCGTTTGACTCTTAGATGATAGTTTTTGCTTATATTTTGATCACAAGTGTCAGACTTGTGTGTATGGAATAACAGGGAAGTTTTATGATAAAAAGAGAAAAGGGTAAAAATTCTTCAGTCATATGGAATCATAGGATTTATATGGACGAGAAAGTCTCGAAAAAGCCTGAAAAGTATCGTAGAAGGATAGAGAGAGGAAAAATCGTACCAAATTGTTTTTGTATAGCACTTGCCACAAACAAACAAAATACTTTGGATATTTATGCATCAGGTGAATTTTGGTTTAAATATCAGTCAGAGGCAGGAATAGAAATCGTAGGGCTTGCATCTGACAGGCAGAGTGCATTTGTACTTGTTGAAAAAATGGTATCAGACATAATAAGTGAAGAAGGGGAGTTTAATTCGAAAACTGTATTAAAGTATTTCATGTAAGGGGGGAAGAGTAATGTTTTTGGTGATAATAGGCAAAGTACTGTTGACCATATTAAAAATATTGCTCTTTCTTTTTTTATTTGTGCTTTTTCTTTTATGCCTTGTATTGTTTGTTCCAGTCAGGTATAAGGCAGCAGGAAGATATTTTGAAAATAAAACAGAACTTGAGGGCCGCGTATCGTTGCTTTTGCACAGCATATCGCTTAAAGTTGAGAGTGATGGCAGCGAGGTTTCGTATATTTTAAGGGTTTTTGGCAAAAAAATATTACCGGGAAAAGGCAGAAAAAGAAAAGAAAAAAATGTTAAAGATCATAAAAGGGACGCACATAAAAAAAAGGCGGTAAGTAAAAAAAATAAGAATAATAATAAACGAAATATATCTGAAAAAAAGCAGGATAGTTTGCATGATGACCTGAAAGAAAAAAATGATTCTGTTAAAAAAGAGAATGATAGCGTAGACATTGAGAATAATAAAAATGTAAAATATGCACTGGAAAATGAGAGAATAGAAGAAAAAACGGATGACAAAAAAAATATATTTGGCAAAATTTTCTCAATAATAAAAAAAATACCGGATTTTTTCAAAAAATTAATTAAGGGCATAAAAAATTTTATAGACACAGTAAAAAAAATGTGGTCTGCTATAAAAAATGGAAGTGAAAAAGCGGGACTTGTAAAAGAATTTGCGCTGTGTACTGAAAGCAGAAATATGGTTTGCCTTGTGCGTGATAATGTGTTACATTTATTGAAACATATTAAACCAAGATATGTGTTTACGGACATAACATTTGGATTTGATGATCCGTCAATGACGGGAAAAGTTTTGGGAGCTTTGGCTGCATTTTGTGCTATGGCGGGATTTAAGCCTGGACTTACACCTGATTTTGAAAAGAAGATATTTGAGGGTGAGATTAAAATAAAAGGCAGGATAACAATTTTTGTGCTGCTAAAGATAGCGGCAAAAGTAGGTTTTAGTGAAGAGATAAAATCGTTTAGAAAAGAGTATGATAATTTCAGGGAGGTATTATAATGGCAGATAATAATTTTAATTCAACAGTTCAGTCGCTTTTTAAAGGACTTGAGGGATTTCTTACAACAAAGACGGTTGTCGGGGATGCAGTAAAATTTGATGATGGTACTATCATTCTTCCTCTTGTTGATGTAACATTTGGTGCAGGTGCCGGAGCATTTTCAGGAGATTCATCAGACAAGGGAAAATCAGATGGAAAGAACAATGCAGGCGGTGGTATGGGAGGAAAGATACAGCCTAGTGCTATACTTGTTATAAAAGATGGTCAGACTAAGCTTGTAAATGTCAAAAATCAGGATGGAATGACAAAAATTCTCGATATGATTCCTGAGTTTATAGATAAGTATGCTTCACCGAAGAAAAAAAATAAGAAAAATTCAAAAAAGGCCTCAAAGGGCGGCAAGGACATAGTTGAAGATACAGTAGATATAATAGATGATTACGGGGAAGAAGAATAGAATTTTAAATAAAAGCAAAAAAATACTTGCAATTCTCAAAAAAGTTTGTTAGAATGGTCGTGTTGTGCTAATAAATACTGATTCGTAATAAACATAAATCAGGATTCAATGGATTAAATATAAGGAGGTGCTTACGATGGCAAAATGTGCAGTTTGTGGAAAGGGCGTTCATTTCGGTATTAAGGTGAGCCATTCACACAGAAGAAGTAATAAAATGTGGAAGCCAAACATTAAGTCAGTTAGAGTTAAAGTTAATGGCGGCACAAAGAAGATGCCGGTATGTACAGGATGTTTACGTTCTGGAGCTGTTGAGCGTGCGTAAGTGCATCTCGGATATAAATGGGGATCGGATAAACCGGTCCCTTTTCTTTATTTAAAATTCTTTTAACAACAGAAAAAATTATATGCAAGGATAAGTAAGAGTATAATAATTATTATTGCAAGAATCCCATTTGTAACAAAAAACATGATCGTCATACCGACCGCAATCCAAAAAAATATAAAACCTATCATTCTTTTCATGTGGTTGCAAATAAATTCCTATTATTGTATAGTAATATTATATGTTGTTGAGATCAGATGTAGTATAATAAAAAGAAATAAAGGAAATTATCATGCTTCTTTTTGTTATGAAACTGGGTGATACGAAATTTTTATAGAATATGGACAGATGATAGGAGGAATGTATATGAAGGGTAAAATGAGTACGGAAATGGGAGATATTATTATAGATAAAGATGTGCTTGCAAAGTATGCAGGAGCGGCGACAACAGAGTGTATCGGAATTGTTGGAATGGCATCAGTTAATGTGAAGGACGGAGTTACAAGACTGCTTAAGAGAGAAAATGCAGGCAGAGGAGTGAATGTCAGCATTGTTGACAATAAGATAAGAATAGAACTTCATATTATCGTGGCATACGGAGTAAGTATTCGTGCTGTTTCACAGAATGTACTTGAAAATGTGCAGTATAAGATTGAAGAGTTTACCGGCATGGAAGTAGAGTCTATAAATGTCATTGTTGAAGGCGTTCGTATTATTGACGAGGATTAAGCAGGTACAAGGAGGAACAAAAAAGTGGCTTTAAAATCGATAGATGCAGTTATGATACAGAAAATGTTTTTGTCAGGAGCAAAAGCATTGGAATCAAAAAAGGAATATATTAATGAGCTTAATGTGTTTCCTGTACCTGATGGAGATACAGGAACAAATATGACAATGACTATCATGTCTGCGGCAAAAGAGGTGACTAACCTTGAAAAACCGAGCATGGATGAACTTGGCAAGGCAATATCAAGTGGTTCATTAAGAGGCGCAAGAGGAAACTCAGGTGTTATAATGTCACAGATTTTCAGAGGGTTTGTAAAAGAGATAAAAGGGAATGAGACACTTGATGTAAACATTATTGGAAACGCTGTGCAGCATGCGGCAGAAACAGCGTATAAGGCAGTTATGAAACCAAAAGAGGGAACTATCCTCACAGTGGCAAATGCTGGTGCAAAAAAAGCAGAAGACATTCTTATAAACTCTGATACAGAAGATATAATAGAATTCTGTGATGAAGTTGTCGCATTTATGGAAGATACTCTTTTGAAAACTCCTGACATGCTTCCTGTGTTGAAACAGGCGGGCGTTGTAGATTCCGGCGGTGAAGGTCTTATGACTTTCTTAAGAGGTGCTCTGGATGCGCTTAAGGGCAAAGTTTCTGATTTTACAGTTAAAGTTTCAGGAACATCAAAGGTCGTAAAGGCAAGTACGACTGCTACAGAGGAAGATATTAAATTTGGATATTGTACTGAATTTATCATTATGCTTGAAAGAGAGCAGGATGTGGTAGAGCGTCAGTTGAAAGAATATCTCCAGAAAATAGGTGACTGCGTTGTTGTAGTTGCTGATGATGATATAGTGAAGGTACATGTTCACACAAATGACCCTGGACTTGCTATTCAAAAAGCACTCACATATGGTTCACTTACCAGTATGAAGATAGACAATATGCGTGAGGAACACCATGAAAAGGTTATAAAGGATGCTGAGAAAGCTGCAAAAGCTGACGAGGAGAAGGAAAGTGAGCCGGTAAAAGAGGTTGGATTTATAGCAGTATCTGCAGGTGAAGGCTTATCTGATATATTTAAGGATTTAGGTGTTGACTTTATTATAGAAGGTGGTCAGACTATGAATCCAAGTACGGAGGATATTTTAGAGGCTGTTGATAAAGTAAGTGCAAAGAATATTTTTGTACTGCCGAACAACGGAAATATAATTCTTGCGGCAGAGCAGGCAAAACAGCTTACAGATGATAAGAATCTTATCATAATTCCGTCTAAAAATATTCCTCAGGGAATTTCAGCTATGATAAACTTTGTTGGAAACAAGTCTGTTGAGGAGAATGAAAAGAATATGTCAACAGAAATGTTAAATATCAAGTCAGGTCAGGTGACATATGCGGTAAGAGATACAAATATGGATGGCAAGCAAATCAAGCAGGGTGATTTTATGGGCCTTACAGATAAGACTATAGTAGCCGTTGAGAAAACTGTGGATGATGCGGCGGCAGCACTTATTGATAGCATGATAGATGATGATGCAGAACTTGTAAGCCTCTATTATGGTGCTGATGTGAATGAAGACGATGCACAGAAGCTTGCTGATAAACTTACAGAAAAATATGAGGATATAGAATTTGAAGTACAGTTCGGAGGACAGCCTGTATATTCATACTTCGTATCTGTGGAGTAAGTGTTAAAAAAATATAGGAGAAATTCGATGGAACTTAATGATAGTATTATAGAAATTAAGGGAATCGGAGAAAAGAGCGAGAAGCTTTTCAACAAATTAGGAATATCAACGGTTGGAGAGCTTCTTTGCTATTATCCGAGAGAATATGAGATATTCAGACATATAGAAAGCATTTCAGGGATTGTGGAAGGCCGGATGGTGATAATAGAAGGAAGCCTTATGTCAAAACCAAGAACAACAAGACATGGAAATCTAAAGATAATCGAGTGTGATATAAAAGATGCAACAGGAATTTTGAGAGTTGTGTGGTTTAATATGCCGTTTCTTATGAAAACATTACATATGGGAACCAAATATATATTAAGAGGAACTGTTGTCAACAAAAATGGGATTTTAAGACTTCAGCAGCCTAAAATTATAAGTGCTCAGGAATATGCAAACAGTATAAATAAATTGTTCCCTGTATATTCACTTACAGCAGGTCTTACGAATAATACAGTGCTGAAGGCTGTAAAAAACTGTATTGAAAATACAGATTTTGAAAAGGATTTTCTTCCGGCGGCACTTAGAAAAAAATATAACCTTGTGTTGTGGAAGAAGGCTATACAGGGTATCCATTTTCCAAAAGATAAAGATGAATGTATAAATGCACGAAGACGTCTGGTTTTTGACGAATTTTTTGATTTTTTTACTGCGATGAAAAGACTTAAAAAAGAAAATACGAAAGAAAAGTCGATATTTGGATTTGAGGATATAAGTATTGCTGGAAATATAAAGGAAAGACTGCCTTATGTTCTTACAGAGGGACAGGATAGAGCAATTGCTGATATAATCGGTGATGTACGATCAGGTTTTGTTATGAACCGGCTTATACAGGGTGATGTAGGCTCAGGAAAGACGATTGTTGCAGTTATCGCACTTGCACTAGCTGTAAAAAACGGATATCAGGGGGCTATAATGGTTCCTACAGAAGTGCTTGCAAAACAGCATTACCAGTCTTTTTGCGAGATACTTGGCAGCTTTGATATAAGTATAGGAATGCTTATAGGCTCAATGACTGCATCACAGAAGAAAAAGGAATATGAAAAAATAGAAAATGGAGAGATAGATATAGTTGTCGGTACACACGCACTTATTCAGGAGAAAGTTGTATTTAAAAATCTGGCGCTTGTTGTAACTGACGAACAGCACAGATTTGGTGTAAAGCAGAGGGAGACATTATTTTCAAAGGGAAAAGAACCTCATATGCTCGTAATGAGTGCAACTCCTATACCGAGAACGCTTGCAATAATCCTTTATGGTGACCTTGATGTATCTGTTATCGATGTTATGCCAAAAGGCCGTTTGCCGATAAAAAACTGTGTTGTCGGAACTAACTATAGAAATCAGGCATATAAGTTTATGCAAAAGGAGATAGCGGCCGGACATCAGGTTTATATAATATGTCCTATGGTTGAGGAAAGTGAGAACATGGAGGCAGAAAATGTAACTGATTATACAAATATGCTTGAGAATATTATGGCACCGTCCATAAGGATAAAGGCATTGCATGGTAAGATGAAAGCTTCTTTGAAGAATGAGATAATGGAACAATTTGCACAACATCAGATAGATATACTTGTATCGACTACAGTTATTGAAGTAGGGATAAATGTTCCGAATGCAACAGTTATGATGATCGAAAATGCAGAGAGGTTCGGACTTGCACAGCTACATCAGTTAAGAGGACGTGTCGGAAGAGGCGATAGTCAGTCATATTGTATTTTTATGGCTGGAAATCCTTCAAATGAGACTATGAAAAGACTTCGTGTCTTAGAAGAGTCGAATGATGGTTTTTTTGTAGCAAAACAGGATCTTAAACTTCGTGGTCCAGGAGATTTCTTTGGAATAAGGCAGAGTGGTGAATTGGATTTTGCACTTGCAGATATCTATCAGGATGCAGATATAATGAAAATGGCAAATGAGGCAGCAGGTGAGTTTGAAATATCTGTAAACGATTGCAATTATGGTAAAAAGATAGTAATATAAGCAATAAAGGTGATACAGAGATTGACGTGTTTTTTAGAGTTTGGAGGATTTTGACTTGATGGCAGTAGAACAGTATACAAAGGATAAACTGTTTGAATTAGGTAAGGACAATTATAAAAAGCTTGTATCGTATTGTGAGATACTTGAGGTAAATGGCTTTTGGGATCAGGCAAGACAGGTTATGAAAAAAACAAGCACTCAGGTACTTGATCTTTATGTGCAGTCAGTGCTTATGAATCTTGCGGTTCATTGTGGGGATGTTTTGGAAAATGAAAGAGATTTTATAAGATTGGTTACAAAGACCAATCCTCTTGGAATATCTGCAAATGGTGAGATAACAAAAAAAGCATTGACAGACAGCAGGCAGTATTACGAACTGCCACCTGTACTTTTACAGCTCTGTGGTCTTTATGATAAAGAGCAAAAAGAGATTATGACAGAATATTTTCTTGACTCATTTTTAAATATTCTCTTGTGTATGGCATATTTAAATGATGGAAAAGACAGTAAAGTAAATGAATTTATACAGAAGTATTATGATAAGATAAGTAACTTTGTAGTAAATAGGGATGCAAAGGTACATTCCGAGTATATTATCAGGAAACTTACTTCAAAAGTTATAAGATGTGACGTCGAGTGGGTAAGGCAGAAGCAGGCAGTAATCGATGAAGAGAAAATTAGAAGAAAGAAAGAAATAGAAAAGAAAAGGGCTGAGGCTAAAAAGAAGAGAGCCGAGGCAGAAAAAAAGAGGGCAAAACAATCATCACAGATAAAGAAAGAAACAAAAAGAGAAGAAAGAGAGCATATAGAAGAAAAGGAAAAAGACGAAGCGGGCAGGGATAAAAGCAGGATAAGTATAAAAAAAATCCCAAGGTCAAAGTTAAAAAAGATTATCAAGAAAGATGATGATACAAAGAAATTTGTACTTACAAATGATGGTGATCTGTTGTCTGATGATGAGATTGAAAAACAGAAGATAATAAAGCAGCAGGAAGAAGAACGCCTCGCAAGAGAAGAGTTTATGAAAGTTAAGCAGCGTATTCTTGAAAGAGAGCGTATCCAGAAAGAAGAAAAAGAAAAAAAGATAAAGGCACTTGTAGATGAGCTTAACGGTATGGTCGGTCTGTCAGAAGTTAAAGAGGAAATACAATCTCTTATAAATCTTATTAAGATAAGAAAATTGAGAGAGGACATGAACATGCCGGTTATGGATATGTCATATCATATGGTATTTACAGGCAGTCCCGGAACTGGAAAGACAACTGTTGCAAGACTTGTAGGAAAAATTTACAAGGAATTAGGAATTTTATCAGATGGAAAGATGATAGAGACCGACAGGTCTGGGCTTGTTGCCGGATATGTTGGTCAGACTGCGATGAAGGTTCACGATGTTGTCAAAGAGGCGATGGGTGGAGTTTTATTTATAGATGAGGCCTATTCCCTTGTAAATCCTGATATGCCTAATGATTTTGGTACAGAGGCTGTGGATACACTTGTAAAGCTTATGGAAGATAACAGGGACAATCTTGTAATAATAGTTGCGGGGTATACAGAAGAAATGAAAACATTTCTTAAAAGTAATACAGGACTTGTGTCAAGATTTAACAAATTTATAAATTTCCCGGATTATACAAAGGATGAGCTTGTAAGTATATTGGCTGTTATGGCACAAAAAGCAGGACTTGAAATTGATGAAGATGCTAAAGAAAAGGTACTTGAACTTCTTGAAAATATGAAACCTTCACAGTGGAAAAACTTTGGAAATGCGAGGGGAATGAGAAACCTGTTTGAAAAATTTGTGATGAATCAGGCTAATCGCCTTGTGAAATTAGAAAATCCGACAAAAGAGGATTTAATGACTATAAAAAGAGATGATGTGTTTGACCGTTAGCAAAGAGTGTGTTAATATATAAGGATAGATGCATTTTGCTTCGGAAAATGTATAAAAAGCGAAAAATATGATATATCCGTTTTTGTGGAGAGTTTTATTATGAGAGTTATTGCAGGAAAAGCAAGAAGGACAAATCTGATCACACCTGAAGGAAAGCATACAAGACCTACTTCAGACCGAATAAAAGAGACATTGTTTAATATGATTCAGCAGGAGGTATATGATACCCGTTTTCTGGATATTTTCAGTGGAAGTGGCGGCATAGCTATAGAGGCTCTTAGCAGAGGAGCAAGTGAAGCTGTTATGATAGATAATGATAATGAAGCGGTAAGGTGTATTAAGGAGAATATAAAAAGAACACATTTTGAAGATGTGACAAGAGTTTTAAAGATGGATGCTGTTTCAGCGTTAAACAAATTAGAGACGACAGGAAATGCATTTGATATTATTTTTATGGATCCTCCGTACAATCATGATATTGAGGCTAAGATATTGAAGTTTTTATCAAATTCAGATATTGTACACAAGGATACTCTTATAATCGTTGAAACTTCATTAGAGACAGACATTTCATATATGTACGACATATACAATGTTGAGAAAGTTAAAGAGTACAAGACAAATCGTCATGTATTTATAAGAATATAGTGTTGCCTTGTGATAGGACAGGCAGCAGATTGATTGAGGAAGAGATATGAAAACAGCAGTTTTTCCGGGAAGTTTTGATCCGGTTACAAAGGGGCATAAAGATTTGATATACAGGGCTTCAAATATGTTTGATACACTTATCATTGGAGTACTTACAAATAGTTCAAAACAGCCGCTTCTTACTGTCAAAGACAGAGTCAGGCTTATTGAAGAGGTTGTCAGTGACATGTCAAATGTAAGAGTTGAATCTTTTGAAGGATTATTAGTTGATTTTGTTGATAAATGTAATGCAGATGTGATAGTGAGAGGTTTGAGAACGGCACAGGATTTTGAGTATGAACTTCCACTTGCACAGGCGAATTACAGATTAAATTGCAATGCAGATACGGTATTTCTTGCGACATCACCGGAATATTCATATGTAAGTTCCAGTGCCGTGAAAGAACTGATAAGATATAATGCTGATATAAGTGATTTTGTTCCGAAAGAAGCACTTAAGTACCTAAATCGAGATAAATAAACGGGGGAATTATAAAATGCAGGAAAGCAGAGATAGTAGAATTGAACAGAAAATTGAAGATATTTATTCGTTTGTAGAGAGCTGTAAGATGCAGAGATTATCGGCTACCAGAGTTATAGTGCCAAAGGATGAACTCTATGATCTTCTTGATGATCTTCGCAGAGACATACCGACAGAAATAAAAAGATACAGAAAGATCCTGAATCAGAGAGATGATATACTTGACGATGCTAATACAAAGGCTCAGGCTATACTTGCCGATGCAAAAGAACAGTATAAAGCTCTTGTTGAAGAACACAATATAATGCAGCAGGCATATCAGCAGGCTGAAAAGACAGTAAATGAAGCAAATGCGAGAGCACAGGCGATCATTGACGATGCGAGAGCGCAGGCAGAAGAAATTGGAAGTGGGGCTATATATTATACATCTGATCTGCTTACGATGGCGGAAAAGACTATTCAGGCCGCATATACTAATACTTTGAATAATTCAAAAGCACTTGAAAAATCTCTTAGCGATTATCTTGAGACTGTAAGAAAAAATAAAGCTGAGCTTGTGGTAGATCAGAATGATAACAAACAGGATGACCGTGAAGAGGATAAGACTCAGAATAGGCAGGGGGCAGGGGATATTTCTGCTCAGTAAACATCATAAGCAGATGATAAAATGTCATTATCATTTTTAGAACAATCAAAGGAGAAAGTGACAGATGAATATAAAAAATGATGTTGAAGTTATTATAAATGGAAAACAGTATACACTCAGCGGATATGAGAGCAGCGATTATCTTCAGAAGATAGCAAATCATATAAATGATAAAATAGCGGAGTTTAAACAGCAGGATAGTTATCTCAGACTTGATGCGGAGATGAGAAACATTCTTCTTGCCATAAATCTGTCAGATGAGTATTATAAGGCGATAAAAGATTCGAATGATCTAAAAAATGAGAATGAGGATATGGAGAAGGAAATATTTGATATAAAGCATGAGATGCTTACGATGCAGTCGGAGATTGACAAGGCTAAAGAAAAGATCAAACAATTGTCAGAAGAAAAGCAGAAAGCACAAAATCAGATAATCAGACTTGAAACAGAGTTAGGAAGAAATAGACGCAGATGAATAAAATGGGGACTGTTTACAGTCCTCTTTTTATTCATGTTATATATTTATGGAGGAAATAAAGTTGGAAAGAAAAAAAAAGATACCTGAGATACTTGCACCTGCGGGATCATTTGAAAGTTTGAAGGCGGCAGTTGCGGCCGGTTGTGATGCAATATATATAGGCGGAAGCAGGTTTGGAGCAAGAGCATATGCAGACAATCCTGATGATGATGAGATGTTAAGAGCAATCGATTACTGTCATCTGCATGGAGTTAAAATATATATGACTGTAAATACTTTGCTTAAAGAACGTGAGATGGATGAACTTTATTCGTTTCTTAAACCATATTATGAGGCTGGGCTTGATGCTGTGATAGTGCAGGATGTGGGTGTCTTGAAATGTGTACACAGATGGTTCCCTGACATGGAGATACATGCGAGCACGCAGATGACAATAACAATGGGGGTATCAGATAAGCTTCTTAAAAAATACGGGGTGACCAGGATAGTTCCTGCAAGAGAGCTTACTATCGGTGAATTGGAGCGGATGAGAAAGGATACATCTCTTGAACTGGAGGTGTTTGTTCATGGCGCATTATGTTACTGCTATTCAGGGCAGTGTCTTTTTAGCAGTATGCTTGGTGGCAGAAGTGGAAACAGGGGAAGATGTGCACAGCCTTGCAGACAACCCTATTTTGTAGATGGGAAAAAAAGTGGTATAGGAGAGTATGTATTAAGTCCAAAAGAATTGTCAAATCTTCCATATATTGGACAAATGATTGATGCGGGTATTGATTCATTTAAGATAGAGGGGAGAATGAAACGACCGGAATATACGGCATTTGTAACATCAATATTCAGAAAATATATGGATCTGTTTGCGGATATGGGAAGAAGTGCATTTGATGAATATATGAAGAAGCATAAAAAAGAATTTGCGTCAGATATGGAAAATCTTCAGGAGATATATAACAGGGGAGGATTTACACAGGGATATCTGGAGGGGCTGTCAGGTGTTCCATATAAAAAAAAGAAATCAGAAAAAGGGCAGATGTTATCGTCAAAGAGGCCAAAACATGGTGGTGTACTAGTTGGTGAGGTTATATCAGTCGGAAAAGGTACATTGAAATATAAAACAGTCAGGTCATTATATCCACAGGATGTTGTTGAATTTTGTGATGCTTATATGAATCAGAAATATGAATATACACTTGGAGAGGAAAAGAAAGCAGGGAATATAGTAGAGGCAAAGTTTAAATATGGAAGCCATATATGTCCGGGTGACAAGGTTTATAGAACAAAGAAGACAATCCTGCTTGAAAAGATAAGAGCACAGTTTATAGAACAAGAGAAAAAGGTTGCTGTTAAGGGTGTATTTTATGCTGCTGAAGGAGAAAAAGCGTGTCTCAAAGTAAAAATTGGCTCACATGAGTATACGGCATATGGTGACATATGTGACAGGGCATTAAAAAATCCTGCAACAAAGGAAAGCGTAAGAAAGAGTATAATGCAGACAGGAGCGACACAATTTGAATTTGAAAAACTGGATATACTGATAGAAGATAAGCTTTTCATTCCGGTTGGAATGTTAAAAAAGATGAGGAGGGAAGCACTTGCAGGAATTGAAAATGAAATAATATCAAAATATAGAAGAAACTGCACAAAAGAAAATAAATCTGATGATGAAAATATAATTGCAGAAAGTTTAAATATAAAAAGCAAAAAAGCGAATGGGCAGAATGAAATTGTTGTTTCGGTTATGACTATGGAACAGCTACAGTGTATACTTGATCTGAATATAGCAGACATAAAGAAGATATATCTGAGAACAGAGTTATTAGATAATAGGCAGTTAAGTGATGCTATAGAGCAGATTCATTTAAATGGAATCAGCGCATATATAGTCATGCCTCATATATTTAGAAAAAATGTCTTGGAAAAATGGAATATGCCTGATGGATGTGACGGCTATGTAATAAAGAACTTTGAGGAGTTTATATATCTTACACAAAAATGTGGCATTAAACCTGAAAATATAGTCACAGATGCACAGATGTATACAATGAACAGCAGTGCAGTAAAATTTTGGAGAGAAAACGGAGTAAAAAGGTTTACTATGCCATTTGAACTTACAGTTTATGAAATGGATACACTTGCAAACATGGATGGATGTGAATTTATTTTATATACACATATTCCTATGATGGTATCTGCACAGTGTGTAAGGTATAATACAGATGAATGTGCGTTATGCAGGGATAATGAAAAAATAAATGATATCTTAGAGCTTAAAGATAAGAAAAACAGAAAATTTACAGCAATAAATTATTGCAAATATTGTTATAATATTATTTATCAGACAGAACCGCTTTATCTGAAAAAATATGAAGATACACTTAGAGAAAAAGGAATATCAACATTCAGGTATGATTTTGTATTTGAGGATAAACAATCTATAAAAGAGATATTATGCGGAAACTACAGGGGAGAATATGACGAAGGTCATATGATAAATGGCGTAGAATAACGGGAGGAATTGTTAAGTTATGAACAAACAGGAGGCAGCTGACAAACTTATAAATATGTTTGGAAACATGAATATTATAGGTGTGTTACATTCAATACTGGTTGAGACATCAAAATATATAATTATTATTTTGTTTGCAGTTTATGCATGGCACTGTTTTACTGTTTTTATAGGAAGAGACAGGGAACGCGAGGAGAGAGTATATAAAAGACAACAAAAAATAATGTTTATGATACATTTTATAGCCACACTGGTATTGTTTTTAAACAGTATTGATGTGAAAATAATAATTTATTATGTATGTCAGCTTGTATTGCTTATTTTTATGTGCAAAGCTTATCCATTTGTTTATAAAGGAATGTCAAAACTTATCCTTAATAATATGATGATGCTTTTGACTATAGGATTTATCATGATAGAAAGGCTGGGCGGTGATGATATAATACGGCAAATGATATTTGTTGCTGCAACAGGATTTGTATCATTGTTTATTCCGATATTGATAGAAAAATTTCCTTATTTCGACAGATTTGGAATTATTTACGCTATAATAGGAATAGTACTTCTTTCGCTTGTTTTTGTTATAGGAAAAGAGAAAAACGGGTCAAAAAACTGGATAATAATCGGTCAATTTGCACTTCAGCCGTCAGAATTTGTCAAGATAATATTTGTTTTTTTTGCTGCGGCATTGCTTGTAAAAGCGAAAAGTTTTGCCGATATTGTGAAAATTTCGATACCAGCAGCGATCCATGTACTCATTTTGATAGCAGAAAAAGATCTCGGTGGTGCGCTTATATTTTATATAACATATATAGTTATATTATATGTGGCAACCAGGAAAGAAAGATATATATTATTAGGCGCAGGAGCACTGGCAGCAGGTTCTGTTGCAGCATATAAGCTATTCTATCATGTCAGGGTAAGGGTTGCCGCATGGAAAGATCCATGGAGCGATGTAGCCAATAAAGGTTATCAGGTAACACAGTCACTATTTGCAATAGGTACCGGAGGATGGTTTGGAATGGGACTTTGTGAGGGAACACCACAAAAGATACCGGTATCAAAGACTGATTTTATCTTCTCGGCAATATGCGAGGAGATGGGAGTGTTTTTTGGACTGTGTATTATTCTGGTAGAGATAAGCTGCTTTGTAATGTTTATAAATATCTCTCTAAAGATAAACAGTAGATTTTATAAACTGACGGCATTAGGACTTAGTGTTGAATATATGTTTCAGGTATTTCTGACTATAGGTGGTGTTACAAAATTTATTCCATCTACCGGTGTCACGCTTCCACTTATAAGTTATGGTGGAAGTTCTGTTACGAGTACGATGATCCTGTTTGCGATAATACAGGGATTGTATGTAAAAAATAGTGGAAGGGGGGAGATTAGTGAGACGGATGAGAAGAAACATGGACGAAGAAGAGAATAACAGGATACAAAAAGAAGACAGGAGAGTTGGCGCAAGGTTAAAACTCCGGGGAAATAGTTCTGATGATATCGTGTATAATGAACAAAAGCAGGGAAATCGTCAGATATTTATCATAACATACTTTTTTGTTGCATTATTTTTAGGAGTTATGGTATATATAGTTGCGTTTATGGTAGATGACAGTGCCGATATAATAAATAATTCATACAATAAAAGGCAGGAGGTACTTGCAAAGAAGGTAAAGAGAGGTAAAATTTTATCTGCTGATGGCAGGGTACTTGCAAAGACGATAACTGACAAAAAAGGAGAAGATAAAAGATATTATCCATATGGCAATATGTTCTGCCATGCAGTAGGAAGAATTACAAACAGTATGACCGGGGTTGAGCTTAGCCAGTGTTATCCGCTTCTTACATCACATGCAAATCCATTAAAACAACTTACTGATAATTTTAAAGGTGAGAAAAAACCGGGTGACAATGTTGTAACTACACTTAATTACAAACTTCAGAAAACAGCATATGAGGCACTTGGGAATTATCGTGGAGCAGTAGTGGCGATGGAGCCGGCGACAGGAAAGATACTAGCCATGGTTTCAAAACCTGATTATGATCCAAACACTGTTTTACAAAATTGGAATAACCTCATATCTGGAGAAAATAGTGATTCGGCATTATTAAACAGGGCAACACAGGGAATATATCCGCCAGGTTCGACATTTAAAATACTTACGGCGGCAGAATATATTCTGGAAAAAGGTAGTGATTACAAAAAATACAGATATGTCTGCAAGGGAACAGATGAGTTTTATGGGAATAAGATAAGCTGCTATGGTGGTGAAGTGCATGGCAGAGTTAATCTAAGAAAAGCTTTTTCAAAATCATGCAACGGAGCATTTGCAAACATAGGTTTACAGCTTTCACCTGACAGTTTTAAAAATTTGTGTGAAAGATTTAAATTTAACAAGGCGCTGCCTGTTAATTTTGAATATAAAAAAAGCAGTTTTGTGCTCAATGATAAGTCAGATAAGGGTGAGATCATGCAAACTGCGATAGGACAGGGAAAAACAGGCATAACCCCGCTTCAGAATCTTCTTATAAGCAGTACTATTGCAAACAAGGGAAAAATGATGGTGCCATATATAGTTGACCATACTGAAAATGATTCGGGAAAAATAGTAAAAAAATATTCACCAAAAACATATGGAAAAATTATAGATGAGAGTATTGCTGGAACTATAAAAAATCTTATGAAATCAGTTGTAAGTGAAGGGACAGCATCCGCACTTGGAAGCCTTTCGTACAAGGTAGCCGGAAAAACAGGATCAGCCGAGTTTGATTCAAAAGGAACCTCTCATGCATGGTTTGTAGGTTTTGCACCCGCAGATAAACCTAAAATAGCTGTAAGTATAGTTGTTGAAGGGGTTGGAACCGGAAGCAGATATGCTGTTCCAATCGCAGAAAAAATGTTAAGAGAGTATCTCGGCGATTAATAAATTTTGCTGCAGCCAAATCCATAGAATAAAAGTATTTTAAGCGTTGCTAAAAATAAACATGGTATAGTAGCTGCAACAAAAAAATTCGTAAAATGCGACAGTTGACTAAATGGCGGATTTGCAGTATAATCAAGCGATATGAATATGAATTTATGGAGGATTTAAGATGGCTGAAAAGAAAAATCTTATGACCCGTGAAGGTCTTAAAGCGCTGGAAGATGAGTTAAATGACTTAAAATTAAATAAAAGAAAAGAAGTAGCCCAGAAAATCAAGGAAGCAAGAGAACAGGGAGATTTGTCAGAGAATGCTGAGTATGATGCTGCAAAGGATGAACAGCGTGACATTGAGGCACGTATTGAGGAAATCGACGGAATCCTTAAAAATGCAGAAGTAGTAGAGCATGACGAGGGAGATGCTGACAAGGTAAATGTAGGTGCTACAGTAAAGATTAAAGATATTGAGTTCGGTGATGAGATGGAATATAAAATAGTAGGTTCTACAGAGGTTGATTGCCTTAATAATAAAATTTCAAACGAATCACCTGTCGGGGCGGCACTTATAGGGGCAAAAAAAGGTGATATTATTGAAATCGAGACACCAAATGGCGAAATGATAAAGTATGAAGTAATGAGCGTAAGCAGATAAACAACGGAAGGAGTAATAAAAGTGGCAGAACAGCAGAAAAAACCACAGACACAGCAGGACTTAAATCAGCTTTTAAAAGTAAGAAGAGAAAAACTTGCTGCATTACAGGAAGCAGGAAAAGATCCATTTGAGATTACAAAGTATGATCAGACGCATCATTCGGATGAAGTAAAAGAACTTTACACAGCACATGAAGAGAAACTTCTTGCTGGCAGAGTTAAGCCTGACACAGAGGGAATGGACGAAGCAGAAGCTCGTAAAGTAATAAATGATGATTACAACGAAAGAAGAGCGATAATGGATGCATCTCCTATTCAGGTATCGGTAGCAGGCCGTATGATGTTTAAGCGTGTCATGGGAAAAGCTTCATTTTGTAATATTCAGGATCTTAAAGGAAAAATACAGATATATGTGTCCAGAGATTCAATTGGAGAAGAACCATATGCTGTATTTAAAAAATCAGATATTGGTGATATCTATGGCATAAAAGGTTATGCATTTAGAACAAAAACAGGAGAGATTTCCATACATGCGGAAGAACTGACATTGTTATCGAAATCCCTTCAGATTTTACCTGAGAAGTTCCATGGTCTTACAGATACAGATGTACGTTATCGTCAGAGATATATTGACCTTATTATGAATGAGGAAAGTAAAAACGTATTTGTAAAGAGATCACTTATGATGAAGGAAATCAGAAATTTCCTTGCATCAAGAGATTTCATGGAAGTAGAAACACCTATGCTTGTATCTAATGCCGGTGGAGCAGCAGCAAGACCATTTGAAACACACTATAATGCACTCAATGAGGATGTAAAGCTTCGTATTTCGTTAGAATTATATTTAAAGAGACTTATAGTAGGCGGACTTGAAAGAGTATATGAGATTGGACGAGTATTCCGTAACGAAGGTGTAGATACAAGACACAACCCGGAGTTTACTCTTATGGAGCTTTATCAGGCATATACAGATTATGAAGGAATGATGGAACTTACAGAATCAATGTTCCGTTATTTGGCAGAAAAAGTAGTAGGTTCAACAAAGATTTCATATAACGGCGTTGAAATCGATCTTGGCAAGCCGTTTGCAAGAATGACAATGAACGAGGCAATTTTAAAATATGCAGGCATTGATTTTGACAAGGTTGAAAGTGATGAGGCAGCCAAGAAACTTGCAGATGAGCATCATATCGAATATGAGGAACGTCACAAAAAAGGTGATATTATTAATCTGTTCTTTGAGGAGTATTGTGAAAAAGAACTTATACAGCCTACCTTTATCACTGACCATCCAATAGAGATTTCCCCACTTACAAAGAAGAAACCAACAGACCCTACGAAAGTAGAGCGTTTCGAGCTTTTCTGTAATACATGGGAGATGTGTAATGCATACTCAGAGCTCAATGATCCGATAGACCAGAGAGAGCGTTTTGCACAGCAGGATGCTAATGCAGATGCAGGAGATGATGAGGCAGAGCATACAGACGAAGATTTCTTATATGCACTTGAACTCGGAATGCCACCAACAGGCGGAATCGGATACGGACTTGACAGACTTTGTATGTTGCTTACAGATTCGCAGGCAATCAGGGATGTATTGTTGTTCCCGACAATGAAGTCTATTGATAAGTAAGAATGCAGG
>CAKRFY010000006.1 GCA_934320895.1 uncultured Lachnospiraceae bacterium | reverse complement strand
CACTTTTCTTTTATTATAACCGAAAAGTGGTGATTTTAATAGTGATTATTGTAATTATTTTTTATGCGTTTGCCCTGAAACTAAAGTGGAATAAGGCATTACAAAAGACTGCCCATCCCTACAGTCATCTTCGCTTTTCTAATATAACTTACGATCCAAACTAATAAGCTGTTTACTACACATCAACCAAAGACCTACATTCGGAAATAGTTCGTGGTATGCTAAGGCGCTATGTAATTTACTAGCATCGGTAACTACCAAAGCTTGAGGTTTAGCCGAACCTTTAAGCACAACTTCTGCTATATTAGATTCTTCTGGCAGCAGTTCTCTTAAAGGATAAGCTGGTCTGAATCCTGTTACATTAGCTCCGAGTATTTTATCAACACTAACATCTAAAGGAAGGAGTAATTCGAGCAATGCAGAACCAAAAGTTTTGACCTTACTATAGTATGTACTGGAATCAACTTTAAACATACCTATTAGATCATCCCAGTCCTTAACTGCATAAACAAATAAAAAAGGTCTGCTATCTTCCTGATACCAACGTGGATCTTTTACACTTAAAACGCTTGCGGAAATAGTTGGGGAACCTTTAAAAACGTGCTGAACTTTTTCAGCAGCATTTACAAGTAAGTACTTAGAACTCTCTCCAATTGCAAATTCAGGTCTAAGACTATTATCTAAAATCGTTGCCTTGCACACAGTCATCAGGTAAACGCTTCATAATAAATACAAATAAAAAAATACCTTGCGAAACAATCTCTTTAAGTCAGGAATTTTTCGGCAGGGTATGCTTTATTTACGGCAACGCTCAGGCAGTTGCTCAGACCATGGTAATAAATCTTCAAGAAAACTCAGATCTTTATCATTCATATGGTTTGGAATCTCTGACAATAAATATTCAAAGTAATCATATGGTTTAAGGTTGTTCGCTTTCGCTGTTTCAGCAATGCTGTAAATTATCGCACTTGCCTCTGCTCCTGCAATGGTATCGATCATTACCCAGTTCTTTTTGCCAATACATCTTCCCTCTCTTCTTCAAGAGTATGATAGACCTGATAGCCATCAGTTACACAGACCCCGCTAAAGTTCTTTAAAAACTTTCTTGGATGGGATGTGTTTCTTGATGGCTGATATTCATACAAGATAACCGGTTTATCTTTGTACATTTTGCCGGTTCTGTATATCCACATATAGTGTTGTGAGCCTTCCGTCCTGTTTTCTTTTGTCACTCGAAGTTGATTCTGTTACATGAATGGAAAAACCATTGATAGTAAGTTCTAATGACGGATCAGAATGAGTCGTATCTTTCTGTAGTTGATCAAACTTAACAGGTACAATACTTTGTATTGAAGTATTATCCTGTACCTGTTCCAGGCATGCTTTTCTGACTTGTGAAAGACGATAATAATAAGTATGTTTATTTAAGCTGTGCATATCACACCATTCCGCAACAGACATGCCATCAGGACGAGCCTGACAGTCACGGATCTGGTCAGCCCAATCCATCAATCGATACTGATGAGCTGCTATAGAAGTGTCAGTTTTCATATAACTATCCTCCAGTGATGTCCAAAAAGTTTAGTCTACATCTCCATAAAATCCATGAGTGATATCTGATTGCTGTGTGGCAGATCTCCCATCAGTCCTAAGTCTGCCATTGTTTCTACAACTTTTTCACTGACTTTACACCTGTTTTTAAAGTCCTCGCGTGACAAAAATTTTCCTTTGCTTGCTTCGTCTTCTATCATTTCGGCTGCTTTATCTCCAAGTCCGTCTATTGTTGAGAATGCAGGCATCAGTTTTCCGTCTACTATCTGAAATCTGTTTGCTTTTGCGCGGTATATATCAAGTTTTACAAATTCAAATCCTCTTGCATACATTTCCTGAACTATCTTCATGTCTTCAAATGTATCTTTCTCTTTGTCTGATAATTCATTTTTTCTTTTTTTGTAATCATCCATATAGTATTGAAGTCTCTCTTTTCCTAGACACATAAGCTCATAGTTAAATGATGTGGCTCTTATGCTGAAAAATGCTGCATAATATGACAAAGGATAATGTACCTTAAAATATGCTACTCGAAGTGCCATCATTACATAGGCGGCGGCGTGTGCTTTTGGGAACATATATTTTATCTTTTTGCATGATTCTATATACCAGTCAGGGACATTACATGCTCTCATATCTTCTTCCATGTCAGGTGTCAAGCCTTTTCCTTTTCTTACGCTCTCCATTATTTTGAATGAGCGCTCATTTTCGACTCCCATATGGATTAGATATATCATGATATCATCTCTTGTACATATGGCGGTTGAAAGGGTACAATCTCCTGTGGATATATAGTATTGTGCGTTTCCAAGCCAAACGTCTGTACCATGTGAAAGTCCTGATATTCGTACAAGGTCTGAAAAGTTCTTTGGCTTTGCTTCTTTTAACATGCCGTGTACAAACGGTGTTCCAAACTCAGGAAGTCCGAGGCATCCAAATGGACAACCGTCTATATCTTCCGGTTTTATGCCAAGTGCCTCTGTACTTTCAAATAGAGAAAGCACAGCTTTATCATCCATTCTTATCTGTGATGCATCTACGCCCGTAAGGTCTTCTAACATTCTTATCATGGTAGGGTCCTGATGTCCTAAGATATCAAGTTTTAAAAGGTTTGCATCTATCTTATGGTAATCAAAATGTGTCGTTATGATCTTAGTTGTCATATCGTTTGCTGGATGCTGTACCGGTGTAAATGTATAGATTTCCTCTCCCATAGGTAAAACTACGATTCCACCCGGATGCTGTCCTGTGCTTCGTCTGACACCTACACAGCCCTGTGATATTCTTTCTATCTCAGCACTTCGCTTTGTCTGTTCTCTTTCTTCGTAATATTTTTTTACATATCCATAAGCAGTTTTCTCCGCGAGTGTTCCTACTGTTCCGGCTCTGAATGTATGTCCTGCTCCAAAGATTACTTCCGTATAATCATGTGCATTACTCTGGTACTCGCTTGAAAAGTTAAGGTCGATATCAGGCTCCTTGTCGCCCTTAAATCCAAGGAATGTCTCAAATGGAATGTCATGTCCCTCTTTGCATAGCATCTCACCACATTTAGGACATTTCTTGTCTGGCATATCACATGCTGAACTGCCGACATATTTTTTTACATCCTCAGAGTCAAAATCGTAATAATGGCATTTTGGACAGTAATAATGTGCTGACAAAGGATTTACTTCTGTTATTCCCGCCATTGTCGCTACAAATGATGAGCCTACGGAACCTCTTGAACCTACAAGATATCCATCTTCATTTGATTTCCATACAAGTTTTTGCGCAATGATATACATAACGGCATAACCATTGCTTATAATTGAATTTAATTCTCTTTCCAGTCTTTCTACAACAACTGGCGGCAGATCGGGTCCATATATCGAATGTGCTTTATTATAGCATATATCTCGTAAGTCCTGGTCTGAGTTTTCAATCTGTGGAGGACATTTTCTGGGACTACATGGTTTTATATTATCTACCATATCAGCTATGAGGTTTGTGTTTGTTATAACTATCTCCTCCGCCTTTTTTGCCCCAAGATATTGAAATTCGGCGAGCATTTCAGCGGTTGTCCTGTAATAAAGCGGTGCCTGGAAATCAGCATCTTTAAATCCCTTTCCTGCCATTATTATTCGCCTGTAGACTTCATCTTCAGGATTTAAAAAATGTACATCACATGTTGCTACTACAAGCTTATTATATTCCTCGCCTAGCGAAACAATTTTGCGGTTTATCTCCATAAGGTCATTTTCATCCTGTATCTGAGGATATTTGTCACTATCCCTTATCATGAAAGCATTATTCCCAAGCGGCTGTATTTCAAGATAATCATAAAATTTTACGAGTCTGTCAATCTCTTCCTCTGGCTTTTCTTCTAATATAGCACGATAAAGCTCACCGGCCTCACAGGCAGAGCCTATCATAAGTCCCTCACAATATTTCAGATAAAGACTTTTCGGAAGCTTTGGTCTTCTGCTGAAATATTTTAAATGTGATTCTGATACAAGCCTGTATAGATTCACACGTCCTGTTTCATTTTTGGCAAGTATAACAGCATGGTATGACGGCATCTTTCTTATCGCTTCCGTCGAGGGTTTACCAATCTCATTTAACTTAGCAAGTGTATCTATTCCTTTTTCATCAAGTTTCTTTAGTAGTTTGATAAATATCTCTGCCGTACATCCTGCATCATCAACAGCTCTGTGATGATTTTCAAGCGATACTCCAAGAGCTTTGGCTACCGTGTCAAGTTTGTATTTTGAAAGCTCAGGTAATAATGCCCTTGACATTGAAACGGTATCGATAACGGTAAAATCAATATTATATCCACGCTCTCTTGACTTTTGGGTTATAAATCCCATATCAAATGATGCATTATGTGCAACCATCACACTATCGCCGCAGAATTCAAGGAATTTTGGCAGTATGATATCAATATTTGGTGAACCTGCGACCATATTGTCATCTATGCTTGTCAATTTGGTTATATTAAACGGTATTGGTCTTTCAGGGTTTACAAATGTACTAAATGTATCGACTATCTGTCTGTTTTCTACTTTTACGGCACCTATTTCTATTATCTGATTGCTTTTTGCTCCAAATCCTGTCGTTTCAAGGTCAAATACAACAAATGAACCGTCAAAATTCTGTCCTTTATCATTTTTTACTGTTCCTATAAGATCATCGACGAGATATGCCTCAACTCCATAAAGCATCTTAAGGTTATCATCAGGTTTTAAACAGTGGTCTGCATCAGGGAATGCCTGAACTACTCCATGGTCTGTTATTGCTGCCGCTGTATGCCCCCACCTTTTTGCAGTACTCAGATAATCTGAAACTGACATAACAGAATCCATCTCACTCATCTGTGTATGCGCATGGAGCTCAACTCTTTTCATTCCATCATAATTATCTTCGCGATATACACGGTTATCTTTTCCAGGCTTTATGCCTTTTATCGAACTGATTCCAACTTCTCTTGAATATGTGTCATAAAGTGCAATACCTTTTATCTTTATGAATTTGCCCTTTTTAATATTATCTCTTATAGGATCAGCTTCATCTTTTTTTATAAAAATCTTGGCAGAGATAGTGTCTGTGAAATCAGTTACATTAAACATGAATATCAGCTTTTCGTTTCTTATCTCTCTTTCTTCAGTAGAAGAGACCATCCCCTCTATAACTACTTCACCTATCTCATCCTGAATATCAGCAATCTTTGTAATCTCTCCATCACAGTTTCTTCCATAAAAACATTCCTCATCAAATGGAATCTTGCTTTTAGTAAATTTACTTTTTCCGTATTTTCTATCATTTCCATATCTCGATGTATTTCCTGAATTTGATGATTTTTGTGAAGTTACCTGTATCGTTTGTATATCATTTGACTTATTATTTTTTTCTTTATTCTGTATCTTATTACCAGAATTTGTGACAGATTGATTATTATCAGCTCCAGATATGTCTGTGTCAGTTTTTTCTCCTGTTGGTATATCAAAGCCCATATTTGTTGCAGCATATGCCATATCGTCAACATAGTATTCAGCAGCATCAAATGGTATATCTGATCCCATTCCATCTGTACCTGTTTTCTGCATGGAAATGCTTTGCTGAAACTGTGTACTATTTTGTAATGAAATATTATTTTGTTTCTGCACAGCCCTGTGTTTGGATGGAAATTTAAATATTTCTCTTGTTTTTTCCTTTTCTTTTACAGGCTCTACATATTCAACATCTACAGTTATATCAAAACCAACCTTTTCGTCAAATATCTTTATAAGACTGTCTTTTAAATTTTTTTCACGGCCACGATACAAACTGTCATCTTCACATGAGATATAAAGCGACGAGTCGTTCATTTTAAATTCGCCTTGATACAACATATCAAATTCCAATATGTTTTCTGACTTAAAAATCTGAAGCAGGCTATCTTTATATTCATTAAAAAATGCTTTTGCATCATATTGTTTTGATAGTTCAAATCTGTCATGTACCTTTATATTAAGGTCTGCATTGCCAAAAAAGACGCCCAGAGCATACTCTAAAAGACAAATTTCTCTATATGCTACTACATGGCTGCTGACAAGATATATATCTATAAGTTTTTCTTCTGTTGACAAAACTACGTTTTCTACATTTACATCATCAAATATTTTTTTCTGTCTGTCCGTAAGATTAAGTCCCTCAAATGTTTCAAGTAATAACCTCTGCATATACTGCTCCTTCCTAATGATAAGAGCGAAATATACACTTCACTCCTATCAACACATTTTTTCAAGTTCTTCTTTTAATACGGCAAGTATCTCATTTTCAGGTACTTTTCTTATAACTTCACCCTTCTTGATCAGAAGCCCTTCTCCATTTCCTCCAGCTATTCCTATATCTGCCTCTCTTGCTTCTCCTGGCCCATTTACAGCACAGCCCATAACAGCAACCTTTATATCCATATCCATGTCTTTAACCATATCTTCAACTTTTGATGCAAGACCGATAAGATCTATCTGTGTCCTGCCACATGTAGGACAAGATACAACTGTTACGCCGCCTTTTCTAAGCCCGAGAGTTTTTAATATAAGCCTTGCTGAACGGATTTCCTCAACTGGATCACCTGTAAGCGAAACCCTTATGGTATCTCCGATTCCCTGATATAAAATATTTCCAAGCCCTATTGCAGACTTTATATTTCCTGATAACACAGTCCCCGACTCTGTTATGCCCACATGTAATGGATACGGCGTCTTACCGGCTATAAGCTCATGTGCTTTTATACACATCATTACATCTGATGATTTTATACTTATTACAAGATTATCGTATCCCATATCTTCGATTATCTTAACCTTATCAAGAGCACTTTCAACAATTCCTTCTGCTGTCACTCCTCCATATTTTTCTATAAGATTTTTTTCAAGAGAACCACTGTTTACCCCAACTCTTATAGGAATATTTCTCTCCTTTGCCACATCAACAACTGCCTTTATCTTGTCCGCAGAGCCAATATTCCCAGGGTTTATCCTTATCTTATCTGCTCCATTTTCTATCGCCGCAATTGCAAGACGATAATCAAAATGAATGTCAGCAACAAGTGGTATATGGATCTGTTTTTTAATCTCTGCAATTGCCTTTGCTGCTTCGATAGTCGGCACAGTGCTTCTTACAATATCACAGCCAGCTTTTTCAAGTGCAAGTATCTGCTTTACTGTTGCCTCAACATTTTCTGTTTTTGTATTTGTCATTGACTGGATAGCTATTTTATTTCCACCACCAATCGATACATTTCCTATTTTCACAACTTTTGTATTATCTCTATACATATCTTCCTCTTTTCTAATAACCAATTATTTATGTTTTTAATTCACATACAGCTACACATTTTTTAGTAACAATATAATATAAAAATATTGTTGTTTTAAAAAGTTAAAATTATATTGCCACCATATATCATAAAAACCATGATGCTAAAAGACATCATGGCTTAATGCACATTAGTAACCTATACACTAATGCAGTATCTTTATTATATCATTGTACATTACAAATACCATAAACAACATCAGTACAACAAATCCCGCAAAATGTACAAATCCTTCTTTTTCTTTGTCTACTGGTTTCCCTCTGACAGCTTCTATCAGAATAAATACTATTCGACCTCCGTCAAGTGCTGGAAGAGGCAGAAGGTTCATTACGCCTAAGTTTGCACTTAAAAGTACCGACATATAAAGTATCTGTAAAAGTACAACTTTAAGTCCGTAAGATTTGCTCTGATTTATAGCATCCCCAACTGTATCAACGATTCCAACAGGTCCAGAAACATTTTTTATAGATACATTTCCTGTTATAAGTGCTCCAAGACTCCCAACGGTTGTCTTTATCCAGTATTTTACCTCAACAAAACTATATTTTACAACATCGAAAGTGCTCTTACTTTTTTCATCAATAGATGCTATAAATCCAAGTGTCTTTGTTGAGTATGGTTCAGGTGTCACTTTGAAAGTTTTTTCCACACCTTTTCTGTCGATTAAAAATGTAACTTCTTTTCCATCATGGTTAACTTCATTCATGGTCGTGCTTAATTCACCAGCATTAGAAACGGTCTTTCCATTTATTTCTTTTATAAGGTCACCGGCTTTGATACCCGCTTTTTCAAAAGCTTTTCCATCTGTAACGTCAGATACCTCAGCAGAAGCTTTTTCATTTGAACCATACGAAAATCCAAATAGATATGTTTTATAATTTGGATCTATCTTAAATGATTTTTCTTTGCCGTTTCTCGTAACCACTATATCTACATCTTCTCCCGTAAGCGGATGAAGGAGTGTGTACGTGTCAATTTCTCGGCCTATTGTTATCTTTTTACCATTTACGCTTTTTACCACATCACCTACTTCAAGCCCGGATTTGGCCGCCGGCTGGTTGTCATATATATGCTCGATGATAGGATAATCAATTCCTGCATTAGCAAGAATTATTATAGAGAATACAAATGCGAGAATAAAATTAAAAAATGGTCCTGCAAATACAATCGAAAACCTCGCCCATTTTCCTTTCATATTGAAAGAATTTTCAGCCTCATTTATCTCATCCTCACCAACCATGGCACATGAACCACCTATAGGCAAAAGTTTCCATGAATATTTTGTACAATTCTGCCAGTCAGGATTATCATCAAAAAATTTCTGAGAACACAAAAACTTGAATATAAAGCCTTTTTTTCCTTTTGCAACCGTGATTATCCTAGGTCCCATTCCTACTGAAAATTCTGGAACACCTACACCATTTTTCTTTGCAAGAAGAAAATGTCCCAGTTCATGTATTACGACTATTACCGTAAATATTAACAACGCCACCAATATATTCATCTATTCCTCCATCTCTGCCCCATGTAAATAAGGCATTACAAATTTCAAAAATCTGTAATCTCTATTTTATCTTTTATCATATTTACTCAATATATATGAGTAAACTCTCTGCTCAATCTCAAGAATTTCTTCTAAATAAGGTTCTTTTACTATGACATGTTTGTCCATACATTCTTCAATTATATCAGAAATCTGAAGATATGATATCTTTCTATCAAGAAATAATGCCACAGCCTTCTCATTTGCAGCATTAAGAACAGTAGGCATACTCCCACCAACTCTGCAAGCATCATATGCAAGACGTAGCCCCTTGAACGTCTCCATGTCAGGTTTTTCAAATGTTATCTCTGACATTTTCCAAAAATCAAGTCTCTCTCCAGGAAGATATCTTCTGTCTGGATATGTGAGAGCATACTGTATAGGCAGTTTCATATCAGGTGTCCCAAGCTGCGCTATTACAGCTCCATCTTTAAACTGTACCATAGAGTGTATTATACTCTTTGGTTGAACTACTACCTGTATGTCATCACATGACACATCAAAGAGCCATTTTGCCTCAATAACCTCAAGTCCTTTATTTACCATAGTCGAAGAATCTATTGTAATTTTTCTTCCCATAGACCAATTTGGATGTTTAAGTGCATCCTCGACCTGAATATTTGCAAGTTCTTTTCTTTTCTTTCCTCTGAAAGGTCCACCTGATGCTGTTAAAAGTATCTTATTAATATCCGAATGGTTTTCACCATTAAGACTCTGAAAGATTGCTGCATGTTCACTGTCTACTGGAAGCAATTTTACACCATATTCCTTTATCATAGGCATAATTATATGACCTGCTGTTACAAGTGTTTCCTTATTTGCAAAGGCGATGTCTTTTCCTGCTTTTATTGCTTCAATAACAGGCTTTATTCCAATCATCCCGACAACTGCCGCAACAACTATATCTGCTTCAGCCACAGTTGCACATTCTATAAGTCCCTTCATGCCTGCAACAATCTCAGTTTTTGAGCCTTTAAGGTTACTTTTTAATTCATTTGCTTTTTTTTCGTCAAAAACACATACGATTTTAGGTGAAAATTCCTCAATCTGCTTTTGTAAAAGAGTTATATTACTGCCAGCAGCAAGAGATACAACTTTCATATCCTCATTATTTCTGATCACTTCAAGTGTCTGTGTTCCTATTGAACCTGTTGAACCTAATATTGCTATATTTTTTGTTTTCATTTTTACTCCCTGCCATAAAAGATGTTTGTTTTTGTTATAAAACAAATAACAGATTTCACACTAATCCTACATAATTTTAAATTATAATAACATATATTTAACAAGGTAAAATACAACTGGTGCAGTAAATATAACACTGTCAAATCTGTCAAGTATACCACCATGACCAGGTATAAGGTTTCCATAATCTTTTATATCATGATTTCTTTTTATAGCCGATGCTGTAAGATCACCTATCTGTGATATAACAGCAGAAACCGCGCCTATTATTGGAAGCTGCCATACCATCTGACCATGTTTGAAAAACACCAAAGCAAAGATAAGACCAATCAACGCAGCACCAACAATTCCGCCTACACACCCCTCTATCGTCTTATTTGGGCTGAGTTTTGAAGGCATTTTATGTTTACCTATAAGTTTACCTACACAATACGCACATGTATCCGAGCCCCATGAGCCTATATATATAAACCACACAAGGAGTATACCATTTTCAACAAATCGTACCTTAAATACAAACGACAACATAACAGTAACATAGATAAGTCCAAACATTAACATTGTCATCTGTTCTGAATTATATTTAGGATATGCAATAACATAGCATGCCATAAGAACCATAAGTGTAAGAATAAGCCACATAATAAGCTCTTCAAAGCCATTATCAAGTATAAGTATATCAATCACAATACTTGATATATAACCGACAAGTGCAGGCATTGTTTTTTGAACGCCTACTGCTCTATAAAGTTCATAAAGTCCTATAACAGAAATAAGTGTGATAACCCAAAATAAAGGATAACCTCCATAAACCATAAGTGCGATCGTAATTGCCATAAGAACAATACCGCTTAATAATCTTGTTTTAAACATATATAAAACCTCTCATATTTATTTTACGCCACCAAATCTCCTGTCTCTTGACTGATAAAACTCAACAGCCTTCTGCAGATCATTTTTTCCAAAATCAGGCCACAGCACATCCGTAAAATAAAACTCAGCGTATGCAAGCTGCCACAATAAATAATTTGAAAGTCTCTGCTCACCGCTTGTTCTTATCATAAGATCAGGATCGGGTATTCCTTTTGTGTCAAGATGAGCTGAAATAATATCTTCAGTTATATCATCAGGTAAAAGTTTTCCCTCTTTTACTTCATTGGCAATGGAGATAATACTTCTTTTTATCTCATCTCTACTTCCATAATTTAAAGCGACCTGAAAATGAAGTCCTGTATTTTTCGATGAAACTTCCTCAAGTTCGATTATCCTCTCCTGAAGATTTTTGTCAAGTTTTGAAATATCACCTATAACTCTTACCTGCATATTATTTTTTTTACTTGTCTTAAGACAATCTTTAAGATATGAATGTAAAAGTTTCATAAGTGCATCTACTTCTTCTTTTGGTCTTGACCAGTTCTCTGTCGAAAATGCATACATAGTTACATATTCTATTCCCATATCCCATGCAGCAGCACATATCTTTTCAACATTTTTACTTCCAGCTGCATGACCTGCATTTCTCGGAAGCAGACGTTTTTTTGCCCATCTGCCATTTCCATCAAGGATTATCGCAACATGCCTTGGAACTTTTCTATCTTCCATATTTATCCCCTTTTCTATCTGTAGTATGGTAATTCATTTTTAACTTACGAAATTATAGGGACAGACATATTCTGCCTATCCCCATATTTAAAATAAAAATAATATTATACAGTCATGATCTCTTTTGATTTTTCTTCAACCATATTGTCGACTTTTGCTATAAATTCATCTGTAAGCTTCTGGATATCATCCTCTGCGCCCTTCTGCTCATCTTCTGATATCTCACTAGCCTTAAGCTGCTTTTTGATCATATCATTTGCATCTCTGCGGATATTTCTGATAGCAACCTTGGCACCCTCACCTTTTTTCTTTACATCTTTTACAAGTTCTTTACGACGATCTTCTGTAAGTTCAGGAAATGTAAGTCTGATAACCTTTCCATCATTATTTGGTGTAAGACCAAGATCCGATGTAAGAATAGCCTTTTCTATTTCTTTGATAAGGCTTGCTTCCCAAGGCTGGATAACTATTGTTCTAGCCTCTGAAACAGATATATTTGCAACCTGCTGAAGGTTTGTAGGTGTTCCATAATACTCAACCATTATCTTGTCAAGTACATGAGGGTTCGCACGTCCTGCTCTGATAGTTGTATATTCACTTGCAAGGCTGTCTAAAGACTTACCCATTTTATCTTTAAATTCTTTTAATTCAATGCTCATAATATTCCTCCATTTCTTGTACAGCATTCTACACATAATAAGACTTGTGCCACACACAACTCAAATATGTGATAATAAATGTCTTCACACTATCTCTTTTGATATATAAATTTGCACTATGGTATTTATGCTGTTACAAGTGTACCTTTTGTAACACCATTTACTGTATTTACAATACTGTCTTCTTCATTTAAGCCAAATATCATCATAGGCATATGATTTTCCATACATAATACCGCTGCTGCAAGGTCAATAACTCCGAGTCTGTTATTGACTACATCTTCAATGCTTATCTCATCAAACTTCTTTGCATCAGGATTTACAGCCGGATCAGAATCATATACACCATCTATTGATTTTGCTGAGAGTATCACATCAGCCTCAATCTCAATCGCACGAAGAACTGTAGCAGTATCTGTTGAGAAATATGGATGACCTGTTCCTCCTGCAAAGAATACAACCATTCCTTTTTCAAAGTATTTGTTTGCTCTGTCTTTTGAAAAAAGTTTTGTAAATGAACCACATTCAAATGGAGTAAGTACGCTTGTCTTAATTCCCACAGATCTAAAGATCTCCGATACATAAATACAGTTCATGACAGTAGCTAACATACCGATCTGATCAGCTTTTGTCCTGTCGATATTTTCACTTGTACGACCTCTCCAAAAGTTTCCTCCACCAGTAACAATACCTACCTCAATACCGGCATCAACAAGTTTCTTGACTTGTTTTGCGACCCCTATACATGTAGCTTCATCAAATCCTGTTTTATTTGGACCGGCTAAAGCCTCTCCACTGAGTTTCAATAATATTCTTTTATACTTTGCCATAATGCACCTCTTATTTTTATGTATTTTTACATTCTTAATTTAAAATTATACCACTAAACCAAATTCAAGTCAAAACATTCTTAATTTCTTTTGACAGTCTCTTTTGTGGAACATATTTTATCTGCTATACATACAAGCCATCCCTCAAGACATCCAGGTGGTACTGGCGTAAGTGGAAACATATGTCTTTTAATAATATTTTTCACACGCCAGTTTAATTCAAAATCCATTTCTGCATTTGCCAGTGCTGCTGATGGATGATAAAAACCATGCGGTCTTTTGTGGTGGCTCTCTTTATCATGCCAGTCATATAAAAAGTAATCGTGTAGTAAAGCTCCCATTATAAGTGAATGATAATCAACCTTTAAACAATATTTTTCCGCAAGGTAACAACTCATATATGCCACACTTACACTGTGCATATACACACTCGTTTTCCCATGCTGGATAAAATCTTTACTTAATTTAAACCTTGATGTATTCCTTATCTCATTTAAGATCTTCCATATAAGCTGCTCATGTTCAATACCTTTCTTCAATTTTCCCTCCCACAGACTATAATGCCGTAGCGTTCCTGAAAAAATATATATGCCTTATCAAATATGAGCCAAAGTAGCTCAACAGCAATAATACCTGCAATTATTATAATGTATAATGGTGTTGTTTTTATTTTTTCAATAAATTCATTCGAAAAAATAAACTCAAATCCACCTATCTTTACAGATATAAAAACAGCCACTATAAGAAGGATATGATATAATATCCCCTTTATAATATACTGAACTCTGAGATCATATGTTAAATTCCTCTTTAATTCCGAATTTTGACACAATTCTTTTTTTCTTCTAAAGTACTCAGCAACAAGCACATACACACAAAATCCTGCATATGTAAAACAATAAAGTTTCTGCGGTGCAAGAATAAAACCAAGTATAACTGCGCCAACTGAAAAACCTGCGGCCATTTTTATACCACATTTTCTTTCAATACATCCCGTCAAAAAAGATGCGGCTGCAAGTAGAAAAAATGAACTAGTTTCTATTACTCCAGCACTAATCTGCAATATCACCGATATTGCCATGATAACACCACACCATGCAATATGTCCTGATCTTAAATGCAACTGCACAAATCTCCTCCCATACATTCACAGAGTGAGTCAGCACACCAAAGGTCACAACAGATATTTCCTGTTGAGCAGTTGTCAAGATTGTTTCCATATGGCCCTCTTCCATATCCTGAACCATATTGCTGATAACTCTGCCTGTTTGAATTTGAATTATAATTCTGACCATAATTCTGCGAACCCTGTCCATAACCCTGAGTTCCCTGGCTATAACCACCAGACGACTTTCCACTTCTCATATCCATTATCTGACTATAAGCAGTCTGCACTTCCTTAAACTTTTCCTCAGCCAGATCTGCAAGCGGATTTCCGGCATTTGCATCCGGATGATATTTTCTGCTAAGTTCTCTGTATGCCTTTTTAACTTCATCATCGCTTGCATTTGGAGAAACCCCAAGTATCTTATATGGATCTGTAAAATTACTCATATATTTTTTACCTCATTCTCATTTACTATTTTGTCATATTTATTCCATACTCCTGCGTAGAGAATATTTCTAAGTATATCAATGTAAGTAACACATGGAAGCTTCTCAAATTCTGCACATGCATCTGCTATTTCATCAAGAAGTATCTCATGTACCTTTTTATTAAAAGTATCTCTGTTTTCATTTGAAAAATACATTTTTTTCAGTGGATTAAATCGTTTTTTTTCTATGTCAGCTCTTATATCATCAAACGCATCCATTATATATATAAATCTCCCAAGGTGAAATCCAAAGCCACGCACTTCTTTTTCAAAATAGTCTTTTTCAAAACACATGATTTCTGCTAAAAGATTACCAAAACAATCTGCTGTTTCAAAAAGTTCTGCTTCCTTATTTTTTTCCAGCCTGCTAAGTTTTGCAAGATATTTTCTTATTTTTTGTGCCTGACGTTTATAAAGCCTTGATATCTCTTTATGTACATTATCATACAACATAGTGCCAACATATCCCTTAAATGAATCATCATCACGCTTATCATCAAGACAATGATAATAACTTAAAAGCATGTTCATATCAGCACAATAATCTGTATATTTATTATAAATAACTTTTTGTTTTTTTGCCGGATGCATTAAACATCTTTTTTCCATAACAACATTATTTGAATCGTATAATGATGATAAAAATAATGTCATAAATGTCATATCATATGTAAGAGTAATCTGTCCTTTAAAACCATATCTTTGTCTGAGTCTCTCACACAATCCACAATAAAAACCATGATAAACAGTATAATCTTTTATCTTAAGTTCCGGCTTTCTTATCTGAACATATCCAAACACTCTAATCCTCCATAACTGTTACCTGTGGTTTATGATATCACAAAAATGTGATTTAATCCTATAAATTTCATTAAAAAACCATAAAAATACTGTAACTTTTGTTACCAGTCACAATAATATTATTTTTATCAACTTCCTAGTGTACTGTATCACTGACTTTCAGCTAAATAACGCAGGGTAAATTTTCAGTCTGCAAGACGGAAGAATGAGCCGTAGCGGGCTACGGCGATTGATGACAACGCAGCAGATGGAAATTTATACAAGTTATTTGGCGAAATGTCAATGATACAGTACACTAGTTCTATAGCCTGTGCTTCATTTTCAAAATCACCATATGCTGTTACCATAATAACAGGCATTATTATATCAAGAAGAATTATATCAACTTTCGTTCCACTATTCAGAATATCAAGAGCTGTTGTTCCATCGTCTGCCTCTATTACTTTATAATCATTTTCAAATATCCCTTTTAGTATTACCCTGTTTACTCTTTATTATTCAAAATTTTCAAGAAGATACGGAAAAATCTCAATACTTCGTTTAAGTATTCCATGCATATATGCTATTGTAATACCATAATTTGTAAATGGTACATTAGCGTCGATAGCACATTTCATCCTGTGCTGTATTTCCCTTTCATTTAACATACAGCCACCACAATGTATTATCAATGAATATTCAGATAGTTCCTGCGGAAAATCCCTTCCAGATGATGTCTCTATAATAAGATCTTTCCCGGTATATGCTTTAAGCCAGCGCGGTATTTTCACAGTGCCTATATCGTCACATTGTCTGTGGTGCGTACATCCTTCTGATATGAGAATCTTATCGCCATCTTTAAGTTTTTCAATTGCAGCCACTCCTTTTACTGCTGTTTCAAGCGACCCTTTATATCTTGCCATAAGTATAGAAAAAGATGTCAACGGAATGTCATCTGGTGTATCCTCAGAAACTTTTTTAAATGCCTGACTATCCGTTATGACAAGTGATGGTTTTTTATTAAGATTTGAAAGTGTTTCTTTCAGTTCGTTTTCCTTTACTACTATTGCTGTGGCATCAGCCTCAAGTACATCCCTTATAGTCTGTTGCTGTGGCAGTATAAGTCTTCCTTTTGGAGCTGCTGAATCTATAGGAACGACAAGAACAACAAAATCTGATGGAGCTATAATGTCTCCTACTATATGGAGTTTTGTATCCTCTGTTTTTACCATTGACGCAACACGATTTTTTAACTCTTTAATACCAGTTTTGTTTAATGAACTTACATTTATGGAATTATCACTTTTTTCCATCTCTTTAAGATCAGACTTATTGTATGCTATAAGATACGGAACATCCTTTTTTTCGAAAAGTTCTATAAGCTGTCTGTCACATTCTGATAAACCTTTACTTGAATCCGCTACTAAAACAGCAATATCAACTTTATTTAAAACCTGTTTCGTCTTTTCAATCCTCAAACTGCCAAGTTCACCTTCATCATCAAAACCAGGTGTATCGATTATCATGACAGGACCAAGTGGTAACAACTCCATGGCCTTATACACAGGATCTGTTGTAGTTCCTTTCGTATCAGATACAATTGCGAGCTGCTGATCTGTAAATGCATTTACAAGACTTGATTTACCGGCATTTCGCATACCGAAAAAACCAATATGTACTCTCTCTCCTGATGGTGTAACATTCAATCCGGAATCCAAACTCATATAACAATCACCTCCACAATCTACTATTAATTATTATTCAGCTGGTTAGCAAGCATTTTAAGATTATCAGTTATCTTTACAAGCTGAGATACTATTTCAATATTGTGTTCACTTGCACTGTATGTATCACTTGAATGAGCAGCAACTTCTTCTGAAATTGCCGAAATAGTAGATATACTGTCAACAATTTCTTTGTTTGCAGCTGAAAGTTCATCTACATAACTTGAAAGTGACTCTGAATTATAAAGAATACTATCTGTATTTTTTGAAATTGTCTTAAAACTTGCAGCAGTTTTTTCTGTTGCATCATTTTGTCCCTTGATCACTTCTATCATCTGGCCTGTAACATCTACAACACGATTTAATGCTCCTGTGACTTCCTGAATCATATCAGTGATCTTAATCGTGGCATCCTGTGTTTCATTTGCCATCTTTGAAATTTCAGATGCAACAACCGAAAACCCTTTTCCTGTCTCACCAGCCCTTGCAGCTTCTATACTTGCATTAAGTGCCAACAGGCTTGTCTGTGATGTTATGTTATTGATAATATCAACAACTGAGTTCATTTTTTCCATGTCTTCATTAAGACTTGCAATCTCATTTGAAACCTGTTTTCCCGATTCAACAGATTCGTTTACCCTGCCAACAAGATAATCAACATTCTTGTTTCCTAAATCTATAGCTTTTTTTGTCTGTTTTACGCTGGACGAAATTTCATCTGTGCCTGCTGTAACATCATTGATCTTATTTTGGATATTTTCAGTCATCGTAAGCTGTTTTTGTACAGCCGCGGCAGTATCATTTGAACCAGAACTTACCTGCTCCATTGCATCTCTTGTACTTTCAATAGATAGATCCAGATCTGATATATGACCACTCGCTGTTTCTATATCCTTAACCATCTCTTTTGATATATTCATTGAATTTTCAAACATCTTCTGTGTTTTTTGATTCTGAGCTTCTATCTGTTTTAATTTCTGACGATTATTAAAGTCAAGCATTCTTGATGAAAGTGCGGAAAATGCAGCAATAATTGCCATTACAAGCACCTGAATCTCTATACTTGCGCTGTCAGTCTTAAAGTCATAGATTCCTTTTGATATATACACGATAACCTGAACAATATTTACAAATATCATAGCTATATTTACATACAATAAATATTTGTAATCATTGTAAACAGTAACAATGATTATCATAGGAATGGTAAATACATATGTATGAGTATTTTGTGTTGTAAACAAAAGCACCGTATAAAAAAAGCCATATCCCAAAGAAATAAAGTGTTTGATCGATTCAGCCTCTTTGTTTCTATTGTAAGCAATGATCTCCGCTATCGGTGTAACCATGCCAAGCACTATAATAAAAGCAACATATCCAATACTTCTTGTTCCCTTAATCACTTCTAATAAATATGAAATGCTAATAAGACACACAATAAACAAGTGTCCCCCCATAGCCAGTTTATTACTTCTTGCCAGCTCAGACATAGTCTCGACACGATCTTTTACATTTTCAATTTTTTCTTGTGCAATTTTTTCAATCTTTTCCTGTTGCATATTCTAATCCCTCCAGCCAATATTCTCTCTACATAATTTTTCAATACCCTTGTGGATATTATAGCATGTATAAAATAATAATCAAATACAAGTTTCCATTCTGTATCCGACATTTCTGACCGTTTTTATACATTTACCACTTTCTCCAAGTTTTTGTCTCAGAGTTTTTATATGCATATCGACAGTTCTCGTTTCTCCAAAATAATCAACTCCCCATATTTCTGATAAAAGCTGGTCTCTTGTATAAACTATACCCTGATTACTCAAAAATAATTTTAATATTTCATATTCTTTATATGTAAGATCGATCGTTTTATCTTCTACATTAACTATATGTGCATCAATATTCATCTGTATATTACCATTTGAATATGTATGTTCTTTTTTCTTAGGTGAACATCTTCTTAGTACTGCTTTTATTCTTGAAACCATCTCCATCATTCCAAAAGGTTTTACAAGATAATCATCCGCACCTATATCAAGGCTCTGAACTTTGTCAAACTCCATTCCTTTGGCTGTGGCCATGATCACCGGAATATCTTCTGTTTTTGGCAGTTCTCTCATTCTTTTCAAAAGTGATATTCCATCTTCTCCTGGAAGCATTATATCCATTAAAACAAGTTCAGGAGGATTATCTGTGCTTATAAGCTCTTTCCAGAAAGAGGCACTGTCAACAAATCCTCTGGCTTCAAATCCTGTACTTTTCAATGTATATATCTCAATATCCCTTATACTATCATCATCCTCTACACACCAGATCATTTTAACTCCATTTCCTTTGTAAATCCAAATTGTCAAGCGGATATTCCAAATCCGCTTTGCTACTTGCTTGATAATATTAAAATTCAAAATCCTCATAATCATGTTTGAGAAAACGATGATATATAACATGACACTCATCAATCGTAAAACAATAATAATATTTATCAGGTATTCCATCTTTAAAATACAACAGATAGTCAAATTCACCATTTGAAACCTTTTCATAATGAATATCATGATTAAATTCTAAAAAATATTGTTTTATTCTGTCAATCGTACAACTATGATCATCCACAAGTTTTACAAGACCATATATAAACTCATTATCTGATATATTTTCATGCACATACTCTGCACCTTCACCAGGAATCTTAAAACAAAATCTTTCCGCGTTATTTGAAATTTCGATCATGCCAAAAAATTCACTTACATCTTCACAAAAATCCAACAATATCTTTTTCATGCCATCGATATCTACATTTGTTTTAAATAAATGATTTAATGAACCAAGTGGATAATATAATCTGATAATTTCTTTTCTATATCCTAATTTTGCCTGTTCTTCTTTTATGATATCCACAAGATTTTCCTTCATCTCTTTATATTCTTCTTTCACTGCTATGCCTCCTGACTTTCCTTTTTATTTCCTATCATAAACATCACAACTGCTGGCGCTATTATGAGAATACATCCAATATAACTGAATATATCAGGTATTTCACTAAGCACAAAAAATCCAAGTATTCCTGCAAATATTACATTCGAATAATCATATACTGAAAGTTCTTTTGCAGGAGCATGCGAGTACGCTGCTGTTATAAAAAACTGACCAAATGTTGCTGCAACTCCTGTCATAAAGAGATAAAACCACTGTACAGGCTCCATATGAGTATAGTTAAATAAACAATATGGCAGTGAACAGAGACACGAAAATACTGAAAAGAAAAATACTATAAATGGTTCCTTAACTCCCATTCCAGTAGCTTTTCTAAGAAGTGTATATGCCATTCCAGCTCCCATACCGCCTATCATTGCAATAAGTGCAGGTATAGAAAGCATTGCATCTCCTGATGGCTTTAAAATAAACATTGCGCCTATGATAGCTGAAAACAGACAACATACCTGATAATTTTCAACCTTTTCTTTTAATATAAAGAAAGAAAATATTATTGCAAAAAACGGAGACAGCTTATTAAGCATTGAAGCATCTGCAATATTCAGATGATCTACTCCATAAAAGTTGCAAAAGATTCCAACAGTTCCAAAAAATGCTCTTCCAAAAACATATTTAAAACTCTCCCTGCTGCATTTTATCGGAGTATGATTTTTCTTTAACATCGCAAATGCAACAATCGCCGCAACAAAGTTTCTGAAAAATGATTTTTGCAATGTTGGTATATCACCTGACAATTTGATAAACAAACTCATAAATGCAAATGATAACGCTGAAAATATAATACACAAAATACCTTTTGTTTTCTCTGACATCCGGCTTCCTCTTTTCTTATCAACACGATCACAAAATATCTCAGAAATATAATTATCTCTCAAGAATAATATCAAGTATTTCTGATGGTTGTTTTATTATTCTCCTAGCACCTTTTTCACGAAGGAACTCTTCATCTCTAAATCCCCATCCAACCATTATAACATCCATTTCTGCATTTACTGATGTAGCAAAATCAACATCTGAATCCCCAATATAAACTGCATCATCCTTATCTACATTTAATTTTGAAAGTACCTCAAATACACTGTCAGGTGCCGGTTTTTTCTTAATTCCCTCTCTCTCACCCACAGCGATATCAAACAGACCATCAAAGTAGTCTCTGCATAAATCCTGAACTGCAAAGTCTGCCTTATTTGATACAACTGCCGTCAGACATCCAGCCTTTCTAAGCGATAAAAGTACCTCTCTTATTCCATCATAAGGCTTTGTTTTTACTGCACAATGTGTCTTATAATATTTTTTAAATGTATCAAAAACTGTATCTACAAGTTCAGGTGTTGAGCCTGTAGGAACTGCCCTTTCTATAAGAAGTCTTATGCCATTTCCAACGAATCTCCTTACTTCATCAATTGTTCTTTCAGGAAGACCATTTACTTTCAGTGCATAATTTGTACTATCTGCAAGGTCCTCAAGTGTATTTAGGATTGTTCCATCCATATCAAAAACTGCAAGTTTGTATCTCATGATCATTTGTCCTCCTAGTTAATTTTTAATAATGTCCATTTATTACAAAGGATTTCCCAATATAGATTTTAGCCTTTTTATTATATAAACAATTTTGCTTCTTTTAATACAAGCATCTTATTTTTCTGCCAGATTGCAGAAAATTCATTCGAGGCTAAAGGACATGCTTTCTTACCTATCTCCAATGTTATACTTGGAATATTTTTTCTATACATAGCATACTCCCTCAGATTACCTATATTTTTCTTCTTTGAATGTTCATTTACACTTTCCTCATATCCACTGCTGTCAGCATAACCTGTTAATTTTTTGGCAAGTTCATACATTCTTGTAACAGCAGGTTTCACACTTCCCTTCGCCTCACCAAAAAGTATAGAACCTGTTGCATGATAGTTTATAAGTCCCTTTAAGGTACCTGATGCTTTCATCTTTTCAAGAAATGCAGTTACAGCTCTTGTCTCAGGCTCACTATTCACATACTCACCAGTATAGCCTTCGCTGCCCTTTTTTCCACCATATTTTGCGATATAATTATAATTAAAATTCTTATTTAAATCAACACCTCTTGCATTTGCTTTCCAATACCTGGTATTATCTGCACCCTTCATTTGCTTTAGTGCCTTTCTAAGTGTACTATTCCTTATTCCCGATAACCCCAGTTGTGAAATAGTAACACCATCAGGGTTTGCCATCGGAATATAATGTATAGCAATCTTGTTTAACACACCTGATGTAGCCTCAGAAGCAATTTTATTATTATGGTTCTGCAGATAATTCTCAATCTGTGCCATGCATAGCTGTGTTGTCATATATTCTCTTGCATGAAGTGCCCCTACCACGATCAATGAACGTCCTGATCCCGTATTACCTATAACCACATCATATATCTTCCTGTTATCACATGATTTTCCTATTGTCCTTACATTTACATATCTTGAATAGGTTCTTTTGAGCAATGATATGTCCGCACTCATTTCAGTATATGTATACTTCTGATGTGATGTGTTAACAATTTTTTTGGTTGTAAAGCATGTACCATTGTTATTTGAAGTATAATAAGTTTTTGAAGCAATATTTATTGACTTTATTATGTATTTATAATTTTTACCTGATCTTATATTTTTATCAACAAATCTGGCTCTCTTCGAGCTTCCTATTACAGTATATTTTCCAGTACCACTTTTTCTGTAGATCTGAAATTTTTTCGTGTGACGGCCACGCTTCCATGTAATAAGGACTTTTTCATTTGACAGTTTTGTATATCTTACAGCAGAAGCCTTTGCAGGTTTACAGACAATAATCATCTTTGATCTTGAAATACTCTTTTTACCCTTGAGTGCTGTAATCCTTATATGATATATTCTGCCTTCGTCAATGCTAAAAATATAATTTCGTTTACTTTTACTAAGCTTAACTGTCTTTTTAAGTCCGCCTGAAATCTTAACCTTATATCTGTCTATATTCTTTATTTTATTCCATCTTAAACGTATATGTTTTTTTCCGTACTGTACAGCCTTACCGGTAAGCACCTGCTTTTTTACCGGCTTTTTGGTAGGTTTCTTAACAGGCTTTTTTGTAGGTTTTGGCACTGGTTTCTTTGTAGGCTCCGGTTTTTCTATTGCTGGAGAAGTTGCAGTAACCGCAGAACCCGTCGTAACTGATACTTTAAAATATTCTAACGGCTTTTTACTACTATCTGTAGCTGCATATGTTATCTCAGTACTGTTTCCAAAAACAAGTGCCATAATAAGAAGAAGTGATATTAACGACTTATTTGTTTTCAAATCTGTTTCCTTCCTTTCAAATACATCCGCATGTAAATCACAGATACATTTTTTCTAATATGTAAATATGCCTGAATATTATACACCTAATAAATAAAACTACGCAACCCAAAAATAAGCTCTCTTTTTTTTACATTTTTTTCCAATGAATATTTTTATAAAACATCACACATACTAAAATTAAAATAATAAATGGAGGCATATTGTGAAAACATTAGATTATATTTTACTGACACTCGTTGTAATCGGCGCAATAAACTGGGGTCTTATCGGATTTTTAAGATTTGACCTTGTAAGAGTATTATTCGGGGATATGACTATCCTTTCAAGAATCATTTACGCTGCTGTAGGTATTGGCGGACTTTATGCCATTAGCTATTACGGACGTATCCGTTCTTCAGGAGAATATTAAAACTGATACATTACTATAATAAATAAAAAAATCCGCCTGTATGATATGGCAATTAAATATCATACAGGTGGGTTCTTTTTTATTATTTATTTTCCATCTCGAGCAAATGACTCATCTGTGAATAAAGATTAAATGAGTCGCTCGCATGCATTACAACTGATATATAACTCTTTCCATTGTTGTTCTTTGTGTATAATATAAGATTTGAGCCTGCCATTGAAGTTGTTCCTGTTTTTCCACCTATAACAGTAACTCCATCAGGTGCTTTAGCACTTCCAAGCAGATACTTGTCTGTCGATGCAAACCATAATGTCTTTTTAGAACCATCTGCTCCATTAAATTCAGCTTTATAAGAAGAATGGTTTATTATATCCATAAAAACATCATAATTTAAAAGTTCATGAAATACCAGATATAGATCATACGGAGTTGTATAATGATCATCATCATGAAGTCCGTGCGGATTTACAAAATTTGAACCAGAACAGCCAAGGCTCTTTGCCTCCTTATTCATCAATTCGGCAAACTTTTCAACACTTCCTGATATATGCTCCGCAATAGCAATACCCGCATCATTGCCAGAACATATCAGAAATGAATACAACAGTTTTTTGAGAGTAATCTTATCTCCCTCTGCAAAACCACACAACTTAGCACCATACTCAGCAATATGAGTAGCATTATATCCAATAGTAACAACATCATCAAGATTTCCATATTTTAATGCAACAAGTGCTGTCACAATCTTGGTGGTACTTGCAGGATACATCTTTTGGTATATATTATCTGCATAAAGCATCTTATTGTCCGTATTATCAAAAATAAGCGATGCCCCGGCAGTCATAAAAGAATCTTTCTTTGACTGTTTCTTCTTTGGAACAACACAGATATCCGACGAAAGAAGCTGCTGTTCTTTTGCACCAAATACATTATTCTGCTCTTCCTTGGGCAAAGTAGCATCATAATTATCAAATACTGATACATCTGTTTCACATCCCGTCAACATAACCGATGCTATCAATACCAGAGCGATTGTCTTACATCTTTTTTTTATTGTATTCATGACTGTACCCCTGACTATAGCCCTTCCTTTTTTAATATTTCGCGCCATTCAAGATCTCCCCTGTCAAGAGCTTTTATAAGCAGTTCTGCCGTGGCAAGATTTGTTGCAAACGGAATATTATATGTGTCGCACAAATGAATAACATTATTTACATCCGGTTCATGTGATTTTGGTGATAGTGGATCACGTAGAAAAATAACCATGTCTATCTGATTATGTTCTATCTGCGACGCAAGCTGCTGTTCTCCTCCAAGATGTCCCGCAAGATATTTATGAACATTAAGGTTGGTCACCTCTTCTATAAGACGGCCTGTAGTTCCTGTTGCATAAATATCATGTTTACTTAGAATTCCTCTGTATGCAATAGCAAAATTCTGCATAAGTATTTTTTTTGCATCATGTGCAATTAATCCAATGTTCATCTTATTCACCCCTGTCTTTTCAATTTTATAATTTCATATATATTTAAATATCCAGTCCAATCTCATCAATGTCACTTTCCTCTGATGAATTAAGATTTCTCATGGAAAATCCTTCCTTGCTTGATTTAGCCGGCTGGATACCTATATTCATAACCAATCCTATCCCTATCATAGCCGATATCATGGAACTTAATCCATTGCTTATAAATGGCAGAGGAAGTCCTGTATTCGGAAATATGAAAGTTACTACGCAGATATTTGCAAATACCTGGAACATAAACATAGCAGCTACACCTACTGCGATCATTTTTCCAAGAAAATCCTGTGCCTTTTTTGCTACCATAAAACATTTAAAAATCACTATAGCAAACAATAATAATACAACACAGCATCCTAAAAATCCAAATTCTTCTCCGACAACAGACCAGATAAAATCACTTTCTCTAATAGCGACACCATTATATGTTCTACTCTCAAGACCCTTTCCGCCATCCTGGATAAACTTACCATAAAGCTGACCAGATGCAATTGCCTTGATGGCTGAGTTTTGCTGCCAGTTAAGATTGTCGGCATTTGGATAAGTATCCGGATGAAGCCATGCCTGTATTCGATTATACTGATATCCACGTAAAATAAAATTACCAGGTATTTGTATATACCACGCTAAAAGAACACTTAAAGGTACAGCTGCTATAAGTATAGGTACAATTATACGATATGTTACGCCGCCGACAAAAATCATGACGCACATTATAAATATACCTACAAGACTTGATGACAGATCAGGCTGTGTCAAAATTGCAAGCACCGGAATTGATGCAACAACACATATTTTTACAACAGATGAAACTTTATCCATTTTTGAATGAAGTCTCGCAAATAGTGTGGCCAGCGTGATTATAAGTATGATCTTCATAAGCTCTGTCGGCTGAAATGAAATAGGACCAACTTGTATCCATCTGTATGTCCCTGTCTTATTGTCAGTTCCCAACGATGTGTGAACCGCAAGTGTAAGTAAAATTCCGATTATATAATAAATAATACTAAACTGACATATAAAATGATAATCTATAACTGAAACAACTGCTACGACAAATAATCCGAGTATTAATCCGACTAACTGTCCTTTCATGAGAGAAGCACCCTTTGTAGTTCCTCCAGCCATTTTTACACAAAACAATCCCAATATACAAAGTATAACTACGACAAATAATAGTGAGAAGTTATACTTTTTCCAATCATACTGCCTGATTCGGTTGATCATTGCAACTCATCCTAACCTTTCATTTATTTACGGAAATTTCTTGACCCCTCCTTAATAGGGATATTGGCTAAAAGTGCATTAACTGTTCCTGATGATTCGTCAAGTTCTGTCTTAGTAACTTTTATATCAAGTCCTTCCGTATCGATGTCCACATATTTTGAAATCACCTGAATAATGTCATTTTTCATCTGCTCCATAAGCTCAGGCGAGCAAACCGCCCTGTCTGAAGTTATGGCTACCTTCAACCTCCTTTTGGCAACATCACTGCTGCTTTCAGGACTTTTAAAAAAATTTGAGAAAATTCCCATGATATTCCTCCATAAAATTCTAAATTTATTTTTTGAAAATTGTTGCTAATTTCTGGAAAAATCCTTCCTTAACATCAAGATTCAAATAAGGAACATCTTCTCCCATAACTCTTTTGCATATGTTCATATATGCCTGCCCTGCAAGACAACTAGAACCTACTAAAGGCTCGCCATTGTTTGTTGATGTAATAATATGCTCATCATCAGGGACAATACCTATCAGATCAATGCCAAGTATATCCACGACATCGTCACTTGACATCATATTTCCCTCCTTAACCATATCAGATCTCAATCTATTTACAATAAGATGGTTCTTTGAAATTTCATTTGCTTCGAGAAGTCCTATAATCCTGTCAGCATCTCTTACTGCTGATACTTCTGGTGTAGTAACAACAAGTGCTCTATCCGCACCTGCTATAGCATTCTGAAATCCCTGCTCTATTCCGGCAGGACAATCTAAAAGTATGTAGTCATACTCGTCTCTAAGTTCATCAGCAAGTTTTTTCATCTGTTCAGGACTAACTGCAGTCTTATCCTTTGTCTGTGCTGAAGGTAAAAGATATAAATTTGGATGACGTTTATCCTTTATAAGTGCCTGTTTAATACGACAATTGTTCTCAATAACATCGACAAGATTGTAAACGATCCTGTTTTCAAGTCCCATTACAACATCAAGATTGCGAAGTCCTATATCAGTGTCAATAAGAACAACCTTCTTTCCCTCCATCGCCAAGCCTGTACCTACATTGGCAGTTGTAGTTGTCTTTCCAACACCGCCTTTTCCGGATGTGACTACTATTACTTCTCCCATTTTTTGTTTCCTCCTGTTAAAACAAATTTAATATTTTAATAATAATTTTATCAAAAAAAAATTATTATGTCTACATTTACAATTTTATATCATCCATTACATCTTTATCTAATGTCTCAATATAAATGTTTCCATCCTCCAGAAAAGCGATCTTGGTTTCAGGTTTATTTTTTCTTTTTAACTTTCCAGGTTTATCAGGTGATCTTGCGATAACATCTGCTATTTTAATCTGCATCGGATTCATATCCAGTGCTATGACAAATGCATTGCTATTCCCTGTTGAACCTGCATATACAGTACCATTTAGCGAACCAAGTATTATTACATTTCCTTTTGATACCACTTTAGCCCCAGCTTTTACATCACCAATGACTATAATGCTTGTTTCAACATCAAGAACCTGCCCTGAACGGAGATTACCCTTAAAAAACTGCCCCGTATTTGCATCCTGAATTGCAAATACATTCTCTACTGCCCTTGAAAACTGCGCTTCTTTATCAGGATCATCAATTGTTATGCATACTATATTAAGATGACAATTCTGATGTATTATAGAAATGATCTCTTCCTGTTGGTCATCGTCGAGTTCCCTGCCCTGAAAACTTATGGCCTTAGATGCTGTTCCTAAAAATTCATCAAAGGAACGAAACTTTTCTGCAATATCCTTTTTTAACTGTTCGTATGGAATCGAACTGTCAAGCGCAAGAATTATCCCTGACTTTGTGCCTTTGATAACAACTGTCTCTTTCACTTATTTTCACCCTCCTTATTTCCTAATCTATATGTGATGTACTTGACTCAGGCATCTTAACTGAACCTGATACTTTTTTCTTAGCTTTTGAACCCTTCTTTCCAAAATAGTATTTATATACATCTCTTGCGGTCTGTGCTGCATTCGATGAAGCATAGCCGTTTGGAATTACACATGTAACCGAAATTTCAGGTTTTTTATATGGTGCATAAGAAATGAAATAAGCATGGTTGGCATGGAATTTACTCTGCTGTGCAGTACCAGTTTTTCCTGCTATCCTAGTCTTTACATTTTTAAACATAAAGCTGATGGAACTTTTTGAACCATTTACAACAAGATTCATTCCCTTGTGTACGGCATCCCATGAAGACTGTTTAATATTTACCTTATTTCTTACTTTTGCTTTGTTATTTAATACAGTTTTTCCTTTAACATTCTTAATCTTATCTACAAGAGTAAGATCATAACAGGTTCCACTATTTGCTACAGTAGTAACATATCGTGAAAGCTGTGCAGGTGTATACGCATGCGTATCCTGACCAATTGCAGCTCTGACAGCATCTGTTGTAGCAAAATGAGGTGATATTTCCGGAATTTCAACACCTGATTTATCAGTAAGTCCAAATTTTTTCGCATACTTTTTAAGACGTGCGATACCTCTTGGATAATTTATATTCCCTGAAGAAGTCTTTCCTGACAGCATATATCCTACTTTATAAAAGAAATAGTTACATGACACTTCAATAGCTGAAGACACCGTAAGGTCTCCATGTGATACTGTGCTCCAGCACTTGGCAGGATGGTCGATTTCTGAAAAGACCGTATGATCATATATATGGGTAGACGGTGAGATAACGCCCTCTTCCATTCCAGTGATAGCTGATATAACTTTAAATGTTGAACCGGGTGCCATTTCCTGCATCGTTGGTCTGTTTAAGAGTGGCGATGACGAATTCTGAATAAGTTTTTTATTGTAATATTCAGAATCTACTTTATTTGCCATCTTGTTATTATCATAACTTGGATAAGTAACCATAGCTTTAACATCACCTGTCTTTACATCCGTTACTAAGAGTGAACCAGAGCATGGTTCAAGTCCAAGATCTCCTGGTGTAATCTCAAGTTTTTTTATTTCGCTAATAATATATGAATATGGAGATAATGCACCGGTCTGCAAGTTTGCGTAATTTGTTTTATTCTTTTTCACAGCTTTCTGGTCCATGAGCAAAAGACATGTATCAGTTCCAGAAAGTTCATAATGTTGTACAAGATAACCATATATAAGCTTTGCAAATCCAGTATCATCTTTTAACTTTGCAAATCCATAAGCTAATAATTTCCCGTAAATCTCCTCAGATGTATAATATCCGCTTTTTATGTTTAACTTTTCCTGATCTATCCACTGTTTTGAAATAGAATACTGCAAAAACTGGCTAAGGCTCGTCTTTCCTTTTACAAAACTCTTATATACAGAATCAGAAGTATCTACCTGTTTTACAAGCATAATACCATTTGTTTTGAGAATTTCATAAAAATAATCCAGAAAATCATTCATATCATCTGAAATATCTTTTGAACCTTTTGTATAATTAGCCGCAAGATGTTTTTTCATATCAGAGATAATGCTCTTAGACTTACTCTTAAATTTTTTATATGTCTTTTTCTCTAGAGAAGTTGCTTTTTTGTCAGTAAAATGCGTAACATCTATTATATTATTTTTATATAGAGCCTCGTATACATCATATATAGGTATCTTTATATCTGTTGAGTTAGTACCCTTTGAACCTGCACTTGAACTGTTATTAATTCTGCTTATAAGAACTCCTGCAAGATTTTCTTCAAGAAGATTATAACACTCCTCCTGAAGTTTGGCATCTATAGTAAGATAAAGATCATCTCCGGCCGTAGGACTTATCGTCTGATCTACTGAAACAACACGACTTGTACTTGAATTTATACTTAATTTCTCACTGCCTTTTTTACCCTTCAGATAATCCTCATACACACTTTCAAGACCAGATATACCTACCTGATCATCTGTTGTATAGTCTGTTTTGGCATCTTTCTTCTTTATCTGTTCAAGTTTTTCAGAAGTTATTGCACCTGTATAACCTAACATATGTGCAAAATATTTACTTTTATTATAAACTCTCTTTGTATCTTCACTTATATTTACACCTATAAGCTCATCATTATTTTCCTTTATCGCTGCAACCGTTTTGTCATTTACATTTTTAGCAATCGTAATAGGAAGATACTTCTGATACCTGTTTATAAAGATCGCATATCTGATATCAAGTATCTTTATCGCAATCTTATTATCATATTTATCTGAAATATCAAATTTCGGACTCTGCACACTTTTATCATATCTTAAAAATTTATATATATCCTCCGCAGTTGCATTCAGTAATTTCTTGTTTTCCTTCTTTTTTAACTCTTTTATTGTCTTTGAATAAACCTCTGCTTTATATCTCAAAAGTGAATTTCCTGACACTGTAAATTCTGGCTCACCCTTATCATTAAGTTTTAAATATGAATCAACCGAAATAGTTCCACCATTATTTTCTATAACGCGTATCAGCTTACAGATCATATCATTTTTCTCTTCTGATGTCATCTTTGCAGTTGCATCAGTTTCTTCATATGTTACATTGTGCGATAATTTGTTATATGCAAGCAAAGTGCCATTACAGTCATATATATTTCCTCTTGTAGCTTTGATCGTTCTGGTTTTCTGTGTACTTTTCTGAGCCTCGCTGGAATATTTTTCACCATCAATGATCTGAAGTGTAAATAAACGATTTCCAAGTATAGCAAAGAATAAAATATATACTATGACAACTATCGCAATACGGGAATTGAACAATCCTTTTAAATAATTTTTAAATGTTTCCCACATGGACAACCTCTCTTTCAGTAATCAAAATTACTATTCTTATCATCTAACGCATGCGAGCTTTTAATCATCATTTAACTCACTCTCAACTCCAAGATTTACCTGCTTTGGCGGATTTATCTTCTTGTCCAGCCAATGGGTAAATTTGAATATAAATACACCTACAATTATAGTGTATATCAACTCCGGAAGGATAGTATTTTTAAGATACTCCAAAAAATCAAGCCTTCCTCTTAAAAGAAACTTTAATATATAAAACATTCCACCATATATCAAGTCCCCTACTGCAATAGTCATTATTGGAAGAATAATATCATCCTCAATATAAATCCTGTTTGTAACTCCAATAATAAAACCTATCAGTGCATATATAAATATGTTTACTCCTATTACAGAACTGTACATAAGATCTAGAAAAAGACCACCTATAACTCCTACAAACATACCATTATACTGTCCATACATTGTTGCAGCTATAGCAGTCAGGATAACAAGTATATTTGGAGAAACATCCGCAATCTGCAAACTTCTAAATATAGTAGTCTGCAAAATAAAACCAATTATCACCATAATAAACATACTTACGTAGTTTTTCATTTGCTAAGAATCTCCTCTAAGTCTTTTGAATTTTTAACTTTCGTTATAACCAGTACCATATCAAGGCTCGAAAAATCTGCTGCTGGAATAAGTTCCCCTGACTGAGTTATATTTGTAGAATCTTTTTTTATATTTTTCGCATATCCTATCAGTATTCCTGGAAGATACACACTGCTTATCTGTGATGTTACAACCTCATATCCGTCTTTTACCTTGGCATCTCTGTCAAGACCTGTTATCTTTATCTTTCCTTCCTTCATCGTGGAAAGATTTCCCTCAACAATACATTTATCTGATGTTTTTAAAAAGCTTCCACTTACCTCGCTTGAATCATCAACTATTGAGCGGACTCTCGAGTAAGATTTATTCGCCTCAACTATCCTGCCAACAAGACCATCACCTGCCATCACATTCATATTCTTTGCAAGACCATCATTTGTTCCTTTATCAATGACAAATTCATTATACCAGTTGTCTGGTTCACCACTTATAACTCTCGCTGCAACTTTAGGATACCCTGCATACTGTTCATCAAGTGCATACAGTTTTCTGAAATTTTCAAGCTCATATTTGTCCTGCTGTAAAAGCTTATTTTCAGCATTCGTCTCATCAAGTTTATCTTTAAGAGTTTTGTTTTCTTCTGTAAGTTTTTTTACACTATTTATATAATCAAGTTTATCTGATATTTTTACCCCGATCGTATTGATCCCTTTTTGCATAGGTGTGACAACTCCACCCACTATAGAACGAACAGGCTCCATTTTATCCTGAAATTTAAAAGAAACAACTATCAGGACGGCACAGACCACAGAAATGGCAATCAGAATGTATTTTGGATCAATAATCATTTTAGTCTTTTTGCGCATTGCTATATTCCTTCCTCTTATTTAAGTTCCACTGCATACCTTGCTGCAAGTTTTGGATGTTCAGCGAGATAACCAAGACCGGTTACAACTGTCTTTTGGGCATTTCTTGTAGTGTTTACCTTAAGAAATGTTTCATTTGCGATCAGTTGATCAAGTCCATTTATCCATGATGAACCGCCTGTAAGATATACCCCGTTATGTACAATATCATGTGATATTTCATGCGGAGTTCTCTCAAGCATATTCTTTATAGAAACTGCTATCTCATAAAAAATATGATTTACAAGTGGAAAAATCTCTGATGCAGTTACTTTTTGCTTTCCTGGAAGCCCTTTTACAACATCTCTGCCTGTAACCTCTACTTCACCCTCAATTGGAAATGCAGATACAAGCTTTCTCTTAATCTGTTCTGCTGTCTTTAGACCTATAACAAAATTATACTGTTTTTTTATATATGACTTTATCTGGTCATCAAAATATTTTCCACCATATGGTAACAGTCTTGAAACAACTATACCTCCAAGACTTAATACACTTATCTCAGTAGTATCAGCTCCCATATTTACAATTAAGATACCATTTGCTTTTTCAACATCAAGTCCAAGACCATATGCATCAGCAATAGGTTTATCTATCAGACATACTTTCTTTGGTTTTGAATCACTCTCAAAAACTATTCTTGAATATGCCTGTTTTTCTACTTCTGTTATATCAGCAGGAACAGCAATATAAAATTGAAATCCTTTCATTCTCCTTCTGCGTGATATTTTCGACCCCATAAAGTTCCACAATGCTATCATGTCGTCAAGTTTCGACACAACACCATGACTTAATGGAAACGAAACATTTATACTCGGAGGAACTTTCTCAAACATCTCAAATGCCTCTTCACCTATTGCAACTGGACGTTTTTCCCGTCCAACAGTTGAAACCACATCTTTTTCAAGAAGAATGATTCCCTGTCCTTTTTTATATATTTTTATGGTATCTGTTCCAAAATCTATACCATAGGTCTTTTGTGCCATTACAAAATCTCCTTTTTATATACAGTATACACTTTTAAAAAGCATATCCGCTTTCTTTTAAACTTACATACCTGTTGTCACCAAGTATTATATGATCAAGAACTTCTATCCCGATAAGATTTCCTGTTTCTATCAAACGTTTTGTTATCAGTATATCCTCTTTACTCGGCGTAGGATTCCCCGATGGATGATTATGCATCACAATAATTGACACAGCCTTATTTTTAAGTGCATTGTAAAATATTTCTCTTGGTGATGCCATAGCAGAATTAAAAGAACCATTTGATAAAACTATATCTTTTATCAATGCATTCCTTCCATTTAATAAAAGAACTCTCACCTGCTCCGTCTCTTCAAAGCGCATTTCGTGCATAAAACGAAGTGCTATTTTTTCAGGATTATCACAGATAAATGTTGCCCCACTGAGTGATGATGACATCATACGCTTTGTAATCTCTGTAAGACACATAAGCTGTATCGCCTTAACTTTACCGATACCATTGATATCCATAAGCTGTGCAGCGGACATCTGAAATAATCCGCTGATCTTTTCGCCGGGAATCCTGCTAAGTACCTTCGATGCGAGCTGAATAGAATTTTCTTTTTTTGTACCTGCTTTAATAATTACAGCCAAAAGTTCAGCATCAGATAAACTTGATGCCCCATATTTCAGACATTTTTCATATGGTCTTTCCGATACAGGAAGCTGTTTTACACTAATTTTTGTCATAATTTTCTCCTTGATCAAAAGAAAAATGACATCTATATCACATATAATAATGTTATCACAAAAAAATTTCTTTGTATAGCATTCATATATGAAAAATATGTGTATTTTTCATTTTTTTATATCAGAAATCACCATTTTTCAACAAAAAACATTATTTTTTAATTTTTTATTACAATTGAGATATAAGTCCTTCATTTTTCATATACTGAAGTGACATTGTGATTCCAAAACGTGCATGATACCAGGTAAGACCACCCTGAAAATATACTGCATACGGCGGCTCTATCGGTCCATCTGCACTAAGTTCTATAGAAGACCCCTGAATAAAAGCTCCTGCTGCCATAATAACATCACTATGGTATCCCGGCATCGCATATGGTTCAGGTGCGACATGGCTGTCAACAGGAGACCCCGCCTGAATGCCTTTACAAAACGCTATAACAGCTTCTGGCGAACCAAGAGTAACAGCCTGAATAATATCGTGCCTTGACTCTGTGCTGTCAGGTACAACTTTATATCCAAGTTTCTCGTATACATTTGCAGCAAATATAGCACCCTTTAAAGCACCTGCTGTAACTGTTGGCGCAAGAAAAAATCCCTGAAAGAAGGCTCTGTTTACTCCAAGAGTAGCACCTACTTCTTTGCCAAGTCCCGGAGCTGTAAGTCTGTATGCACAAAGATCTATAAGCTCTTTCTTTCCAACTATATAACCGCCTATTGGAGCAAGACCACCACCCGGATTCTTTATAAGTGAGCCTACACACATATCAGCTCCAACATCAGTTGGCTCTATCGTCTCAACAAATTCACCATAACAGTTGTCTACCATACATATAACATCAGGCTTTATAGACTTAATAAATGATATAAGTTCACCTATCCTCTTTACAGAAAGAGTTGGTCTTGTTGCATATCCCTTTGAACGTTGAATCGTAACAAGTTTTGTCTTATCATTTATAGCTTCTTTGATAGCATCAAGATCAAATGAGCCATCCTCAGTGAGATCAACCTGTCTATAACTCACACCAAACTCCTTTAATGATCCAGGTGGATTATCATCTCCCTTTATTCCTATAACACCTTCAAGTGTATCATAAGGTTTTCCAACAGGTGTCATAAGCTCATCACCCGGTCTTAATATTGCTGACAGTGCTGTAGTTAACGCATGTGTTCCACATGTAAGCTGTGGACGCACAAGTGCGGACTCAGCATGAAAAACATCGGCATATACAGCTTCAAGAGTTTCTCTCCCAAGATCATCATAACCATATCCGGTAGAAGACTCAAAACATCCTGCGCTTACTCTTTCTTTCTGCATTGCACGAAGAACTTTTATCTGATTTATCTGTGCCACTTCGTCTATCTTTTCAAATCGTTCTTTTAATCCAGCCGCTATCTCATCGCAGAAATCATAAACTTCTTCTGTTATTCCTGCCGCCAGATACTGTTCCTTTAATAAACTACTCATCTGTTATATCCTCCATAAATTATACTTTTCAGATCAGAAAGACAATATTCTAAAAGTTCTTTTTCATCACTGAATCTATCTTTATCTATCCAAGTAACATTTTTTTCCCTGTTAAACCATGTAAACTGTCTTTTTGCAAAATGTCTCGTATCAAGTTTTATCTTATCATAGGCCTCATCTATACTACACTCGCCATCAAGCGCATCAATAATCTGCCTGTAACCTATGCCCTGCATCGACACCATATCTTTTGTACACCCCATAGACATAAGTTTTTTTACTTCCTCTGTAAGCCCCGCTTCCCTCATAATATCAACACGCCTATCTATGCGCCTATATAAGATCCCCCTTGGAAGCCTTAAAACATAATATTTAAAATCAAACGGTGACACATTTTGATGCTGCTCATCATTATGCTCGGATATCTTTTCGCCCGTCTGCTCAAAATACTCTAATGCCCGGATAACTCTTTTAACATTATTAGGATGAATCTGCTCTGCTGACTTCTCATCAACTTCTCTCAACCTGTCATGTAATGCATTATTCCCATGTTCATCTGCAAACCTCTGAAGTTCTTGTCTATAAGAAGCATCCGTTTCAGTTTTTGTAAAATCTATATCATATAGTACAGCCTGTATATAAAACCCAGTCCCACCTACTATTATTGGAATTTTTCCACGACCATATATTTCCTCGATATATTTATCGCATTTTTGTTTAAAAACAGTAACATTAAACTCTTCATCAGGTTCTAACTCATCTATAAGATAATGTTTTACCCCCTGCATTTCATCAGGCATTATCTTTGCAGTGCCTATATCCATATGTTTATAAACCTGCATTGAATCAGCCGATATTATCTCCCCACCAATCTTTTTTGCAAGTGCGATTGAAAGTTCAGTCTTTCCTACTGCTGTAGGTCCCGTAAGTATTATAAGAGGTTTCTTTTTTTCTCCCATCATATCCTCCTTATTTAAACAATTCTTTTGAATTTTTTCTCAATCTCATATTTGCTCATCCTTATCATCGTCGGTCTTCCATGAGGACAATGATAAGGATTGTCAAGAGACATAAGTTCTTTCAAAAGTTCATGTGCCTGTTCAAGTGGCAATTCACTATTTCCCTTAACTGCTGCCTTACACGACATAGTTGCAACCCTATCAAGAAGTATATCCTTCGAAAGATTAGTCTTACCATTTGCTATATCATCTATAATTTCCATCAGAAGATCCGTCGTCGCTATATCCGGAAGCTGCGCCGGAATACCGGTCACTATATACTCCCTGCCGCCAAAAGATTCTATCTTATATCCAAGTTCTTCAAAAATCTTCAGGTTTTCATCAACAACCTGCTGTTCTAACATGGAAAGACTTAATACTATAGGCGGATTTACCATCTGCACCATTGCTTTATGCTCTGATATCTGTTTCATAAACCGCTCATATAAAACCTTTTCATGTGCAGCGTGCTGGTCAACCATATATATACTATCCTCATACTGCAATATCCAATATGTCGAAAACACCTGTCCTATTATCTTAATATCTTTTGTTTTATCTTCCTTTAAAATTCCAGTTTCAAAAAGTGTTTCCTGTTTTATATTATAAGGAGCTTTTTCATGAAGCATATCAAGATTTTTTGACACAGCCATTTCATTATATGATTTTCTATTTTTTAAATTTTCCTTTAAATCTGGTTGTTCCTTTGAGCTGTAATTTTTATCTGAATTCTCATCTTTGTCAACATTTCCCATAAGCTTATCAAACATCTGTTTTCTCTGACTTGGATCAGGTCTGTGAAGTTCCACCTTTCCTATTCGCGACAAAGTCTCGCTTTCATCAAAGTTTCTTTTAGTTGAAGCATTATCATAAGACCTCTCTTTATCCAAAACTGTAGACTTATTTTTAGTCAGATCACATTCTCTCTCTTTTTTTGAATACTTATCCGACACTCCCTGTTTTGCAGCTTTTAATGTATCACTGACTTTCTCACTAACACTGCTATCTTTTTCCTGCCCAAAAGTCACCTCTGGAATAAATTCCCTATGTGAAAGCCTCTCTTTTATGCAATCATAAATCGCCTGATAAAGTGCTCTCTCATTTGTAAAGCGTATCTCCATCTTCTGCGGATGAACATTCACATCAATAAATTCCGGCTCTATATGAAAATGAAGCACCGTAAAAGGATATCTATGCTGCATCGTAAAAGGCTTATAAGCCTCTTCTATTGCTTTATTGATTATATTACTCTTTATATACCTTCCATTTATAAAATAATTTATATATGCCCTGTTTCCTCTTGAAACAACAGGCTTGCCTATAAAACCACCTATACCACATACTTCACTTGAAAAATCTATCGTAAGTATATTTGATGTTATATCCCTGCCGTATATCTGATAAATAGTATCTTTCAGATTACTATTTCCCGAAGTATGAAGTTTTGTCTGTCCCTGATTTATAAACCTGAAAGAAATTTCAGGATGAGAAAGTGCAAGCCTTTCGATAACACCACTTATATAACCCGCCTCTGTCTGATGAGATTTAAGAAATTTCAACCTTGCCGGCGTATTAAAAAAAAGATTTCTTACAATGATAGTCGTACCGTCAGGACAACCGACCTGTTCTATCTCCTTATTTTCACCACCATCAATCTGATATCTGTAACCAACATCTTCACTCTTAACTTTTGTGATCATCTCAAGATGTGAAACTGCTGCCACACTGGCAAGAGCTTCACCTCTAAAACCAAGAGTCGAAACCCCGAGAAGATCGGTAGCACCTTTTATCTTACTCGTTGCATGAGGAGTAAATGCAAGCTTTATATCATCCTTCTCTATACCAGAACCATTGTCTGTAATGCGGATAAATGTCTTACCACCATCTTTTATCTCAACAGTGATCATATTAGCACCCGCATCAATCGAATTTTCAACAAGTTCTTTAACAACAGCCATCGGTCTTTCAATAACCTCGCCCGCCGCAATCTTATTGATCGTATCCTGGTCAAGCAATATAATAGACATGTATTCTCCTACCTCCTCTTCTTAAAATCTACATCCTCTGTTTAAGTTTTGTCTGCATCTTATACAAAATGTTCATTGCATCAATAGGTGTCGTAGTCGAAAGATCAAGATCATGCAGTTCAAGTATTATATCCTCAGTCCTTACATTCGAACCGCCCATATCAAACATTGATATCTGACCAAGCTGCTCTGACTCAATTTCCGAGGATGTCTTCTTTCTGCCCCTCTTTTTGTGATTAATCTGTTTCTCTATATCATAATTGTAATCTTCGGGCTCATACTCAATGTCTATCTCTTTTGCTTTATTTGCTATATCATTATTACTTAATTTTTCTACAAGTTCTTTTGCTCTGTCAAGCACAGTTTCAGGAACACCCGCAAGTTTTGCGACCTGTATTCCATAACTCTTATCCGCACCACCTTTTATTATCTTTCTAAGAAATACTATATCATCTCCCTGCTCCTTAACAGCAATGCAATAGTTGTTAACACTGCCAAGTTTTCCTTCAAGCTCCGTAAGTTCATGGTAATGCGTTGCAAATAAAGTTTTTGCTCCAAGAAGTTTCGTGTTTGCTATATATTCAACAACAGCCCAGGCAATCGAAAGACCATCAAATGTAGAAGTTCCCCTTCCTATTTCGTCAAGTATTATCAAACTGTTCTTTGTAGCATTTCTTAAAATATTTGAAACCTCTGTCATCTCCACCATGAATGTACTTTGACCGCTTGCAAGATCATCCGAAGCACCTACTCTTGTAAATATCCTATCAACAATACCTATATGCGCACTCTCTGCCGGAACAAATGAACCTATCTGTGCCATTAGAACTATAAGTGCTGTCTGACGCATATATGTAGACTTACCAGCCATATTGGGTCCTGTGATAATTGCGATCCTATGTTTGTCATTGTCAAGAAATGTATCATTTGAAATAAACATATCATTCTTTATCATCTTTTCAACAACGGGATGACGCCCATTTTTTATATCAATACATCCGTCATTGCTCATATCAGGTCTTACATAATTATTCTGTTCAGCAACAACAGCCATAGATGCAAACATATCTATCTGTGCGATTATCTTTGCCGCCTGTTGTATCCTGCCTATCTCATTGTAAATGGCATCAAGAGTTTCATTAAATATATTGTATTCAAGTGTGAAAAGTTTTTCCTCCGCACCAAGAATAGTGTCCTCAAGTTCCTTTAGTCTAGGCGTGATATATCTTTCACAATTTGACAAAGTCTGCTTAACAGTCCATTCTGGCGGAACGAGGCTCTTATATGAATTCGTTACCTCAAAGAAATAACCAAACACCTTATTATATTTAATCTTAAGATTTTTGATCTCAGTCTTTTCTTTCTCCTCCTCAGTAAGATCTGCGATCCACTGTTTTCCCTCGGTCTTTGCTTTTCTTAACTTGTCAACTTCCTCATTGAAACCATCTTTAATAATACCACCTTCCCTTACTGTTATTGGCGGCTCATCTATTATCGATTCATCAATAAGTTTATAAATATCAGAAAGAGCATCAAGATCCTCACCATACTCCTTTAACTTTGACTCAGAAAATGAAGAAAGAACATATTTAATATGCGGAAGCATTGAAAGCGATTGTCTGAATGCAATAAGATCTCTTGGATTTGCACTTTTATAACTTATCTTACTTATAAGTCTCTCGATATCATATATCGGACTTAAATACTCCCTGAGTTCTTCTCTCGATATCGCATTATCATTAAATTCAGATATCATATCAAGGCGTGTATTTATCTCATCCAGATCTATAAGTGGCTGTTCGATAGAATTTCTCAAAAGTCTCGCACCCATAGCTGTCTTAGTCTTATCAAGAATCCAAAACAGTGAACCCCTTTTAGACTTTTCACGCATCGTCTCACAAAGTTCAAGGTTTCTCCTTGTCGAGCGGTCGAGAAGCATATAATGATTTGTTATATATGGTTTTATCGACGTGATATGATCCATAGAGGTTTTCTGAGTTTCTGTAAGATACTGCATAACAGCCCCGGCAGCAGTTATCCCGATACTGTAATCTGCAAGACCAAGTCCATCAAGTGATGACACACCAAAATGCTCCATAAGAGCCTGTTCACATTTACTTTCATCGAAATGCCAGTTATCAACTGCCGATACGACAACATTCAATCTGATATGAAGTTCTTCAAGGTCAATACCTGAGACAAGAAATGAATCATTACATATGATCTCTGATGGTGCCGTTTTAAAGATTTCATCAAGAAGTTTATTTTCACTGTCAAACTCAGTCACATAATACTCACCTGTAGTAACATCAACATATGATACACCGTAAGCATTTGTCGTATATACGATACACATAAGATAATTGTTCTTTGTCTCATCAAGCGACTGCGTGTTAAGATTTGTTCCAGGTGTAGCAATCCTTACAACGGCACGCTTCACAAGCCCCTTTGCCTGCTTGGGATCTTCAACCTGTTCACATATCGCTACCTTGTAACCACGACTTACAAGTTTATTAAGATATGTGTCTACAGCATGAAAAGGCACCCCACACATAGGTGCCCTTTCCTCAAGACCACAGCTTTTTCCAGTAAGTGTAAGCTCAAGCTCCTTTGAGCATATTTTTGCATCATCAAAGAACATCTCGTAAAAGTCCCCTAAGCGATAAAAAAGAATACAATCTTTGTATTCCTCTTTGGTTTCCATATATTTTTGCATCATTGGTGTAAGTGGCATGACGGTATTCCTCTTTTTCTATATTTTCACATATATCCACATAACTCTCGATATGTTATGCGGACATCTCATATAATTTTTCATATTAAAAAAATGAATGAGCAACACTATAAGCCGAGTTCTGTATCAAAACAATCATCTATCTAGACCTGATGTCGCCATCAGGCTCAAGCAACCTACCCGAGACACGACGGGCAGCCGTATCATCTCTGTTCGGTCTTGCTTCGGATGGGGTTTACACAGCCACTTCTGTTACCAGAAGCGCGGTGAGCTCTTACCTCGCCTTTTCACCCTTACCTGACATGCAGGCGGTTATTTTCTGTTGCACTGGCCTGGGAGTCACCTCCACCGGACGTTATCCGGCATCCTGCCCTATGAAGCCCGGACTTTCCTCACCTGCAGCCTTTCGGCATTTGCAGCCGCGATTGTCTGTGCTACTCATTACCGGAGTATTTTATCATGTCGAAAGTAAAATGTAAAGTATTTTGTGCTACTCTACTCCCAGATTTCGTCCTCTTCTATTACATGTATCTCCAGATAATCAAAATCTATTCCCTCAATAAAATTGTCACTGTCAAAACGGGTTTTATCCATCTTTTTAAATTCTTTTATATTTTTGTCAAGCCATATAGGACGACCAAGGTCAAATGCATAGCATACCTCATCGAGACTGTCAAATACTTTTTTAGTTCTGTTTTTATCTTTTGACTGATCTGTTATCGTGATATCCTCGATCATCCTGTTGTCTTTAAATTTCTTAGCCCATAAGCGAAACATCACTTTCTCCATTCTTTTATATGTTTATCTGGTTGATATCTTATTGATGTTTTTTATCATGACAGATATCGTTCCGTCAGGATTTGATATAAATTCAACCTGATTTATATCCTGATACTGCTCCATTGGAATATTTATCTCTATCCCCGTATCTGTTTTTAAAAACTGCTTTTCAAACTTTTTTGTTGTGGCGCTGTTCTGCGGTTTTACTTCCGCTTTTTCCATATGGTACTTTTCCATCTTTGCGTCAAATTCTTCTTTTATATCAGGAGTCTTTCCGTAGAGCTTCTCACTTATCTTTTCGACATTTACGGCACCTGTCTCTTCAATCTCCTCCTTGATAATCCTCTTTGCCTCCATCTGTTTCACTGGTTCTTCTTCAAAATGTTTTTTATTAACCTGTTCAACAGCTTTTGTAACTATGGCAAGCTTGGACTTAGAGGACATTGCTGCATGACAGTTGAGATAGAGTTCTGAAAGATAGTTGCATTTTTCTCCGTTTACCTCATACCTTTTCTCGATTATATTTACTGTATAATCACTAAGATTTATTATGATTGCTTCTGAAAGCTTTGATGAAGATGCCGGAAGTGTTGAACGGTACTTTATTATACTATTTACATTGCCGCTCTCCTGAGCCTGCGTCATGTGAACAAAGCTCTCCTTATAATTCATCTTCAAGATAGCAAGATACATAACACTGTGCAGACTAAAAGATATAATAGCAAGATCAGCCGATGGGATTGCAAGATTGCTGTTCATTATATCATAAAGCCTTTTTGTAATATCCTTGCTAAACTCTATAAAATCATCCTCCGAAAAATCTTTAAGCAGCTTATATATATCTGAACTCTCCTCATCAAAATAGCACTTCTTCATATCATCACCAGACATTATCTTAAAAATATGTCCGGTGAAAAATTCATTAAGATCAGGTGTGATCTCAAGCTGCTGCTCCGAATAAACAGGATAGCCAAGTTCCCCATCAAGAATATGTACTATCCCTTTTCTCAAAATAATCTCATCCTGCTGCATCGTATCTCTCCATTCCAACATTTCAAATTTCTTATATAAACTTAAGCTAGATAAGCCGCCATGTCCTCAACATCTTCCCTTGTAACTTTAAATGGAACGGCATTTAATTTTCTAGGTGTTGCCATTATCTCATCTGTCATCTTCTCTACATCCTCTTTTGTTATCTCATAATCCCCCAGAAGCTGTTTTATAAGGAATGCAAACTGTTCAAGCTCATCAAATCCAAGTACTGCGAGGAAATCCGATACTTCCTCCGGCATTTCTTTCTGAATGACTTTAAGGTATCCAGGAAGGAATAAACCTACTGCCTTTCCATGTGGTATATCTTTATTATATGTAAGATAATAGCTAAGCCCATGTGGTACAGATGTTCCTGTATGTGTTATTGCCATTCCAGCAAGGCATGAAGCAAGCATAAGTGAATCATATGCTTCGTAGTCAGCTTCCTCACCTAAAAGTACAGGTATATTTTCTGCCCATACCGAAATTCCATACTGGCAGAGCATTCTGCTAAAATCTGTTGCTTTTGAATTAAAATAACTCTCCACCATATGTCCAAGAGCATCCACTGCTGTATTTTTGATAACACTTTCCGGTGCTGCTGCCAGATATTCAGGATCGATACATGCAAGTTCAGGATAGATCTTGTGACTTATGCTTTGTTTTGTGTTCTTATCATGTCTTGTAAGAATTGCATACGGTGTAACTTCTGAACCAGTTCCACATGTTGTAGGTATCTCGACAACCGGAATCACACGAAGTTCTACATTCTGGTATAATATTTCTTCGTTTGTGTCTCTATTCTGTATCATAAGTGCGATTGCTTTTGCTGAATCCATAGGTGATCCACCACCTATTCCGATAACAAAATCTGCACCCTCATTTCTTCCAAACTCACTTGCTTTCATAATAAGTTCTACAGACGGATTCTGCGTCACCTCATCAAATATCACATATTCCGTTGCATTTTCATTAAGCACATCTATCACATCCTGAAGAGAATGATTCTTTTTTGATGATGACTTACCCGTAACTATAAGCGCTTTTTTTCCAAATGATGCAATCTCGACACCGTGGTTTTTTACTGCATCTTTTTCCTGATATACTTTTGTCGGCATATAAAAATTCATATTTTTCCCTCCTGAACCGTTTCATTTTATAAGTTTTTCATATATTTATCTTTAAACTTCTTCAAAGTTAATACTGATGGATCCTATAGGCTTGTTATCAAAGATTTACAATTCCTGAATCTCCCTAATCTGCTCATAAAGTGATTTTCTTACCTTTTTCCTTGTCACCTCAACAAGACCGAGTTTTGTCATATCAACAAGGATCGTCCTTACCGGATCTTTTGCAAATTCTATACGGAGCCTGTCCATAAGCTGTTTATTATACTCAGGGTCTTTCATATCAATAAAATCTATAAGTATCATCCCCGACAGATTTCTAAGCCTTAGCTGTCTTGCTATCTGGGTGGCAGCTTCAAGATTTACTTTTAAAAATGTTTTTTGTACATCTTTCTTTTTTGAAATGGCTTTTCCAGTATTTACATCTATAGACACAAGTGCTTCTGTTGGCTGAATTATAATATAACCACCATTTTTAAGCCAGACTTTTGGCATAAGCGCATGCTCCAGTGTCTTTGTTACATCATAAACAGCATCAAGTTTTCCGTCATTTTCATCCCAGCGCTTTATCTTTTTTATATCCTCTGGCTGATAAACTTCAGCAAACTTTACTATTTCCTCATATATAGTATCATCGTCAGTAATTATATTTTCAAGAAGTGAATCATATGAGTCCCTTATATCACAAAGATAAGCAGCAGGCGCATGGTAAAGACAGTTGAATTTTGCCCTGTGTATTCCAAATCGCTTTATATCCTCAAACTGTTTTTTAAGGAATTCTATCTCACTTAATATTTTTTCCTCAGACACATCACTGCTGTTAGTTCTTGCTATAAAACCATAATCGCCATCTATACTGTTTTGAAGAAGTTCCCTCAACTGCTGTTTTTTCTCGGCATCTCTTATCTTAGATGATATGCTCACTATCTTTTCACCATATATAAGTACAACATATTTTCCTGGAAAATTAAGCATACCTGAAAGTGTAGGAGGCTTTGTCTTTACGGCCTCCCTCTCTATCTGAACGATAACCTCATCACCGATAAGCACTCTTGTCCCATCTGATGCCACACCATCAGCGTGTATAGGACATACTTTTGCATCTAGAGAAAGATATCCCATTTTCCCCTGCTCATACTCTACAAAAGCAGCATTTATATTTTTAACTATATTTCTTACTTTGCCTACATATATATCTCCAAGAAGCGAGTCTGCATTTTCTGGCTGTGCCTGTATCTGTGCTATTTTTCCGTCTTCAACCCTGACAGACAGAACAGAATTGTCTTTTTTAGTTATCAATAACTGATTTGCCATTATTTAAGCATCTCCTGTTTTCCAAACTGTGATAAGGGTACAAGTCTGCATGGCGTTTCTGAATAAAGCAGATGCACCTCACCTTTTTTAGCCGTCTCATCAGCATACATTTCAAGTCTGTGTATCTGATAATCAAGCGGATCATATTCAAATCCATTCATTGCTGCGATAGCTTCCAGTACAAGTTCGGGCTTTATATTTACAACACTGCCTGCTGTAAGCTGACTATATATCACAGGCTTATAAAATGATGTATCTAACTCAAGACTGCCATAATCATTTTTTGTATCATTTTGAAAGGCTTCAATACTATCTTCAATATAATAAATGTTTGGCTTTATGTCTACCATTTTTTCTGAACGCTTTGTCTTTTTTAATATTTCGATCTTTTCGGCTTCCTTTATCTTCTTTACAGCCTCTTTTGTAAATATATCATCTGTAAGTGGGTTGTCCTTATCAGGTTTTATGCAAATAACATAATCACAGGCAGAAAGCATTGCCATTGACGGCTTTGCATCATCGTCAAGTATCGTAAAGTCCTTAACCTTTATCTCATCATTCATCACGGCATTTATACGCTCTATCATCTCTTCAGGCGGATCACTTTTTTCAAGTGTCACATCAAGATATTCTGCGTCGCTGCTAAGCCCTATTCCAAGCGGCGAAGCAAACGACATAAGCTGATGTGGTGAAAAACCTTTGCTGTAACTTACCTCAATCTCGGCACGCCTGAATGCTTTCTGAAAATATCTCATTACATCAAGGTGACCGATAAAACGCATTGAACCTATCTTACTAAATTTTAATCTCGCTTTCATATCTTTCACCCGTTCCTTTCTGCATCGCTGCTCTGAAGATTTTCAACACAGACACCACACTTAAATTTCATAGCGCCGCATCCCGCACATTTTACACGACAATTTGGAGTAACTTGAGCTTTCAATGAATTTTCATATTCTCTGCGCATAAACTTTTTGGTAACACCTATATCTATGAAATCCCACGGGAACAACTCATCCGCTGGTCTCTCACGACCTATATAAAAGTCCATATCAAGTCCATTGTCCTCAAATGCCTTAAGCCAGTTTTCATATTTAAAATATTCTGACCATGCATCATAAAAACATCCACTTTGATATGCTTCAAGTATAACTTTGTTAAGTCGTCTGTCACCTCTTGCAAATACACCCTCAAGCTCTGATACATCTGCATCATGGCAGTTGTATTTTATACTTTTCTGGTTAAGCTGTTCTCTTACTTTGCTAAGCAGGAAGTTTCTCTTATCCTTCGCCTGTTCTTTTGTATTCATAGGAGACCACTGAAATGGTGTGAATGGTTTTGGCACAAATATCGATGTGCTTGTAACAATACTTACTTTTCCATTTCTCTGATCCTTTGGTATAGTATAGTATTCTCTCGCAATCTTATCAGACAATACAGCTATTCCCTCTATATCATCATATGTCTCACCTGGAAGTCCAAGCATAAAATAAAGTTTTACTCTGTTCCAGCCACCTCTGAATGCATCCATAGCACCCGTGAGGATATTTTCCTCTGTAAGTCCTTTATTGATAACATTTCTCATTCGCTGTGTTCCGGCTTCAGGTGCGAATGTCAGGCTTGACTTTCTTATATCCTGCACTTTTGACATAACATCAAGCGCAAATGCATCTATTCTGAGCGAAGGAAGTGAGATGTTTACTCCTTTGTCCCTGTATTCATCTATAAGCCAATATACAAGCTCTGGAAGTTCCTTATAATCACTTGAACTAAGCGAGCTTAATGAAATCTCTTCATGACCTGTTGCCTTTAACATGGCAGCAGCCCTCTTTTTTAAGAAATCAAGACTTCTAGGTCTTATCGGTCTGTAGAGCATACCCGCCTGGCAAAAACGGCATCCTCTGATACAGCCACGCTGTATCTCAAGCACCACTCTGTCCTGTGTAACCTTTATATAAGGCACGAGTGGTTTTTCAGGATAATAAGTTTCCGACATATCAAGTTCAACCTGCTTAACGACGGTCTTTGGTGCTTCCTCCACTATAGGATAAAAATCTTTAAGCGTTCCATCCTCATTATACCTGACCTCATAAAACTTAGGTATATACATTCCTGGTATCTGTGCGGCAGCTTTCAAGAATTCTACTCTGTCCTTTCCAGACTTTTTCCATTCCTTATAGGCATCCATAAGATCAAAATAAACTGTTTCACCTTCACCTATATAAAAGATATCAAAAAAATCTGCAATAGGTTCAGGATTATACGAGCATGGTCCTCCACCTATAACAAACGGATCATCCATTGTCCTGTCTTTTGCAAGAAGCGGTATCTTTGACAGATCAAGAATCTGTAAAATATTAGTATAACACATCTCATACTGAAGTGTTATTCCAAGAAAATCAAAATTTTTTATCGGATCCTGACTCTCCAAAGCAAAAAGAGGTATATCTTTTTCACGCATTATCTTATCTAAGTCCACCCAAGGTGAATAAACCCTTTCGCAATAGATATCATCCCTTAAGTTAAACATATCATATAATATCTGTATGCCAAGATGCGACATACCGATCTCGTATACATCCGGAAAGCACATACAGAATCGTATATCTATTTTTGACAGATCTTTTTTTACCATATTGATCTCACCACCGATATATCTTGCCGGCTTATCAACAGATAATAGTATCTCATCACTTAAAGCTAGTTTTCTCATTCAAGTCCTCCATAACATCATTTATAATATTTCCGGTAAATTCAACCATATCATGCCATACTGTCCCTTCTTTTGATAATGCCTGCCTGATAGGTTTATTACTATAATTTCCAATTGTAAGATCTCCAAAACACAAAACGAGAACAGCTGAAAAAATAAGGAAAAGAAGTGTAAGTTTCGTCATAAATGATGATGTCTCCTTTTCATTTTCACCTGTTTGCTCATAATTGTCAGAAAATGCCAGCCGCGCTCTCATAATCTTCTGTGAACGTGTATCAACTGGCATTTCTTCATTATTATCATATTCATTCATATTTTGCAAAACACACCCTTTTTTTAATGAATATGCTTTGTCTTTCATATAAAGTACTTTTTTATAAATAATAATATTGCTTAATAAAAAGTACTATTTGTCATCATCCCAGACAAGTCCCTGATACTCATGACATTCTTCACGTGTGAGAAGTGACTGTATTGCATCAGTAGCAGAAACACCATCAAATAAGACTTCATTTATCTGTTCAACAATAGGCATTGACACATTGTATTTCTTTGCAAGTGCATATGCGGCCTTTGCTGAATAAACACCCTCGACAACCTGTTTTACTTCTTTCATTGCCTCTTCCATAGACATACCTTTTCCGATAAGTACACCTGCATTATGATTACGACTATGTGTACTTGTACATGTAACGATAAGGTCTCCAATTCCTGAAAGACCACAAAATGTCTCCATATGGCCGCCCATTGCAACACCAAGTCTTGCAATTTCAGTTATACCTCTTGTAATAAGAGCAGCTTTTGTATTATCTCCAAGTCCAAGACCATCACACACACCTGCTGCAAGCGCAATTACATTCTTTATTGAACCACCAAGCTCAATACCTATTATATCAGGGCTTGTATATACTCTGAAACGATCATTCATAAATATCTTCTGAACATATTTTGCAGTCTCTTTCGTTGTAGAACCAACTACTACAGTAGTAGGCATTCCGATAGAAACCTCCTCTGCATGGCTTGGACCAGACAATACACATACATCCATTCCAGGCATCTCCTGACAGATTATATCCCTAAGTGTCATCAAAGTATCATTCTCAATTCCTTTTGCAACATTTACTATTTTTTGTCCCTTAGGAATAAACTGTGAAGCATTTTTAGCTGTTGCTCTTACATAAGGTGAAGCTACAGAAAAAACTATAAGATCAAATCCCTTACAGGCACTCTCCAGATCACTTGTTACAACTACGGAATCAGGAAGCTTCACCCCTGGAAGTCTGTCTTTGTGTTCCCTATATGTCTGTAACATTTCAACTTCTGATTCTACAGCTGACCAAAGTGTCACTTCATGACCATTATTTGCTAACATTATAGCAAGTGCCGTTCCCCAGCTTCCGGCACCTAAAAAACTGACTTTACTCATATAGACCTCATTTCTGTGCGTTATCCACACTCTTTGAACCAATTTTATTTTCTTTACCCTGAATCAATCTTACGATATTCTGCCTGTGCTGAAAATATGCAAATGCAGTAAATAAGAGACTGATCACCATCATATGTACAAAATTCTTATCATCTCTATGTATCAATAATGTATTTACCGGAATATACCAGGCAACCACAAGTGAACCAAGTGATACATATCTTGTACAGGCAACTATAGTACCAAATATAATGATGCCAACAGGTATAAAAAGAGGATGCGCAGCCGACATTACAACTGCTGCCGTAACTGCGATTCCTTTTCCTCCTTTAAAACCAAGATAAAATGGATAATTGTGTCCGAGCACAACGCCCAGACCCATATACAAGCATAACAGATACCAGTTATCAGGAGATAAAAATACCCTTATAACAAGTATCGGCAGCACTGCCTTTGCAAGATCTCCTACAAATGTTATAAGTGCAGGCAGTTTACCTAAAACTCTCAAAACATTTGTCGTTCCTGCATTTCCACTTCCATGTTCCCTGATATCAATATGATAGAATCTTCCAACAAAATATCCACTTGATATGCACCCACAAAAATAACCTATCACTAAACATATTATGTTATGAATCATATTTTCGCCCATTTTATGAGCCTCCTTTGCGAGCTAGTGCTATTTTTCTTTACGTTCTCTTATTATGAATTTAAGAGGAGTTCCAGCAAAACCAAATGCCTCCCTTATCTTATTCTCAAGATACCTTGTATATGAAAAATGCATAAGCCTCTTATCATTTACAAATATTACAAATGTAGGTGGTTTTACGCTTACCTGTGTCATATAATATATCTTGAGCCTTCTTCCCTTATCTGATGGTGGCTGCTGCATAGCCACTGCCTCAGTAAGGATTTCATTGAGAACTCCCGTAGCAATCCTAAGAGAATGATTCTGTATAACAACTTCAATAGAATCAAACAATTTTGGAAGTCTCTGTCCAGTAAGTGCGGATATGAACATAATCTCTGCATATGGCATAAAAGATAATGTATTTCTTATCTTTTGAGTAAATTCAGACACTGTCTTATTATTCTTCTCGATAGCATCCCATTTATTGACAGCGATTATCATTCCACGTCCTCTGTCATGAGCAATTCCTGCAATCTTTGCATCCTGCTCTGTAATACCCTCCGTTGCATCGATAACAAGAACAACAACATCAGCTCTCTCTACCGCCGATACTGTTCTAAGTATCGAATATCTCTCAATTTCTTCTTTAATCTTGTTTTTTCTTCTAAGACCAGCCGTATCAATAAAAACATACTCTTTCCCATTCCACTTAACTGCCGTGTCAACAGCGTCTCTCGTGGTTCCTGCAATATCTGATACGATAACTCTGTTTTCTCCGAGTAACTTATTGATGATAGACGATTTTCCGGCATTCGGTTTTCCAACTATCGCTATTCTCGGTCTCTCGTCCTCGGCATCATCATCATTTTCAGGGAAAAGTGCTGTAACTTCATCCAGCATATCACCGATTCCAAGCTTTCCAATCGATGATATAGGATATGGATCCCCAAGTCCCAGATTATAAAATTCATAGACATCAGGCATAAGTTTATCAAAATTATCTACCTTATTTACAACAAGCACTATTTTCTTCTGTGCCTTTCTAAGCATCTCAGCTACTTTGTAATCGGCATCGACAACTCCCTGCTTAACATCCACTACAAACATAACGACATCTGCCATTTCTATAGCCATTTCGGCCTGTTCTCTCATATGACGAAGCATCTGATTATTTGTCTCTGGCTCTATTCCACCTGTATCCATCAGTGTAAAATGATAATTAAGCCAGTTTACATCTGCATATATCCTGTCTCTTGTAACTCCCGGAGTATCCTTTACTATCGACAGACGCTCGCCGACAAGCATATTAAAAAGTGTTGATTTTCCAACATTTGGTCGTCCAACTATCGCTACTATTGGTTTAGCCATTTAAACCTCCGTTTCCATCTTAATATTCCGCATTTTAATGTGTGCCTTTTAAGATTCTTTAACATTTTTTACAAGGAAATTTTTTACATTCTTATATAAGATATCATCGTTTATAATTGATTTTGCATCAACACCATAATAATCCTTGAATGTAGAATCAAGTTCTTTCTCATTTTTACAGTTATAATTTGTAAGATAAGTTTTAATCTCTTCTTTATACTGTTTATCAGAAACTGTAATGTTTTCTTTTTCTCCAACAGCTCCATAGACAAGCTGTTTTGCCACATCTGACTTAGCTGTTGTCTCAAGCTGTTTATTGAAATCGTCCATTGTCGAATTCTGTGCCTTAAGATAATTTTCAAGTGTATATCCATTATTTTTAAGATAATATGTTATAGATGTCTTAAGCTGTGTCTTCATTGTATCCAGTTTTGACTTAGGATAATCATTTACCTTGCATGTATCATAAAAAGTACTCCATGCTTTATCAGCCAAAATATTATCTCTTATATACTTTGTATATCCCTTTGCAGTATTTGCATAATTTTTGTCAAAATCCTTAAGATTTTTCTTTACAAACTTATCCGAAAGTTTAGGATATACTTCCTTAAAATTAATAGTAACTGAAAATACAGCTTTTTTTCCAGCCAGTTTCTGATTTGGACTATAATTTTTAGGGAAAGTTGCATTTACCTTACATTTTGAACCAACCTTCTTACCTATAAGACCATCTTCAAAACCATCAACAAAAGTCTTTGAACCGATTTCAAGGTCATATCCTGCCTTGTTTGTCTTTTTTGTAAGACTGCCACCGTCAAAAGCTTTACCGTTCACCTTACCTACATAATATATATTTACTATGTCACCCTTTTTTATTTTTCCAGTCTTTACTTTTGTATAATCACCCGTGCTCTTGATATTTTTCTCAATCTGCTGTTTTGTTGACTTATCTATCTCACTTTTTTTGATTTTTATCGTTGAATAATCACCAAGTGTAACATAATCAGCACATTTTACGCTTTCGCTGCTTTCTTTCTCAGTATCAGATGAAGCTGTCTTATTGTTTGTTATGGCATTTTTTAGCTTGTTTGTCGTCCCACAGCCTGTAGAGGCAAATGCTATAGACGCACAGAGCGTTACTGCCAAAAGTCTGCTATATCTCTTCAAAATAATTCCTCCAAAAATTTTATATTATTTTTGTGATGCTATAAATCACATGTTGTTTCAAAGCAAAACACAACAAACTATTTTATACCACAAATCCTTCAAAAAATCAACCTGATTATTACTGCTCACACTATCGCTCATTTTAAATGTATCTTCGATATTTGTTTATTCATAGTTCATGTTAGACTCTTGACGATATTTCGTAAAAAAGTTATATTACTTAATGGAGTTATATATAACTAATTCATGTACTTAAAATAAACGCATACATTCTGATGCAGAGAGAGGTTAATAATGTCTAGTAGAAAATTTAAAGATTCCATGCCACTTGCCCCGCTTAAAATAGTTGCTCTTGGCAATCAGGCTGAACTTGGTGAAAAAATCAACAAAGAGATAATCGCAAGACGACATAAAGCACTTTCCGAAATGCAAAAACCTGATTTTAAGATGACAGGATATGATACCGAAAATTATCTTGTATCATATGAATGTCCGAGATTTGGTACTGGCGAAGCAAAATGTGTCATCAATGAATCTATGAGAGGTGTAGATCTGTTTATAATCGTTGACACTGTAAATTATGGTCAGAAGTATACCATGAGGAATGAAACAACAAATATGTCTCCTGATGATTTCTTTATGGATCTGAAACGTGTCATCATGGCATGCAGCGGACATCCAAGAAGAATCACTGTTATTATGCCATATCTATATGAGGGAAGACAGCATATCCGCTATATCAATGAGTCCCTTGACTGCGCACAGGCACTTCAGGAACTTGTATCAATGGGTGTAGAGACTATTATCACTTTCGATGCCCATGATAACCGTGTCCAGAATGCAATTCCAAATCACGGATTTGACAATTTCTTCACTTCTTTCCAATTTATTGATACAGTTATAAGAACAAATCCTGATATAAAAATAGATCCTGAGCATATGATGGTTATCTCACCTGATCTTGGTGGTATGAAGAGGGCTGTTTATTATGCTGGTGCATTAGGCATTGAGATGGGACTTTTTTATAAGAGAATGGATTATTCAAAACTTGTTGATGGTGAACACCCGGTTGTTTCAACCCAATTTCTCGGCAATGATGTAACTGGAAAAGATATCCTTCTTATTGATGATATGCTCGCAACAGGACATACGATCTTAGATGTTGCAAGAGAGCTTAAAAAGCGTGGCGCAGGCAGAATATTTATCTGTGTTACATTTGGTCTGTTCTCAAATGGCACATCCGAGCTCGATACTGCATACAATGATGGAATTTTTGACTCTATCTACACTACAAACCTTAGCTACTGCCCTGATGAAGTTAAAAATAAACCTTACTACCACAGCGTTGACCTTAGTAAATACATTTCAGCTATAATTGATACACTTAATCATGATACGAGTGTAAATGATCTGATCGATGCTACACAAAGAATTCAGGATATAGTTGAAAAACACAACGCTGACAGATAATATCTGCAAAACTTTAAATATCAATATAATTTAAAAAAGTATAAAAGATAAACTTTCCATTTAAAATAAAGAGGCTGTCGCATTAAGTATAATCTATACAATATGTAGATGTTAATAACAGATTTATTATCTACATACTGTATGAATAGTTTTTCGTGCAACAGCCTCTTTATTTTATTCTTAATCATTAATCATTATAAAACCATTAAGATTCCCTCTCCTTCCTCTGCTTGCTCTGTGTGAATACAATATATCAGAATTACAGCATGTACAGATCCCACTTATATGAATATTTTCCTCTGGCACGCCCGCCTCAAGAAACTGTATCCTGTTTGCTTCCCACAGATTTAAAAGGTATTTATCATCTGTTCCCCGTCTTTTTGTAAGAATCTTTTTCAAATTTTTTTCAGAACTTCCATACTCATTTTCAAATTCTTCTGCTACATCTTTACTTACTTCATAGCAGTTCTGACAGATAGATGGCCCAACTATACATATCAGGTCTTTAACATCCGTTCCAAAGCATGTTTCCATTTTTCTGATCGTCCTCTGACCTATTCTTGCGACCGTCCCTCTCCAGCCAGAATGTGAAGAACCTATAGCTCTATTTTTCGTGTCAATAAAAAAAAGTGGCACACAATCTGCATATGATGTAGCAAGCACAAGTCCCTTTTTATTTGTCACCATCCCATCGGTCTTCTTTAATTTTTTATCGATATTTTCACCAGCAGCATATCTTTCATCAACATATGCCACCTCATTTCCATGTACCTGATCTGAAAGCACAAGCTTTTTATAATCTGCATTAAGAGCTCTGCACATTATCTTGTAATTTTCTCTGACATTTTTTTCATCATCGCCTCTATCCCATCCAAAATTCATGCTTGAAAGATAATCTTTACTGCTTACACCACCAAATCTTGTAGAAAAAGCCAATGATACAAAGCTATATTCATCAAGGCAATGAAATCTTATCATTGGGACACCTTTATTTTCCTCACAATAACATTCTTTCGCACTTATCTCATTTGAATTTATCATTTCGTCTATTTTTTCAAACATATTTACCTCCACTTTTATTTTTATTAGCAGCAATCATATCACAGTCAATAATATCCATCAAATGCATTTTTTATATGATGGAACATATTTCCATTTATTGCTATAACATCAAATCTACATGCCACTTCATCTGTTTTGTATTTTTCTATAATATAATTTCGCGCCGATCTTACTATATGAAGCTGTTTCTTTTTATTTACAGCAGACTCCCCAAGTCCCAGCTTTGAATTTCTTCTATACTTTACCTCAACAAACACAAGTATATCAGCTTCTTTTGCAATTATATCTATTTCTCCGTACTTACAAAAATAGTTCTGCCAAACAATAGTATAGCCGTGATCTTGAAGATACTCTACAGCCTTTTGCTCATAAGCAGAACCAATCTTTCTGTTATTCATTTTTTCCATTTCCCTTTTTATCCATCACCTTACCCTTTATCTTATCCATAGCGTCAACAAATACCAGTACTTCTGCTACTACCTGATAAAGTTCAGGTGGAATATATTCTCCAATCTCAATATTTTCAAGACTTTTAGCAAGTTTTGCATCCTGATGAACAGGAATATCTTCTTCATTTGCCTTATCTATTATCTTCTCTGCAAGATATCCTTTTCCGGATGCAATGACCTTTGGTGCCTTATCGTGCAACGTATACTCCAATGCAACAGCAGATTTATCCTGTCTCCTCTTTCCGACAACATCCCTTCCATATATCATTTTGTTTCTATTATCTGCCATATAAATACACCCCTTCCATTTTATATATAACCAGTGTCTAACTTACTGTCTGCTAATCTATAAAATTTTTAATAAATGTTTCTCTGTGTATTGGCGATGGACCATACTTTTTTATCGCCTCTATATGCACTTTGGAACCATATCCTTTATGGCTTGCAAAACCATACTCCGGATATACCTTATCCATCTCAAGCATAAATCTGTCCCTGGTCACCTTTGCAAGTATGCTGGCAGCGGCAATAGAAACACTTTTTGCATCACCCTTTACAATACCAACCTGCTTTATATTAATCTCTGGGATATGTACCGCATCAACAAGAAGCATATCAGGAATCTGGATTTCTGACATCTGGGTGATTGCAGCTCTCATGGCTTCATATGTCGCCTGTAAGATATTTATCTCATCTATCCTTCCCGGAGATGCTACACCAATACCATAAGCAACTGCTTTTTCCTTTATCTCGTCAAAAAGTTCATCTCTTTTTTTTGCACTAACCTGCTTTGAGTCATTAAGATACAGTATCTCACAGTCCTTAGGTAAGATAACACATGCTGCTACCACAGGACCAGCAAGGGGCCCTCTTCCCGCTTCGTCAATACCTGCTATATAATTATAATCCGAATACTTATTTTCAAACTCATGCATATCTTCAAGTCTTTTAAGTTCTTTTACAAGCGCAAGTTTTTGTTTTTCATATTTCTCTATAAGCTTTATTACACCTTTTCTGGTATCACTTTTATAAAATCCAATTAAAGTTTCTCTTTTATCTTCATCGGCATTTTCAAGTTCTGCTTTTATCTCATTTATAGATTTGCTCAATTTAATCCTCCAAATTCTTTAAACGGCCATATTCTAAATACTGCCTTTCCGATTATATTTTTTTTATTAACCGTTCCAACAATATCACTTCTGCTGTCCGTACTCATATTTCTATTGTCGCCAAGTACAAAGTACTCATCTTTTCCAAGTGTCAGTGGTTCACTGGCAAGTCCTGCATCCTTCATCAGTTCTCTCCCATATTTTTCAGTTTTTAAAAGCGAACCATTTATATACACCCTGCCATTATTGATATATACCGTTTCACCCGGAAGTCCTATCACTCTTTTAATAAAGTAACTTTTTTTATTTCCGTCACTGATAACACTTTTTTGTACCGGAAATACTACTACATCATATCTTTTGGGTGAACCTGTTATATATGAAAGCTTATCTATTATGATCGAATCACTGTTCTCAAGTGTAGGCTCCATTGAAATTCCCTCGACGGTACTCTGAAATGCCACATGATCTGTAAATAATTTTGCCATTCCAAAAGCAACTACAACACAAAATGCAATGATAAACAGATTATAGATAACTGTTTTATAAAAAGGCACATATTCATCCGCTCTTTTTCTGTAAACAGCCGCAACCTGAATATAAGATATATCATCTTCCTGCGGCTGTATTTTCTGCTCAAAATTATTTTCATTTAATATATTATCTGCAATTTTTTCCCATTTTTTCTTTTCTGACGCAGAATATTCCTTACAATTATAGCTTTCCTCAGATGATAAATATAATTTTCTTTTACAAATCTGTAAACTATCTTCTATCTGTTTATAATCATACATATAACCCCTGCTCCTAATTATCTCCTACTGAGGAACTTCAAGACTTATCTTTCCAATGCGCCCATTTCTAAAGTCATCAACAAGACACTTCGCCGCTTTGTCAAGATCATATTCAGCTCCGCTTTTTAAACAACCTCTTTTTATAGCTATTCTTTCAAGAAGTTCATTATTTGAGTCTGAATTTTCTATATCATAAAACTCTGCTACAGCATCCGGATAATTCTTTATAAGATAATCAAGAAGAAGCAGACTCAGCTCATAAATATTATAGAGTTCATCTTTTATTGAGCCTATAAACGCAAGATTTAATCCAACCTGCTGATCTTCAAATTTTGGCCAGAGAATTCCAGGTGTGTCAAGAAGCTCAACGCTCTTATTGAGTCTTATCCACTGCTTTCCCTTAGTAACACCCGGTTTATTTCCTGTCTTTGCACAGGCTTTTCCAGCAAAACTATTTATAAAAGTTGATTTACCGACATTTGGTATTCCAACTATCATTGCCCTTATCGGACGGTTTAATATACCTCTTTTCCTATCGCGCTCGATTTTTTCTTTGCATGCTTTCTGAATAACATCATTTACAGCCTTTACCCCTTTACCGTTTTTAGAATTAACTGCCGTAACGAAATATCCCTTACTCTCATAATACTGTGCCCACTTGTCTGACACCGCTTTATCAGCAAGGTCATATTTGTTCATAAGAAGTATTCTCGACTTTCCATTTGCAAGAGTATCTATGTCAGGATTCTTACTGCTTAGCGGCACTCTTGAATCAACCAGTTCTATAATAACATCTATCAATTTGATATCTTCCTGCATAGCTCTTTTTGCTTTTGTCATGTGTCCCGGATACCATTGAAACTGCATATAATTATTCCTCCATACTTGTTTATTACTATTTTATGACTCTGCCTATCTTTATAGGCTTTCTATAATAGGCATTTGATATTTTAATTCCATCCCTTTTGTTGCTCGCATGAATAATCTGACCATTTCCAATATACATTGCCACATGGCTTATATATCCATTACTTCCATAAAAAAACAAATCTCCAACCCTTACATCACTGGCATTTACACTCTTTGTAAAGGCTGCCTGTGCTCTTGAAACTCTAGGAATACTGTACCCGAAATGCTCATATATCCTCATCGTAAATCCTGAACAGTCTGTTCCGTTAGTAAGGCTTGTACCACCCCACACATAACGATTACCTAAAAATTTCATTGCATATGCGACCATCCTTGAATATATCGATTTCTTACCTGAGTAATGACCTGATGTGCCTGAATGTGATGTATCTGGAGTTGTATTTTTAGGTTCAGTATATGTCACAGCTTTATCCAAAGTATAATTAAACTCCAAAAAATCCTTATTTATAAATACATCCTCTTCATCAATTGAAAGCATTATCCAATTGTTAAGATCTTCATACATAGCTTTTTTGTTAACACTCTTAAGCTGTTTTTTGCCAAATGATTTATTGATATGAGTTTTTATGTACTTTTCAAGCCATTCTTTTTTTATATTCGCATTTCCGACAGTATACTCTTCTTCCCTCGATAATGTATCACAGATCTTTGAATCAATCGATGGAAGTGTCCTCACATTTAATGTTGCCGTATTTACTACAGCTCTAAGCCTTGCAACTTTTTTTGCACGCTGTCTGGCTGCATCCTTTTTTAAAAGATATTTTGATAAAACATAACCTTTTACCTTACCTGAAGATATATATGCCCATTTACCCTTTACTTTCTTTATATCACATCCACTATTTTTAGTCATCTTCCCTACTATGCGTGAAGATTCAGATGCTTTTTTATGCACATTTAATGAGCTTGATATATTAGCAACACCAAGATTTTTATATTTGTAACCAGCCTTAGCAAGTGTATCATTTATATTTGAGCCAGTTTTTTTAGGAGTTTTTTTCGTAGGCTTATTCTGTGTTTTGTTTTTTTTCTCCGCAGCCTTTTTCTTTATTGATGCCGAATAGTATCTGTCAAGATATAATGTCATGCCAGCCATCGAAGTTTCACCCGTAACTGCTGCCGATTCACAGAAATCTGCTTTAAATGAAAAAATAATGAAAAAGATTAAAATCCAAAAAAATAGGTATGCTCCTTTTTTTTTCTCAAAAAAATTCATATCTTTATCTTCACTCCTATGATCAATGTGCTGTTCCAAAGTATTCATACACTTCATGTAAAAATGATAACGACCCAAAAACAACTATCCTGCCGGATAATCTCTCTCTTGAAATGCTGTTTAGGGCATCTCTCACACTGTTCTTAGCCTCAATATGTGTTATTTTATTATTTGATACCTCAGCTACACACTTAGCCAGTTCTTCTGATGGAAGCCCACGTGGAGCTGGAGCATTAATGGTGTAAACTCTTTTTGCATGTGGAAGTGTATTCTTTAATACCTGTCTGTAATCTTTATCCTTAAATACACCTATTATATAAATAAATTTTTCACCAGGAAAATATGCATTTAATGAATACTTTAACATTCTTGCACCATCCGGGTTATGAGCACCATCAACAATAACATATGGGTTGTGAGATACTATTTCAAATCTTCCTGACCACTTGCACATCATAAGTGCTTCTTTTACAGACTGTTTATTTATAAGTCTGAAACCTGATTTATGCAAAACTTTCGCTGCAACGAGTGCAAGATGTGCATTGTCAAGCTGAAAAATTCCCGGCTGCCCAAGTGTAAATTTTTCGTTTTCATATATAAATGATGTATTATCAACAGAAAATTCATATGGTCTTATGTCATTTCTAGATACTATACTTAAAGCCGAATCATGTCTTCTGCATATATACTTTAATTCTTCCAGACAATCGGTTTCAGGTTCCATTGAAACAACCGGGACACCATTTTTAATAATACCATATTTTTCTTTTGCAATGGCAAGAATAGTATCTCCAAGGTAATCCATATGATCCATTGAAATAGATGTTATCACAGATAAAACAGGTTTTTCAACTATATTTGTAGCATCAAGTCTTCCGCCCATTCCCGTTTCTACTATGGCAACATCAACCTTCCAGTCGGCAAACACTTTATATGCCATAACAGTTTCTATCTCAAATGCAGTAGGCGTCTTTTTTCCCTCTTTTTTTATTTCATCAGTTTTTGAAATAAGATAGGTTAGATTATCCTCTACTTCCTGTTCAGATATATACTCTTTTTGTAATCCGTATATATTTCCTGTGATTTTTTGTATCTTTTCTCTATAGTCAAATAAAGCAGGAGAAACATATCTTCCAACGGTATATCCCGACATGGCCAAAATGCCTGCGATAAAATTTCCCACAGAACCTTTGCCATTAGTTCCTGCAATATGTATTATTCGCGATTTATTCTCCGGATTTCCAACTTTATCCGCTAAATATTTTACCTGTTTGAGTGAAAGGTCACTGCCAGCCGTGGCCTGCAGATTTTCTATATAATCTATGGCTTCATGATAATTCATTTTTACCTCATTTCTAATAAGAAACAAAACTGTATCAGAAATATCGTCCTGACAGATATTGTTAATTTTTCAAACAAAACCCTCTATTGTAATGTCAGTCCAACATACGCTCCAATACAGTTTTGAAACCTAATCTTAATTATATAGCCTTCTCCATATTTTTAATTATTTTATAACCCTTACCTTTAATACTCCGTCAATAGCAGCAAGTTTATCAGCTACTTCTGCTGACGACTCAGAGTCAATGTCAAAAATACAATATGCATAATCGCCACGGCTCTTATTTGTCATATGTGCTATATTGATATTTGCCTCAGAAAATACATTTGTAATACGATTAAGCATTGCAGGTACATTCTTATGGCATACAGTAATTCTGCCCTTTGTATCACATACTCCAGCATCACAGTTAGGATAATTTACAGAATTTACGATGTTTCCATTTTCCATATAATTTCTGATCTCATCTACAGCCATAACTGCACAGTTGTCTTCTGACTCCGCTGTCGATGCACCAAGATGCGGTGTAGCAATAACATTTGGCATCTTCATAACAGCAGGATTTGGGAAATCAGTTATATATTTTGCAACTTTTCCTGACTCAAGAGCAGCTTTCATGTCATCATCATTTACAAGAGTATCTCTAGCCATGTTTAAGATAACAACGCCATCTTTCATCTGATCGAATGCTTCTTTATTCAACATTCCCTTTGTATCCTCAAGAAGAGGTACATGAATTGTTATATAATCACAGTTTTTATAAATTTCTTCATAAGATTTAACTATTTTTACATCTCTTGAAAGAGAAAGTGCATTATTTACTGAAAGAAATGGGTCTACACCATATACCTCCATCTTCATACGGTTTGCAACATTGGCAACAAGAACACCGATAGCTCCAAGACCGATAACTCCAATCTTTTTGCCCATAAGCTCTGTTCCTGCGAACTGCTTCTTTGCCTTTTCCATATCTTTGCTGATATTTGGATTGTCGGCATTTTCTTTTGCCCAGTTGATGCCGCCTACAATATCACGTGCTGCAAGAAGCATTCCTGTAACAAAAAGTTCTTTAACACCGTTTGCATTTGCACCAGGAGTATTAAAAACTACGATACCCTTATCTGCACATTTGTCAAGAGGAATATTATTTACACCTGCACCGGCTCTTGCTACAGCACAAAGTTTATCAGAAAGTTCCATATCATGCATAGCAGCACTTCTTACCAAAACTGCATCTGCCTCAGCAAAATCGTCAGTCTTTGTATATTCGTCAGTAAGATTATTTAAGCCTATATCAGCGATAGGATTAAGACATGTATACTTAAACATTATGCATTCTCCTCCTCAAACTTCTTCATAAATTCAACAAGCTTCTCAACGCCCTCTTTTGGCATTGCATTGTAAATACTTGCTCTCATACCACCAACTGTTCGGTGTCCTTTAAGATTTACAAAACCTGCCTTCTCAGCTTCTGCAACAAATTTTGCATCAAGTTCCTTGTCACCTGTTACAAACGGAACATTCATAAGAGAACGGTCTTTTGCAACTACAGTTCCCTTAAATAACTTGCTCTGATCAAGGAAATCGTAAAGAATCTTTGCTTTCTCCTCATTTCTCTGTTTCATAACTTCAAGTCCACCCATCTTCTTAAGCCACTTGAATACTTTTCCACATATGTAAATTCCGTATGCTGGTGGTGTATTGTATAAAGAATCTGCATCTGCATGTGTCTTATACTGAAGCATTGTAGGTGTTCCTTCTAATACATCCTCTGTTATAAGATCCTCACGCATAATAACAATAACAACACCAGCAGGTCCGATATTTTTCTGAACTCCACCATAAATAACGCCATATTTTGTTACATCTACAGGCTCTGATAAGAAGCATGAAGAAACATCTGCTACCAATGTCTTACCCTTTGTATTTGGAAGTTCTTTATACTTTGTTCCATAGATTGTATTATTCTCACAGATATATACATAATCTGCATCTTCAGAAATTGGCAAATCTGAACAGTCAGGAATATACGAGAATGTTTTGTCCTCGGAAGATGCGATCGCATTTGCTTTACCATATTTGCAAGCCTCTTTCCAGGCTTTCTTAGCCCACTGACCTGTAATGATATAATCAGCGACTTTATTTTTCATAAGATTCATAGGAATCATAGCAAACTGCTGCGAAGCACCACCCTGGAGAAACATAACCTTATAATTATCAGGTATGTTCATCAACTCTCTAAGATCTTTTTCTGCTGTTTTGATGATGTTATCATAAACTTTGGAACGATGGCTCATCTCCATAACCGACATTCCACTGCCCTGATAATCAAGCATCTCATCTGCAGCTTCTTTTAATACTTCTTCCGGTAATACCGCCGGACCGGCTGAAAAGTTATAAACTCTGTTCACTTTCATGTGCCTCCTTCTGTAATTAGTTACTAAGTAAATATTTATATGTTTAAAGTATCAAAAACTGTTTTTGTTTCATAAAGCTTATGACACTTTAATCACCCATTATCTTTATATGACATTTTGCGGTAACATATTTAATATATCACCTATAATATGTCAGACAACATGTATTATTGTAAGACTTTATCGCCATATAGTCAATCTTTAAAAATTTATCTCTTATTTTCAAGATCATTTTCATCAAAAACTTCATCTAATCCCTTGCCTGGCGCAACCATAGGGAACACTTTATCATCACTCTGTATAATGCACTCGATTACAGCAGGTTTTCCTGACGATATCGCTTCCTTTAATACAGGTTCAACTTCTTCCTGTTTTGTAACACGATAGCCTTTAGCTCCCATGGCTTCTGCAAGTTTGACATAATCAACATTATGATCGAGTACTGTATGTGAATATCTCTCACCATAGAACAATGTCTGCCACTGACGAACCATACCCAGCACGCTGTTATTAAAAACTATCTCGATCACAGGCAGATCTTCTCTGACAGCTGTTGCAATCTCATTCATATTCATGCGAAAACATCCGTCACCTGCTATATTTACTACAGTTTTATCAGGATTTCCAGCCTTTGCTCCTATTGCTGCTCCAAGTCCGTAACCCATCGTTCCAAGTCCACCTGATGTTATAAGTGTATGCGGTTTCTTATATCTGTAATACTGTGCTGCCCACATCTGATGCTGTCCTACCTCTGTGGCAATGATCGCATCACCATTAGTCACTTCATAAAGTTTTTCTACTACATATGGACCTGTGAGCACATCATGATGATAATTTAAAGGAAGTGCATCCTTTCTTGCAAGAACTTTGCTTAACCATTCTTTGTGATAGAGCTGTTCAAGTCTTGAATTGAATATGTCAAGTACAGATTTAATATCACCGATAATGCTTAAATCCACTTCCACATTTTTATTTATCTCTGCTTCATCAATATCAATCTGAATAATCTTAGCATTTTTTGCAAAGCTTTTTGTATCAGCAGCCACTCTGTCCGAAAATCTTGAACCGACTACAACAAGTGCATCACACTCTGATACACTTAGATTTGCAGTCTTCGTTCCATGCATTCCAAGCATACCTACATAGTATTCATCGTTACCGTTAAAAGCACCTTTACCCATAAGTGTATCTGTTACAGGTGCATCAACCTTCTTAACAAAGTCAGCAAGTTCCTTGTCGGCGTCTGCTATAACTGCTCCACCACCAACAAGAATCATAGGTTTGTCTGATTTTCTTAAAATCTTTATGGCTTCGTCTATAGCTGTCTCGTCTATTTTTTCTGTCATTCTCGGAATAAGCTTTGGTATTTCTTTTTCATATTCTGTGACATCACTTGTCGCATTTTTAACAATGTCTACAAGTACAGGTCCCGGACGACCTGTTTTTGCTATTTCAAAAGCTCTTCTAAGTGTAGGTGCAAGGTCTTTTACATCTTTTACTATAAAGCTGTATTTTGTGATAGGCGTAGTAACTCCTGCTATATCTATCTCCTGAAAAGAATCCTTTCCAAGAAGCGAGATACCTACATTACAAGTAATAGCAACTATTGGAACTGAATCCATGTAAGCTGTTGCAATACCTGTCACAAGATTCGTAGCCCCCGGACCACTTGTCGCCATGCATACACCTACTTTTCCTGTTGAGCGTGCGTATCCATCTGCCGCATGTGAAGCACCCTGCTCATGTGATGTGAGTACATGTCTTATCTCATCCTGATGACGATATAACTCATCATAAATATTTAATATAGCACCACCTGGATAACCAAATACTGTATCAACACCCTGTTCTTTTAAACATTCTATAACTATCTGTGAACCTGTTAACTGCATTTTTATCTCCATTCTTCTTTAAAACTTATATATCTTTTTACCTGAATGATGTTTGGTACAAAAGAAACCTGCCCACATCTGATGCCGCGGATTGCAATCTGCTTTTGCCCATTGCATCATTTATATTATTTGATCTGAAGAATAGCACCTTTATCTGCTGATGTAACCATCGATGCGTATCTTGCAAGATAACCTGTCTTAACCTTTGGCTCCTTTGGTGTCCACGCTTCTTTTCTCTTTGCCATTTCTTCGTCAGATACTTTGACATTTATTGTATTTGCAGGTATATCAATGGCAATGATATCTCCCTCTTCGATAAGAGCGATAGGTCCACCTACTGCTGCTTCTGGAGATACATGACCTATTGAAGCTCCTCTTGAAGCTCCTGAAAAACGTCCGTCAGTGATAAGTGCAACGCTTGAACCAAGTCCCATGCCTGCGATTGCTGATGTAGGATTTAACATTTCTCTCATACCTGGGCCACCCTTTGGTCCTTCATAACGGATAACTACTACATCACCTTCAACGATCTTTCCTGATTTGATAGCATCTATAGCGTCTTCCTCACAGTCAAATACTCTTGCTGGGCCTTCATGTACCATCATCTCAGGCACAACTGCTGAACGCTTTACAACACAACTGTCAGGTGCGATATTTCCACGAAGCACAGCAATTCCACCTGTCTTCATATATGGATCATCTATAGGGCGGATAATCTCAGGATTTTTATTTTCACATCCTTTAATATTTTCGCCAACAGTCTTTCCAGTTGCTGTGATAAGATCTGTATTTAAAAGACCTGCCTGTGAAAGTTCATTCATAACTGCATAGATTCCACCGGCCTCATTAAGTTCTTCCATATAATGATGTCCTGCTGGTGCAAGATGACAAAGGTTTGGAGTTTTTGCACTTATCTCATTTGCAATATCAAGATTTATCTCAACACCTGCTTCATGTGCTATAGCTGGAAGGTGAAGCATTGTATTTGTTGAGCATCCAAGAGCCATATCTACTGTAAGGGCATTCATAAATGCCTCTTTTGTAAGTATATCTCTTGGGCGGATATTTTTCTCAAGAAGCTCCATAACTTTCATACCTGCATGTTTTGCAAGTTTGATACGCTGTGAATAAACAGCAGGGATAGTACCATTTCCCTGAAGTCCCATACCGATTGCCTCAGTAAGACAATTCATACTGTTTGCCGTGTACATTCCTGAGCATGAACCGCATGTAGGACATGCATTGCAGACATAATTGTCAACTTCCTCATCACTCATCTTTCCGGCTGCATTTGCTCCAACTGCCTCAAACATAGATGAAAGGCTTGTCTTCTGACCATTTACGTGACCTGCGAGCATAGGACCACCGCTTACAAATACAGTAGGTACATTTACTCTAGCTGCTGCCATAAGAAGTCCAGGAACGTTCTTATCACAGTTTGGCACCATAACAAGTGCATCAAACTGATGTGCAAGTGCCATACATTCTGTAGAATCTGCAATAAGGTCTCTTGTAACAAGTGAGTATTTCATACCCATATGTCCCATTGCGATACCATCACATACTGCAATAGCAGGGAAAACGATAGGAGTACCACCTGCCATTGCAACACCTGTCTTAACCGCTTCTACTATTTTATCTATATTCATATGACCTGGTACGATCTCATTATATGAGCTTACGATACCAACGAGTGGTCTCTCAAGTTCTTCCTCCGTAAGACCTAATGCATTAAACAAAGATCTCTGTGGAGCTGTCTGCATACCTTTTTTAACAACATCACTTCTCATTTTGTATTCCTCCTAATTAAATCCTCTCACAGATAAGGTCACCCATCTTGATAGTTCCTACCTGTGTCTTTCCTTCATCCATAATATCAACTGTACGATATCCGTCTTTAAGTACCTGCTTAACTGCTGCCTCAATTGCATCCGCCTCTTTTTCAAGGTCAAATGAATAACGAAGCATCATTGCTGCTGAAAGGATAGTTGCAATAGGATTTGCTTTATCCTGTCCTGCAATGTCAGGTGCAGAACCATGGCTTGGCTCATAAAGACCAAGTTTTGTAGCACCAAGACTTGCTGATGACAACATTCCGATAGAGCCTGTCACCATACTTGCCTCATCTGACAATATATCACCGAACATATTTTCCGTAAGGATAACATCAAACTGTTTAGGATCACGAACAAGCTGCATAGCACAGTTGTCAACGAGCATATCTGTAAGTTCAACCTCCGGATAATCTTTAGAAACTTCCTTAACAACTTTTCTCCAGAGTCTTGAAGAATCAAGAACATTTGCCTTATCTACGCTGCAAACCTTTTTGTTTCTCTTCATTGCAAATTCAAATCCCCATTTTGCAATACGGCGTATTTCATTCTCATCATATGTAAGTGTATCTATAGCTTTAAGCACACCATTTTCCTCGACTGTCTTTCTCTCGCCGAAATAAAGTCCACCTGTAAGCTCTCTCATAACTACAAAGTCAAAACCGCCTTTGGTAATCTCCTCTTTAAGCGGACACGCACCGCTAAGTTCATCAAAGAGAATGGCAGGACGCACATTTGCATAAAGGCCAAGACCTTTTCTAATCTTTAAAAGACCTGCCTCAGGACGTTTGTCAGGTGGTAACTGATACCAGTTTGACTGTCCTACATTTCCTCCGACTGCACCAAGAAGAACAGAATCACTCTCCTTGGCTGCCTGTAATGTCTCATCTGTAAGCGGCTCACCGTAAGCATCTATAGAGCATCCTCCCATAAGAAGTTCCTTATACTCAAATGTATGTCCAAATTTCTCGCCAACTTTATCAAGAACCTTTCTTGCCTCTCTGACAATCTCAGGTCCAATGCCGTCACCGGCTATTACTGCAACTTTGTAGTTCATAAATCATCTTCCTTTCAGAATAATTTCATGTTGTGAGTATTTCTTCCCATAAAACAGTCAAAACCAGCTATTTAACATGATTTTCTACTATTTTATGACCAATTTCTCACCCATAGAATATAGTATATATCAGTTTTTTGTTTACTGTCAAGATAATTACTGTTTCCCAGTACTTCCAAAACCGCCTCTGTCAGTTTCCTCAAGCCTGTCCACCTCATCAAAATCGATCACAGGCTGATTTTTCATTATCCTGAACTGACATATCCTGTCGTTTACATGAATCTGAGTATCTCTGACCGCAAGCACCGGCATACGCCACATATCATTGTCACCACAATATGAACCATCAATAACTCCCATATGATTTGTCTGGATAACACCAAAATTTTTAAATGTAGAACTTCTCGGAACTACATGAGCCTCATAACCCTCCGGAAGTTTCATTCCCACCCCAAGTGGAATAAGTGCAAATTCTCCTTTTTTAAGAGTAACTTCCTCTGATGCACGAAGGTCAATCCAATCTGATTTTCCTCCGATATATTCAAGTTTATCAATCTTGTCCGAAAAATATTTGATTTTTATTGTTTCCATGATTTCCTCCATTTTTTGATTATATCTATTTTAAGTGATTGCGAAAACTATTATAAATTATAATAATCTATAGCCATCCATTTCCTGAATAATGTGAATAGTCTTTCTTTCATTTAGTATCTTTTCAATATTATCTCTTACGAGATTTTATTTTTATTAAACATCGTAGCCAACACACCATATCAGTTTATCACATTTTTATATTCTGTGAATATATTTTAATAAACTTTTTTGTATCAATAGTAATAGTTCAACACTAAAAAGATATTTAGAAAATGCAAGGCTAAAGCGTTCTATTATCACAGAATATAACTATAATTGTTTGTGAAAGGAGTAACTAATTATGGACACCACAACAAACGGACAGACACCCGATATAAACGAGACACCTATGCAAAACAACGATAACATAAGCAACGAAGGATATTTTCAGGCATTTGTGACAAGCTCTGTTTCTGGCAGACCTGTTGAAAATGCTTCGATTGAGATAACATACCCTGATTTTAGAGATAATGCCATAGACAATCTAACAACCGATTCTTCTGGAAAAACCCCTGTTATAACATTAAGAACGCCACCACTTCAATACAGCCAGACACCACTGAGTAATCAACCTTATTCCGTGTATAATGTACTGGTGCGTGCAAGAGGCTATGAAGAAGTGGAAGTTGCTGGAACTGAAGTCCTTCCTGGAGAAACTTCAATACAAAATATAGAACTTATACCTCTAGATGAAAATGAGCCTGAAAGTGCAGAAGTATTTGTTATACCTCCACACACACTGTATGCTGAATATCCTCCTAAAATACCCGAGGATGAAATAAAAGAAATGAATGAATCAGGCGAGGTCGTTCTCAGCCGTGTGGTAATCCCCGATGGAGTGCGAATATCCGCTTGACTCTACAACTTTTTTCTATTGGATAATGATATGTTTGCATGCACAAATTGTTCTTTTGAAATTATCGCTGGTACTGTTTCCTCACAGCAGATCCATTCTGCTTTACTTACATTTACTCTTTTATTGATTTTATAATTTATTTTTTTTGTCTTCCCCTGTTGTAAAACTCCCGTATAGATTTCATTCTTTAATATTCTTCTGACTGAATAAGGTTTCCAGACAGATATTTCTGAGTTTGCAAAAGAGGTTTTATAATTACTATTGTTTGCCTTTTTATACATATATGGGGACAATATCTTTTCATGATTAAGTATTTCCACGATTTTTTCAGCAGAATTTCCATCTATACGCATGTCAAATATCCGCTTCACGATTCTTGCAGCATCATAGTCTATAACAAGCCTGTTTTTATCAGAAGCAGACTTCTTATATCCATAGACCGTAAATGCTCCTATATATTTTCCATTTTCCCTCTTTACCTTCTGTGAATACCTGACCTTACATGATATATCTCGTGCATATGAATCATTTAAGAGGTTTAATAACGGTATTGTTATTTTCCTTTCATGGTAATCTGCCTTGTCACTGTCATATCCTTCAGCAACAGATATTATGCGAATATTTCTCATAGGAAAATAATATTCAAGCAGTCTGCCAGTATCTATATAATCTCTTCCAAGCCTTGACAGATCCTTTACAATAATGCATCTGACATTATATCGTTCAATCCATTCAAGCATTTTTATAAAACCTGGTCTGTTAAAATTTGTTCCTGTATATCCCTCGTCAATAAATTCAGCGACATGTGTAAATTTATTTTTAGAAATATATTGTTCAAGCAATTTTCTTTGATTTTCCACACTATTCACAAAGTGGATAGTGTTACCGTCACTAATATTGTTATTTCCGATAGTAAAAGCAGCATCACTATTGATATTATGTATATTTTCAGCATCATGTATAGTATCTGTATTATAAGAATATATATTTTCCTCTGATATATTTATTTTAGAAATACTTTCTTTTAAAGTATCGCTTTTTGACACTCTCAGATATGTCACACAATCCATCATATCCCTCATTCCCGAACAATTTATTTGAATTATTTGTAAGTAAATACATTGAAATTATGCATATATATCGTTAATTTATGGGGTTGCTATAGCTTCAAAAATATATTATTTTTATAAAAAACTATTTATCAAAATAGTTTTTTGTAAAATCATCCAAAAAAAGAAATCTATATACAGAAAAAAGAGCTAATAATTCGTAACAGTCAGGCGAATTATCAGCCGTTTCAAAAACATCATGTTCATAAAAAACAATATTTTTCCACTCTCCATCAAAAATATCATCGTTTTCCTTTGGAACAATATCATGCTTTCTCATGCAACGACCACCTGTGCTCAAAAATCGTAATCGGTATAACCGAAACTATCTTCAAATTATAAGCTCTTTATATTTTATTATGATTACTTTTGTTTATGACACCTCATATACATTTCCTTGCAATTTTATTTAATAAAATTCTAGGTTTTTACTATTTCTTTATCCTAATGAGATTGTTATTCACTCCTCAAAACTCTCAACAAATCGTTTCACTTCTGCCCATGCGTTTTTTGATTCCTCAAGGCGTTCAAGCCCCATCTGGAAGACATGAAACATTTCCTCATATATAGTAATATTTGTTTTACATCCAGCTTCTCTTGCTTTTTGTTCAGCAAGAACTGAATCACTTAAAAGCATCTCTATACCTCCCACCTGAAAAAGCATTGGCGGAAGTCCTGAAAAATCGCCAAAAAGCGGCGATATATATGGTTCTTTTGGTGAATGTCCACCAAGATATTCACCGCTGTATATCATACTATCCCTTGTATTTCCAAACATGGGATCAAGAGTATAATTATCATCATACGATGAACCAGAGGCCGTAAGATCTGTCCATGGTGACATAAGCACAAGCCCCGCCGGGAGTGGCATATCATTATCCCTTAAATACTGACTTAAAGCAAGACTGAGCCCGCCACCTGCGGAATCTCCAGCAATAATTATATCCCTGCCCTCATATCCTGTAGCAAGCAGCCACTTATATGCCGCTATCGCATCATTAAGAGCCGCAGGATATGGATTTTTCGGAGCAACTCTGTAATCAATAGATAATGTCTTTATACCTCCACGCATATCACAATACTCTTTAGCAAAACTTCTGTATACATTTCTCATTTTTCCGATATAACCGCCTCCATGAAGTTGTAATACAACAAATCTGCTATGTGTTTCTTTAGGAGATAACAATTCCATTTCAAAATGCTTCATACGTATTTTTGTAACTGAATACCCGTAAGGACAATGCCATGGCGGTTCCACAAGTCTTCTTCTTATAGTCCCCTTTTTTATCGCAGGACCTATAATAAACCCGGATGAAACCATATTTATTATATTTTTCACAATTTTTGCACGTAAACTTATATTATCAATCTCTTTTATCATCAAAAACCTCACTGTTAAATATAAAATTTGCGCTTTAACTCATTTCTTGCCTTCCTATCCCCAATAACCACGCTTGAAGTAAATAAAATCAGTGATACCAAAAAACTTGTCCACGGCAGAACCGGACTTTGCAGTATCTTTGTAAAATAAAGTACCATTTGAACTACACCAAGTATTACACAAAATATTTGGAGCAGCAGATAACTCTCCCAATTCTGCCTATTTATTATCATGCATACTATTATTATCGCATCAAGTGTAAGCACTATAACAGGCATTCCCACACCTAAAGACCACCCTTTATAACCCAGTACAAAATCTACAAGCATTATATAAAATAATGCTCCAAGAAATCCTACATACATCTTTTTAATGTGTCCATAATGATTATTTATAACAAAATGAAGCATCAGTATAAGATATACTATAGCCCCACCTGAAATTTCAGACCACTTTATCCCCTTAAAATTGTAATAATTTATAACAACAAATATAATCTCAAGCACAATTGCAAAATACGAAAAAATGCTAACTATCCTTCTAACTATCTTTGTTTTCTGCCTTACATCTGGATATGTGTTCTCATTGTGCTTATCATCACCAGATAAAACCATATCGCACATAGGGCATACTTTTGTTTTATCTTTTATCTTTATACCACAATTTTTACATTCAATCATAATACACCCCATTACTTTCTACGGTAACTTCCACACCGTCCTCAACAACCTTTTTAAAGAATCTTCTTTGAATTGACGTATCTCTCAAAATGGAAGTAAAAGTAAATACCATCGTATCATTGTAAGAACATATAGCTCCTTTTATATTTTGTCCTGTCGATATAGATATCATTGCGTGAAAACCTTTTATATACGGCGAATACTCCTCGTCCATCTTTATGTTTCCGATATTGGTCACCGTTGAAGTGTTTGCCTTCGCAGATGAAAGATATACAAGTTTCATAGCTATCTTTTTAATAAAAAACGGAATCGACCTTAAAAGAAGATTCTTCTGATTTGAAACATTGTACGAAAACAGATCTTCAAGATGTTCTTTTGTTATCTGACCACGTAGACTTTTCTTTATTATGTCTGCTATTTCTTCAAAAGAATACTCATCTTTTTCCGGCTTAAAAATAGCACTTACCATAACAAAAAAGTTTCTTGTTGTCATTGAATCAAAAAATGGTCTGAGATTTACCGGTACGGCACACACTATCGGCCTGTCAGATCTCATTTTTTTGAGATATTCGACATAAACACTATACATAAATACTATAACAAAATATTCATTTATACTAGCACCATATTTCTTCGCCGCCTGTTTCACCTGTTTTACGCTCATATAACCATGCATAACGCCAAGCTCGCCCCTTGAAAGTTTTTCACCTTTTATCTCCACAGCTCTCTTAGTTTCATAGCCTTTAGCATGACTTTTTTTATAATTTTTTACATAGCTGTCCTCAGTATTTAATGATGTATGATCCGATAACCTGTTCTTCTTTACCGCCGCAATCTCTGGATATTTAAGTCTTAGATACTGATAAGTGACTTCCCTTAAAAAATTTATGCCGCCCATACCATCCGCAAGTACATGAAAAACCTCAAGATTTATTCTCTTTCTATAATAGGTAACCCTGAATAGATAATTATTATTACTATAAGGTTCAATATATCTGCATGGAAAATCATGCTCCTTTACAACCTTTGGTGCCGGTTTATTATTTGTCTCAAAATAGTACCAGAATATGCCTTTTTGCATGCACACATTAAATGTATCAAAACCCGGCAGCACCATATCCAATGCTTTCTGTAAAAGCCCTGCGTCAACTTCCTCAGTAAGATTGACTGATATGCGATATACATTTGTCGTCTCCTCCGAAGCAATCGCTGGAAAAAGAACCGCCGTATTATCAAGTTTTTCCCAATTTTTAGCTCTATGTTTACGCTTTTTCATAAGCTGTCCCCATTCTTAGTTAATGTGAAAATAAATTCACTTTTTCAAAGACTTTACCAAAGCCTCTCTTAATGATAGTATATACTAAAAAATTTTATTTTTAAAGTACAATTATAATTTCATTAGAACAGCATCAGTACTTTACGGGCGTATTAAGTCCTTTTATGTCCCTCTATGCAGTTTTCCGAGCGAAAGCGTCCTTAATACAGAAAATATTCTTTATTTATACATCATAAAAATATCCTCAATCCGCACACCCTCCCCCGAATATGTAATCGTACATGACGGTCCGCCATCCGACAGCCGTGCCAAAGATTATTATGTCACATACAAAGACTATATCAAAAATGTTGCCTCAAGCGAAATCTATGCGACATGGACTGAGGCAACACTTACAGCAAATATTCTTGCTATACAGTCTATCACTTTAAATAGGGTTTATACCGAGTGGTACTATTGTTACTACTAATCATTGGTTCATCATCGGATTGACTTGGACTGTAATCCAGTTTAATCTTGAATTTTACAGTGATTTTTTCATTTGTAATTATAATCTTGTCAACAATCTTATTTATCAACACTCTTTTAGTCTGCTTATCTGCCTCATTAAAGACTTTCTCCCAAGTAGGTATAATTTTGTACAATTCATCAAAATCCTTGTTATTTACTTCCATATTGTCATAATGTTGTCTTAATATCGCAACTTCCTTTAATTTTTCTTTCTGTTTATCTTCAAACATTTTTATAGTATCAGATAATGTATCAAGACTTAAAGGATAATTACCAGTCATAGCTTCAGGTACATGTTCCTTCATAACAGCTATATCAGATTCGATTTTCTTCAACTCCTGTTCAGCTTTTTTAACCTTTTTTTCAAATAGTTCTTTTTCTTTTTTATTGTTATTGATAATCTGCTGATATGTATCATTGTTATCCTGTAAACTGTTTATATACTGTGCTATATATTTAAAAACTACTTCTTCAATCTTATCCGCTTTAAATGACTTTGTTTTGTCATGTGGAATGCCACTCCATGCACTCTGACATTTATAAATCGGTATCTTGCTTGCTCTCTTTTCCCCAGTGCTTTTAATAGTCCAGTAATTATATTTGCTCCCGTTTGTCAGCTTTGCACCACAATAACCACAATATGCAACATCAATCAACGCCAGCATACCATCATTTCTTTTAATAAGATTAACTCCTTTTTGTTCTAAAATATCTTTACTATATCTAACAGAACGATTAGTTCTTTTGACCTGAACTTTATTCCATAAGTCGCTATCTATGATTTTAATATTTTCATTCACTTCTTCTGCAAGTATCCAATCATTTCTACCCAAAGAACGATATTTCCCATTTGTCTTTTCTCTACGCTTATATGCTGTAATACCACAATATATAGGATTAGTTAAAATACTGGTTATTGTCCCTGATTTCCAATAATCCTTTGGTGCAGTATTTTTATATTTCTCATCCTCATTCAATGTCTTTGCAATTTTAGAAGAACCAAACTCTTTGTTGTATGATAAATCATAAATATGTCTTACTGTTTCTGCCTGCTCAGGGATGATTTGCAATTTATGTAATGCTCTTCCATGCTTTGACAATTCACCTGATAAAACAAGCTCATATCCATAAGGAGCTTTGCCTCCCATAAATTTACCCTGCTTAATAAGTTTTTGTGCAGTATCTTTAACTCGCTGTCCCGTGTCAGAACTTGATTTTTGAGCATTTCCATAGCGTAATGCAAGCATCATTTGCCCCATAATATCATCATTTTCAGGTGAGATACATCCATCCTTTGTAGTATATATATCAACTCCAAAACTCTTTAACTGCATAACATATGCGCCAATCTCCCACATACGTCTTCCAATACGGTCATCCTTATATACAACCAAAATATCATATTCATGTTTTTGTGCATCGTTTAAAGCCTCTTGCAAAACATCTCTGTCTTGAACCGCATTTTTATAACCGCTGACACCGCCCTCAAAATACTCTTTATCATCTAATTTCCAATCTTCATGCTTAACAATATAATCTTTTACAATATTTCTTTGTATAGATAAATCCCCATCTGCTTCTAACTGCTGGTTAGAACTTACTCTTAATAACATTCTTACTTTTTTCATTGTATAGCCTCCAACGCAAATATAGTGTATATTCTATTCAAAAACAACAGATATATACACTATATTATAATCTTTTATTTATTTAATTTCAATAACAACTCATTGCTCATTACATACTCAATATCGTTAATAATATCTTTATTTTCTTCATTATTCGTTGCAGGCATCTCAATAACAATTTCAATATCTTTTTCATTAAATTTATGTACTATCTTATTATTCTCTTCCAAATCTATCTCCATTTAATTATTGATTGTTTAGTATATTTTATGCATTATGACAATCCTGTTTACATTTATCGTCCTATAGTTTTAAATTTCGCCATAAATTCACTTATTTCACTCTTGTGAGGAATCTTTTCACAGTTCTCCCCATCCTAACCTCCCCCATAAACCTCTCCATTTCTTTCTCATAACCTTCCCTTACATCCTCAAGCTCATCAATCAACTTATGATATTTTTCCTTCAACTCTATAATCTCGTCCAAATTGTCCTGAGTCTCTTTTATATATTCATCTGAGATTTCCTGTGCTTTCTTAGCAATCTCTTTTGTATCACGTTCTTTAAGCGTGTTATTCTCTCTGCGTAAGCGTTCAACTTCAGCAGTTAAAATCTCTATCTTTCTATCTTTACTAAACATTGCTTTCTCCTTTTCTTAATTTTTTGCATAGAAAAACAGCCTAGCGATTATCTCACTAGACTGCCTTTGTGGGTAGTAAATTAAATATTCTTTTTACATTTCTAATGGTATTCCCATATATTCGTCATATATCTCTTTTGCGTTATCTTCTATTGAATAATGCATAATAAATTCAGGAGATTTTTTAAGCATTTTATTAATTGTAGATTTAGCAATAATTCTTTGTGCTTCTAATTCTGTCATATTGTATTCCATAACCAATTCTTCCATTAACAGTAATTTAAACTTTTCTACATCTAATTTACTCATTAACAACATCTCCTTTCTGCTTATTTTCTAGTTTAATTATAAAAATTTCTTTACATCATCCGTAATTGCACTATGGCTGTCATAAATAAATGTCACTGAATTTGCTTTACTTGCATCTAACAATACAACTTCGTTCACTTTATTTTTATTGTCTTCGATTATATTTCCATCTTTATCCTTTATCTCACAAAGACAAAGTGCAACCATTGGTGTGTCTGAAAAGTCTGAACTTGCATGTACATAACCCTCATATATTTTATCAGTATACTCCATACGAACAATCATTGAATATTCTTTATCTAATAACTCGTTCCAAATATATTTATTCCTATTTTTCTGAATTTTCAAAAAATCAAGTATTTTAAGCATTGTCTGTGAACGAATAAACTTACCTATGAAATATGCCACAATTATTGATGACGCTATAATACATATATTATCAGCATATGTGTTTATTGAAAATGGTATCATATGTGCTATTAAACAATAAATATATCCTATAACAAAAGACTTTAATATACTATGCTCAACATTTTCTTCATTTTTATTTAAAAGCACTAAATTCATAACATATATAAAGCAATAACCTACTACCAAATTTAAAAGAATACTTGGTATTAAAGATATTAAACTTGTCAAAATAATTTAATTCCCCCTTGTTGAATTATTTCCATCGCCTGAATTTCTAACATCAGAAGGTTTGTGTAACGGTCTGGAAAATTTCAATTTTTCTGCCTTAACTTTCTTCTTATTATTTTTATTTTTATTATTTTCATTTTTATTATCTTGTGTTCCCATAACATTCTCCTCCAATCATCAATATATCAGTAATAATATCTACCATTATATATCAATATTTGACAATTATCAACGAAGAACATATGAATCAAATTATAATAATAACGTTCCTATAATTAGGAGAGTAGCAACATCGCCACCCTCCATAAAACTAATACTTCATTATACCAAGTTTATTCCCCTTGTTAGCCTGACCAATCGTAACATCACGCAACATATCCTGCAATGAAGTATCTTGCTTAATGGCTTCTTTCATTGAAGCTGGGTCAGTCACGTTAGGGAACTCCATAGTATATGAAATATCACCAATATTTACTGAATTTCCACCATTTTGAACTTGCATATTTGCAGCCATATCGGGTATTTTAGGCATATATTCTGACATACTAGGTAAGTAATCAGATATATTTACAAGTTCTGGAAGGTTTTTCGTCCATTTTTCCCATAGGTTATTTTGTCTTGCTGTAAGAACCCTTTCTTTAGTTTTTACAGTAATCCAACCATCGTCACCATTGTCTGTAGCAACTTTGTTTAATTCACCTACAACACCACCTGTTGAGAAACCTTTATAGCCAATTTCTTTTAATCTTTTAGCAAGTTTCCCTGTTTCAGATGCATTATCATATTTAACGCCAAGATTCTTAGCAAGCTGTATAAGATCATTTTTAGATAATGCCTTTTTTGTCTGTGCATATATTTTCTTATTTACATAAGATGATATTTTATCCTTTGGAATATCCTTGCCATGAGTATTTATAAAAGAACGTGTCTGTGCAATCATCTTACTTTTTTCTTTTGGATCAAGTTTAGATTGAAGTATTTGTGGACTGTCTTTTTCTGGTTTGCTTTCAAGAATATTATTGTTGTCTTGTTTTTTAAGATTTTCAATCAATTCTTGATTTGCTTCTTCAATCGCTTTTCTTCTTTCTTCCTCTTCCTCTTGTTCTTTCTTTTTATGGCTGTTTGTATCAGGATCTTCATCGTCAGAACTGTTATTGGATTTATTATCATCAGGTGCAGGAGGATTATATTCCTCATTCTTTTTATCCTCATCATAATGTTTATTCGCATTGTCAACAGCATTGCTATCTTTATTATCAACAGAAGAGAAGTCACCTTTTTCCATATCATTTTTAAGAATAGCACTAAGGTCAATATCCCATTTGTTTGCAAGTGATTCTAATACTTTAAGAACATCCTGTGTGTTTTCTTTTGCGCCCTCAATAAGTTTTCTGATAAGGTCGTCAACATCTTTAAGCTGTTCTTCAACAAACTTCTCATAATCATTTTGCATCTCATTAAGTATATCTTTTTGGTCATTGATATACTGTTCATACTGAGTTTCATCTAAATCTTCTTTAGCTTTCTTTAAGTCGATTTGAAGTTTCTGAATCTTTTGTCTTGCTTCCTCAGTATCATTACCTTGGAGTGCAGCAATTCTTTTCTTTATACTATCTATATTCTCTGTCTTTTCCTTGATGGATTTCTCATAATCGTGAAGATTCTTTGCAGCGTCAAGTGCATCTGTGTATTTTGATATTAAATCAGATAGTGCATCTTTTTGAGCATTATAACCCTCTTCAATAAGAGATTTGATAGCGTCTATCTCAGAGTAATAATTCTTGATTGATTCTCTCTGCTGTGATACAAGCTCTTTACGCTTTGTATAATAGTCATCATAACCAATTTTACCATTACCATTATCATATTCTGCATCAAGTTCTGCAATAGCTTCATTATATTTATTATTCAAAGCTATATCATTACTCATTTTGGTCATACTAAGTGTAAACCTAGACTTACCTTCTTTAGTCATATTGCCATTATCATCGTAAGCATCCTTATAACTAAGAATATCCTGATAAAAATCAGCTTCATCATTTAAGTCGCTAATTGCAGTACGAGCATGTTCTTTAAGTTCCTCATTGGTTTCACGAACCTTCTGCAAGAATTGTGCTTGTGAAAGAGTAGCATCATCAATATTCTTTTTGACATTGGCTATAACATCAATCATCTCATAATAAGGATCTGTACCTACTTGAATCGTTCCATTATCTAAACCTTCCTGTAACTTATTCTCCAATGCCATTAACTCATCAGTATTTTTAGCAATAGTGTCACCACTGATTTGTGCAAGTCTTTCATAATAATGAGCATTTGCTTTATATCCCTTTGTTTCAAGGACAGACATTGCATTTTCAATATGTTCTGACTTAGCTTCAATATCAGATATGGTTCTTTCAAAATCAGACTGGATATTTGTAAACTGTGTCTTAAAGTTTTCAGCCTTATTAGTTTTATTCTCCTCAACAGACTTATCATAATCATCCTGGTCTGTTTGCATCTTCTTGACATAACTGTTATATTTAACAGCTTCTTTATACTGTTTAGAATCCTTACCATAGATACCTTTTATTGCACTAAGTTGATCCTTTGAAATAAGTTTACCCGCCGTTACCTTTATCTGAGCATTTTTGTTTATCCAAAGTGCAGATTTATCAACATTCTTTTTGTCAGACCTTACAGCCTTTACAGAATTATTATGTTGAACAGCCTTTTTGTACTGTTGCGAATTCTTACCATAACGTTTTTTAATTTTTGCAAGCTGTTTTTTGGAAATAAGTTTGTCGTCTTTAACTTTAATATTTGTGTTTTTATTCAGCCATGAAGTTGTATTCTTAGCTTTACTTTTATCAGAATTTAATGCCTTTACGGATTTATTATATGCTACAGCTTCCTTATATTGTTTAGAGTTTTTACCATAGATATTTTCGATTGCTTTAAGCTGTGCTTTTGAAATAAGCTTTCCAGCCGTAACTTTAATCTTAGTATTTTTATTTATCCAAAGTGCAGAATTTTTTACATTTTTCTTGTCCGTCTTTAAAGCAGACTCCTTTGTAGATGATTGACTATCAAGATTATCATTCATCTGATCAAGAATTTTATTTTTACCATCAACAGAAGTTCCATTTGATAATTTCGCCTGTAAGATATCATATGATGTAGAAAGTTTTTCAATCTTTGCAGTTGCTTTATCCCATGGAAGAGCAGCAAGTGACTGTGCGTATTCATACAACTTTGATTCAGCATTGAAAATACTTGTATTAAAGTTATCAATCTGTGCTTTCGTTGTAGCATCAAAATCAGCGAGTGCAGATTTTCTCTGAGACTTAGAAACTCCACTTTTCTTTAAGTTGTTATTAAGCTGTCTTCGTGTAGATTTTCTCTCTTTGTTATATGTTTTCTTTTCAGCAATATATTTCTTGATCTCAGATGATGAACCTGTAAGAAGGCTATTATATGTAGAAGTACTACCTGTTTCACCATTATTATATAGTGAATTAACTGTCTTCTGGACTGATAATTGTGCTTCAAGCCTTGATGTCGTAGCTTCAATCTTTGAAATAAGAGTGTCATAATGAGAAGTAATATTATCAAGCTTTTGTTTATTAAGCTCTACAATAGAAGCAATATTTTCCTGAACAGCTCTTTTTGCGTCTTGAGCCTTATCATAATATGTTTGATAATTTTCAATGAAAGTTTTCAACTTCTCATTTTTAATAGATTTTATAGCATCCTTTGTAAGCGAACCATTTTCAATCAGCTTCACATATTTGTTTACTTGTGATTTCTTTAAGCCTTTGACTTTTATCTGTTTTGTAGTAGTACCTTTTCCAACTGCATTTGCTCTGATGCCACCTACAAAGTCATGCTTTCTAGCTATTCTATCAGATAGACTACTAACCCTAACTTTCTTTCCTGAATATGGTGATTCAACAAACTTACCATTACCAGCATATATGCCAACATGATGAATATTTGAAGCTTTGCCACCATTACCAAAGAATACCAAATCACCTTTTTGAAGATCTTTTTTATTCTTTATCTTTTTTCCAGGAATGTTAGCCCATTGCTCTCTTGATGTTCGTGGAATATTGATACCATACTTTTTAAATATCTGCTGTGCGAAACCTGAACAGTCAGCACCGTTTGTAAGACTTACCCCACCCCAAACATATCTTAACTTTCCAACATATTTCTTAGCAGATTTTACAATGTCATTACCTACACCTGTTGTCTCTTTGACAGTTTTCTTTGTGGTTTTTGTAGCAACACCCGCTAACTTGTTTGCATATGCTTGATACCTTGCGGCAGCTTTTCTTTGAGCATTAACAAGGGCAGTAGTATTCTTGATAGCCTTGTCTAACTGATTATTCTTTGCTCCAACACTAAATAATGCCTCTACTTTTGATTTAGCGTAATCAATGGTCTTTGTAAGTTTATTTATGCGTCTTTCTATGAAGTCAAAGATTTGGGCTGTGGCTTTGGTCTTGTCTTTTGAGTTAGATTTTGAACCTGAACCACTTCCAGATGCAGATGTAGGACTATATTCAGCAACATAATTAGCATCTATCTTATCAAGTTTTAATTGTAACTTCTTCTTAGCTTTATCTGCCTGCTTTTTCTTCTTATCATAATTCTGTTTTGTTCTTTTAATCATATCTGCTTCAATAGCAGCGTGTGGATTTTTCAGAATTGCATTAACACTACTCTTAATGCCTTTATTTTCACTTACAGGTGTTTGATTATTTTCACTTTTTAGACCTTCATATGCTGCTTGACCTTCAGGAGATGCATTATTATATGCACTTACAAATGCATTATATGCCTTTATCTTATCCTGAATGAGTTTAAGCCAATTATCATAATCTGTTTTATATTGCTTACCAAGAGCATTTATCAGTTCAGCATTCATCTGATTTATCTTTTTATTCGTAATCTCACTATTTGTTCCCTTTGAATTAAGATACTTGATATAATTCTTTTCGGATTCATTTAATAATTTTGTGTTGGTATTATGAACCTTTTCATACTGTTTTATTAAATCATTCGCATTTGTTATACCTGCATCTCGGAGTGCGGTAATAATCTTATCCTTTGTTTTATCCGTCAAACCGCTTAAAACATGATAGGTATTAAGATATTCTGATGTAATATCATTAAACGCATTTTGTATATCACTTTTGCTTGACTTTTTATTACCAACAATTTTAGAAAACTGTGAGTACCCCTTTAAATTCTTGAACGCATCAGACATACTATTTAAAGAAGATGATGAGACAAAACCATTCTTTTTAAAATCCTTATATGCAGTTCCTACCTTTTTAAAAGCTGTGCTCATATTACGTAACTTTTGTTCTAGTGATACAAGGTCACGAATTTTATCACATAACGATTCAACTGATAAGCCAGTCTGTTTTAGTGTTTCTGCTGAGTTACCTAACTTATTAAACGATTCTGCTGTAAGTTTTCCTGAATTAACAAGATTTGTGAATTTCTTTTGTTCTGAATCCTTGAGGGATGACCATGCGGAATCGAATGTATTGGAAGATGACTGCTTTATAACTTTATTAGAATTTTGGATTGAATTACTTAAATCATTATAATATTTAGAAAGTTCGGGAATTGATGAAAGATAACTATTGATTGCTGTTTTTATATCTTTTTGAGAACCTATAAACTCTTTGCTACTTTGTGCAGTCTTTATAAGATTGTCTCTGAATGTATCAAACTCTTTTTCTGAATTTGGTAAATTCTTTCCTTTTAAAGCCTTTAAAGTCTGCTGTTGTGCAACATTTTTATTTAGCTTTAATATAGAGTCATTATAGCCTTCAACAGACTCTTTCATCTGTTGTGAACGGTTATAAATCTGATTAAAAACTGGATTGTTTTTTAATTCTTCTTCTGTAAACTGATCTGATTCTCTCAACGCTTTCATTGCATCTTGAAGTTTATGATAATTTTTTAATATTCCTTCTATTGTTGAGTCATCACCAATTAAGGCTAATGATCCACCACCTGTACCATATGAACCATTACTAATGATACCGGCTTTATTTAATACTTTATATGCTTTTACTGCATCGTCACCGCTAGATGATAAAAGATTTCTGTCTGTCATGCTATACCAATGTTCATAGCCTTTTCCGACATCTTTCAATTCATCTTCTGCTGCTTTTACACCAGCTAAAAGGTCATTTTCTTTTTCTCCTAACTCTTTAATTGTTACATTTTTAACCGCTTCATCTAATGAACCATATTTTGAGATAAGCTTGTCAACGCTCTCTCCTTCTAGTCCCAGCTTTTTAAGTAATTCATCTTGAACATTCATAAACTCTTCTTTTGATGAAGCATTTGTTTTTACAGATTCTGATAACGAAAGATATTTTCCCGAAAGTTCTGACAGTTCATCTGATAAAGTACTTGCTGTGTCTGCTGCATCCTTAGCTTTCTGTCGTGCTTCTTCTACTTCTTGATTTGCAGAACTTACCGCTGACGATATAGCTCCGACAGCCATACTAATAGCCATGATAGAGATACCAATAGGATTACTTAAGAATGCAGCTTTCAAATTTGCCCCAAATCCTTTGACTGCCGCCGATAAGCTAAATGTACTTGCTGTTGCGCTGGCATTTGCAGCCGTTTGTGCCTGTGTAGCCTGAGTAAGCCCCATCTGTGCAAGTTTAGCATTTGCCTGACTTTTGCTAAGACCGGTTGCCTGTAAGATTCTTACTTTATCTGAAGTGTATAATGCTTCATTTGCCAACACCTGTTTTAACTGTGTTTCTGTCAAACCTGCTGATACTGTCTTTAGCAAATTTAAAGCATTAGTATACTCTGTTGTTCCCCTTGTCATTGAAGACATATTTTTCACTGTATTAAGTGCAGTTCCAAAATTTGATGCTTGAATTGCAGATGTTTTAAATGCTGTCGTAAGAGTTGTCAGCACTTTCACAACACCTATTGCAAGAAAACCTCTGAGTGTAGATGATACCAGACCTAAATTATTTGCTAATTTAACTGCTGCATTTCCAATATCTAATATCGTCTTTGCTGTGTTTCCAGTAATTATACTTTGATAAGTCTCTGTTACACTCGCCTTAAATTTATTAAGTGAAGCCTGACTTGACTGCATGTATTGGTCATATTCTTTCTGAGCAGATCCCGTTGATTGTAGGCTTATCTTATATAACTTCTGGGCTTCAGACATATTATTGAGTACAGCACTCACAGCAGATGCCCTATGCGTTCCGGCTATGATTTTAAGCAACGCACTCTGATCCGTATCATTCATCTGCTGATATACTTTAGATATATCAAGAAATATATCATATATAGAACGAACCGTCTTTTCATCTTTCTCAAGTATATCAACATTTGTTAATTTCTTGATAGCTTTCTGATTATCTAATACTGACTTTACACCATCTGTATCTTCCCCAGAGCTCTTTAAATCAACTTTTGCCGCACGAATTCTTAATGCAGAAGTCCTCAAACCCAATGCTAAAGAATTTGCATCTTGATACTGCCTGTTTCCCGCACTGAGCATACTTAAAAATTGGTTTACGTCTGTATTAGCATCCGCAAAGACTGAACCAACTGCTTCCACACCTTTTGCCAGTTCTTCGGATGTAATACTTGCTCTGTTTCCAAGTTCATTATATTTATCAATGAGCTGTGTTGCTTTATCTATCGCATTTGTATAACCATCTATATCCTTATACGCCTGTATTCCCGATATTAAAGCTTTTGAAGCATCTTCTGCTGACATCTCGCCAACGTTAGATAATATAGTGCTCTTTTCAGCTAGTGCATTACTTTCTGTTAAATTGTAACCAGACCTTGAGAACTCTGTCACACCTTCAATCAATGATTTTTGTGTGGTAGCAAGTTCCTGTGCTTTTTTATTGCATCTATCAAGATAATTCGCATAATCACTTCTCGACAATTCATCCTGCACCTTTACTAAATCAGTAAAAGCAGTATCAAGTTCTATTGCCTGCGTCCATGCTTCTTTCAACTGTTTTGATATAAGCATAACACCAGCAGTACCACTAAATAATTCGGGTGCTTGTTTAAATGTCTTCTTAAAAGTATCTCCAAGTGTAAGTCCACTCAGATTAGTTGCTTTAATCTCAGATCTCATTGCTGATAACTGTAATCTAAGATTTTGTAACTCCTTGCCAGAAGTTGCTAACTTTGCATTGTTTAATAAGGAATTATATTTTGCCGACATATCAGCATTTTTGAACATTTTAGAATTTTGCTGACCTAAGATTCGGAGATCATTTATAAGTTTGTCCTTTTTTAGATTAAAATTTAGTTGAATAGGATTTTTCCCAACCGCTCTCTGAGCTTGTTGTGTTGCCTGTTGCACAGATGAAACAATAGATTTCTGATTAACTTTTCCTGTTAAATTTATTGTGCCTTTCATTGATGCTAGGTCTTGTCTTAGCTGTACTTTTGTTTTAGCCTTATCAAGCGTTCCCACAAGTGGGACTTTGATATTTGCATCACCTAATTGTTTAGCATCTGATTGTATTTGTGTTTTGCTTTTATCTTTATTTAAAAAAGCAGTTAAACCAATAAGAAAATTGTTGTCCATTTTACTCCTTCCTGAAATGTAATTTGAATAGTAGAGATTATAATCTTAAGAATTTAATAGATATTTTTCGAGTTTAGAAAAAAGATTTGGATATAAATCAATTTTATTGTTTTTAAATTTACTTAAAAGTGCATTATCAATACCTGTAACTTTAGATATATATGTCTGCTTCTCTCTTTCTAAGCATTTATTATATCTCTTCCGTAACTCTTCCTGTGTCATTTGTACTCCCTCCTCTCCTATAAAAAATCAAATATTTTTGACAAAAAATAATCAGTACAAATTTAATTGTGCTGGAATATAAATAATCATTTACATTAAGCAGATAGACCTAGTTTGAATCAGCCCATCTGCTTAATCACTGTTTATTGTTTTGAATACGCTCGGTACTCTGCCGATATACTGCTGTTTGAGGACAATGTATCAGCAATTTATAATAAACACTCTTTCGAGTGATATTATCGTGTGGAGATTTCTCACTCCATAATATAAGCATATACACGCATCCTATACGGATGATATACAGGAAATTGATACGCAGTACCAATCTAAAATACTTATAGTGTAGTATATCTTTTAAATTGATGTTGGAATCTGCACCAATAATAAATATTTTTCAAGCTTGTCTGCATCAATAGATGTAAGACATAATTTATTTTGTTTGAATTTTGCCAATATATCATAGGTAATTCCCGTATGCTTCGCAATAGCTCTGGCATTAAGACCAGAATCAACTACCGCAATCAAATCTTCTCTCAATCTTTCCTGATTCATATCCTATCTCCATTTTGTTAAACAATTTTTTAGAAAAGTTTTTCTCTCTTTCCTATATTATGTTTTACAATTTAATTTTAAAATGCTTGAAAAACCTTATTTTACAGTCTTTCAAGCATCTATAACAAATTATATAAACTAAAAAATTCGAGGTTTAGCAAACTTATGTTCATATCTGCTATGATATATCTGAAACATCGTTAATATCGCTAATTTTGTGTCCATCTTTATCATTATCAAGTATCATATTCAATGATATTTTAGGAACTTTCAAATTGCTTATATCTACACTTATCAAGCCACTTTGAACCAACTTTTCCAATCTTTTGTCAAACTGATTATAATGGATATTAGCAAGTTTGCATAACTGATTTTTTGTAACCTCTCCTTTTTTACCCCTAACAAGTTTAATCGCACACTTGTTTTTTTCTGAATTTATATTAAGCTTCTTATATAAAGCTAGTAATACAATCATCAACCTTCTAGCAACAGAATCATCAATATTGTTATCTATTTCTAACAGCTCATTTTTTGTAATTATAATTTCTCCATCTTTAAGTCCATGAATGTGAACTATGCCTGCACTCTTACACATTTCCTTTACTTTTTCAGCCTTTTCCTGTGCTTTTTCTTCACTCTTCTTGAGCCTTTCAAGTTTCTTTTCATCCAAGATTACATTTCCATTCAAATAACGGCTGCAAATATCTTTTCCGAAAACATTCCATAATATTGATTTATCTGCATTGCAAAACTCTTTATCTGTATAATATGCATAAATCAAATAATTCAGCAGTTTATTTCTATCTTTACACAACTTATGTAACTCTATCTCACAATAACTGTAAAATCTTTCAAAACGCCCTGATGAATCATCCATACTCGAACTGCTTTTGTCATCATAATATTTCTTTCCACAAATATTTTTATGCATTTCTAAAAGTTCTCTTAACTTATTTATAATCTTAGGATATGTAGCATTATAAATATACTCTATATCACTCATAATTTTGGTAAACTGGCATTCCTGCTCAATAGATTCAAAATCTAACTCAATACCAGATACGCAACTTTGCATATACTTACATATTTTGTCAACTGTGCCATTTGTCATATAATATTTTTTCTGATTATCAACATATTCATCTATAGTCGTATCTTCATTGATGTTATCTTTAATAAGATATCGAAAACTATTTTTATTTGCTTCTATTATTTTATCATTTACCCAATTTCCATTTTTATACTGCATAAATACAGGCATCTTATAATTCTTGAGTTTTTCTAAAATATCACTGGGAATAGGAACTTTTATACCTGTTTTTACAAAATCAACAATAAGCTGGTTAATAACCGACATAATTTTTATATCATCTAAAATCTTCTTTTTTGTTCCCAAATCACCAGCATCCCCATATGCTCCCCATAATTTAGTCACTTTATTCGTGACATCCCCAATATTATTTTGAAAACCAAGATAATTTGTGTACATAATTTTATCTGTATCTGATATACAAAATTCCTTATTTTCGCCTTTGTTTTCTTCCACATTCTGCTTCTTCGTGATTACTCTTATAGTACGCACCTTTGCTTTTTCTACGGCATTATAAATAATATCTGAACATACTCCTGCAACCGTATCACCATCAAAATCCATCGTTCCAAGTCTCAATGCCAATGTACTATATATATCTGTCACATATCCTGTGGTCTGATACTTAAACCACTTCGTCTTTTCATTGCTTACAATTTTGACATTGCACCATTCACATGCTATATGGGGATTTCTCCAAATAGAAATTTTATCTACATTTTTGTTTAACCAATAACTTGAATAAACCTCCCATTTTCCTAACGCACCTTTAACTTCAAGTCCAAATATATGCTCCATCAACGCAAGAAGATCCGGAATAGCTGTCTGATAATTTCCATCTAACAAAATTTTTCCAGTATATATGCGCATCTTCAAACTATTCAAATCATCTATGATTTTCTTCCTTATATATTTATCATACTGTAAACTATCGTCCAATAATAAAGCTTGATAATACCAAGGAGTTAAATTTGTTCTTTTATTGCTCTGCTCACTCTCTTCACATTCCAGACTAATGCCACGATATTTTATAAATTCATTCACATCTGTATGTAATTTTTCAACTACCTCTCTTGTCGGCTCTGTTATTTTTCTAATATCATCATCCAATAATTCAATAGTCTGCAATGGTTGATAAGCCGACCAAATTTTATCCTTCATTTTACGAATATTTATTGAATAATCACATATGTTAAAAGTCCTACGATACTCATTTTTGTTATGTTTTATTGGATTCAAAAAAGTTTCTTCCCATTCAGCAAAACTATTATATTTGTTATGAAATTTAAACTGACTCTCTGTTAAAAATACATCAATATTCTTTTCCCTAACATCTACAATATCTCCCCATAAATCAGTCACTTTTAGTTTTTCCTGCAATCCATTCTGTTCAAGATATTCAATAAATTCTGTGACCGGGAATGTATATAAATTCCCCTTAATACCATTTAACACTCTTATCTGAAATGATGATGGAACATAACTTAGTCCTAATTCTTTCGCCCAGATACACGCCCTTTCATATGATACAATTCCTGCACCATCAAAACAATTTATCTCTTCTTCTGTCTCCTTATGTGTATCACAATAATTCTGCACCTCATACTTAAAATTATTATCACCTAAATCCTCTTGTATAACAATATCAAATGCATCCTTAATCATCTTCTTATAATCTGCTGCCACACAAATATTAGGCATGGAAACAGGTCTGCTATCGGTTGCAGCAAGACCAAGATATGTAGAAAATTTTGCGACTTTAGTAATAGGAAACATTTCTTTAAAGCTGATTCCAGTAAGTAACACTTCCATCACACTATTGTACAATTCTTCTCTGATGTACAACTCCTTGCAATTTCTGACAAAAGAACTGCCACAAAGCAATCTTTTATATCGTATTGATTCTGTTTTATTATTTTCAGGATTATCTCTATCTTCAGATGCGACATTCAAAGTAAATACACCCTTATCCTCTTCAATAGTTCTATTTTTGCAAAGCTCTTCATAATACTTTTTATAACTCTTTCCGATTTTCAGAATAATCAAATCTTTGATAAAATGATACTTTGAAACATCCATATAAACATTTTCAGATGCAAATGCTGTTACTATCCTTACAACTTCACTACTGCATATTGTAATCTTATCTAAATTCAACTCTTTTTGGGTCTTATTAAAAACTGCACCATCTTTCATATCTCGAATATTAAGTCTCACAATCTCATAATTCTGAATAAACTCCATCTCTTTTGTATTGCATTGTCTTTTCTTTCTCAATATAATTTCCTCTCTTTTATAAAGTTTTGTTACTATATGTAATATTCTCTGTTCTTGTTGTAATTTTGTTTTAAAAGTTTCAATCTCAATGGCAAAATATTTGTAATTTCCCAATATATATGCAATGCTTTTACACCTCTATCATTATGAATAAATCACATCTGACCAACCATAAAGCAACATTAACACACCAACCCTGCAATTTACTGTCTTTGATATTACCTCTTAAATTTGATGCCATTTTTAGCAATTTAACCCTTTGTATAGACCGCTTAGCTGTCAATAAGAAATCCCCGTTTCATTGGCTTTTTTCTTATCTACCCATGCTTTAAAATCCACAATATCTGCCATGCCACTATTATTCAGCATCTTAATATTGAACTCCTTAAGTTCATTAACTGAAAATATTTCATTTTCTGGAATTTTACTGTTATCTACTGTCTCTAATAATTTCTTTAATCTTACAGTCAGACCTGCCAATTCAGTAGCAGAGTCGATTTGACGACCTAAATCGGTTTTCTGTTTTGTAAGAAATTCAATATCAGATTTTAACTTGTTATATTTATCAGATTCTTCCTGATTAAGTTTGACTTTTTGTTCCAACATATTTTTCTCTGTTTTTAATTCAGAAATTTGCAATTCTAGCTCTTGGACTTTAGGATTATTGGTTTCAAGCTGTTTAATCTTATCAATATACTGTTGAACTTGTCCTTTAGTAATTTTCTTTGTTACATCCATAGACTTTACAAATTCTTCTTGTTCAGATGGTGACATATATTTTACCAAGGCGAGGGCAGTAGTAGGTGCTAGGATTCCTGTTTCTACTAAATCCTCTAATTCAGGAATTAATTCTGTAAGCTTTTTATAATTATTAAGAGTATCTACTGAAATACCAATCATATTAGCAATATCCACTTGAGATAATATAGTGCCTTCCGAAACTTTCGGAACCCTAACATATTGATTATTGCCATTTTGTATTCCATAAATTCGTTCAAGTTCTTTAATACATCTACTAAGTTTTACAGGATTAGGATTTCCAATTCCACGCTGACGAATATTAGTTTCAATGAGACATAAGATTTACTTCACAATCTGCATAAATGAAGGCTTATTGCTCATTTTTGCGATTTCTCCACTCTGATTATCAATAAGCAGACCATTTTCTCTGTCCATTGTATATGTCCCAATACCATTATCTTCACAAAACTTTTCTGCCATACCTACACCAGTCTGCTTTTTATACATAGCACTCATACAGCTCATATAGAATACTGTAAATTCTCTCAAATCTCTGTTCTCATAATCCCACATCAAATCAAATACACCATCACGACCAACTGCATTATCAAGACCTTTCTCCTTCAGGACATCCATTGTAAAGAAATAATCTTTACAGCCCCATTTATCCCCATCATAGGTTTTATCTATCGGGAATATCTTAATCAGATTTTTCAGTTTGATACGACCAATAGTACCGAATAGAGCATCTATCAGATTAAATCCATTCTCCTTGACTGCAAATGGTGTATTGTAGCTTGAATCCAATCTCTGGTTTTCTCTCTCAATGTCAGCAACGCATTTTATATACTTCACACCGCATAAGGCAACCTTCATCAATTCATCCTGTGACCATTCATCTATGCTCTTGTACTTTTCAAACATACTGCTAACTGTACTGTGATACTGTCTGTTCCATATATCATGTAAAGCAATCACCCTTGTAAGTCTGTTTAATTCGGCTGTATCTTTGTTTCCTGTTGTTATTGTAAATTTATCCATATATTATATATTCTCCTTCTGATATTCATTGACCATCGTTGCGGTTCGTTTAGTGAGTGCAAAAATTTTGCGCACACCACTGTGTATTGATTCTTTCAAACCTACATTCTGTCGGGTTGAAAGATCTTGTAAATTTGTAATTAGTCCAGAAGCATTTTATTACTACACATACTGTTCATGCAATTTTGCTATTTCCACATCCATTTCAGCTTCTGCTATTTCTCCACATTGGCACTTATCAACCACTTCTTTCATTTTTTTCAAAATATCCCTATTATGATTTAACTTATTGACAACATCATCCGTAACATAATGTGTCAAATCTCCGCTACCATCACCATAAGATGTACCAAATAATGTGTCCATCCAAAACATTGCATAATACCCATCTATACTTCGTAGACTAAAATTTGACAAAATAAACATCTTCAATTTCAATTCATCGTCTGTTTTACAATCTTTTCTATACGCCTTTTCTTGACAAGCATAATAAGCACGAATTTTTTTAATACCTAAATCTTTACAAGCTCTCACTCTTTCATGTCCAGAAATAATTGTATTATCTCTTGCAATCATAATAGGCTCATATATACCATATTTATCAACCGAATTTAAAAATGAAATCCAGTCTTTGCCTGTTCTTTTGAAGAAATATTTATCATGTTGTGGTAATGGTTTTAAACAATCTACATCTATCTCAATATCTTCATAGTCTCTTACATAGTCGATAACGCTATCTGTTTTGGTATGATCAGATTCACCTTTAATTGCAGCTTTTAATTCTCTTGTTGACATTTCCTTTACATTATGTTCTGCAATAAAATTAGCTCTTTTATCTTCTGGCACATCCAATAATAATCCTAATTTTGTCACTTCCAAATTGGAAATCGCTTGCGAATTTGAACCAAATTCTTTTGCAATTCTCATATAAATATTTGCTGTCCTTTGTGAAAAATTCACTTTATCTCTTAGCCATGTTCCCCACTCTCCATGTGGTACTTTTTCTTTTGCTCTGTTCAATTCATTACCAAGTTTAATGAGATTTTGTGCAGTCTCATTTTTTAGTCGAATTATCCTATTTTCTATTGCTTTAAGTTCCAAATCATTGTTACATCTTACTTCATTATTCATATTTTGTAGTCTCCTTCCATTTACGCAATTTTCTTATTCCTTGCACCATACACAAGTGCATCCGCTTTTCCTTCCACGCAATCAGCAGTTACAACAACTTTCTTTGCACTTGCCATATCAGGAACATCAAACATGACTTTCTGCATAGCAGATTCAATAATACTTCTAAGACCTCTCGCACCTGTTTTCTTTTTAATAGCCATCTCCGCAATCTTTCTCAATGCTTCATCCTCAAATTCCAGCTTCACACCATCCATAGACAATAACTCCTGGTATTGCTTTGTTATGGCATTCTTTGGCTCTGTGAGAATATGTACCAAATCATCTTCTGATAACGGATTGAGTGCAGTTATAATAGGAAGTCTACCGATTAACTCTGGCATAAGACCATATTTTACAAGATCGTGCTGCTCAACCTTTGACAAGTCGGTAACTAATTCCTTTTTATCGGAAACATTTGCACCAAATCCAATACTATTATGTGTCTCTTCTTTGCCGATAATCTTATCAATACCATCAAAAGCTCCACCACAAATGAAAAGTATGTTGGATGTATCAATCTTAACTGTTTCTCCCTGTGGATGTTTTCTACTGCCCGTAACTGGCACTTCTGAAATAGTACCCTCAATGATTTTAAGTAATGCCTGTTGTACTCCCTCACCAGATACATCCCTTGTGATTGACATATTCTCGCCTTTACGACTAATCTTATCTATCTCGTCAATATAGATAATTCCTCGCTGTGCTGATTCAATGTCATAATTTGCATTCTGTAAGAGTGTTCTTAACATGGTTTCTACATCTTCGCCAACATATCCAGCCTCAGTTAAACAAGTAGCATCAGCAATAGCGAATGGAACACCTAAGAATTTTGCAAGTGACTGTGCAAGATATGTCTTACCACTCCCGGTTGAACCAATCATAAGGATGTTGGATTTTTGAATTTCCACATCAGATTTCTTATTCTGTTTCAATCTCTTATAGTGATTGTAGACCGCAACTGCTAAAGTCTTTTTTGCTTCATCCTGTCCAATAACATATTGATCTAAATGTGCTTTAATTTGTGAAGGTGTAGCCAACTGCATATTATTTGTGATATTCTCCTCTTCTTCATCGTTGAGTAACTCACTTGCAATACTGATACAGCTATCACAGATGTAACCATATTTACCTCTAATCAGCTTTTCTACCTCATCTTTTCTGCTTCCACACATACAACAAAATTCGTTATTTTTATTTGCCATTATTAAAATCTCCTTTATTTATGAAAATTGTACTTATCAATTATCCCTACTTATGCTTATGTTTTCTCTTATGGTATCTATTCCAATGATTCCAATAATCACATTTTTCTTCTGCATTTTCCTTATCCTTAGTTTCAAATATTACTCTTCTACGAATTGATACAATATTCTGATCTGAAATTTTAACCTCAACTCTATGATTGTTTCCTTTATCAGATACTACTATTGCAGGTTCAACAACCCACATATGGGTGTTATGATGTTTCTTTTTGATTCTGTTCAAAAAATATACATCTTGTCCTTCCTTAAATACCATTATTAAAATCTCCTTTACTCATCAATACTCATGCATATCCACATACGCTTGTTGCTTTTTCTGTCCAATTTCAGATTCCATATCTTGATACAGTTCATACTGCTCACTTGATGGAATATCTGAATTGTCAATCTTTTCCAATAATTTATAAAATTTTTCATATGCTTTTTCTATTGTCATCATAATATCTGTTTTCCTTTACTCACACACAATTACTTCTACAGGTGTACACTCTTTCATAAGTTCATCCCATGTAACTTGCCTATATTCTTCTTTATCATAATTAGCACCATCTAAATAGACAAAAATACAGCAGTTTTTAACACTTTCATCAATAATTTTCCCATCAATCGGAGTGCATAGTTTATATGCTTTTTCCCATTTCATAGAACTTATTACTTCAAAGCTATGTGTTGTAATCCATATACCAAAAGGAACATCCAATAATCCGTTGTAATCTTTATCTGTATTGGAAAATGTTTCACCTACTCTGTAATATTTTTTCTCTGTAATTACTTTACTCATATATAATTCTCCTTCCATCAAGTGAAAAATTGTAAACTTATTATTCAGATAAATAGTGAGTGCTTATTTCGGATGCCGACAGGCAGCCGACATACTCTCTCTTTATCGAAAAGAATAATCAGTTTAATTCATATTTTGAACCACACAAGGTACGCTCAAATTAAGTATCTATTAGATATATTCTCTCGTTGAAAGATTTGTGTAGCCATAGCGGAACAAATCTTTTTGTGCTGTAAAGCACCCACTATTCAAGAAAATAACATCCATTAGTGATAATCCCTCTTATCTGGTCACATACTGCATTAGTAGGAATATTTTTATCCTTCACACTCTGCAATGCAGTTTTAATATCATCCAATGACATTCTGTATTCCTTCATAAGAACATCAACAAAAGGTTGTCTGTATTCAGTCAGCTTATTCAGTTCCAACTTATGATTATTGTAATTGGATGCTCTATACTGTTTTTCCTTATAAGCAAGGTCATTGATTTTCTTCTCATGCTTTGCTATGCAATTTAATATGTACTCTTTTGTAAGAGTATTTGTATTCAATTTATCTTCCATCTTTAATTTATAACTTCTATCCATGTCTTATCTCCTTAATGGGTGTCTGCGTGGCAGCCACAAATGATATTTGTTCCGTTCCTTGCGTCACTACACAAAATCATTGAATCTCGTATGATTATTTTTATTCTATTTTGGGTGGGTTTTCCTAATATAATATATTAGAGAATCCCCCCTAAAAATTTATACAATCATGTAATAACCTCTTTTATCAGTTTTCATATCATCAAATAATTTTTTTATTGTCTGATTATCTTTTCTGGTACTTTTAAACGAATCATTATTCATTCCTGTATCTTGTAATAACTCATTTAACTTAAATACTTTTCCAGATTCTTGTTTATCACACCACTCTATAATCTTTTGTGCATTTGTCATTTTCTTTCCTTCTGGTGGTTTTCTATCTTTAATCTTCTCAATCTGTAACTCTTCGGGAGTATCTTCATATTCAAATATTGTTCCATAGGGCTTATATCTTTTCTCGATCATAGAAGATAATTCACTATAAAGCGAATCATTAGAATTGTAGAAAGTCCAGATATGAACATTTTCCGTATTGCTATAATTTCTGATTGCCAATCTAAATATATTTTGTTCAAAATCAGCCAACATACATCTAAGCATGACGGATGTTATAATACTTTCGTATTCTTTATTATGATTTTTACTCAGTGTACTAAAGAAATCTAGTGATTCTTCTTCTGACATATCCATAAGTTGTCTATATGTTTCCATATGACAACCGCAATATATAAAGAAATATGCCATGTTAGGAAATCTGTTCATTCCAATGTGTGCCATTCTGTATAAATCCTTGAAATCATTGAATCCTTTAAGGTTTCCAAAATAACCTACATTGTCAAACTCTTTTTGAAATCGTCTTAACAAATCACTATATACTACTATCAAAATTTCTCGTTGCTTTCCTATCCCATGTTTCAATTTATTTTTCAAGTATTTAATGATGGTATTTGAGGTTGTGATTGCTCTTTTATTTCCTTTACACATAACATTTTTGCTAGTGGAAATCTGAACATTTGTTATTAACATATTCAAAGGTTTATTATATTTTTCTCCTGTTACAATTTCCACATAATCAAGGTCATATCTCGGATCAATATCTGCTGTAGCATCAAATACAAAAAACTTCTTATCTTGTCCCAAAAAGAAATGATTCCTATTATCTACGACCAGCACAAATGAGCGTTCATAGTTTCCATATTTTTTCTTTACAGAATTAAATATTGCTCCATTCTTAGCAATCTCTTTTAAGCATTGCATATCTTTCCATATGCAATTATACTGTTTTGTCAAGGATTCTATATTGTCCTGTAATACCGAAAAAAGCAAATCATCATTCGGTGTTATACTGGAATATCGTGTATCTTTCCAATATATAGTAACATTAGAATCCTTCAGTAGTTTTTCCTTCTCGTCCATCTGTTCAAGCAGTCTATCCTTAAATGCCTTATACTCTCTTATGACAAACTCCTTGTCCTTAACTTCATCGGACAGCCCTTTATATAATGCCGCCTCGATTCTGGACAAGTTATCGCTGTCGATTGTGACAGTTTCTGAAAATTGCGGGCTTTCATCAAAGATAACAATATCTCTTTTTAGTGTTTCTCCATTATAAGTGAATGAGAAAAGTTGTTCTCTGATATTATCTCCCAACATAAAATAACGCTGTGTAGAAAGTAGAACTATTGGCTTATAATGTTGCTTGATAAGTTGCTCTTTAAATGGTTCATCCGATCTCAGTACAATGACACTTTTTTCAAATTCCTTGTAATGATATTCAATGCCCCATTCCTTGAAAATTTCTCCCCAATACTTTTCTGCTTCTATTCTGTCCTTATTGGTGCTAGACAGCTCCTCTAATCTCTTAATTGAATCCGTTATAACTAATAATCCTTGAGGTCTATGCCGTCCACCATAAAAACTATCTCCAATGCAGCAGTGCATAAATGTATGAATAAATGTTGATTTTCCTATGCCGCATCTATTAGCAAAACAAGTAACTTTGTCTGTATCTCGATTAGTTGTGATTATCTCAAATGTGTCTTTAAAAAATTGCATTTGCTTTTCATCAAATCCATACTCAGGAAGATATGTTTCAAAATCATCCCATGTTAATTTAGTCTTTCCTTTATTCTGCTTGCTTTTTGCCATACTCTTCACACTCTCTTTCTATATTTCATCATCATATTGTGAAGTGCTGGCGAATCCTCAAAGAAGAAAACTTTTAACTTATCATCCTTTTCCGAATCCTCAACTTTTAAAATTTTAAATCCGTTATTGCATAGCCAATTTGTCATTGCTAATGATCTGACTATGTACATATTCATCTTATTAGTTCCTTTGTAAATAGTTCATTACCTCCAATTCTAATTTAATGTAGGCACACCACCAATAATAGGTAATATGCCTGTCTATCCGTCCAATATGTATAACCATTATCTTCAATGGTATTGTGATTCCGTTCAAATTATGTAATCAGTATCTTCACTGATATATGTTTAGCAGTATCATCAACGAGTCCGTTCCGTACAACGATTGTAACTATTCGCTTCAATAGTCGGTTGCTTAGTCTTACTGCAACAAATATCTCTGTCTATTTATAATATTCTCTGTTAGAAAAATACTTTTTACGTTATTAACATCCACATGGATATTTCAAGCTGTCATAATACTGTTCCAATTCTTCTATATCCATTTCAACCCATTGCAACATTGGTATTTTTATTCCAAATTCATTCATAATTTTCATAGCAATCTGACATCTAGGATCATCTTCTACTTTCCATTCATGTTTTTGTACATTTAAGGCAATAAAACCTTTTTCGTTTTTACTTGGCTCAAACTCTACATACTCGTTTTCATGTACTTTTTTGAACCCTTCTCCTTCAATATTGCTGTAATGGAAAAAATACTCGTTTCCATCATCGCCAATAATGAACCCAAAACCACGTACTACATTGAACCATTTGACTGTACCTAACATTTCAAATCCCTCCGTATTCTAAAAATTCTCTTTAATTGGATTGATTGCACACTTCCCTGCAAAGCCATCAATCAGTTTGTCAAAACAATCTGGACAAATATCTAAATCAAGCATACTTCCATCATGTTTACTGCCATAACCGATACGATTATGGATGCTAATAAGCATCTGATTTTCAAATACCTGCTCTACTGTCTTTCCACACACATTACATCTGGTTAATCCTTTTGCCATTGGTAATACTTCCTTTCTTTGGTATAGGGCAGGAATGAGAAAATATCTCGTATGTTCCTTTACCATTCAAACTGAATGACCTCTGTTATATTGTTCTCTCTTTATGCTGACAATTTTTCGTCAAAATTCTCATACAACTGTTTTGTGACCGTTTCCATAGTCACACCATCACTAAGCTGCAATGTCACATCTATATCGTCATAGCAGTAACAACTTGCTTTACCGATTGCGATGTGCAGTTTATCTTCTGCGATTTTCTCATAGGTAAAATCAATCGTATCTGCAAATATTCCAGAATTTACATAGAACTCCAAATCTTCCGTGAATTTTTCATCTGATATAGATTCTTTCATACCTTCATCATGGTTTACTACTGCACTTGTAACTGATATAAGATTGTCTGTGATTGCCTTTAATAATCTGTTTGCTGTTGTTTTCCTCATACGCTATTTACCTTTCTTTAGTTTTTCTAAACACTAAACGAAATAAGTACATTTTGACCACTTAGCATCTGCAACTCTATTGATTTTTCCTTTGGAAGATTGCACTTGCGTACAGTCATCGGTTCTACTTCTACTGCCGTATATGCAATTTTCCTTTTATTTTCATACAATTCAAACCACAATAAATTTGGATGTGAAAATCTTATTTGAGAAAATGATACCGATCGGAAATCGTTTTTATTTCTATTAATATATACTCTGCCTCTTGCTTGTATAACATCTTGTTTTAGTGATTGCATAAATCCTCCATTATGTAGATAGGCTGGATTATCCAACCTACCTACTTATATATTCGATTTTTCTTTAATAAAAAATGTTGATAGTTATCTCTGTTCCATCCGTTAATGTAATGTTTATATCCAAGACATTATCAGGATTATCTTCATTTATGCTTCCAGCAATATTTTCAATCTCATATACAGCAAAAGATGTATTAGCTAATAATCCACCAGATTCTGCATAAAATGAATATGACAATAAATCTACTGCCTGATCGTCATCCGCTAGAATATGCTCCATCTTATTGAAGTAGTGATTTGACTCATTGATTCCTGTAAATACACACACATTTCCATATAATTCAACATTTGTAAGTTTAATCAATTTTTCAACAGTCATATCATTTAAGATCCCATTTCTAAAAGTTTCTCTTGCATCTTCTTTTACATTCGTTGCTAACATTTATGTACCTCTTTCTTCTATAAAATATTTGATATGTTTATCATTAAGTTTTCTTTTCTTAATATATAATTCTCTTTTCTCTGATGAACTTTTATAAAAATTCATTCAAAATATCTAAACTCGATTCTTTTTCTTCTGATTTAGGTTTATTCTCTATATCAAAAGTTCCAAGAAAATCCATATCGTCATCAAAAAGACTTTCGTTTGCTGCATCCATACCCTTTTTTATAATTTCTGCATCTGTCTGTGCCATTGATTTAATCTCATTAAGTCTAGTTTTAGGATATGTTAATCCACTAAGCATACATACATTTGATGGAGCATTTGTTCCTATATAGGTATCAATTGGATTTCCTATCTGAGAATAAAGTCCATCTAACTCTACATGCGAACTACAACTCATAATTCCCATATAACGAACAACTTTATTTGTCTCCATAGGTGCATATATATTATTTTCAACCAGTGAACTGAGTAATTTATCTGAATTATCTTTTCCAAGTTTAGATAATATAGCCATACCAGGTGTACTCAGTAACTTATCAATCTCACTTCTATCTAAACATCCATATTCCCCACCATTTTCATTTGCCAACAATGTACTCAAATGTGTGAAGAAAATTTCATTGATTTTTATTTTGTCTCTATTCTTAGAATTATCAAGAATAAATATTGCACCAATACAATCAAGCTTTTCTAATTCTTGAAAAAGTTCTACTGTATTTGCATATGACTGAAAATTTTCTGATTTGTCAGGAAGAACCGTAACTATACAGATATTTATATCAAGCTGTTTACTTAAAATTTTCGATACTGCCGCTAACATTCCACTTCCGGTTCCTCCGGCTGCCGATGCACAAATAAACAAGGTTGTTATCGCTGGCATCTTAGAACGAACTTCATCAATCAATATTTCCAAATTTTCCTTTAATAGCTTCTTTGACTTCTTACGATTCTTGTGACATCCTGTTCCATTCCTAAAATGAAGCTTATTTTTTGCATTTCTTGTTGCTAAATCTTCAACTGAACTATTTGCTATTACACATGGAAATTCTTCTTCTTCAAATTTTTTAAGCAAATTTCCTCCAAATTGTCCAATTCCTAAAAAACCATAAAACTGCATATACTCTTTCTTATACATTTTCTGCCTCCTTCTTTGATGGTAAAATTGCAAGTCCAGCATCAGTCACAAAATAACTCTTCGCCCTACCTGCCTTTGCACCCTCATCAATAAATCCTTGTTGCTGCATCTCTTTAACTTTCTTGTGAATTGTATTATGCTTACTTATTTTTTCAAAAGACGATATTTCACTAATTGTAAGTGCATGAACTTTATCAACTGCATTTTTCGTCTTTAAAATTCCAAGAATAGTATATGAACATCTACTTAGTTCCACAAAATTACACCTCACTTATTCTATTGTTTCAAATAATTATATTTAGTTTTATAAACTCTGATACTGAAAGTAAAAATATATAGGCTTTTCAGCCTTATACTTATTTATTCTCCATACACTCTTTGCACTTTTTTACTTTCAAAGCTTCCTGTTGTTGAATGTCTACACTCTGGACTATATTCCTTACATCCATTACATTCTCTTCTCTGCCAGTTAGCTTTTCTTATAAGAATCATCTCCTTTATGTATGAAATTGTAAAAATAGATAGACTTGTAATTTATCTATTCAAATATGTTTCTTCCTTATATAATGTGTTTGGAAAATAAGCAATTAGCAGACCGCTAATGCTTGACTAAAAGAATTTTTCATGATAATATTTTAGATATCAATATGTGTGTTAAGTTTACCAGACTTATCACAATTACCATGAGTCATTAGCTTTAAGTGTTACCAGCACTTATGTATAAGCTATTGGCTTTTTCTTTTATGTACCATTCACTTTTATAATTGCATTTGAAATACGATGTAATGTGTCTTGAAAACCTTTGTATCTCTCTTGCATGGTCTTACTATAGCATTGCATGTACATATTGTCAAGTTATTTTTGCAAATATGTACATATTTCATTCTTTTATGTATTTATATACTGATTCTTTACATACTCTCCATTTTGCATTATAATATGTACATATCTTTCAAGGAGGTATTTTTCATGTTCCCTGAAAAAATAAAAATAACAGATGAACTAATACAGTTAATTATAGATACTAGGAAAGAACACAATTTGACCGCATATCAGTTATCAGAAAAAATCGGTAAAAACAAATCGTGGCTGCCGAATATAGAAAATAGACGAACAAAAAATATTTCACGAGATGATCTTATATTGCTATTTAAGGATTTTGCAAAAGATAAAAATATGGATGCCGAAGAATTTGTTATCAAATATTTATCTCCAACCGCTACGGTGGAATTAAATGATAATGTTTCTGTTCCTAATCATTACCTGCAAAATTCAATGGGTATTTATTCCCCAGATCATGATATGTTGCATATATCTGATGAAGAACGGATTAAGAGAATTGAATACTATATACAGGATAAACCATATGAAGTTGATTTAATGCGTCTGAAAAAGAATTTAAAGGATTTATCAGATACCATCATAGATGAATTTAGTTACTGTGAAACACCAGACGATAGAAGAAATATAATCAATTTGGTAAAAACAATGCGAGTAAACTTTCAAGGAGAATTTGCATATACTCAAAAATTATATCAGTTCCCTTTATTCCATGGTGACGCTGAAACATTTTTTGGAAAAACTGTTGGAGAAGATTATTTGCAGAAAACCAATAGTAATATTGAAAGTTTTTCGGCAAAACAAAAATTATTATATTCGTATGCTGATATATGTAGCGAAATGAATTACGAAGAAGGCACTTATAATCCATATATTGATTTAACATCCATAAATGAAAATACCGATGTCGAAACCTTAGAACAAAATCTTTTTGGATATGAGAGTTTTATATACGAGTTGCATGAATACCTTAAATCGGTTAAAAATGAAGCTTTGATAAATCATCATCCATGTAACATTGATTGTATTAAGTTGTTTGAGCACATTATCAGTTCTATAAATAGTTTTATTAGTAAAGCTAAATTGGATTATCATTTTGAATATACAATGCCAGCACAGGATACGGATATAGACGAATTGATAAAAAAATGTTTGGAATTAAATACTATTACTTATGGCATAAAGCAAGCCATACGAAACAAAAAGCAGTAAATTTCCACATGAAATCGTTCTTTCATTTCGGATATCAAAAGTACAATATATAGTGTTTAATCGGTTTGATATAGACTATATATTGTATGTTTATTAAATAAGCATATCAAAAACAGATAAAATCTGCGGAGATATGCTTATTTTTCGCTAACAAATAATTTTTGCCATAACTTAACATTTCTTTCTTCTAAAAACACGCACTTGTGTAATAGAGTAAAAAATATCCTCAAATTTTTCTAACTTCTCTGGTCTCAAAACATTCTTCAACACTCCTCATATATGACCTTATGTCTATATTTTGGTGCAAATACTATATGATATTTGTATTCCCATCTAGTTGCTCTATAAAATAAATTTCACACTAAAAGCCATCAGAAATCAACTTCCTTGATGACTTTTTATTACATTAAAAATAACTTTTTCTTGTTGTTTTATATTTGATTTTTGTAACTACATATCCAAATGAACTTTTATTATTTTTCCTGATTCGAATAATACTTTCACCATCTCTAATTAAATTTGGTGAATCTGTAAAACTGAAGTGCGTTACATATACATCATATACAGTTTTTGATACTTTTTTCTTCTGTATAATTTTATAAACAGGAAGTTCAGCTCCCCAATCACCACGCAAAACATGAATTTTATTATGAATGTCATAATGAAAGTACTCACCCTTTGTCACATCTTTATATCCAGGCTTTCCAAAAATATCATAACAAAGTTTATGAATTTCTTTTTCACTATTGAACTTAAATTTGTTTCCATAAGTGTTAATACTCTCTACTAAAGCCCTATAATACATTTTATTATTAAGTTCAATTTTAGTAAATTTCTTTCTGGCTTTAATTGCAATTTGCTCCGACACATATGGTGATATTGATTTAATTAACTCAGAAGATGATGCAGGCATCTTTACTTTTGCTTGTGCTGGTACTTGATTTATAACACTTGATATAATTACTATAAAGCATAGTATAACTTTTAATTTTTTCTTCATAAATTCTAATCTCCTTCCTTATTATAATTTGTATTTTCCATTGCAAGTTTATATGCCTTTAGTCCATATATTCCCGTATTCATATCTGGATGAAATGGTAACGCCTGTTCTCTTACTGCCTGTTTTGCTGCCATTGTAAAGAAAGTTGTCATATCAATTCCAAGATTAGACATAAGTTCTTTCTTTGTATATTATTATATTCCTCATTGATTTTATCGTCAATACGCTGTTATGACAATGCACATAAAACTGTTATTCGATATTGCAACAAATGATTATATTTAACTCCTTAATTTCTGATAAAAAGTATGGTTTGAAAGATTATAAATATACTCACTATACATAAAAATTATCTCTCATATACGATAACACTTTTTTATGTCAAATCATATAAATCCTTTGTATATAGAGTATAATCTAAAATCATATACACATTTCATTAAATTGTCTGGCAATTCAACTTTACACTCTATATACAATTTTTTTCCGATTTGATTTATTTTCTACAATAGTAGTATATTTTCTATCTTTCACTAAAAACAAGTATAGAAAAATTAAGCATTTTCAAACTTCACGATATAGGATACGATAACCTACTCCATATGTTCTGCTGCCACATCTGCATTATATTCCCCTCTTAATATAAAAAAATTGTCTTTTTTATTTCCCACACTTGTATACAAACATAAGTTCTTGTATAATAAATTTGGAAGGATGTGATTATTATAAATATTAAAATACCTAAACGAAATAAATTTAAAGATTTGCTGAGTAAGATTTACAGCAGATCCGAAGATTTATTGTTTTACATTATTCAAAAGACACCTGATAAATTTATACCAGCTTTTATTATGAATTGGCTGGAACACTACACCAGCAAACGATTGTCAGAATTAAAACAAAAAGTTATTCACCAACGCTGGCAAATAACCGACCTTGAAACTACTGTAAAGAATATCCAGCAACGGCAGCAGAGTTAAAATAAGAGGTATTTCTTCTATATATAAATAGCAGATTCACCTCTTTTTCATTTGAACATTTGTTTACTATATGTTATACTGATACTGCATGATTGAAAAGAAAGTAGGATGTGATTTTCCGATTATTTGATGCCCTCTAGTATTACGAAAGAGGGTGATGCCATGAACACAATGGAAGTTTTAACTTTATTGTTAGTAATATTTACGGCTCTATCTTACATAGATAATCATAACAATAAAAAGAAATAGCATCCCACCGCCTAAAGTGAATGCTATTTCATAGTTGCAACTGAGGGCAATCGGATAACACATCCGATAACCTTTCTAAGTAGATTATACACTAGGGTACTTGTTTTTTCAAGTGCCCTTTTTAAATTCTTTGAAATCAAATAAGAAGCTTTTATTTGAAAAATATACTTCGTTTCGTTGGTGCTTTGTTTATTATAGACCTAAGTATTCATTTGGCAAAATTGCCTTTATATCTGATGTAAAATAATCTAACACATTTCTTGTCACAATATATTCTGCTCCATAGCTTTTTGCACATTCCATTTGTAAGCAATCCTCAAAATCAGAAAATTCCTCATTTGCAAGACCAGATAATAATTTTGCTTTGTCTATACCTTCTACATCAAAGATTGTGCAAAGGTTTGATAATATTTCTCTTCGTTCATTTGCAGTATAATCTTTCCTTAATATAAAAAACATATTGGAAATGGAATGAGCTGCAATACAACCTTTTGTATTTCCTTCAGTGCATGATAAGATTACTTTCTTTGCATCCTCAAAGAATGGTTCTCTTTCAAGAAAATAATCAAGTAATACATTGGTATCAATCAGAATTTTACCTACCATATTTATCTTCCCTATAAGAAGCTAATTCTGCATCATCATCGGTAACAGTTCCCTTTTTACGTAACTGTTCTAATCTTGCAAAAGCTTCTTTCCTTTCCTTATTAGAATCATTGTATAATCCATTTACACCTTGCATAATCTGAATCACAAAAGATAATTTGTCTTCGGGTACTCTTTCCAATAATTCAATAGCTTCTCTTCTAGTTGCTGTCATAGAACATACCTCCTTTAAATCTTTGAAATCCGTGTTTCATGGTTGTTGATTATTCAGATTTATTTTCCTAATAATTCTTCTTGTCTTTTTGCATTCCTTGCCTTTGTTTCTTCTGCTTTCTTTTGTGCTGCCTTTTTCTTTTCCTCAGTCATATTACGCTTTGATTTTCCTTTTAATTCGTCTGGATAATCAATAATATATTCATTCCCGTCTTTTTTATCTTTTAAAATCAAATTCATTTCCAAAGCATCTGCAATTTCCACTAATTCAATTGCAGAAAATTTGTCTCTATTCATCTTATTACTTAAATTCTGTCTTGTAACATTAACATCTTCTGCTAATTCAGCATGTGACTTTCCCTTTATTTCTAATATCTCCTTAATAACTGTAGTTGCTGACATATCAATTATCCCCTTCATCTTTATTACCTCCGATTATACTTTATTTTTTACATTTTTTCAAGGTCAGCAATTTCACTTGATACAAGATAACAACAGCCTATGTACAATTTTCCATTTGAAAGAATTACCAGCTTTCTTCTCCATCTGGTACATAAAAATATCATTGATTCTATTCTCAAACAACTCAGGTGCAATATTGGATTTAAAACGATTACAAGGGTAGCAGGTGGCAACTAAATTTGAAATATCATCTATACCACCCATTGATAAAGCTACATGATGATCTAAAGACATTTCAGACAATAATATTTTCCTTCCACATAACTGACAACGACCATTACATTTTTCATATATTAGTTTCCGTGTTGATTTAGAATATTTCTTTCGCTTGATTTTACCATTACTTCTTCGTTCAATCTCTACTATTCCATTTCTCTGCTCTTGTAATTCAATTCTCTCTTCCTGAGTCAGCCGTTTCCATAATATGTGATCTGAAAATGTATCATATACATAAAGTCCCTCTGTTTTTATGGGTACAATATTCATATATCTTATAGCTTCCCTTACAGTATTATATTGCAAAGCCTGTGTAATATCTGTTGTTTTCCTGTGCTTGCCTTTATTGTTTAAGTATATATAGTATATCCCATCCGTAAGTACAATAGCCATTATAGTTCCCTTCTTTCTGTTGAGGACAGCCATATTTGAGGCTGTCTTATCTATTGCAGTTCCCTTTTACATCAAACCAATAATACAAGCAACTTTGTAAACTGGATTCTTTGCTATTTTTCGCATATGTTCTACCTTTTGTTTCTGTTTGCGTTCCATTCTATCCATGAAAAGCATCTGATTGTCTAGTTCCGTATACTCTAACATTTGCGTTGGTGTAAGCTCTTCATATGATGTTTTAAGTGTTCTGTCTATGATTTGATTTCCGTCTATTGTATTGATAATTCTAAAATTAAACATAATATCTCCTATTCTTCCTATAATCCCATTATTTCCGTTACAATTTGCTTTGCCATTTTCCTATGCTCAGAGACATTTCCCATTTTGATTTGCTTTAATATCCCTGCATTTATCCATAAATCTCTCCACTTATCCCCCATACAAGTCATGCTGCACTTCCTGCTGGTAATAATGGTCTATTGTACTTGGCGCATTATACAAAGCTGTAATCATATATGCCTTGATATTGTTTATTTTCGTTGTAGTATTCTGCATACAGCTAATCACATACTGTAGATGACTACTATTAAGTTTTAAAAATTTCGACTTTACAAGCTGGTACGGATATTCTTCTCCCCCGATCCTAATTGTTTTTCGCTTAACACAAACAACATCACAGATTATTTCATACAGTTCTTGATACAAATCCCTTTCACTATACTGGGCATACTTCATGTGATGCTCGTACTCAATGTTCTCTTTGATGATTTCCATGTATGCGTTTGCACTATCAATCTCATCTATCTTATCTTCAGATTGATTGATAGGATTATTATAACTAATATCAGTATAATTAATATTAGTATAATTAGAGTCGGTTTTTCCGACTTCTTAACTTCGGTTTTCCCGACTTCTGTATTTTTATCAGCATTCAAACCCTCTTTTTCTTCAATATTATCTTCTGATGATAATACAAAATTTTTCACATAAATAATATCTGGTTTTCCCTGCCCTCTGCGTATTTTCTCTATAAGTCCAATACCTTTCACAGAATCAAGTTCTGCTAATACTTTTACAGCTTTATCTTTTCCACAGCCTAAATCTTCCATAATTGCATCTAATGTATAAACAATATACACTCTGTTTTCATCATCTAACCAACCATTTTTCATAGACAGAGACATCCTATCGAGCATCAAGCCATACAGGAGCTTTGCATCACTACTAAGCCCTTTGAATCTTTTATCTTTAATCAATAGACGAGGAACACGATAAAAAGTAAACTGTTCTGCCTCTATTCCGTAATAATAATTAAAATTATCTTTCATAATATGTAATCCCTTTGTCTTTCTTTTAAATATTTTTATGTATCTTAAGTATTATTCGCTGTTTACCTTTAAAAACATTGCAGATTATCACCATGGCAAGTGTGCCATTTCTGACACACCGCACAAACTTCCCAATTGATTAGATATCGAACATTTCTCTCATTCGTTCCCATTTGTCATGTACTTCAATATTTCCATATTTTTGTGTGTCCTTAACTAATTTAGTCATTGCACAATATCTATTTCTTCCCCTTGTAAGAAGTCCAATAAGCTCTTTCATCTCTGCAAGTGTCCATTCTCTGTAATTATCCAATTTAAACCTTGCTCGCTTTGCAATTTCTGTATCTGTGTAACCTTTGATTCTCATTTTAAGAACCAATTCAAGAAGTTCGGGTTCTGCATATTTACCAACATTAGCAAACAAGTCACGCAAAAACTCTTTTTCAATTACATATGCCTCAACATTTTTTGTTTTATCAATCCATCATGCGTCAATTTTATATTTTGAAAAAGATTTATCATCCTCTACCATATAGTCAAGACTTACAACTCCACCTTTAGGACAACGCTTTTTCCTGTTTATATCTCTGAAGTAATTACTTCTTGCATTATCAAGTGTCCTGAAAAATACCTGCTCAAATTTAAGATTATGTAGTTTCTCATACTGATGATATTTCTTGACTGCGTTAAGATATGGGATAATAAGGATGTCATACCATTCTTCGGGATCTAACTCATGTAATCTCATATAACGATACATTAAATCATGGTGTTTCTCCGAGAATACTCTTTCTTCTTCTGTTAGTGGTCTTTTTGTGTGCTCTGCTATGTACTTATTCATAAATTTTTACCTCCTGAAACATGTATTTTGATTAAGTTTATATGGCTACCGGTTAAGCCTAAAGGCAAGTTGTAATTGAATACCACGGCTTGACCGCTTGCCTAATCAAACTATAAAAGTTCACTTGCAGTTATTAGTTCTTCAATATCCGCTAACCTTGAATTTTTTATTAGTTCAATCTCTTCTTTTATTTCTTTATCTGTAAGTCCTAAAGTCTTAAGTGATTCAGTGGCTTTATTTATAACCTTTATCTGAATGGATTCAGAAAGATGGCAAATATAAGTTAATTTATTGAGTTTTAATGGTGTCATGTTGCTACCTCCTATTTATTTGATTCCAGTATCCACTTAATATCATCTTGAATTACATCAAGCTGTGTATGTTTACCTAAGCAAAATTCTTCTTAAATATCTCCATAACTTGTCTTGATTGTAAATATTACATTTTCATAGCTTTATACCGCCGATATATTATTAAGGCTTCGGGGGATTGCTCCCCCATTTATGCCCTAATTATTAGATGTTAATTATCTAATGCGTAAAACCTTATAAGATGTAACCTTTTCATATTCGGTTAAATCTCCTAATTTAGATTCAAGCATCTTCTTGTCAAGTGATTTTCTTGTCTGCTCTTTATAACTGATTTTTGCTGAATCTGTAAATTCTTCTGTTAAATTGTTTTCTTCCATATATGAAGATATTTCATGTTCTAAGGCTTTTTGTATATTAGTTGCTTCATCTGCCATTGCTTTGTATCTTCTTATCTCCTCAATTTTGTTTTGTAACTCTTTCTTTGTCATGTTGCTACCTCCTTAAATATGTTGTTTTTTAGTAATTAAAAAAGGTGTAAAGCCTTTAATAATTCAATAAAGACTTCACACCTTAGATTAGGTTAATAAGTTACTTATTTAATACTATGATTTTTTAATTGTTACCTGGGTCTTTGGGGTCTGCTGTTTCGATATACTTGATTATTTCAATAATCTTTTCTGCTGTCATGCCCTCTTTTTCAAGTGCTGTAATTAAGTTTACTACTTCTTTACCCGTCATATATTCACTCACTTCCTATCACCTTCTTTCGTTGGCGATATTATATCATAGTGTGAAGCCTTTATTCAATTGTTAAAGAACGATTTGTGTAAGTCTGTTTTGTTTGACCTTGTAACTGTATTATACACTTATTAGTGTATGTAGTCTATTGACACATCGCACAAATTATACACTAATTAGTGTCAATCCTTTATTTAAATCCACTAATTGGTGTACACATTGTACAAATATTCATTACACTTATTAGTGAAAATGCACATTGGCGCTGTACACTAATAAGTGTATAATAATATTAACAACTAAAACAAATGGCGTTTTAAAACACTGCCATAATATAAAGAAAGAAGGTTTTAATATGAAGTATTTTAATAATGTAAACACGCTTGAGGAGTTAAGAAAACAGTACAAGGAATTATTAAAGAAATTCCATCCAGATAACCCAAATGGAAGCACCGAAGCAACGCAAGAAGTCAATGCAGAATATGACAAATTATTCAAGGTGTTAAAGGATAGACATGAACACAATACAAAGCAGACAGGCAACAATAACAAGAGCAATTATGATAATATGAAGTATGATTTTTCAGAGGATGAAAAGTTAAGGGAAGTTTTACAAGCAATCATTCATTTATCAGATATTACTATTGAGGTGTGTGGTTCTTGGATATGGATCTCAGGCAATACATATAATCATCGAGGAGAATTAAAAGAACATGGCTTCAAGTTCGCATCTAAGAAAAAACAATGGTATTGGCATAGTGAAGCATTCAAAAAAAAAGGTAAGAAAACTTTATCTATGAATGATATACGGAATTATTATGGGAGTACAGAAATACAGACAGAAGAAATCAAAAGAATAAAAGAAGCCTAAAAAATAAGGGTGTAGACAATAACAAGCCTACACCCTACCACAAAGAAAGAATGTTATACAATATGAGAAAAGAATATATTTTACATACATCTAAAGGAATGGAAAAAATGTATGCTACTACTGATTTAGAAATAATAAAAGCTATTACAGATAGAATGATACAATTAAAAGCATATAAAGACAGCATAAACGCAACGACAGCAACACAATTTAAAGCAACTTGTAATAATAGAATTGTATGCGATTTTATATTTTAACAAACAGAATACAGAAAGACATAATAAAAGGGTGTAGCCGATGAAGTTACACTCTTATTTTTTATACTGTTTTATTGATATATTTTATTGCGTTTAATTCCTACTGATTTAGTAGGTTATGGTGTATCGGGGGTGGCTTAAACCAAAAAAGGAAATTGTTTTTCTCTGCTGCCCTGTAGTTGGTTCTTCCATACAGTAACTTAAAAATTTTACCCCTACGATGTTTTTCAATACTAAAAGGAAGATTATATCAATTTTAATGTGTGTCACTATTTTGGTGACATTGCTTGTACCAAATTATAAAGCGGGACAAGCTGCAAAAAAAATCACATTAAACTATACCAAAAAGACACTTAATGTTGGAAGCAACTTTAAATTAAAAGTGAATGGTTCAAAACAAAAAGTTAAATGGTCAAGTAATAATAAAAAAATTGCAACTGTTAATTCGACAGGTGTTGTAACTGCCAAAAGAAAAGGAACTACATCCATTGTTGCAAAAGTTGCGGGTAAAAAACTTAATTGTAAAATTACTGTTAAAGTAGCGTATGGCTCTATTTCAGGAAATATAACTTATTTTTATAACAACTATAGAGGATATGTTGCAGATACGGGAGCAAAAGTTTTTGTTATAGATGATAATTCAAAAGTTGTGGGAAAAGCAACAGTAAATGGTCAAGGAAATTATACAATACAACATATTCCTGTAGGAGAATATTATGTTGTAATATCTTCAAAAAGATCAAAATCTGAAGATATTCTTTACGGAACATTTTATGATGAATTTTATAACGAATATGGCGAATTTTTAAATGTTGCAGGAAGAGTTGATGAAGAATATGATATTCCAGTTTACAAAAATGAAACAACAACTCTTGATTATGAGTTTACATATAGTGATTTTTAATTAAATAAATAACGAACCAATTAAGAGAGGTCTACGGTAAAATGCCGTAGTCCTTTTTTATTGCATTATAACATTATAATAAGTAACAGAGACACACATGAAAGTATTAGATAGATTAAAGATGGAATTATCAAACCAAGCATATTTTACGGATGAGCAGTATATCCGCTTTCCTACATACCCTATATCCTTTGAATAAATCAACCCAAATCTGCTTCAAAATCCATCATAGGTAAACTTGATAGCCTACGAATATACAAAGCAAAATCAACCTCAAATTCATTGATTTAGGCAAGCACATATGACATAGGTGGGGGTACTCTTAAACCTGTGGAAATTAAGTACCTGTTATATATCAGTATAGGTATATTATTGATTCATAAATTGTTCAAGTACAGCTCTGATCCTCGGATCATTACCAAGTGCATTGTCTGGTAACTTTTTCTCCACAACTCTTTTTGGCACTTTATTTTGTTTCTTCGGTTTAGATTTAACAGTTTTTGATTTAACTGATTTTTGAGTTGCCCTATTCTGATTTTTCTTCACTGATTTTCTGGATGCTTTAGCAAGTTTTTCATTATATCTCGCATCTGAAATAAAATCAGCACACTTTGTATATCCTATACAGTCCTTATTAAATTGTACAGACTTTGGATTAGTACATTTCCAATATTCCTTGTAATGACATACTTTCTTTTCTTGTTTACAATATTCCAATGCTTCATAATGTGTTTCTATGTATGCTGATACGCCCTGCATCTGTTGTACACTTGCTTTCATATGCCACCAGCTTTCTTCATTTCTTTTTACTACCAACATATAATATTGCAGATATAATTGAAGAAACTGCAAATATTCCAAAAGCTAACTTAAATGCAAATAAATATGTTATGGCTTCATATCCACCTCTACCATCTGGTATCTTAAATATGAATGAAATTGAAATGAAATACGACAATATTGTAAGCAAAATTGGTACTACAATATGAATTACTTTTCTCTTTTTGTTCATAGGTCTACTCTCCTATTTGTATAATCTAGTGTTTTCTATTTTATCTTCCATTCGGTTTCCAAGTATAACCACAATTTGCACAACGATTAACAGTTTTGCTTGAACCGATAGTTCCCCAAAACCAACTTACTCCTCTCGCACCTGTTGTAATTGCAGTTGAATTACACTTAGGGCATTTAGGTACATTTTGTTGGGATTGTTGGATAGGTCGTTCAAATCCATGTTCTCTATACCGATTTATAACCTTACCTGTTTTATTACTAATCACTTCTGTCTCAGTATATTCGGCTACAGCACCACAATCAGGACATTTACATGTAGCACCTAAAAAATTATTAAATTCTTTAACAGGACATATAGATATACATTTATCACTATCACATATATACTCATAAATTTTTTTTGTATTTTCGTTGTGTTGTGTATTTTCTTTGATTGGATACCCACAATTCGGACAAGAATTTGCCATATCAGAAATTTCTTTTCCGCACTCTGGACATTTAATTAATGCCATAAAATTCTCTCCTTTTAATATAACAATTATATAGGCGTTTGCGAAACACCAAAACCCGCATAAATACGGGATATTTTTCATTACAAAATAAAACAACTCCTCA
>CAKRFY010000005.1 GCA_934320895.1 uncultured Lachnospiraceae bacterium | reverse complement strand
ATAAACCCAATATTGGTCATACCTCTCGATAAATGAAATTCTGTTGGTTTAACGATATATGCCTGACCATGATCACCGAATAATGTTACAACAAATTCATCTTCTTTATAATTTTCTTCAATATAATCATATAAAACCTTTAATTTTGAATCGATATGAGTAGCTACTTTTATATACATCTTAATTTTATTAGTGCTGTATTTTTGTTTAACTGAAGTTTTAGATTTTTCACCTATATCAAACTCTTCCAAATCCATTTTTGCCTGAATAGGAGTTGGAAGACTAAATTCATCAGCAACATCATGTAAATCCCCAGTTCCAATCCAAATACATTGATCTGTCCCATTAAATGTTTCTAAATGATCTATTACATTAGAGATTACATCCTCTGTCCTAAACCCACAATTCTGATGCTTAGCAATATATCGGTCAACACCTCTTATTGCATCATATGTTGCCGATGATGAACGCCAATCTCCACTGATAAGTGTTGTATGATATCCAGCTTCTTTAAAATATTCGAATAATAATTTTTGATTCCGAGGGTACTTTATATTTATTTCAGGGTGAATCATCATATGATTCGTTACTGAAAGACCTGACATTAAACTCCCTATGCTTGGACATGTCCAATCCGATGATGAAAATGCATTATTACATATCATTCCATTCTTAAAAAAATTATATGTATTTGGCATTATATTTTCCAGACCATATTCTTTAAGTACTTTTTGAGAAATTCCATCTACAAATAAACTTATTACAAGTTTTTTATTATTTTTATGATGCACTAATGGCACTGGTTCTGCTAAAATCAATTCCTTATCCGCACGAATTTGTATATCTCCCTTTTTCATTTTAAAATAATTAAAATGCATATTATAATATTGTGGTATGAGCACACTATCATCATCATTTTGTTTAATTTCTATTTGAGTTAATTGCTCCTTATTTAAAATAGGAACCAATGCATCTGAATTTAATTCTATATGCATTTCTTTTCCATCTGCTAATTGTTTAAGCATCTCTATTTTAAACAATTGTAAATTTCTAGGGTATTCTTTTATATATGCTGCATTAAATGAATCATATATTCCACAAAATCGCATATCTCCTAATCTAGTTGAAAAGTATTTTCCTACAATTTCGTCATTCATACGTACTATATCTTTAAATAACCAAAAATTATCATCTAAATTTAACTTAAATTTTTCCAACAATTGTTTTTGTTCGGGGACAATATTCGCCAAATAAGCTAATTTTTCTCTCACATTATCTAACAAACTAACACATATCTCATTATTATAAAATAAATATACATATTCACGATTAAGCAAATAAAACCAATCATCAAGTCTTTCGGCAATTCCTAAACAATTCATTGCATTATAATATTCACCAAGTTCATTATATGCCTGTCCAATTAAAAACAAGGCGTCTATTGAAAATGGACATTTTTCTAATACAAATTTAAGTAATTCTATTCCATGTTTTACATTATCATTTATCAATTCCATATAAGCTTTAACAATTATTATATCTGTATCACCCGGATATTTGTTAAGATAAGCTTCAACTTTTTCTTCTATTTTTACATTTTTGTCATCATTTTGAATTGCATTTATTATATTCTGTTTCTCAACATTAAATTTTTTTATTTTCTCTTCCATTGCATAATTCCTCTTGTTTATAAATATTATTTTTAATCAACACAAAATACTTTTTATCCCTTCCTATAATGTCAAGCCCTAAATCATTGATTTTATGGGCTTTTCTTTAAATATTTACCTCTTAAAACAGAGCCAAAAGTGTATGACAGTCATAGTATTTTTTTCTTTAATGGATTCTCATCTCTTGTTGTATACTGAAACAGACAATATCTAAGTCTTTTGCGTCCTCTATGACTTATCTTGGTCTCTCCTTTATGCTTGCCAGAACTGCATGCTACCAGGCTCAATCCACTTAATTTTTGTATCTCTTTCGCATTACTGAATCTTGATACATCTCCCATCTCTGCTAGAATACCTGTAAGCGTGTTTTCACCTATTCCTGATATCTCAAGTATGTTTTTTGCATAGGGAATCTCCTGATATTTTTCTTGCATCATTTCTTCTATTTCTGCAAGTTTCTCATTCAGTTCCCTGATTTCTTTCACAAACCATTTCACTGCCATTGCTGATGCTTCGGCTCCATCTTTAATTCCAACACTTGTCTTTGCGTATTCTACGATATCTCTGGCTCTGCTATAACCGCGTCCTCTGAGCTTCGCATTATGCCAGATCTCTCGGATACCTTCTTCTCCAAGTGCCTGTATCTCTTCTGGAAATGGTGTACGTTTCAATAATTCCAGGCTGAATGTTCCTTCCACTTTTCCCAATGCTTCTTTATATTCCGGAAAATAAATCTTCATCTCTCTGTGCATCCGATTGATTGCACGGATCCTATCCTCATTCAGCTGGTCTCTAAACATGGACAATCTTCGAAGCTCCGCATAAACCTTTTCCGGAAGATACGGCATTCCAAAGTTCCCGTCTTTCACGAGATTCGCAATCAGTTTCGGATCTTTTGTATCATCCTTCAGCTGACTGTTGTCTTCCACTTCTTTAGTCTGTTTTACTGCATATGGATTTACCTGTACAACACTGATTCCATTCGCAATCATCCATGTAGCAAGACAGAACCAATAGTGTCCTGTAGGCCTAATCCTAAAACAATCTGCTTTTTGTTATTTTTCGCAGCAATTTCTATCGCCCATTCTTTTGCACTTTGAAATCCTTCTGAACTATTACTGAATGGATATGCGGACTTACTGAGTTCTCTTCCTCTGGTATCAATCGCCCTCAGATAATGTGTTTCACTGCCTGCATCGCATCCTAAAATAAGCATGTCATCACTGATAAAAGAGAGCTTTGCGTTCTTATCAAATTTTCCATTCGTTTCCAACTCATGCCAAGTTGATGCCATGAGATTCTTTCTGATCACCTCTGCTTTTTTCAAAAGTTCCTGCTCTTCAAAAATATTTGTTGTTACTACTTGATTTTTCTTCTTTGTGCCTTTAAGATTCATGTTAGATACCTCTTGTATTCTTTAGATTTTTACCAACGGGTCAGTTCAGTAATAATCTAAATTTACTTGAGGTATTTTTTTGTGTCAATCTCTTGGCTTATTTAAAGTATACAGGAAGCTTACTATATACATATTTAATAAATCTGTATATATTTTGTCCTATCTAAAACAAAGTCAACAAATTTATCTATAATACTTTTATCAAAAACTTCATTTCCATCAGAATCATACAATTTAGTATTATACACTGACAAATCGACCTTTCCATAATCAGTAACACTTGCATCTGATTCCATATAAAAAGTATACTCTGAACCATGCATTGCTATCATATATGGATCACCTGGATGAATAGTCTCTGATATAGCAAAATCATTTTCTCTATCTCCACCAAATGTTTTAGGCAGCCTTCCATCGCTGTCTATATTTACATTTTCCATGCCTGCTAATTTCGTAATTATATTTGTATAATCAACTATATTTATATATTCATCACTTACTCCAGAAACTCCACCACCTCTTGTCATAAACCCAATATTGGTCATACCTCTCGATAAATGAAATTCTGTTGGTTTAACGATATATGCCTGACCATGATCACCAAATAATGTTACAACAAATTCATCTTCTTTATAATTTTCTTCAATATAATCATATAAAACCTTTAATTTTGAATCAATATGCGTAGCAGTTTTTACATACATACTAATTTTATTTATATTATATTCCTGTTTAACTGAAGTTTTAGATTTCTTACCTATATTAAACTCTTCCAAATCCATTTTTGCCTGAATATCAGTTGGAAGACTATATTCATCTGCAATATCATGTAAATCTCCTGTTCCAACCCAGACATATTCATCTGTTCCATTAAATGTTTCTAAATGGTCTATTACATTTGAAATTACATCTTCTGTCCTAAATCCACAATTCTGATGCTTTGCAATATATCGATCAACACCTCTTGTTGCATCGTATGTTGCAGATGTTGAACGCCAATCACCACTCATAAGGGTTGTATGATATCCAGCTTCTTTAAAATATTCAAACAACAATTTTTGATTTTTAGGAAATTTTACATTTATATATGGATGAATCATCATATGATTTGTTACTGAAAGACCTGACATTAAACTCCCTACACTTGGATATGTCCAATCTGATGATGAAAATGTATTATTACATATCATTCCATTCTTAAAAAAATTATATGTATTTGGCATTATATTTTCCAGCCCATATTCTTTAAGTACTTTTTGAGAAATTCCATCTACAAATAAACTTATCACAAGTTTTTTATTATTTTTATGGTGTACTAATGGCACTGGTTCTGCTACAATTAATTCCTTATCAGAAGAGATTTTTATATTTCCTTTTTTCATTTTAAAATAATTAAAATGCATATTATGATATTCTGGTATTAACACACTATTATCATTATTTTGTTTGATCTCTATCTGAGTTAATTTCTCTTTATTTAAAATAGGAACCAATGATTCCGACTTTAACCTCAATTCTATATTGGTTCCAGATTTTAATGGTTTTAACATTTCTGTTTTTAGTAATTGTAAGTTTTTAGGATATTCCTTTTTGTATGCTAAATATGAATATGGATCATATATAGCACAAAAATGTATATCTGACATTTCATTACAAAAATAATTTCCTATAATTTCATCATCCATACGTACTATGTCTTTAAATAGCCAAAAATTATTTTTTAAGTCCAATTCAAATTTTTCCAACAATTGTTTTTGTTCGGGGACAATATTCGCCAAATAAGCTAATTTTTCTCTCACATTATCTAACAAACTAACACATATCTCATTATTATAAAATAAATATACATATTCACGATTAAGCAAATAAAACCAATCATCAAGTCTTTCGGCAATTCCTAAACAATTCATTGCATTATAATATTCACCAAGTTCATTATATGCCTGTCCAATCAAAAACAAAGCATCTATTGAAAATGGACACTTTTCTAGTACAAACTTAAGTAATTCTATTCCATGTTCTACATTATCATTTATCAACTCCATATAAGCTTTAACAATTATTATATCTGTATCACCTGGATATTTATTAAGATAATCATCAACCCCTGCTATTATCTCCATATTTGTTTCATCATTTTTAACTGCATTTATTATTCTCTGTTTTTCATTATTAAAATTTTTTACTTTTGGTTCCATATTGTCATTCCTCTATATCAACTCTAATTTTTAATCTATCCAATATTTTTCTACTTCACAATATAACAGTCAAACACAAATTTATTGTTCCAATATAACTGATTTTCTGGTTGTCTTATCAAACATTTTGCTCCAACTTTATTTGAGAAATTTATAAAATCATTCTTAGAATAAAATGTTTTGTCTAGACCTTCATATTTCTTATCATAATCCTCTACACATTGTCTTCTGTAATTTAAATGTTCAGTTTTTTTATCAATATCATGTATTTCTGTTATAACTATACACTTATTCGCTTTATTATACATCTTTTCAAGCACATCTATACCATATTCACGAGTCTGAAAATATTGAAATACACTATCTGATATGACAATGTCATATTTCTTTTCTACATCAACATCTATCGCTTCCATACATCTTATATCTTCTGATAGTATTATCTTTTTTGCAACATCTACTAATTTTTGAGAATAATCCACTCCGCCCAATTGGGTACATCCAACTAATTTTTTGAACAAATATAAATTTACACCACTTCCACATCCTACTTCAAACACGCTACTATATTTACCTGCTATCTCCCTAATATTTGATTCAAATCTTTTCCATTCTTCAAAAAATGCTTCATAATACCCGGATATTTCCTGTGTATCAAATCCGTCTGCTCGCTTTAACTTACAAAACATTTTAAATACATCATCTTCTAAATTTATATCTGTTCCCACATCTCTATTTTTCCATATCATATCCCATTTGTTCATAACAAATCTCCTCACATCACCTTTAAAACATCTATAAGCTTTTTATTGCCATCTTCATCTCTTACTGCAATTCTTATATACTGTTTTCCATTATTTATCTTATCAGATAAATCTTTAATAAAAATACCTTTTTCAAGCAAATTTGCACATATCTCGGTGCTCTCTTTACTAATAAGTTCGCACATAACATAATTTGCCTGTGATGGCAGCACTTTAATCCATGATATTTTTTCTAGTTCTTCAACAAGCCTCTTTCTGCTTATCCTAAACTTCTCAATAGCCAATGTATAATCCTTTTTATACTTTTCAGCAATCTGCATCCAAAATTCAGCAAACGAATTTATATTCCAAATTGCCACATCCATTTTTAACTCAGCAATCATATTAATATCTGAGCTTGCCATTATCCCTAGTCTCAATCCTGGCACACCATATGACTTTGATATACTTTTTATAACATACAAGCCTGTATATCTATTTAATATATCCTGTCTTAAAAGTGTCAATTCAGATATATCAGTTTCTACACCCTCAAGTTCAACAAAATCAACAAAACTTTCATCTAATATAAATTTAATATTTTTACTTTTGCACCAATCTATCAATTTTAATAAACCATTATATGAAATATAATTTCCACTAGGATTATCAGGATTTACTATAATCAGGTTATTTATTTCATTATCATTATAATAATCTATTATATCATCTTCAGAATACCTAAAATTGTTATTATATTCTCCTGAATTAAATGCAATAATTTTTTCTTTGTTATATCTATTTGGATACTCCTGAAATGTCGGATATATAACCCCTGTATTTCCAGAAATTTTTTGCATTAAAGTTTTTATAAGTTCAGCCGCACCATTTCCAACAATTATACATTTATCACTTATTCCAAAATTATTTGCAGCCAATAATGAATTCACTTTCATTCCTGATGGATACTGTGTCAACAATATATCAAAATTTGACTTAATCTCTTCAACCATTTTCTTTGGTGGGTAATATGGATTAACAAGATAGCAAAAGTCAATCATTTTAGGATATCTCCAATATCCCCCATATCTTCCTGATATTTTTTCCAATTTTTCCCGTGTGCTGTCTGCAAATATTGACTCAGCTATATCTAAATCCTGAGCATTATCAATCTCATACCATTTCTGTCCACAAAGTCTTTTTGCCCGTATTTCTTTAGTTTCTAACATAGCAATAAGTTTGATTACAGATTCATAATATTCATTTTCCCCCATAGCCTTTTCATATGCTGACAAAAAAGGTACATAAATATTATTTGAAAAATATTTACTAAATTTATATATATTAACTGTTTTATAATACTTTTCTTTCTCACTAAACTTTAAATGTTTTCCAGGTATAAAATCAACAATACAATCATCATCATCAAGCTCCATGCATGTCCCATCCATCCAGCTTTCAAACTTGTCCACAAGTGCAAGTGTACTTCTGCTATCACTAATCAATAAATCTATAACTTCTTCTTCAAACACTAAATCTGACTCAAGAAGCAATGTATCATCACTACACAAATACTCTTTTGCTAAAGCAAGTGAATAGATATTATTTGTCTTATCATATACCTGATTATTTATATAACATATAGGTGTAACAATTTTCAAACTATCAATAAATTCTATTAAATTATCACCTTTGTATCCCACAACAATAACAATTCTTGATAAATGTTTGTAGTCCAAAATTCTAAGACATCTCTCAATCATTGTTATTCCATTTACTTTTACCATACATTTTGTATTATCTTTAGTTAATTCCTGTAATCTTTTTCCCATTCCCGCTGCCAAAATTATAGCCTGCATATCTACCCCCTTATAAATTAAAAAAATTTAATAAAAATCAGACTCTTAACTTGCCACTAGCTACTGCTTGACAAAACATTTCTACAGATCCCCTAAATCCCACAGCTCTTATTTGTTTTAATAATTCCTTCTGCATATGTTTATAAAATGGATAGTTATGATCACCTGCAAATTTTACAAACTCATTATAATCTCCATAATATGTATGTAATATTTTATCATAATCCTTTGGAATCATTATCTCCATATTTTCAAACTTCATTGGCATCATCTCCGAAAACCATTGCCGTTTACATCTATTCCCCTCATTATCAATATAAAAAATTATTTCAGCTACATTTTCACAATCTTCATTTTCGTGCCACATACTTATATTGTCAATCTCACGCCACATTTTATTTTTTATATTTTCATCTCTGCTAAGGCTAATTCCAGCCTCTTTTTCAAAAGCCGACAGTTTATTCTCCAGTATATCATTTTCCAACATGTAATTCCAATTCTGTAAAATCGCTACTCCATTTTTTATAATCCTCTGCTGTTTTTTGTCTGCCTCATTGTCACTAGAAACCTTATCAACTGGAAAAATATCTATTCCTATCCTCTGATATGGAAAACCATGAAATCTCACCATATAGTCGTTAAAATCCCAAAGTGTTTCATCAGCTATCACCCTTGCATGAGGAACAAAGGCTGCTTCCTGTAATCTTTTTGAATCACTATACATTCCTGCAAGAACAAAACCATATGGTAAATCAGTCTTAAGAATCTTAATCAACCTATTGTAATCCTTACGCAATAGACATATATCAATATCGTCATCCCATGGAATAAATCCATTATGTCTGACAGCTCCAAGCATTGTTCCCCAATCTGCAAAATATTTAATGTTATTTTTTCGACATAAATCAGATACAACTTCAAGTACTTCCATTTCTGCCGCCCACGCCCTTTTCATCATGGCAGGAATCTTAAAATCATTTCTTATCTCATCTATAAAAAAATTTTCTTTAAATTGCATTTTTTCTCCAATCGCCTAATTATTCATAATCATATTTACGATATTACTTATACTCCTATCATCAATCAACGCACTAGCATTTCTTGAATACACCAATCTTTGTACATTATTTCTGCACATCATAACTACATTATCTAAAATTAACTGGACTACCTTTTCAATTCCATCTCTTACATCTCCACAATTGATTGCTATTCCAAGTTCATAAAATTTTTTAATTCCATATATCTGGTTGTCGGCAAATGAATATGTAATTATCGGCATTCCACACGCACACAATTCATACATAGTAGAACCGCAAGCACTTATAGCTATATCACACATAAGCATTATTTCAACCATATTTGACACATTTTGATGTACAAAAACATTATTATGCCTATTACTAACTTCTAACAAATAGGATAAATTCTTATTCATAGCCCCAGATATTACATGATAGTTTATTTCTTTAAATATTGAACTTTTTTCTAAAACTGATTTTTGAAATATGGTATCTAAAATTTTTCCAGCTATATTAAAATTATCTGTTCCACCAGTACTAATAAAAACATTTTTTACTATTTTTCTGAATTTTGGTTTTATATTTTGAAACTCTTTTCTCAAAGGCACATATTTTGTTCCCAATAATAATTTAGTTTCTGGCAAACATCTACTTTTATAATCCAAATCAGTTCCATATATATTATAATTGAGCAAGAAGTCAACAGGATATCTATGTAATGCAAAAATATCATCAATATATATAGTTTTACATATTTTTCTAAGCCTATCAAGATATTTCTCTGTCACATAATAAGTATCAACTAATATCCCCTTAATATTATTGTCATTTTCAAGTACAGAATTAATTTTTCCTGATATCATTTCATTTTCAAGATTATCCCACTTGGAATCAAGACATTTAGTAATAAACCCCTTTTTATGCAACAACCCATCTGCATTATGATCTGCAGTCAAAAAACATACATCTATATTTCTCTTTTTTATTTCATCTGCTATTGACATACAACGCATCACATGCCCTGTCGCTATCTTATTATTAGCATCTACTCTTATATAAAACATTTAACACCTCTATTAATAATAGATATATTTTAAAATTTCTATCTTTTTTCTATTACTGACTTTATAACATTTTCTATTATATAATCCTGTTCTTCAATTGTAAGTTTAGGATATAACGGTAAACTTATGCAATGCCTATAATACTCCTCTGCATTATGACAATATACATTATCATAACCAATTTTCTGATAATATGGGTGTTTGTATACAGGTATATAATGAACATTCACACCGATTCCAGCCGCCCTTAAATTGTTAAATACCTCCAACCTGTTATCAATCTGAATAACATACAAATGATAACTGTTATTACATCCTTCTACCTGCTTTGGCGTCACTATTTCTGAAATATCTTGAAATGCATTGTTATATGTTTCTACAAGCTTTCTTCTTTTTGCAACAAAATCATCTAACTTATTCATTTGCGATATCCCTAATGCACATTGTATATCTGTTATTCTATAGTTATATCCCAAATCAATCTGCTCATAATACCATGGTCCATCACTTTTACCAAGATACTTTTCTTCTCTCGTTATCCCATGAGCTCTAAATAATTTAAGCCTTTCATATAATTTCTGATTATTTGTTACTATCATCCCACCCTCACCTGTAGTTATATGCTTTACAGGATGAAAACTGAATGTTGTCATATCCGAAAGACTTCCAATTTTTTTACCTTTATAGTCAGCTCCAAGAGCATGTGCGGCATCTTCAATCACAATCAGATTATTTTCCTCTGCAATTTGATGTATTTCATCCATTTCACAAGGCTGTCCAGTAAAATGAACAGCGACTATTGCTTTAGTTTTATCAGTAATTTTTTTTCTTATATCTGCTGGAGATATATTATAACTTTCCTCATCTATATCTGCAAAAACTGGCTTTGCACCACAATATAAAGCACAATTAGCTGATGCTGCAAATGTTATAGGTGTGGTAATCACTTCATCACCCTCACCTACTCCTGCTGCAAAACATGCCGCATGAAGTGCTGCTGTTCCATTTGCTATTGCAACCGCGTATTTCGTACCTACATAATCAGCAACTTTTTTTTCAAATTCTTCTATTTTGGGTCCTGTTGTTATAAAATCAGACTTTAAAGTCTGTACAACTGCATTTATATCATCATCATCTATTACCTGTTTTCCATATGGTATGTACAAATTAATCACCTGCTTTTTTTCAAATTATCGTATTTTTTCAAAAATTCATATATATTATCATTCCAAGAAAAATCTATCCTTTTTTTAAGATTAAGATAATCTTTAGTTCTATGGTAGGATCCCTCTCCCTCTTGATTTTTTAAGATAATTTCACCTTTCTTTATCGCTTCCCAATTAGAAATAAATAGTTTTACAATTTCAGCATTTAATTTATCATATGATGTTGCAAATGTTTCTTTTCTTACATCAAACATCATTTCCTTTTGTAATAAAATCTGACCTCTATCTAATTTCTCAGATAACTGATGAATTGTTACCCCTTTAGGACTATTTTCTATAAAGCTCCACAAATTAGGATGTGAACCTCTATTCCAAGGCAAATACGACGTATGCAAATTTACAATCCTTCCATTCATAAATTTTATAATATCTTCATCTACTATAAAACTATAGTTATAACTAATTACATATTCTGGTTTAATTTTTTGTACAATGTTTAACGTTATTTTTTCTGAACATAGTATTACATTTTCTCCAAAATCATATAGTTTTTTATATAAAACCTTAGCATTATCATTACTATATAAAAGTAATATTCTCATTTTTCTATTTTCCTTTTTATTCATGTCCAAACATATCAAATTTCAACGGAGTGCCTCTTTCTATATCTACAGTAGCATATTTTCCTATAACATCGTTATAATATTTAGGTAGCAATCCATATCCCGGTCTTATTATCCTAATATTTTCATTAGTTATTTTTTCACCTTTTTTTATATCTTTTACTACAAATATGGATCTTCTAAAAATCAAACTATTCTTTTCTTCATTAGATAATCCATATTTTACTATTCCCTTAGCCCTCTCAACATTTCTGATATCATCAACCATTCTCCTAAATTCATCTTTTTCCATTGAAAATGATGAATCTGGACTTTTTACTCTTCTACTTATACAAAAGTGTTTTTCAATTATATCCGCCCCCATTGCCACAGCCGTTACAGCTCCAATAGATCCCATTGAATGATCCGAAAGACCCACTGAAACACCAAAAGTTTCCCTCATGTTTACCATCGTATTTAAATTCATATTATAACTTACTGCTGGATATGTACTTGAGCACTTTAATAAATATATTTGATCATTGTCATATTTTCTAACAGCATTAACAGCTTCTTCTATTTCTCCAAGAGTTCCCATTCCTGTAGACATAATTATAGGCTTACCTTTACTAGCAACATATTCTATTAATGGAATATCCACTAATTCAAAAGAAGCAATTTTATAAAATTCTATTCCTAAATTTTCTAAAAAATCTACAGATGTATTATCAAAAGGTGTAGACAAAAAGTCTATTCCTACTTTATCAGCTTCTTTTTTTAAATCAGCTTGCCATTCCCATGGTGTATATGCCTTTTCATATAATTCATATAACCTTTCACCCCTCCAAGTTCCATCGCCGATTGAAAAATATTTATTATCACAATCAATTGTCATTGTATCAGGTGTATATGTTTGTATTTTTATACAATCTGCACCTGCCTTTTTAGCCGCATGAATTATATCTATTGCTCTGTTGTAATCTCCTGCATGATTAGCTGACATCTCAGCTATTATGTATGTTCTACTATTTTGTATACTCTCTAATAAATGCATATATCCACCTCACTATAATTACTTAATACATTTTACAACTTCAAATATCTCTACGCACTCAATCCTTGCCACATTTTTTTGCATTTATATTTAGATACTTGATTTTCTACTCAATTTCTACATTCACAGTAATCTTAACATTTTTTACTTTGAATTAGTAAATTTCAAGATGTACTCATAAAAGCATTAAAATTATCATCTACATCTAACATTCTTATATAATCGTAAATTGTACTTATAGACCTTTATTTTACTATACTACTCTTCTCTATTCTATTATGTTTTTATTCTTTAATTTTTCAGCCTCATATATCCATTTTAATGTACAAGTAAGTATATTACATTTATAAAACAAAAAACATATTTTATATATATTTTTTTTATAATATCACTTTAAGTTTACAATACGATATTTTAATTCTGCTAACTCCCAATCCTCATAGTTATCAATATCCTGCACTTCCATTTCATCAAATATAATTGGAGTATTATTATCCAAAATTAATTTTCTCTCATTTTCAAAAACATCTACATTTAAGTAATAAAATTGACCACAATCATGATATATTTTTTCTAAATCCTGCGTTCTTGTAAAAATATTCTCTGGATGTAAAAATTTTGCATGATTGTTCTCTATCTTAACAGCCCGCTGTGGTGGAAATGAATATGCAACTATAGGATATACCAAATCAACATCCATCTTTTTCATAATTTCATCTGCACTTCTCAATTTTTCAGCATTAATAAAAGGTGCCGTTGGATAAATACAACATATTTTTTTAAAATAAATTCCCATTTTTTTGTATTCGCTCAAAACTTCTAATAACACTTCGTGTGTTGCAGCATAATCATTTGAAGTGGCTTCTGATCTCATAAAAGGAACTTTAGCACCATATTTTACTGCAACTTCTTTAATTTTATCATCATCTGTAGATACCATTACCTCATTAAAAATGCCACTCGCCAAGGCAGCCTCAATAGAATAAGCAATTATTGGCTTTCCACAAAAATCTTTTATGTTTTTCTGTGGTATTCTTTTACTTCCACCTCTTGCTGTTATAACAGCTAATGATTCCAATATTATCTTTTCTCTTTTCATAATCCTCTTCTATCTATTTAATTTTTTCCTTTAACATTTCAACATCTAACCATTCTACATTTTTTCCGGAACTATATTCAAATCCATCTGAAACTTTTTTTCCTCCTGGCAAAATCTCATTCTTCCACCAATTATAATGTGGATAAATGATAAAATGTTTATCATATTCATATGTAGTAGATGAATCTTCCTTAGTTACCATAATTTCATGAAGTTTTTCTCCCTCACGAATACCAACTTCCGGCATTTCACATCCAGGTAAAATAGCCTGTGCCAGATCAGTTATCTTAAATGATGGAATTTTAGAAATAAAAGTTTCTCCTCCCTTTGCATCATGTAAAGCTTTTATAACTAATTCAACACCTTGCTCTAAACTAATCCAAAATCTTGTCATTCTGTAATCTGTTATAGGAAGTTCCTTTCCACCTTTTGCAACAATCTCTTTAAAAAATGGTATTACAGAGCCTCTACTTCCAGCAACATTTCCATATCTAACTACAGAAAAAGCTAAATCCCGTTCTCCCACATATGCATTTGCTGCAATAAACAACTTATCTGACACTAATTTAGTTCCGCCATACAAATTTATAGGATTAACTGCTTTATCTGTAGAGAGTGCAACTACCTTTTTTACATTTGGAGAATCAAGCACAGCATCGACAATATTCATTGCACCATTCACATTTGTTTTTACTGCTTCTATCGGATTATATTCACATGCTGGTACCTGTTTCAATGCTGCTGCATGAATAACATAATCAACACCATTTAAAGCTCTTTTCAGTCTATCCTTATCCCTCACATCTCCTATAAAAAATCTAAATATTTCACTATATTTTTTATATTTATTTGCCATATTAAATTGTTTAAACTCATCTCTTGAATAAATTATAATTTTCTTAGGTTTATAATTTTTTAATACATAATCAACAAAATGATTTCCAAATGAACCTGTCCCACCCGTAATTAAAATTGTCTTACCATTTAACATATTTGTCTCCTTTTCTTTTAACTATATTTTTTTTAATCCATCTTTTAATATAGGAAGAATATCCTCAATTGCTTTTAATATCTTTTCATATAAAAATTTTGAAATCATACATGTGGTCTTTAAATCTTCCTTTTTATCATCAGTCATTTGATTTACCATAGTCACAACATTATATATATCTTTCTTTATATAATTATATATTATTTGATATACCAGTTGTTTTTCAATTTTATCATTCATATCTTTTATTATTTCTGAACAACTCTGTTCTATTTCAAAGTCCTGTTCACCACTTTCCAATAATTGAAGTAAATTTTTTGATGCATTTATTCCTTTTTGAGCATATTTTTTTATTTTATTAATTTCATTCTCCAAATGTAACAAATCACTCCTAACAGTTAAATATTGTTTATCATCAAATGTTGGAGAAAGTTTTTTTAACATATCTGCGAAATCAAATTTTTGTGTACAATATGTATCAATAACTTCAGACAAACTCATTATTTTAGTACCTTTTATCCTCGCACCACCTTCTGTTGCATCTATAACCTCAACATCTTTTTCAAGCTCACTTATTGCTTTTTCATACCAATTCAGATATCTAACCCAATCAAGCCTTGTTTTTACTTTATTTCCGTCAATTCCATCTACATATACCTCATCACAATCATTTAAATTGCCCTTTTCAATAGTACCCCCAGCATGAGAGATTTCACCATTATAAGCCAAGTCTTGACCTATAAGAACTATCTTTTTAGCCTCAATAACTCTAGCTATATTAAAAGCAGCTGTTGCTACTGATCCACCAACCGAATATATTCTCATCTTCACATTATATTTAGTCAAAAATGCCTTAAAAAACTCAGATGTTACAACCCAAATTTTTCTCCCCTTATTTAACTCTAACATGGAATTTTGTGCATCAATTCCTGCAAAAATAGGATATTTAAAACACTTAGGATTATTTACATATTCAACGCTTTTAGCTGAATCAACTGTAATAATAGCATCAAAATTTATATTATGTTCAAGTAATATATTAACAGCTCTATCCGTTGCAAGGATAAATGCCCTACCTTCCGCTCGTTTAAGCTCATCTATATTTTTATCAAGCGATGGTCCCGCTGCAACTATAATAAATGGTACATCCTTCGGAATTCTGCCAACAAGTTCCGTAACATTATTACTGTCCTTTATAAAATGTAAATTTTTTAATGTATTGGTCATCTCTGATTTGCCAAATAAATTTGCCATTATATACTCAGCGCCATTCTCACCATACTGATATCTTATCTTCTCAGTAAATTGTGCTGCTTCTTTTTGATAATATTCATTTAATTTTGGATGTGAGCAAACAAGCGTTGTATTCAAATTTTTTTCCCCTAAACATTCTCTCAATACATCACTAAATTGCTCCCCATTAATTTTATTTACAAGTATGCAAACATTTTTATTGTCTAAAATCTCAGTCAAATCAAAATTATATAAACAATATATAAATAAAGATTCATCTGGCTCCATCAAAATTAAAAAGTAATCTTTTTTCATTCTACTCAATATAGCTTTTACAAATATACCATTAGCAATTCCAAACATAATAATCAATTTATCTAAGTCTTTAAAGCTATATTTATTTGCCCATCTATCCGCCTCCAAATCTGGATTATATATACTATTTAATCTCACATTCCTATCACCATTAATAATTTCTATCGTCTTTTGTCCATTTTTTGTATTGATAATATTAAACCTATTAAAACTATATCTGCCATTATCTATTCTTTCTTTCACTTTCTCATATAATTTATTTCTATTCTTTTTCAAACTTTCAAGATTTTTGTATATATATTCCATGTCTTTTTCCTCTCACAATTGCCTTACCATCTCACTGACAATTGGCTTCAAATCTGTTACTGCTCTTTTCAACGCCTTAAATACTATTATACTTTTTTTCGCATAATAATATAATTTTTCTATTTCATCTGCATATTTTCTATTTTCATAGTCCAGTATATATGCACTGTCAGCACTAATATATTCATCAATAAGCACATACACTTTCTGTTGCTGAATAGTATATCGAACTTCACTAATTTTTCCCAAAGTATACTGCACAAGATTATCGTGTACTTTATTTTTTTGTATGCCATCTATTATTCTTTCAGCTGCTAATATTCCACTCATTGATGCTTTACTGATTATGTCTAATTCATACATGATACTACAAATATCGTTTTTTACAGAATCATATTTATTTGAAACAAAAGTTGGGTACATTTCAAACATTACTTTTTCAAAATCAAAACCTTTTTGACAATATTCTTCTATAGTATCAGATAGCTTCATGATTTTCGTTCCTTTTATTTTAGCGCCACCTTCTGTTGCATCTATAACTTGAATGTCATTTCCCAACTGAGCTATTGCATTTTCAAACCATTGTAAATATTTAACCCAATCTCCCCTTGTTTTTACTTTTTCAACATTAATTCCATCAACGTACAGACATTCTTTTTCTTCAGTATGATAATCTATAATACTTCCCGCATGTGTACTCTTACCTAAATATGCTAAATCCTGTCCAACTAATATTATTTTTTTAGTTCCAAGTATCCTGGCGACTTCAAATGCTGCCGTTGCAACCGATCCCCCTGCTATATAATCAGGGAATATATGTCCATATTTTTTATAGATTTCTTCCAAATATCCCTGTCCTGTTATCCATATTTTTCTACCTTTATTCTCTCTTAACAATTGATTTTTTGCATTTAAAATAGTAAATACTGGCTTATATTCACACAATGTTCCACCCAAGTCATCAATCTGCTTATCTCCATCTACTGTCACTATAGCATCAAATTCCACGCCATGCTCTAATAAATACTTAACAGATGTATCTGTTGCCAATATAAAAGATTTTTTTTCTGCCTTTTTCAAATCGTCAATATTTTTATCTAATGATGGACCTGCCGACACTATTATTACAGGAATATCAACATCTATTTTTCCTACAAGTTCTCCAACATAATTACTATTTTTAATAAAAGACATATTGTTTATTGCATTAATTGTAAATAATTTTGAATATTTTATTGAAGTATTTTTTTGAACTTTTAATGCATATATATATCTTTCAATAATAATCTTAAATTTGTTAATTTTTATTTTATCTATTTTGTCATATGAAGGATGATAAAATGTAATCTGCCCTTGTAACATCAACCAATTAGTTTTTTTATATAAATCCATTAAAAATTCATTTTCATTTACATTTTGAACATAAATAAAACATCTATTATTTAATAATATATTAGACATATTAAAATTCATAAGGCAAAAAATAAATAATTCTATGTCAGGTTCATAAATAAATACCATCGAAGCATCATCTAATTTATTTTGAAATTCATTATAAAAAATACCATTTCCATTTCCATACATAATCAACACTGTTATACGATCAATATTTTCATATTTTTTTACAAATTTCTCTGCCTCTTTTTTAGAATTATATACACTATTTAGTCTTGCTCCCCTATTTGTTTCTTGTAGGATTTCTATAGTCTTTTCATTATCTTTTGTTTCAATAACATTAAATTTACTTTTAATACCGTTAATTTTTTGAGCATCTGATACTATCGCAGATATTTTTTCATATAATCGAATATCTTTTTGTTTTATATATAATAAATTTTCATGTAAATATTCCATAAATGCATATCACTCCAAACTATTATAACATTATTTCATTTGTTCTAATAATTCATTTATATACTCTATAAAATCATATTGAAGTATATCCGCCATAAGTACTTTATCATCAGACTGTAAAGCTTCCATGGACTCTTTCAATATCTCACAAAGTTTTGTTTCATCAAAATCAAAATCCGAATTTTCTAATTTGTACAATTCAAGATTATCTATAGAAATTGTCATATTTTCTAAAACAGTATCTAACTTTTCAAATGCTTCTTTATCATTCTGCTGGTAAAATAAATCTATAATATCCTGTACTTCATCAATGGTAGCTTTTATCTGTTCTTTCTTTTCACTCATAACAATTTTTATTCTCCCTACATTTACTTTAATTTCAAAAAGGAGTTGGCATATTGCCAACTCCTTTCAGAGTGCATGTGATAAATATAACACAAATATATAACACTCTGCCTAGTCTCTTACACATATAAATATGCTTTCCAAAACATTTCTTATTCTTAATTACTGAAGTAATGAAAGTACACCCTGTGTAGCTTGATTTGCATGAGAAAGCATAGACTGTCCAGCCTGCTGAAGAATGCTCTTGCTTGAGTAAGATACCATTTCTGTTGCCATATTTACATCACGAATCTTACTCTCTGAAGACTGAAGATTTTCCGCCATATTATCAGCATTTGTAATTGTATGATCAAGTCTATTTGAAAGAGCACCAAGAGCTGATCTCTTTGCAGATACATTTGTAATAGCTTTATCAATTGTAGTAAGAATACTACCAACTGATGAACCCTTAGCAGCCTTACCAATCTTGCTTGCAATACCATTTACAGAAAGAGCTGCTGCTGTTAATGTAGTAATTGCAACTCCAATTGTCTGACCATCATTAGCACCAACCTGGAACTGCTTACCTGTAAATGTACCATCAAGAAGATTCATCTGGTTAAACTGTGTCTGACTAGCAATTCTAGTGATTTCTGATTCAAGTGCTTTAACCTCATCCTGAATCTTTGTACGATCAGCATTCTCATATGTATCGTTCTTTGCCTGAACTCCAAGTTCTCTCATTCTCTGAAGAACTGAATGAATCTCACCCATAGCACCTTCTGCTGTCTGAATAAGTGACTGACCATCCTGAGCATTTGTAGATGCCTGATTAAGACCTCTAATCTGTCCACGCATCTTTTCTGAAATAGAAAGTCCTGCCGCATCATCTGATGCACGGTTGATTCTATAACCTGAAGAAAGTTTTTCTGTGCTTCTTGCAAGGTTTGTGTTTGTGATGCTTAACTGTCTGTTAGCATTTAACGCTGTCATATTATGCTGTACTATCATAATGTTTTCCTCCTTGAATTTACAATGGCTTCCATGCCATTGAGATAATAATTAATAGTTCTGCTTTTCTATCTGTCCGTACACATATAGTTAAAAGCTCTTATAAGTATTAACTTACTCAATATATATATCGGTTAATTGATATATCACTTTAGTGTTTTTTGAAACTTTTTTATTTATTTTTTTTGATCAAGAAAATGAGACTGCCACTCCCTATGCTGATTAGACATATTCTGGTAATATGATGTTGCTACCCTATTTGACTGCTTAAAATCGTTTATTGCATGCCGTTTGTTTCTTATAAATGTATTAAACTTAGTCTTATTCTGCATTTCAAGATGCTGTATCTGTACGCCAATCTCTGTAATCACTCTTATTAAATTCTGCATTTCAAGAATTTGTGGCTTATACTCTTCTTTATTTTCACTAAGAAAAACACATACCTTTTTATAAATCGTATCAAAGCCATCATCAAGTTCCTGCATTTTTTCAAGCAATATTGCTTTTTTATCAACGATATCATCAAATGCTTCCGCATCAACTTTTTCAATATTTTTTTCACTCAGTATACTATTCTGTTCTTTTGTCAACTCAAAAATTTTTTTTAATATTTTAACCTTTTTCTTAAGTGAATCCAAGAGAATCGTTACATAAACAACTGTGTTTTCCATTATCTGCTATCAAACTCCCCTTTCTACTTTGCTTTTCCTTCATTATTTAATCTGACTACTTCTTTCCATGTATCACGCATCGTATGAATATGAGTAAGTGTGTCCTTAACTATCTCAACATCTTTTTTCATATTTCCTTCCACGAGTCTTCTGTAAATATAGTCATAAACCTTCTCAAATTCTCCTGCCACAGGATATTTAAAATCTAATCCCATCCTAAGTTCCATTATACATTCCTGAGCCTTTTTCAAATTTTTATTTATTTCTTCATAATTTTTAGGATCATTTTCCATGAGTTCTATGCTTATATCTGTAAATCTAACCGCTGCATCATATAGCATACTTGTCAGCCTTGCAGGAGATGCCGTTTTTATGGCGTTAATTTTATATGCCTGTGCTGCATTTCTTTTGTTCGGTGTCATATATTTTCTTCCCCGTTTCTCATAAATTTTAATTGTAGCGACGAATACATCTACACATCCGCCGCTACTCATAATTTTATATCTTTTCCAACAAAAAAGCAATACTATACATTTTATAACTCTTTATCAACTTCCTAGATAACTAGACAATGTATTTTGCTGATTCTGAAGTTTTGCAAGTGCCGTTTCCATTGCACTAAACTGGGAATAATATCTTTCTTCCATACTACTTAATTTCGACTCCCAATCTGATATTTCTTTTTTATAATCAGAAAGCTGAGATGCCATTTCCTTATCATTATAAAATGTAAGCGCACTACTCATCGTAGTTGTTCCCATTTTCTTGTTTAAACTATCATAAAGATTTGATGCAAGGCCTGATAATACCTCTTTCACCGTGTCAGGATCTTCCTCAAGCATCTGCATAAGCGTATTTGTAGAATCTGCAAACTCATCATCATCCTCATCACCTTTTATGTGGAGAAGCCCACCTTCACTATAGTTTTTTGCAGATGTTGTGATACCAAGATTGGCAAGTGAATATGTCTTTCCATTTGATGCAGTCACAGTTCCCATCATGTCACTTTTCATTGTAGTTATAAGACCACTTAATGTACTGTCTCTACGAAGAAGAGAATCTTTAATCTTTGTATTCCACTTGTCTACTTCATCATCTGACATTGCTTTTTTCTGGTCATCTGTAAGTACTTCATAACTACTCGCTGATGATGCATCATAATATGTATTCATTGTTTTAAGAATACTATTATATTCAGTAATAAACTCCTTGATATTATCATATACAGCCGATGTGTCATTACTTACAGTTACATTCACTGTCTCTCCTGCTGCTGTAGTTCCTAAAAGGTTTAATGTAACTCCTGCAACATCTATACTTGTATTGTTGCTTGTAAGTGTTGCACCATTATATACAACTTCTGTGTCATCAGCTTTAGTAACGACCATTTTTACATCATTATCTGTATCTGACTCCTTAACATCTGTTGAACCATCAAAATTACTAAGTCCAAGTTTTGATAGTGCTGAAGCATCTTTATTAGTTATTCCATTTGCAGATAAAGAAAATGAATTTTCAGACCCACTATCTTTAGAACTTAGGAAAAATCTCTGCTGTTTTTCATCAAATGTAGCATTAATTCCCGCATCACTGCAAAATTTCACAAAGTCGCTGATTGTAGTATCATCTTTTACTTCTAAATCCGCTGACTTATCTCCAACACCTAATTTCAAAACAGTACCTGTAGCCATTCCAAGATCCGAAAGCTTTGTAGATGTTGTTGCTTTTGCTGTTTTTCCATCACTATCTTTATAATCTAATTTTCCACTTGTTACATACTGTGCTGATGCTATTGATTTTATTGCAACTTTATATGACCCTGCTGCTGCTTTTGTTGATGCTGTTGCTGTAAGCTTTGTAGAATCACTTACTGCTGCTTTCTTTGTAGAATAATTCGAACTATATTTCATTTTTGAAAGAGAGTCTTTATAAAATCCATAAATTTTAGTATTAAGTCCCTTCCAGATTTCCTGTTTCCACTCAAGCTTCTGCTTTTTATTCTCAACCTTTGTCTGTTTTGTTCGCTGTGCTGACATCAATGCACTTACAATTGATTCTGTATCAAGTCCTGATGTAAGTCCCGTCATTCTTATTGGCATGGTGATTCCTCCTTATATCAATCTGTTATCTCTTTTCATCCACTATAATACCCGCAATCTCCCATATTTTTTTAATCGCCTCCAATGTTTCTTCAGGTGGTACCTCACGTATGACCTTATCAGTATCTTTGTCAATTATCTTGATAGATATACGCTGAGTATCCTTATCAACTGAATATTGAAGCTGTGTATTCGACATCTTTATCTTTGAATTTGTTCCAGATATAGTACTGTCTATAGTACTCTGGGCTACTTTTTTAGTTGCCATAGTTGCCTCATTAGCTACATTCTGACTTTCTACATTCTGATTTGCACTTGTTGTCTCTGCTGTTTTAGGTGTATCATTGACAACTTTTACAGAATTACCAGATGCGTCTGCTACAGGCGGTACATATGAAGCTGCTGAATTTTTGTTTCCTATTGACTTGATTGATTCTATTTCCATAATAGTGTCACCTCCGTGTGATTTTCATGTTATGTTGTTACATTTATCTGAATTATCAAAAAATCCATTTAATATAATCCAGATAAATTTTTTTACAATTATCTGCATATATTTTTACTTTTTAATTCAATCTAAAAAGCAAAAACTTCTTTATCCTTTATATCGGCAAATACCTGCTTTTTTTTAGGCTTTAACCGAAAATAACTTATTTAATGCTTCTACATCCACCTCTCCCTCTGAGGCTTTTTTATTTTCATCCTGTATCTGCACATAAATTTCTTTTCTATATATAGGTACAGATTTTGGTGCATTTATTCCTATCTTCACCTGATCACCTTTTATCTCAAGCAATGTTATCTCAATATCATTGCCTATCATGATAGACTGGTTTATTTTTCTGGCTAATGCTAACATTTCTCCCCCTCCTGTTGTTCTTTGCTTGTATCTTCTATTATTTTATGTTTTATCTTATAGTCACCCTTTTCAAGAATCACCTGAATAGCCTTGCCATTTGCAGCGTTTACTATGATAGGCGCTTTCATATTTACTGATGTTTCTTTTACATCTTTTGGTATTGTTGCAAGTACAAGAAGTACTATATCTTCGTCTTTGAGTTCTCCGAGCGGCTCAAGTAAAGCTTCCTCGACTACAGGATCATAATCTTTTATGACATTTAACGGATTTACAACGGGAAATGCAAGTCCTTTTTCTGTCACACACTGAAGCCATGAAAAAAATGGTCTTTTTTCTGCTTCTATATCATAGAGAAGCGTGAAATCTTTATATTCCTCAAATCCCATAATTCCATTTTCAAAATGAATTATCTTATCGTCAGCTATCTCTATCTCACCAAAATATTTTGTATCTACCTTCATACAAACCTCCATTCTGAGTTTAGAATACCGGAGGCAATGAGCTCACTGTCATCACATCCGGCATCCTTTCCATTTGTTCTGATTTTTTTAATATAATTAAATATAATTAAGAAGCGAATTTCCAAGTATCTTTGCTGTTGCCGACAATGATGCCTGATAAAGATTATCTGCCTGTGTAAGATTTATATATATATCAGTAAGACTTACATCCTCATTTTCAGACAATTTATCTTCGGCATCTGTCTGTTCATCAAGAAGCTTGTTGGATGTAAGCTGCGCTCTATTATATTTGGCTCCAAGTTCTGAAGTTGCTACACTTACTTTCTGTGCTGCCTCGTCTATCATGGTAAGTCCCATTCCAAAAGCTTCTGTCATTACTTTTCCACGAAGATCTTTTTCCGTTTCTAATGCAGTTTTAAGACTGTTTAATGATGCAAGTTTTGTCTTATCTGTGGTATTTTTAATCATCTTATCCACTTCATCAAGTTTTGTTTCTACTTCATCTACATATTTTACTGTTGTTGCAATATAATCTACTACTCTGTAGATGTCAGTGCTTATAGCATCTTTTGCCTGCGTATTTACTATTATGTTCTGACCATAATTTATCTCGTATTGAATTTCCTGATCACTTGGATCAGCATAATTGGTTGTCTTACTATTCACAGAATCATACGCCGTACATTCAAAATACATTTCAGGTTTGATATCATTTTTCTCAAAATTATTTTTTACATATGTAACTGTAAAATCAGCCTGAGCATTTTGTATTTCGGAATATACATTCTTTCCAACAAGCACTTCACCTGTATCATAAAGATACCTAACTTCATCGTCGCCAACAACATATGCATCAGGATTTTTATCAGTTGATTTCATTGTTGTGATCTCTTTGTCTGGTTTTGGATTGTAACCATTCGGTGCATACGTCTTAGTAATATTTCCGTTGCTATCTTTAAATGATATTACTATATTGCTCCCAGTTGAACCATATTTCTGAAATTCTTTATCTGAACAGTTATCATATGCAAGTCTTAACTGATAAACATCATTCTTCTTTGCTGTAGAAGTTATATAATCCTGACCAGTCTTTCCATCTGCATAATTTGCACCACCTGTTACTACAGTAATGCTGTCAAATGAATCATATGAAAAGTTCTCATTTATCTGATACGAAAGTTTATCTGTTCTTTCCGTAAATAAAAGCGATGTATCCGTTCTGTACCCAGTAAATACATATCTTCCTGAATAATCAGTATTTGCCTCATCTTCAAATATAGATTTTACATACTGCTGAAGTGTTGTTAACACATCTTTTCTATTATCTGCTTTAAGATAATCATTTGCTCCCTGGTTAAAGTATGATTTCATGTTATCAAATTTCTTTGATATGTTTGTCAGTGCTGTTTCTGTTGTATTCATCCAGCTCATGGCATCTTTTACATTCTTCTCAGCATACTGTGTAAGCTGTGAATATGTTGTGCGAAGTTTCAGAGAACGAACAGCTACTGTCGGATCATCCGATGGTCTCTGTATCTTTTTCTGTGTTGTGTACTGGTCCGAATATTTTAAAAGACTGTTTTTTGCATTTGAAATATGTGCCGAAGCACTATTTGAAATCATGGAATTTGTTACTCGCATGTTAGTCCCCCTTTTGATGTTTTATACTCCTGTCTGATTTATAAGTTTGTCAAGTACCTCATTCATTACAGAGATCACTCTGTACTGTGCATTTAACAGATTCTGTGTGATCACGAGGTTCTGTGCTTCCTCATCTTCATCTACGCCCATTACTGAAAGTCTTCTGTTTTCGATAGACTTCTGTATATTTTCTGAGTTTGTTGCTGCTGCAACGACTTTGTTTGAGTCTACACCGATCGTTGCTGTCATTATCTGAAGGAATGCTGTCGGTGTTCCCTGTTTAAATACATTCTGATCGTTCTGCAGTGCTACTAGTCTGTCAAGGTTTCCTGATTCTGAGATACCTGTTTTTTCCTTTGGATATTTAGCTGCTGCGATAAGTCTTCCATCTTTTACTACATCTTTGTTTGCCTGGAAACGTGCTGCGGTTATGCCATAGTATGATGAATGGATATTTCCGTTTGCATCTGCCTTTGTTGATGAACTGAATTTAAATAAGCTATTTTGATCATCTGGTACAAATACTGTTTCTACTTCATCTCCATCTTTATTTAAAAGTGTATATACATTTCCGTTTATTCCATTGTCACTTACATTTGATTCAGATTTTGCTTTTATCGTATAGTCATTATTTTTAAGGTATGTAGCAAGATCTGAACCTGCTGTTGCTGCTGGAGTGTCTGTAGCGCCTCCTGTTACTTTACCTGAAAATACTTTACTTCCATTCAGATAATAATAGCCGTCTTTTGTGCTTCTGATAAGCTCGATCATGTCCATCTGTTTGCCTGTACTGTTATCAGTTCCTACAAATAAGTCTACTCCATGATTATTGTCCATGTCATATCCTATATTCTGAAGCTGGTTTATATTAGCCGAGAATGTTCGGATAAATTCATTTAACTGTGACATGTAGTAAGGTATTCCTCTGAAGTCTACTGCATCACCTATTGTGGCTGATTCCTGTTTGTCATAAGCGGCTTTGATGTTTTTTTCATCTGCTGCATCCAAATTTTCTGACAGTGTAAATGTATATGTATATGTTCCATCTAGTGCTACTGACACTTCAAATGAATCATATTTATAATCTCTCCCACCTATAGTAAGGCAGGCGTTTGATTCTGGTATGCTTAGTTTTGCAAGGTCACAGTTGTTTGCTCCGCTTACGAATTCTGCTGATAATGTGATAGTTGATCTGCCATTAACAGTGTTTATGCATGAATTTGTGCCATTATTTGCAAGTTTTGCAGAGAAGTTTTCTCCGTTGTTTCCGTCTCTTATTTCAAATAATGCCTGGAGTTTTCCTCCTAGTACCGAACTTCTTATATTAAATGACTGTCCATCACTCCATCTGAGCCCGTAAAGTCCCTGAACATCACACTGATTATCTTTTGTTGTTGCTGTTTCTGTTTCTATTGTCTTGTATGAATATGTGTCTACAAGAATATTTCCACCGAGTGCAACTATATACTGATGAAGTCCACTTCCGCCTTCTGGCTCTTTTTCTGTGACTTCAACGTCAGCAAGCTGTGAAAGTTCGTCGAGTATTCTCGCTCTCTGGTCACGAAGGTCGTTTGCTTTGTTTCCATACACTTCAAGTGAATTTATCTGCTTTGTGAGTGATGCTATCTGCTCTGCATATCCATTTATCTGTCTTATTGTATTGCTTATCTCTGTGTTCAGATCATTCTGAAGTGTCTGGAGATTTGTTGACATTTTTCTTGCATACTCTCCGAGTGCATCCGCATATCCTGCTGCTTCTGCTCTTTTTGTAGTATCTGTCGAATCTGTCGTCATATTTATAAGTGATTTGAAGAATGAGTCAAGTGATGTTGAAAGTCCACCGCTTTTGTCATCTTTTACATACAGATAATCTTCAATGCTGCTCATATAATATTTGGCTGCATCATAATATCCGAATGTTGTTGTGCTTTTTCTATATTTGTAATCGTAATAGGAATCTCTTGTGTTTGCTATTTCGGTAACTTCAACACCTGTTCCCTGCATTCCGAATGATGTCTTAAGTGACAATGCATTTTTTGCCTGCTGGTTTACTACCTGCTTTGAATATCCTTTTGTTTTTGTGTTGGATATATTGTGTGCTGTTGTATTTAGCACGGCATTGTATGTGTTCATTCCGGATACTGCTATATTTAATCCAAAAAATGTTGATGCCATATTTTCCCTCCAATGAAAATTTTATTTTCGTTTTATCCAAGTTATCCAAGTTTTTCTATCAGGTGTTCAAGCATCTGATTTACTACATTTATATATCTTGATGCGGCATTGTACGCATGCTGATATGTAAGAAGGCTTGTGAGTTCCTCATCTGTTGATACACCTGATACCTGCTGTCTTTTATCTTCTGTCTGTTCAACAAGTTTTTCCTGATTATCTACTTTGCTCTGCCATACTTTACCTTTTGAGCCAAAGTTTCCTATCATTTCATTGTAATATTCATCAAATGTGTATGATGTCTTTGTGTTCGGGTCAAGTTTCGCAAAGTCTGATTTCCATGCTGTAAGTATATCTTTGTATATGTCAAGTGCATATGCTCCTGAGTCACCGCCTGATGAATTTTTCTTTACCGGCAAAAGTGAGTAGTCGGCAAGGATATCAGGATTTATCTGAAGATTTGTGACTGTATACATCGTTGTTTTGTCTGTGTATCCTTCTGGATGTTCAACATATGTATACTTTCCATCTGTGCCCTGTTCTATTGATACATTTTCTTCATTGTAGACATATAATTCATACTTTTTATTACCATTTTCATCAGTTACTTCATTTGTAAGATTTATCGTCGTCTTTCCATCTGCACCTGTTACTGTCACCGGCTGCTTAAGAGTAATCTTTGTATATCTTGGCGTTCCTGTTCTGACGAAAAGTTCAGTTCCTATTGTCTCTTTATCATCTGCTCCTACTGCGCTGTTTGTTGCATCAAGGAACTTATATTTTTTAGATGCGTCAAGTTTAAATGTAATATCATTGCCATTTGCATCTTTTGCCGTACCTTCAATATCGACATTTAGTGATATCTTATCACTGCCATTGCTGTCCTTTACATTCGGGCAAAAGACATCATTTAACATAGTAACAATACCATTGATAAGAAGATCAAACTGTGCCTCTGCCTGTGTGAGAATGGAATTTCCTGTAGTGTTGTTATAAAGTTCTACTTTTGTTTTATACTTTCCATAATCTTCATTATATTTATCTTTCTGGAATACACCATTTTCATAGTATTTTTTGTCAGCGGCATTTGGTTCCTGTGGCACATCACTGTATACAGCGTTTTTCTTTCCTCTCGCTGTAAGTATACCGAGGAGTGAACCTGTGTCTGTCTTTTTGGCTGTCGAATATGCCTCATCTGTGTTGTACACATCACCAAAACTTTTATCTTCCCATACTACGTTGTACATACCTGTTTGTGTGGCACTTTCCGTTTTCATATGGAATGACTTTGTTTCTATGACAAGTGGTGCATCACCTATGTATATCTGTACTTTTCCGTCTACATCTTCGTTGTATGTATAGTATGTGTAACCACCGAGTTTGTCCATAAGAAGATTTCGCTGGTCACGGTAATCATTTGCATTTTCAACTCCTGATGCTTCTTTTTCTGATATGATCTTATTTAGTTCTGCTATCTGGTCTGCTATACTGTTTATCGCATCAACTTGCTTTTGTACTTCACTGTTCAAGCCTGATTGATATTTTGTGATAGCATTGTACGCATTCTTTGCTGTTTCTATAAATGACTCGCACTGTGTCACAAAAAGCTGTCTGTTTACGACACTTTCAGGGTTTGTGGAAAGGTTCTGTACAGCTTCCCATATGCTTTCCATTGAATTTCTGAATTCAACACCCTCTGTCTCACCGAATATATCTTCTACTTCCTGCTCACACTCAACCTGCTTTTCATAGAAATTCTGTCTGCTGACCTGAAGTCTGTATTCTTTGTCAAGGAATATATCTCTTATCTGACGGACATCTGCTACATATGTCCCGTATCCGACTTTCATGGTTGATTTGTCCGTAACCTTAAATGTCTGATAATACATGTCCTTCTGAATGCTCTGCTGCCTTGTATAACCCTGCGTTTTCGTATTGGCAAGGTTGTGCGAGGTTGTATTAAGACCAGCGGACGCTGCATTCAATCCTGAAACCCCATTTTGTAAACTCGTAAATAAGCTCATCTTTTTTCCTCCATATTTTTATGAACTTTTGTGATAGGAAATCTTTTAATCCCCTTTCATGCTTTCCTATAATAAAAAAAGAATGTACACCGTATAACCATAATCATATCTGATGCTTATGACTATACGCTATACACTCTTTATTTAAGCATAGCATATAATCACTGTTTTGCATCAAATCCGCCTCTGTCTGAGTCTGTATAACTCGTAGCGGCGTTACGATCATAATTGTTATTTCCCGGCGACATCCTTGTGCTTTTAATATAGTTCATATTGAACTCTATCATTCCTAGGGAATTTTCTATAAGTTCTTTATTTTGTTCATTTGCAATGACAAGCCTGTTCATAATCTTTTTTAGCGAATCATGAATCTGATTCAGTCTTTTTCTTTCTTCTGGCTGCCTGCACAATATATTTGCAAGTGTTGAAAGATCCAGTTCCTTCGGATCCTTGTTTAAGACTACACTTATATTTTTTATAACTTTTTCCCTCTTCCTGTCAACGATGCTTACTTTGTCAACAAGAAACTGCTCTTTGTCCGTAATCTTTTTGAGTTCTTCAAGGTCTTCTTTTATAAGTACCTGTGTTTTTCTCTCAGATATCGGCACAAGTTCTTCGTAAATCTCTTTTTCCTCGTTTAATGCTTCGAGGAGTTCATCCATTAAACTAGCCAAATCTTTTTCCTCTTTTTCATGCCCAGGCATTTACTGCTCCCGGCTTACTCTAAAAAATCGAATCAAAATATCTGCTTACCATTTTGTCAGCTATCTCGGCTGCTGAAACATTGTAAGTACCGCTTGCTACTGCTTCCTTAAGTTTAGCGACTTTGTCTTCTCTGATATCAGATGAATCATTTACTGCTGATCTCGCTACCTGATAATCTTTTGCTGACTGTGATATCTCGAACTTATCTGCTGCATCGTTCTCTTTGCTTTTTGAAACTTTTTTAGGTTTGTTTGCCTGATATAACTGGCTTACCTGATTTAATGCATCTATTCTCATATTATCACCACCTAGTCAATTCATTTTCATTCTATTTATCGGCTTTTAGTAAAGAAAACTTTACCTGAAAATGCATATTAGTTCAAAAAAGACACCGACAAATTTTATCGGTGTCTTTTTTTGTTTTTATGCAAGTTGAACAAATCTTAGTATTTAACATCTTTAAGTATATCGCAGAAATCAAATGTTGCAAAGTAGTCCTTTGGTGTTTCTGCACGTCTTATCATCTGAACACTTCCATCTTCTTTGAGAAGGAGTTCTGCTGATTTTAATTTGCCATTGTAATTGTAACCCATGGCAAATCCATGTGCTCCAGCGTCATGTATAAAGAGATAATCTCCCATATCAATCTTTGGAAGCATGCGGTCTATTGCAAATTTATCATTATTCTCACAGAGTGAACCTGTGACATCATATTTATGGTCGCATGGCTCGTTTTCTTTTCCAAGTACTGTAATATGATGATATGCTCCGTACATTGCCGGGCGCATAAGGTTTACTGCACATGCATCTACCCCTATATATTCTTTGTATATATGTTTCTCATGGATTGCTTTTGTTACAAGTCCACCGTATGGTGCAAGCATGAAACGGCCAAGTTCTGTAAAGATTGCTACATCTCCCATGCCTGCCGGTACCATGATCTCGTCAAATTTCTTGTGTACGCCCTCACCGATGACTGCTATATCATTTGGCTCTTTGTCTTCTGTGTAAGGGATTCCGACACCGCCTGAGAGGTTGATGAATTTAATCTCAACGCCTGTTTTCTCTTTAAGTTCTACTGCAAGGTTAAAGAGGATTCCTGCAAGTGTAGGATAGTATTCATTGCTTACTGTATTGCTTGCGAGGAATGAATGAATTCCAAAATATTTTGCTCCCATTGCTTTAAGTCTCTTGAAAGCTTCTATCATCTGTTCTTTGGTCATACCATATTTGGCATCTCCCGGATTGTCCATAATATCTGTTCCCATCTGGAATACTCCACCCGGATTGTAACGGCAGCAGATTGTCTCAGGGATTCCCGCTACCTCGTCAAGAAAATCTATATGTGTAATGTCATCAAGATTTATATATGCACCGAGTTCTTTTGCTTTCTTGTACTCGGCTGCTGGTGTAACATTTGAAGAGAACATGATATCGCTGTTTTTAAAGCCACATGCCTCTGACATCATAAGTTCTGTGAGTGATGAGCAGTCTACACCACATCCCTCTTCCTGAAGAAGTTTGAGGATAAATGGGTTTGGAGTTGCTTTTACTGCGAAATACTCACGGTAGCCTTTGTTCCATGAAAATGCTTTCTTGAGTTTGCGCGCATTTTCTCTGATGCCCTTCTCATCATAGATGTGAAAAGGTGTAGGGTATGTTTTTGCGATTTCCTCGATCTGTTCTTTTGTTACAAATGGTATCTTTTTCATGTTGTGTCGTCCTTTCTTAAAGCAGGCTTTCTGTATGACAGATCAAATGATCTTCGCTTTTTGTCTGCTTTTGTGTATTCAAGGTCATTTTTTAACCTGATACATTGTACAGCTATGATTCACTAAAGTTTATAAAGTTGCTAGCAATGTATCCTTACCTATGGTATCAAAAATCATTTTAGGTTTCAATACCCTAACTTGAGAAATATACTAACATTGCCTAAATAAACTCGATTGGCAATGCCACCAGATTTTCTCTTAAAAATGTTTTTTTATCTATCAGACACACAATCGCTCCCATTCCTCTCTTTTTATTCTCAATTTTGTCAAGGACTGGATTTGTTGCTCCCATGTTTGCCTTGGGATTGCCTGACATTTTTATTTCTACAGGATATAATACTCCATCTTCTTCAATTACAATATCGATCTCATTTTCAGAAGATGTATTCTTATCTTTTCCCCTATAATAAAAGATGTTGAATTTATAATCCTTTCCCTCATTACTATATGATTTCAAAATTTCCGATACAACAAATGTCTCAAACATATTTCCTGCTACTGCTGAACATTTTAAAGTATCTGCTGTCAGCCACCTTGTCAGATAACATGCAAGTCCTGTATCTCTAAAGTAAATCTTTGGTGTCTTTACAGCACGTTTAAGAGCACTTGCACTATACGGCTGCAAAAGATACACTACTCCTGTTCTTTCTAATATTGAGATCCACTTCTTTATCGTTGGCTCACTCACGCCTACTTCACCTGCAATGTTGGCATAATTTAACATTTCACCAGTTCTTGCTGCTACCACTGTCAGAAATTTTGTGAAAGTTATGCTGTCTGCCGAAATCATCTCATTTATGTCTCTTTCCAGGTAAGTTGAAACATAAGAGGAATAATACTCCTGCCACTCTCTGTCATACGCATATAATTCCGGATATGAACCTTTATGAATGATCTTCCATATATCCTTATATGGTTTTATCTTCTTCTCACGTTCTCTGATATATTCTTCTGATGGTATAAAATGCCTGTTAAAGTCCACATCATATATTTCCCTCATAGACAGTCCGGCAAGTTCAAGAATTGATACTCTGCCAGCAAGCGATTCACTAACACCCTTCATCAGTTCCAATTTTTGTGAACCTGATAAAATAAATAATCCCCTCTCATCTGTTTCGTCAACTATTATTTTTACATCTTCTAATATACTGCCCTCTTTTTGAACTTCATCAATAAAAAGAGGGCATGGATTATTTATAAAAAATAACTTAGGCTCTTCTCTTGCTTGTAGTCTTGTCAATCTGTCATCAAAATTTGCCCTGTTAAATTCAGGAAATTCATGTCTGACAAATGTAGATTTGCCAACTTGTCTGGCTCCGACTATCAATGTACATTTATTTGTGTCTACACGCTTTTTTAGCACCGAAGTAATCGCTCTTTTTATATACGCCATGCCGCACCTCCGACTAATCTAAAATATAATTTTATTATAGTCTGAATTTTATATTAAATCAATACCCCCATTTTGAGAACTTACACCCGTATCTTCGCCCTGGATGCCTTATCATTCCTTTTATGCATCTTTATCTTCTTTGCCGCATACTTCTTTCCCTCATATTCCAGTGTTTCTGTTTCTTTTGAGACTACTTCTGCATACCATGCATAGTCGCCTGCTGCCATTGTTATTCCTTTTACTCCCTTGCTGGCTTTTTTGAGTTCGTTTACCTGTGAGAGTGGGAAGCGAAGTGATGCTTCTTTGTGCGTTATTATGACTACACTGCTGTCTTCCGATATTGATTCTTCGTCGGTGAGTGGACGCACTGTTATAAGTTCGTCTTCATCGTCAAGTTTTGTTGAGTTTATCATTGAGCGGTTGGTTTCAAATTCTACGCCTGATACCAGCTTTACAAGTCCGTTTTTCGTGACAAATAAAAGCTGTGAGTTAAACAGATCTTCAAATGCTATATATGTGAGTACTTCATCATTTCCAAGTTTGCACAGCGACTGTATGAGCACTCCTTTGTCCCTGTTTCTTCCTTTTGGTATCGCCGACATTTTTATCTGATGCATAAATCCGTTTTTTGTGAATACACAAAGCTTGTCTGTGTTTCTTATCTGTATTTTATGCGTATATTCGTTTAGGGATTCTGCTGATATCCTTGAATAACTTGATTCGTCTACAGATTTACAATATCCAAATCTGTCGATAAGCACGTAGAGATTTTCCTCTTTTACTTCCTCGACATATTTTCCTGCATCAAGATTTGTGAGTATTGTCCGTCTTCCTCTGCCAAACTGTTTCTTATAATTCTTAAGTCTCGCTTTTATTACTTTGTGCAGCTCGTTTATGTTTCCAAGTACATTATCGTACTCTTCTATATTGGCAAGAAGTGAATCGTTTTCCTGATGAAGTTTTAACAGTTCAAGTCCGATAAGCTTGCTAAGTGGCATTGCAAGTACCGCATCTGCCTGATTTTTTGTGAAATCAAGTTTTGACGCTGCTTTCTCTGACTTCTGTGTTTTAAATTTTATGTCAGTTGTCACTCCGTTTATAAGACAGTTTTTCGCCTGTTTTACTGAATCACTTCCACGAAGTATTTCTATGATAAGGTCTATCACATCTGTGGCTTTTATAAGGCCTGCTACTATCTCTAGTCTTGCTTTTGCCTTTTCCAAAAGATGCTCATACTCCTTTGTGTAGAGTTCTTCCTGAAATTCAACAAATTCCTGTACGAGTCCCTTGAGTGTAAATGTTATAGGCTGTTTGTCTTTTACGGCAAGCATATTTACACCATATGTGTCTTCAAGTGATGTTTTCTGGTAGAGTCCGTTTAAAAGATTTTCTGCATTTCTGTCCTTTTTTACTTCTACTACTATTCGTATTCCCTCTTTTGATGATTCATCACGCACATCATATATCTCATCAAATACCTTGTCTTTTGATAATGATACAAGATTTTCAAGCAGCTTAGTTTTATTTCCTGCCACTGTGTATGGTATCTCTGTCACAACTATATTTTTTCTTCCGTTTGTGCCGGGTTCTATTTCTGCTTTTGCACGAATTTTTATTTTTCCTTCACCTGTATCATATATATCAAACAGATCATCTGTGTTTGTGATAGAGGCTCCTGTTGGAAAATCAGGACCTTTTATATATTTCATAAGTCCCTTTGTAGAAATCTCAGGGTTATCCATGTATGCGATAACTCCATCTATCACCTCGCCCGGATTGTGCGGCGGCATGTTTGTCGCCATTCCTACTGCTATTCCGGTTGTTCCGTTTATAAGTAGATTTGGAAGTGTTGCTGGAAGTACCAGTGGCTCTTTTTCGCTCTCGTCAAAGTTTGGGCCAAATGGCACAAGTCCTTTGTCAAGATTTTCAAGCATAGTCATTGCCGGTTTTGAAAGCCTTGCTTCTGTATAACGCATAGCGGCTGCTCCGTCACCATCTATTGAACCAAAGTTTCCATGTCCGTCTACAAGTGGCAATGAAAGTGAATAATCCTCCGTCATATGTACAAGCGCATCATATATCGAACTATCACCATGAGGATGATATTTACCCATGGTATCACCGACAATACGGGCGCTTTTTCTATGTGGCTTGTCAGGTGCAAGACCAAGCTCATCCATGGCATAAAGAATCCTTCTCTGAACAGGCTTCAGACCGTCCCTCACATCAGGAAGTGCTCTTGCTATGATTACGCTCATAGCATAATCTCTATATGAATTTCTCATTTCTTCCGAGAAATCAAGCTGAATAATTGGTTGTTCCTTTGTTTTCATTTTAATCCCCATTCTTTTTAATTCACTATTTATATTTGCAAAACTGTCAAAGCTTGTAAATAGATTGTGCAGATATAACAAATAATGTTAGCCGGCATTTTTGTCGCCGTCAGTACTTAGTCAGCGTTTTTTGCTGAGTTATATATCCAGATTTGCATACTGTGCTTCTTCCATTATAAATTGTCGTCTAGGTGGCACATTGCTGCTCATAAGCGTTGTTGTCGCATCGTCTGCGTCTACGCTGTCACTTATTGTTATCTGTGCAAGTAATCTACTTTCCGGATCGAGTGTTGTCTCCCAGAGCTGTGATGCATCCATCTCTCCAAGTCCTTTGTAACGCTGTATGCTTAGTATCTTATTGTTTTTGTTTTTTCTGAATTTTTCAAGTTCAAAGTCATTAAATACATACTCTGAGCGTTTCTTTTTCGTTTTTTTGTCAAGTGCCTCATAGTCCACTTTGTAAAGTGGTGGAAGTCCTCTGTATATTTTACCTGAATAGATAAGCTCAGGCATAAAACGATAGAAAAATGTCAGCAAAAGTGTGCTTATATGTGCTCCATCTACATCGGCATCAGTAAGGATTATTATCTTATCATATCTAAGCTTACTTATATCAAATTCATCACCTATTCCACAGCCGAATGCTGCTATCATTGATTTTATCTCATTGTTTAATAATATTTTTTCAAGTGATGCTTTTTCTACATTTAATATTTTTCCTCTCAGTGGAAGAACCGCCTGAGTTTTTCTGTTTCTTGCAGTTTTTACTGTTCCTCCGGCTGAATCTCCCTCGACTATATAAACTTCACATTCCTCTGGATTTTTTGATGTGCATGCTGCAAGTTTACTTTTTGTATCTACATCATTCAGCTGTTTTAATACTGTATTTCTCGCCTTGTCACTTGCTTTTCTTGCATTATAGCTTTTTACTGAATTGTCAAGTATAGCCTGAAGTACATTTATATTTTTATCAAGATAACGCTGTATTTCTGTTGTCACAACTTCATCTACTGCTGTTTTTGCATCAGTATTTCCAAGTTTTGTCTTTGTCTGTCCCTCAAACTGCGGGTCAGGATGTTTTATTGAAATGATCGCTACAAGTCCATTTCTTATATCTTTTCCATCAAAGTTTTCGTCTTTGTCTTTGAGCACTCCGAGTTCTCTTGCATACTGGTTCATAACTCTTGTGAGTGCCATTTTAAATCCTGTTACAAGTGTTCCACCGTCTACTACATTTATTCGATTGCAATAAGGATTTATCTGCTCAGTGAAGTTTGTCGTATATTGAAGTGCCACCTCTACTTCTATGTCCCCACTTGTCCCCTCAAAATAGATCGGTTCTTTGTGAATCACATGTGCATCTCTATTTATATATGATACAAAGCTTTTTATACCATGCTCTTCAAGATATGTTTTTTCCTCACCGTCATTTTCATTTTTAAATATAAGTTTAAGATTTTTATTAAGATATGCAATTTCTTTGAGTTTTTTCTTTATAACTTCTGCTTTAAAATGTATCGTTTCAAATATCTCAGGATCAGGATAAAATGTTACTTTTGTTCCTGTTGCAGATTTTGCACATTTGCCAACCGGCTCAAGCGCTCCCTTGTTAAGTTCAATAACAGGGTGACCACCATTTTTGTATTCATCTCTGTATATAAGCCCGCCTCTTTTTACTTCTACTATCATATGTGTCGATAGGGCATTGACAACGGATGAGCCAACGCCATGCAATCCGCCTGAAACTTTATAAGCAGAGTTGCCAAATTTTCCACCTGCATGAAGTATCGTATATACCACACGGACCGTTGATACTTTTTTTGTTGGATGTATATCTACGGGAACCCCTCGACCATTGTCTTCTATACAGATTCCTCCGTCTTTTAACATTGTAATATGTATCTCACTGCAAAACCCCGCAAGATGCTCATCTATACTGTTATCAAGAATCTCCCATATAAGATGGTGAAGTCCTCTTGACCCGGTAGAACCTATATACATACCTGGTCTTTTTCTGACTGCTTCAAGTCCTTCAAGTATCACTATCTCTTTTCCTGTATACTCGCTCATTGTAACCTCCAATTTTACTAAATCACTGTCCGCTGCACATCTCTAACACGAACAAACATTTGCATATTATATCAGAAAAAAATTAAAAATGCAAAAAAATTCTGCGCAGTATAAATTTACAACTACACAGAATTTTTTAATCAGATATCAAAAATCAGTAATTTACTATATCACTGACTTTCAGCTAAATAACACAGCAAATCGAATTTATACAAGTTATTTGGCAAAACATCAATGATAATTGTACAGTAAATTTTTACTCTTCTTCTGATTTTTCATCTTCCTCTGATGTATTTTCGTTTTCCTCTGATGTTTCTTCACTTTCCATGTCAAGTGTCACATACTCTCTGTCACCTGATTCTTCTTCGTCGTCTGATGTCTCAGTTTCTTTTGTTTCCTCTTCTGTTTCATCATCGTCTTCATCTTCAAAGTCATCATCGAAATCGTCATCAAATTCCTCATCAAATTCGTCAAAATCTTCATCTTTTTTCAGGATGTCGATCCCACAGAATTTTTTAAGGCAGTAAACAGCTCCGCATACTGCACCGGCTACTGCTGCTACTCCAGCAGCAAATTTTACGAATTTCTTCATAACAAATTACCTCCTTCTATAGTTTTGCACTTATCTTGTTGTAAGTTTATGTGTAATGTGGAATAAATATGGATCTAAGTCCTTTGTCATTGCAAGTGCTTCCTGAATATCAAAGTCAACGAACTCTCCTTCTTTGTATCCCACTACTCTGTTGCTCTTGCCTTCACATAAAAGTTCAACTGCCATTGTTCCCATTGCTGATGCAAATACTCTGTCTTTACATGTAGGATTTCCACCACGCTGGATGTGTCCAAGGATAGTTGCTCTTGTTTCAACACCTGTAGCTACCTCGATGATCTTTGCCATCTCTGCTGAATTTCCAACACCTTCAGCATTTACTATGATGTGATTTTTCTTGCCGAGTTTTCTTCTGTCCTGAATCTTTGAAATAATTCTCTGGATATCTCCATGATACTTCTCAGTTGTAAGAATATACTCAGCACCACTTGCAATACCTGTCCAAAGTGCAATGTGGCCTGCTGTACGTCCCATAACCTCAACAACGCTGCAGCGCTCATGTGATTCTGATGTATCCCTAAGTTTATCAATAGCTTCCATAGCTGTGTTTATAGCTGTGTCAAATCCTATAGTATACTCTGTACAGGCTATATCAAGATCGATAGTTCCAGGAACTCCGATAGTATTTATTCCCTGCTCTGAAAGTCTGCTTGCTCCATTAAATGAACCGTCACCACCGATAACTACTATACCGTCAATGCCATGTTTACGACAGATCTCTGCTGCCTTCTTCTGATATTCAAGCTTCTTAAATTCAAGACATCTTGCAGTATATAAAATAGTTCCTCCTGTCTGAATAATGTCGGATACAGAAAGGTTGTTCATATCAATGATATCCTCGTCCAAAAGACCTGCATATCCTCTTCTGATTCCCTTAACCTTAAGTCCGTTTGAAATTCCGGTGCGGACAACTGCTCTTATCGCAGCGTTCATTCCCGGTGCATCTCCACCGCTTGTCAGCACACCAATAGTCTTAACAGCATTACTCATAATGTCCTCCTTAAGTATCGTAAAATAAAAACGTTAGTATAAATTTTCCGAAACAATAAGTATAGTGCAGTATCAAATAATCATTTTTACATAAACTTTACTATCACTTATTCTCATTTATCCAATATAATATTACGGCAAATCTCATTTTTTTTCAATACTGATTTCACGAATTGCAACCGCCTCTTTTGGCACAAATCTAAAGTTATCATCTTTTACCAGTTTTCTTGCATCAACGCACATTTTTTCTGGAAGTTTTTTCACCTGTTTTTCTTTTGCAACATATATGCACACAGTATCTTTTCCGCTATATGACAACAGTTTATTGTATAATTCCTGTTCTTTATCAACAAACTCATCCAGATTTTTAAATCGTATCCACAATTCACATGGTACTTTGTTGAAAGGTATGATATTCTGGCAGATAAGTTTTGCCGCCCCGTTTTCACTATTCTGTGCCCTGCCTCTTATAAATACCTTTGCATCGTCTTCAAGAAGCGGTTTAAGTCTCTCATAATCTCTTGGAAATATCGTCACTTCGATCGTTCCATAGAGATCCTCAAGCTGTATATATGCCATCAGCTTGTTAGATGTTTTTGTGACTTTCACCTTTTTGTCAGTTATCATGCCCCCTATAATAACACTTTCCCCATCTGCAACCTTTGCTGACGAATTATCATCATCCTCCGATACCATAAAGTCAAGAGAGGTTCTTGTGCAATTCTTTTGCATAAGTTCAGTATAATCATTTAGAGGATGTCCACTTATATATATACCCAAAACTTCCTTTTCAAAACCAAGAAGTTCTTCTTTCGCAAATTCTTCAACATCCGGATATTTTACCTCATTTGCCTTGTCAAGCTCATCATCACCCATGTCAAATAGGGACATCTGGCCAACAATGGCATCTTTTTTTTCTCTGTTTGCATTATCAAGCATTGAATCATAGACCAGCATCTTCTGGCGACGGTTTCCAGGCATTGAGTCAAGTGCTCCCGCTTTTATAAAGTTTTCTATTGTGTGTCTGTTTATTACTTTTGAATTAAGACGCATCATAAAATCATGCATGGACTCAAATTTTCCTCCACGCTCTCTTTCATCTACTATAGCTTCGATAACGGGTTCACCGACACCTTTTATTGCCGACATCCCAAAGCGTATCGCACCGTTTGCTACATGAAATCTGCTGTAGCCCTCATTTACATCCGGTGGAAGTATGTCTATTCCAAGGCTTTTGCTGCTCATGATATATGATATTACTTTTGTCGTATTGTCTTTCACTGATGTGAGAAGTGCCGCCATAAATTCAACTGGATAGTAGCATTTTAAATATGCTGTCTGATATGATACGACTGCATATGCCGCCGCATGTGATTTGTTGAAAGCATATTTTGCAAAGTCTATCATCTCATCATATATCTTATTTGCTGTTTGCTCGTCTATACCATTTGCTATACAGCCTTTTACGCCCTCTTCCTCGTTGCCGTATACAAAGTTTTTGCGCTCTGCCTCCATGACTTTTGTTTTCTTTTTCGCCATTGCACGACGAACAAGATCGCTTCGTCCGAAACTGTATCCTGCAAGGTTTCTTACTATCTGCATTACCTGCTCCTGATATACTATACAGCCATATGTCGGTGCAAGTATAGGCTCAAGCTGCGGACAATCATAGACTATGCTATCCCTGTTGTTTTTTCCAGCTATATATTTTGGAATAAAGTCCATAGGTCCCGGACGATAAAGTGAGATTCCGGCTATAATATCCTCCATGTTCTGAGGCTTAAGTTCTTTCATGAACTGTCTCATACCAGGACTTTCCAGCTGGAATACCCCCTCCGTTTTTCCGGTCCCTATCATTTCAAATACTTTCTTATCATCATAATCAATGTCCATCATAGTCTCATCTGCAAGACCTGCCATATGTGCCGCATTCTGAATAACGGTAAGTGTCCTAAGCCCCAGAAAATCCATTTTCAAAAGACCAAGCTCTTCGAGGGTTGTCATCGTATACTGTGTTGTTATCGTTCCGTCGGATGCCCTCGATAACGGTACATATTCATCTACCGCTTCCGGACTTATCAACACTCCGGCTGCATGCATTGATGTATGGCGTGGCAGTCCTTCAAGACGCATTGACATATCTATAAGATTTTTCGCCTGATCATCTGTATCATAAAGTGACTTTAATTCAGGATTTTCATTTAATGCTTTTTCTATTGTTATGCCAAGCTCCATAGGAATTGCCTTTGCTACCATATCAACAAAATTTAGCGGCAGATCTAACGCTCTTCCTACATCTCTTATGGCATTTCTCGCTGCCATTGTTCCAAATGTTACGATCTGGACAACACGATCCCTGCCATATTTATCCATTACATATTTTATGACTTCAGGTCGTCTTTCATAACAGAAATCTATATCAATATCAGGCATTGTAACTCGCTCAGGATTTAAAAATCTTTCAAAGAGAAGATCATACCTTAACGGATCTATATTGGTAATTCCAAGTGTATATGATACAACACTTCCTGCTGCCGAACCTCGTCCCGGTCCTACACTTATGCCATTGTCTCTTGCATATTTAATAAAATCCCATACGATAAGGAAGTAATCTACAAAACCCATTGTGTGAATCGTTTCAAGCTCGTATTCAAGTCTTTTTTTAAGCGATTCATCAGGCTCACCGTATCGTTTTATAAGTCCTTCATTACATAGTTTATTGAGATATTCCCACGCAGTATAACCATCAGGTACATCATAATGCGGCAGTTTGTAATTTCCAAATTCTATTTCAACATGACATCTATCTGCTATTTTTTCCGTATTCTCCAAGGCTTCAAGTGCATACGGAAAAAGCTGTTTCATCTCGTCTTCTGATTTGAGATAATACTGACCGCCATCGTATCTCATTCTATCCTCATCAGTAACTTTTTTCTGTGTCTGAATACAAAGCAGGATATCATGAGCTTTCGCATCATCAGCCATTATATAATGCACATCATTTGTTGCTACAAGTTCGATACCAGTTTCCTGACTCATTCTAAGTAGTCCCTGATTTACAGTTGCCTGATCAGGTATCCCATGATCCTGAAGCTCCAGGAAAAAATTATTTTCTCCAAATATATCTCTCAGTCTAAGTGCTTCTTTCTTTGCCTCATCATAAAATCCCTGTCTCAGATTTGTCGCAACAATCCCGGCAAGACACGCGCTGAGAGCTATAATGCCCTCATGAAACTGTTCAAGCAGTTCATAATCCACTCTTGGTTTATAATAAAAACCTTCGGTAAATCCTCTCGAAACTATCTTCATGAGATTTGCATATCCCTTATCATTCTCAGCAAGCAGCACAAGATGATTGTATCTGCCCTCACCCTTCTCACTCTTCTTTTCAAATCTTGAGCCAGGCGCTACATACACTTCACATCCTATAACCGGATTTATATCCGCTGCCTTCGCAGCCCTGTAAAAGTCTATAACACCATACATATTCCCATGGTCTGTGATAGCAAGATTTTTCATACCAAGTTCTTTAGCCCTGTTCACAATCTCACCAATCTTACAGGACCCATCAAGCAGTGAATACTGAGTATGAACATGAAGATGCGTAAAACTCATAATTTTCTCCTTCCCTAATGTAATTGTATCATCGAGACAGTACACTAGTCTTTTCTATAATCAAAATCAAACACTTAGTCAAACGGATATTCGCAATCCACCCTGCTACTTGCTTTGTAGTGTTAAACTGTTGTGATCTGTAAATAGATTGTACAAAGATACTAAATAATGTTAGCCGGCATTCTTGTCGCCGTCAGTACTTAAGGGTGGTTTTCTCACCCTTTATGTACTGCTACGAGCGACATAAGCGGGAGCGTGCCGGCGGTATTATTTAGTATCTTTGTACAATCCCCACAGCCTACAAAACCAGTTTCACAAAACACAAAAAGCAGACAATGTCGCCTAATGCAACCGTCTGCTTTAATCTTTATCTCAGGTAATCCTATTTTTATGCATTGGCTGTGCTTAAGTACTTTACAATGTCGTCCATGGCAGTCTGTTCATCATCTCCATTTGCTGAGACTACAACCTCCTCACCCGCTGTAAGTCCAAGTGTCATCATACCCATGATACTTTTAGCGTTTACCTTTCTGTCATCACACTCAACATAGATACTGCTGTTGTACTGGCTTGCGACTTGAACTAATACAGCTACCGGTCTTGCCTCTAAGCCGTTCTTAAGCTGAATTTGAATTTTTTTTGTAATCATATTGTTCCTGCTACTCAAAATGTGTCTAAATATACACATCGAGAATTGAAGTCCTCACGAATACTTCTTACTGTTTCAACATGTATGCTTTGGCGATTATAAATAATACGCTACTCACAAGTTCCAATGTTGGAACAACAATGTACACTCCACAGTCGTAAATTCCCGAAATAGCCTTCGGTACATACTTACGTTTGCTGATTATGCAATTTCGTAAGTTACAGCATCTCTCAAATTGAGAGCCGCATTAACATCTCTGTCTTCTATATATCCACATTTACATTTGTATATTCTATCTGAAAGTTTCAAATCTTTCTTAACGGAACAACAACAATGACATAATTTAGAAGATGGATAAAATCTATCTACAACTCTTAATTCAATACCTTTATCAACACATTTGTTTTTTAATTTTGTCCTGAATTCATAAAACTTTTGCGATGCAACAGCTTTTGAAAGATGTCTGTTCTTCATCATGCCTGATACATTCAAATCCTCAATCGTAATATAAGATGGCTTGGTTTTCACTATCTCTGAGATTGTCTTATTGATGTAGTCAGTACGAATATTGTCTATCCTATGATGAAGTTTCTGTACTTTAAGCTTTTGTTTTTGTATATTCTTTTGAGTAGACTCTCCTTTCTTTAAATTTTCATATTTACGAGAGAGACATCTTTGCTCCCTTCTCAGTTGTTTTTCCAGTTTCTTTAATCTTGCTGATTTATTAATATTCTTATAGGTTTTGCCATTTGAAATAATCGCAAAATCCTTTAATCCCAGATCAATACCAATACCTTCATTAGAATTATTGGCAATCTTAATATTTGGCATTTCAATAAGAACTGATACATAATATCTGCCTGCTTTCACAGATACTGTACCGCTTTTGATTTTCCATCCATCTTTCGTAGTTGGTATATAACCTTTTTCTTTTATGCGAACCCATCCTAAAGTTGGAATTTTAATTCTGTGCCTTTCGCAATAACAATCTTTTAAATTATTCTTTACAAAATACATCTTTACATCAGATTTTCCTTTTTTCTTGAAATTTGGGAAAGCACTCTGATGTTTAAAAAATCTTGTAAATGCTGCATATCCATTTTCAATAGACTTTTTCACAGCTTTTGAATACACTTCTTTAATCCATGCTTTATCAGGATTGTTTGGAATATACTCCTTATTGAGCCATACACTAAAACTTTTACCTGTCATGAATTTTTCACCTTTGTCATAAAGTTCTTTATTATGACCGAGATAGAAGTTATACACATATCTGCAAGTCCCGATTGTTTTGTTGATCTTAACCTTCTGTTCTGGTGTCGGGGTTATTTCTGTCTTGAAGCTCTTTAGCAATTTCCTCATCATCCTTTATCTGTTTTTTATACTTTCTTAATCCATATAATCTACAAGAAAATACATGTAAATTTCTCGTTGAAACTCTTGCATAAATCACTATATCTCTTATATCATTCTCTGTTTGTATTCCTTTAATATTGTAGATATTGGTCATAAGTATAATAACATCTATCAGTTGGAGTCCGATTTGCCTTTAGAGTGCCTTCTCTGTCCCAGCGTTGTAAGGTTTTGACAAAAACGCCTACTAATTCAGCAAAATCTTTTGGTTTGTAATTTGTGATATTTTTTGTGTTCATAAAAATACTCCCTTCCTTCTAATGAACACATTATACCACTTTTATAACTATTTGCCTATATTTTCAATCACTTAACAATCCTCCTTTTGCCAGACATTCTTTTCAACCAATCAACTTATGGTCTCCTTCTCCTGTCTGATCTCATTTGCAATATTGCTTAATTTTTTCAGACGATGATTCACTCCTGATTTACTTATAGGGTTGTCAAGCATTTGTCCAAGTTCCTGTAATGAACTGTCAGGATACTCAATTCTTAACTTCGCAATCTCCCTAAGTCCGTCTGATAATGCACTAAACCCCATATTACATTGAATATACTTAATATCTTCTATCTGCCTTGCGGCAGTATTTACTATTTTTGTGATATTTGCCGTCTCACAATTCACCTGTCTGTTTACGGAATTTCGCACTTCCTTTACTATTCGTACATTTTCAAACTCCATAAGTGCCATATGTGCCCCTATGACATTTAAAAAATCTACAATCTGTGCCCCTTCTTTTATATAGACAACCTGATACTTTTTTCTCTCAACAATCTTTGCCTCAATTTCAAAAGCACTCATCGCTTCTTTTAACTGCATGGCAAGTTTTGCTGATAAAACGGCTATTTCAAGATGATACCCCTTTTCAGGATTTGTCACTGAACCTGCTACCATAAATGCACCTCTGAGGAAAGCACGCTTACAGCACATATTCTGCACTATAAGTTTATTAACTGATGAGAAATCACCCCACTGATCTTCATCACTCAAAAGTTTTATGGTCTTAAGCACTTCTATTACAAGTGCATGATCTTTTATACAGATAAAATAGTTCTTTGACTGAACCTGAAGATTGTGTGTTCTTATCATTACTTCGGGTGAAGTATCAAACATACACTTTAATAACATATAGGATTTCTTTGCAACTGTCAAGTTCTCTGTTCGCATTTCAATATAATTCTCATTTCTGAAATCTTTTTTTATATGCCCTGTAAGCGCAAATAATACTGCAAACTGAGCTATCTGACAATGCCTGCCCCTGTCAGTCTGTCTTCCTATTTCATCTTTTACATCACTTGCAAACGACATTAGCTTTCTCCCTTTGTTTTGGCATCTTTCTCAATATCCCTGTGCTCTGTTTTTAAGCTGTAGGGAAGTTCCTGCATATGTTTTGCAAGTGCATTTGCCAATGATACAGAACGATGTTTGCCGCCTGTACATCCAATTCCTATCACAAGCTGATTTTTTCCTTCTGCTATATAATTAGGGATCAGAAACTTTATCATGTCAAATAATTTCTCATCAAATTCCTTTGCCTGCTCAGATTTCATTACATAATCAAATACTTCAAAGTCATTACCTGTTTTCTTTTTTAATTCAGGTATATAATATGGATTAGGCAAAAATCTCACATCAAATACAAGATCACAGTCTGCCGGTATTCCATATTTAAATCCAAATGATAATATTGTCACAAAAAAGTTTTTATATTCTTCATTTTTCAAAAATATCTTATCTATCTCCTGCTTTAATTCACGCACGAGCATGTGGCTTGTATCCATGATATAGTCAGCACGTTTTTTTATAAACTGGAGTTCTTCTCTCTCTGCCTCTATCGCCTTGTCAACTCTTCCCTGAAGTGCAAGTGGATGATTTCGTCTGGTTTCTTTGTATCTTTTTACAAGGACATTGCTGTCTGCATCAAGAAAAAGTACCTCATACGGATAACCTTCTTTTTTCATCTCATCAAGCATCTTGTCAAGATGTGAAAGTCCCTCAAGATTTCTTATGTCTATACCAAGTGCAAGTTTGTCTATACTGTCCGTCTCACATATAAACATTTTGGTGAGTTTTGGTATAAGTTTTACCGGCAGATTATCTACACAAAAATAACCTATATCCTCAAGCATTTTGAGTACCGAACTCTTTCCTGCACCTGACATTCCCGTAACTATTACAAAACGCATATTCATCCTCATTTCTCCAAGCCTTTTTATTTTCCCTCTTATGACTTTGATAACCAGCTGTTTATTCCCAGCCCAATTTTCTTACTTCAAGTTCAAGAGTAACACCAAACTGTCTTTCTACTTCCTCTTTTACATGAGCTATCACAGCTTTTGCTTCCTCACATGTTCCGCCGCCGACATTTACTACAAAACCACAGTGTTTGTCAGATACCATGACATTTCCAACACGATATCCTCTAAGACCTGCATCATCTATAAGTTTTCCTGCAAAGTGCCCTTCCGGTCTCTTAAATGTACTTCCGGCACTTGCATATTCGAGTGGCTGTTTGTCACGCCTTTTTTGTGCAAAGTCTTTCATCTGTGCTAGTATTTCGCTTTTGTTTCCTTTTTTAAAAGCAAATTCTGCTGATAATACGATAAGCTTTTCTTTTTGTATTATACTGTTTCTATATGAAAGTTCAAGTTCATCTTTTGTGAATTTAATAACTTTTCCATCGTCCATAAGTACATCTGCACTTACTATTACATCTTTTATCTCTCCGCCGTATGCTCCTGCGTTCATTGATACGGCTCCACCTATTGTTCCAGGAATGCCTCCCGCAAATTCAAATCCCGTAAGAGAACCTTCTGACGCAAGTACTGATACTTTTGAAAGCATGGCTCCCGCCTCAGCATATATGTAAGTTAGTTCTCCATCTTCTTTCTCTATATTTACATTCTTTAAATTCTCAGTTGATACAACTATCCCGTCATATCCCTCATCCGCAACTAAAAGATTGCTTCCATTTCCAATAACGAAATATTCTTCCTCTTCTTTTTTTAGTAATTCTATTGTCTTTATTATCTTCTCTATATTATCAGGACTGACAAATATTTTTGCCGGACCTCCTATTCTGAATGTAGTGTGTCTGCTCATTGGCTCTGACACAAATACCTGCTGTTCTCCATTTATTCCAATAAGTTTATTTATGATTTCAGATTCGGCCATAATGCCCTCCAAATTTTTATATTTTCCTAAACATTGCATTTATATTTATATCACAATGCTTATGGGAGTTGCAAGTTTTTATACCAGACAGACGATAAAAATGTTTATGGTAAATGACAGAAATCGTAATAAAAAAGCTGAAAAAAGTAAAATTTTGATTTTTTTTAATTTTTTTGAAAAAAGTACTTGATTTTTTTTTTAGGATAGGGTATAGTATAACTCGTCGGTGCGAGAGCACGACAGATAATAAGTGCGCGTAGCTCAGCTGGATAGAGCGTCTGACTACGGATCAGAAGGCCGGGAGTTCGAATCTTCTCGCGCACGTTTGATTATCCTCGTATTATGAATTGTCATGATATGGGGATTTTTGTTTTTTGCAGATCTTATGTGTAAAATATAATATATTTCACACTATGCACAAAAAAATGTGTGCAGAAATGAGGGTTTATATGTTTTCAAGTTTAAATAAAGAACTTTCTACTACACAGATCATCGCTTTAGGCTTTTTAGGTACCATTTTTATCGGTGCTATTATTCTTTGTCTGCCTTTATCTTCTGCTGATGGTCATTTTACTCCTTTTATCGATGCTTTATTTACTTCAACTACATCTGTCTGCGTGACAGGTCTTGTTGTTGTCAATACCGCTGCTCATTGGAGCCTGTTTGGAAAGATTGTCATTCTTATTCTTATCCAACTTGGCGGTCTTGGTATCGTGTCCTTTGTCACCGGTATTATGATGGTTGCCGGAAGCCGCATTACTCTAAGTGACAGACTCCTTCTTGAAGATGCTCTTAATCTAAGCACACTCAAAGGTCTTGTACGCTTTTTAAAGTTTATCTTCAGAGGTACATTTATAATAGAAGCAATCGGTGCCATCTGCTACAGTTTCGTTTTTGTTCCAGATTTCGGTCTGATAAAAGGAGCATGGTTTTCTCTTTTTCATGCAGTTTCAGCTTTTTGTAATGCAGGTATTGACCTGCTTGGTGAAAACAGCCTTGAACCATATGCTTCAAATATCTGGATCAATTTTGTTACAATGTTTCTTATAATTTCTGGTGGTATCGGTTTTATCGTATGGCAGGATATTAAAGGGGCATTTAAAAACCACTTCGAGAAAAAATTTACTATTAGAAAAAGTTTCCTGAAACTCAGGCTCCATACAAAAATAACGCTTATTACTACTGCTATCTTGATTTTTGGTGGTGCATTACTTATATTCTTTCTTGAATATACAAATTCAGATACTATTGGAAATATGAGTTTTTTAGATAAAATTGTCGCAAGTCTTTTCCAGTCTGTCACACTTAGAACTGCCGGATTTGCTACTTTCTCACAGGCAGGATTAAGACACGGAACTGTCCTTCTCTGTTATTTCCTAATGGTGATAGGCGGCTCTTCGATCGGTACGGCTGGCGGAATTAAAACAACTACCGTTGCTACATTATTTTTGAGTACACGCGCTGTTGTAAAAGGCAAAACACATCTTGTTGTTTTTAGAAAAAACATCCCACATCAGACTGTTACTAAGGCTCTCGCCGTGACAATGGTAAGTATTTCATTTCTTATGCTTGCATCTTTTGGTCTTTATCAGGCTGAGGGCGGTTCGATGGTCGATGTTGTTTATGAAACGACAAGTGCGATCGCAACTGTAGGATTAACAAGAGATTTTACTTCAAATCTTCATCTTTTTGGTAAGCTTATCATCATAATATGCATGTATCTTGGACGCATAGGTCCAATCTCGATGGTCATCTTCTTTAATAAAGACCGCAGGAAAGATCTCGTATCATTTCCTAACGAAGATATCACTGTCGGATAATATAATGACTGTCATTGTCAAACTTGAATATGCAAATTAAAATAATCTTTGTACCAAAAAACCTGACAATACAATTTTTGCTATATATAAATACTATAGTTTCACTAATAAAAAGGAGTAAATTCATGGAAAAATCATTTGCCGTTATCGGACTTGGAAAATTCGGACGAAGTGTTGCTATTGAACTTGCTAATACTGGTGCTGATGTTCTCGCTGTAGATATAGACAAGGAGCGTGTTCATTCTGTTGCCGATTTTGTCACATGCGCTGTTGCTGTCGATATCAGAGATACTGAGGCTATGGACACTCTCGGTCTCTCAAATATGGATGCCGTTGTGATTGCTATTACCGAAAAGCTTGATATAAGTATCCTCGCAACAATTTACGCAAAGGATGCCGGTGTTAGTACCGTAGTTTGCAAGGCTCAGGATAAAACCCACAAAAAGATTCTTGAAAAACTTGGAGCTGACCAGACTATAATGCCAGAACAGGAAACCGGAATCCGCCTTGCAAGAAGACTTTCAAACAGGCGTGTTATCAATTTTATGGAGATTTCAGATAAATTAAAAATGGTTGAAATTGATGTAAAACCAAACTGGATCGGTAAATCTCTCAGAGAATTAAACCTTAGAAAAAAAGAAAATCTTAATGTCATAGCAGTAAGGAAAGATGTTTCTTCAGAATATGAAGTAAACCCTTCTCCTGATATTAAACTTACTGACAATATGACTATGCTTATCACATGTGATGTGAAAGACCTCGATAACCTGCTGTAAACCTGAATACTTTTTCTTTTTTTAACGAGCACTATTGCACTAAAACAATACGCCTGAGATAACGATGATGAAATCGGTATCTCAGGCATATTTTATACTTTAGAAAAATATATCACTGTTTAAAATTTTTGATCTAGATAAGTGATTCATAAAGTTTTGTTATGTCCTCTACACTTGTCTCCTTTGGATTTCCAGGACGGCACGCATCATCATATGCTGACTGTGCAAGAATAGGATTTGGCTTGATATTTGAATAAAGTTCATAATCAAGACTGTCTTTCTCAAGAACATCAAGAACTTTCTTTGTAACACCAAACAGACAGAAATAAGGATCATTATCATGTTCTCCGAACAAAAATGTCCCTGAGCGCATAATAATAATCCTTATTCCTGTCGTCACTTACATACTAAATCAAAACCCCATTACAAAGTAAAAGTCCAAGGATTGCAGATACAAGTATAAGCTTTCCGTTACCTGCTTTTACTTTCAACATAAGTACAAGATTCACTATATAAATAACAAATGTTATCACAAGTGTTGTAGCTACTTTTCCACCTATAGCAAGTCCAGTTGCTATATTCTGATATATCATAGATACCATGACATTTAACAAAAGTCCTGCTATTATAGGTCTTATCCATCTTCCAATAAGTTTAAATACTGCTATTCCCTCAAACTTCTCATAAAGATAATAGATTATGCAGAATACTACGCCTGATGCTGCTACGCTGCATGCAAATCCGGCAAGGGCTACTGCAAATCCAGCAAGTACACTATTGTTTATGTCATATCCGATAAAATATCCGATTCCAGCAAGTGTCTTGCAGAGAATAGAACCCGGAAGTACATTTACTATTGATACCAGCTGGCTGTAAAATTCATTTTCTTTTATCATTCCAGTGCTTACAAACATACCGTCGGCTACAGATAAATATGCATCTCCACCTCCAAATGATATGATCGATGATGCAAATCCTCTGAATAAGTAGATCCATGTATCTTTTGTTATGATAAATGCAGGTATTGAAAGTATGATAATGAATAATAACCATGTTATCATCTCTTTTGAAAATCCTGCCGTTGTGAGTCTGTGTCCTTCTTTTTCAAGTTCTTCTTCTGATCTTTTACCTTTGCTCATACCGTATCTTGTGCAAACATAAAGTCCATGTATGGCAAGTACGAACATAAATACCTTTAAGCCTGTCTCAAGGTAAATATTCTGTATGATACCGGCTTTTCCTACACAGAGTATATATAAAATAATTGTTATCCCTGATACAAGTGTATTTTTAATATTGAATCTGCAATGCGTATAAAATATTCCAAAGAAGGCAATTCCAAGAACCTGCACTGTCGAAAGACCAAATATTGGTGTGGATTTTATTCCAAGGATGCTGTAAACTGACTTTCCACATGACAATATGAAAACTGCTATCATTATTATAAAGGCACGTTGAAATCTTTTATCACTTTCCTTTTTTGTTTCCTGCATACTCTTTACGGCATACTGTGTAAGAAGGCAGCTTATGAATGCAGTAAGTCCTATAGAAAGGCACTCTATCTGTACAAACAGTTTTTCATCTACTTTTGATAATACAGATAACATAAGGACTGTCATAAGTACACCCGGAAATGCCATAAGAAATGCCGCAAGCGCCATTCCTTTAGCTCCGTATGCACGCTTTCCAAGACCTGTAGCAATCTCGACAGGTAAAGCACCCGGTGTAATACTTGCAACTATAACATCCTTATCATATTCACTTTTTTCAACTATCTTCTGGTCTTCTACAACCTCTCTCTCAATAACAGGTATAAGTGCCGTTCCGCCTCCGAAACCAACAACACCTATTTTAAAGATTGAAGCCATAAGTTTAAGTTCTTTTTGTATATTTGCCTTCATATCATTCAATTCCTATCTTTTTTCTATATCATATAGGATTACTATGAATAAAGCAAGCCTATTTAGAAAAAAGTTGACTTATATTACAAAATCAAATATTTATATCAATTTTTATCACAATATGTAATATATTGTGATATTAAATCTATGTCAAGCAGATATCCTCAATCCGCTCTGCTACTTGCCTGATAGGTTTAAAATCTGATAAAGACAGTATATAGAAACCTGTATGTTCACTATATACTGTCTTTAATCTATAAATATTTCTCTAATTGCGAATATATATAATCGACAGTTTCATCTATACTTCTTCCTGTAGTATCTACCTCTATATCAGGAGCTTCCGGCTCTTCGTAAGGACTTGATATTCCTGAAAAGTCTGATATCTTTCCTTCTCTCGCCTTTTTATAAAGGCCCTTTACATCTCTCCTCTCGCACTCTTCTATAGGAGTGCTGATATACACCTCAATAAAACTGTCTTTTCCTATTATGTCTTTTGCATTTCTTCTGTCTTTTCTAAACGGAGATATAAATGATGTAAGTACAATAATACCTGCATCATTCATCAGTTTTGACACCTCGGCTACACGTCGTATGTTCTCAACTCTGTCCTCTTCACTGAAACCAAGATTTTTATTCAATCCCAGTCTGACATTGTCACCGTCAAGTACCATAGTCTTTTTGCCACAGACAAACAGTCTTTTCTCAAGTTCATTCACTATTGTGGATTTACCAGCTCCTGATAATCCAGTAAGCCAGATCGTCTTTGGCTGCTGTCCTAACTGACCGGCACGTACATCCCTTGTTATGTCCATGCTATGCCATGTAAGATTTCTTTCTGAATTTGCTGCCATTTTTAAATCTGCACCATTCTCTGTATCTGTTCCCGTATAATGGTTCCCACCCACAATATTCTGCATTGAACAAACTGTATCTGTTTTGTCTGTGCAAAATTCCAGTAACTGATCCATATTTTCCTCCATAAATCATAAAACTATCCTCATTATATAGTCTCGCCAAAAACAGACTATCTTACTATGCGGATCTCATTTTTTAATTTATGCACCTCGTCGTTATATTCAATATATACATGATATTCATCTTTGCCAAAATCATCTAAAGGAATTGCAAAACTTTCCTTTTTATCGACAAACCTGACATTCTCCATATCTTTAACATATGCATATTTCTCACCGATAAAATAAATCCTGTCAACTGTTCCCGGTCTCATATTACACAGAAACAAGTTATCACATATCCTGCCGTTTCCAAAATAATAACGATCCATTTTATCTTCAGATAATGCGGGCAATGTGCCTTCAAACTTGTCCAAAGGATTGAGTTTTCCAAATATTACATTGTGGTTTTTTTCCATTGATACGCAGTAATCATGTATATCAGGTGCAAAAATCCATGCGTTAGAAAACACCTTTTTTATGCTGACACTGTGCAGTTTTTCACCTGTACATGCATCTATTTCCTGTATGATGCCATGAACATCATCAGTCTGCGTTCTTAAGTATCCCTGGGCTACGAGAAGATATTTTTCATCCTCAGAATGAAGTACTCTTGAATATCTGAGTGAATTTAATACCTCTGTACACTCACTTATTTTAAATGACATATCTTTCTCATTTATGTCTATGATTTTTACCAGTGAATTTTTTATTGACCTTTTTCCTCCCGGAACAAGTACTTTTCCCTCAAATTTCATGACATTTCTTACATCAAACAATACAATTTTCTTCTGACCATTTTTGTTTTCCATAAGAGATGCATACTCAGGGAATGAACATACCGGTATCTTCGCACCTTCACCATCACTTCCAGATATGTCAGTAAGAACATATTTTTCAACTTTACTGCCCTTCCAGACCTGCGGTGGTGCTATTATCCAGTCAATCTTAAGTTCATCCCAGTCAATGTTTATGACAGAGTTTAATCTTTTTGCAGTTATCAGGAGCTTTCCATCATTATATTCAATATATGATGTATCTATCCAGTTATCATACCTTCTGTATTGTTCTCCTACAAGATCATGGATGTCACAGTATTTTATAAGTTCTCCTGTGTTCAAATTAAGCTGCGCTATCCTGTCTGAAACATGCTCATCATCGGATGCCGTTATAAAGAAAAGTGAATCTCCATGCTGTGTTATGGCTCTTCCTATTTTATATTCAAGAAGATAAGTCTTATAAACTCTTCCCATATAATCCATTTCGTGATATCTGCAAGGTGTAACTTTTCCATATTTATCAACTCTGTTCGCTGTTTTATCTACAAGGAGAAAATGACCATTCGCAAGCGGAATCATACCTAACTTTCCCGTCTTTATCTGAAGCGAATATCTGACATCCCCATGTCCGTCAATCGCCACCGGACTACCTATCGCAGTATTAAGCAGTATAAAGCCAAAATGTGACATTTTCATGTCGTTTTCAGACACTATATTTCTTATATTCTCCTGTATATCGGATACATATATCTGTAATGTTCTGTGCTTTATGACCTCACCATCCCTGTCTATAAGTTTAAGGTCTATCTTATTATTTCTTCCTCCATAAAGACCAAGTATCGGTACTCGGTGTCTTGTCGTATACACAGTCTCACCTACATAATCACAGTCAGGTGTATCTCCCAGTACTCTGTACACAACTTTACATTCTTTTGAAGAATTAAACAGGATAAGGGCGGTCTGCTTTGCAAGCCCATATGGATCTGGAATTACAAGAAGATATTTAAATGTATAAAGATGTCTGTCAAGTATTTTTTCAAATGCATAATCTCTTACCTGTGCCTGAAAGCTTTTCTGCATTTCTTTTTTAAAAGGTGACATTACCTTTTTTTCTTTTCTTTCAAATACCTCGGTCTCATACATCCTGTCTAACTTATTCAGATCACTTACACTGTAAGTCATCTTTCCACCATTCTTTACTTCAACAAATAATTTTTTCATAAATAAATTAGCCTTTCATCTTCATTGTAAGCTGAATCCTCTTTTTCTCCATATCAACACTCATAACCTTGACATCAACTATATCGCCAACACTTACTACATCAAGCGGATGTTTTACAAATCTGTTGTCGGAGAGTTCCGATATATGAACAAGCCCGTCCTGATGTACTCCTATATCGACAAATGCTCCAAAATCTATGACATTTCTTACCGTTCCCTTTAATATCATTCCCGGTTTTAGATCTTTCATTTCAAGTACATCTGTACGAAGTATAGGCTTTGGCATCTCATCACGCGGATCTCTTCCCGGTTTTTCAAGTTCTTTTACAATATCTGTAAGTGTTATCTGGCCTATACCAAGTTCCTCTGCCATCTTAGCCTTATCTTTGATACGATATTCTATGCTGTTCTTAGCATTTTTTCCAAATCCTGATGAAATATTTTTATCTTTTTTGGAATTATCTCCATCTTCTTTAAACTCTATACCATCTCCATCACCTAATGCTTTCATAAGGGCTGCTCCAAATGCCGAATTTTTATTTTTAATAACAAAGTCTTTCTTCTTTTTCTTTCTCTCAGGTTTTGTATCCTCTGTTTTCTTTATCTTACTGCCAGTTTTTGCTGCCTCTGTCTGGATTTCTTTTAATTCTTCCTGTGAGATACCAAGTTTTTTAAGAAGTGCCTCAGCAGCAGCATAAGATTCCGGATGAACACTTGTTGCATCAAGAGGATTATCTCCTCCTTCTATTCTCAAAAATCCTGCACACTGTAAAAATGCTTTTGGTCCTAATTTCGCCACTTTTAAAAGCTGTTTTCTGTTTGTAAACTTACCATTTTCTTCCCTGTATACTACAATATTTTTTGCAATTGTCTTGCTAATGCCTGAAATATATTCAAGAAGTGATGCTGATGCAGTGTTTATGTCAACACCTACTCTATTTACGCACGCTTCTACAACTCCCGTAAGAGTTTCCTCAAGCTTTTTCTGGTTCATATCATGCTGATACTGTCCAACACCGATTGATTTCGGATCTATCTTCACAAGTTCAGCAAGCGGGTCCTGAAGTCTTCTGGCTATTGACGCAGCACTTCTCTCCCCGACATTAAGATCAGGAAACTCTTCTGTTGCAAGTTTACTTGCTGAATACACTGATGCCCCTGCCTCGTTTACAATAATATACTGAACAGACTTTTTAATTTCTTTTAACATCTCGGCTATTATAAGTTCTGATTCTCTTGATGCCGTTCCATTTCCTACCGATATAAGTGAAATGTCATACTTATCTATCAGTTTCTTAACTGTTCTCTTTGTCTCCTCTACCTTGTTCTGTGGCTCTGTAGGGAATACTACTGTCGTATCAAGAACTTTTCCGGTACTATCAACTACAGCAAGCTTACAACCCGTTCTAAATGCCGGGTCCCAGCCAAGTACATTTCTTCCCTGGATAGGTGGCTGCATAAGGAGCTGTTCAAGATTTTTCCCAAATACCTTTATTGCCCCATCTTCTGCTTTCTCTGTGAGTTCATTTCTTATCTCACGCTCTATCGCAGGTGCTATAAGTCTCTTATAACTATCCTCTATTGTTTCCTGGAGAAGTCCGTTTGTATTTATGTTATCATTTGTTATCACCATCTTTTTTAGATAACCAATTATTCTCTCCTCTGGTGCTTCTATCTTTACCGTAAGAAATTTTTCCTTTTCTCCCCTGTTAATCGCAAGAATCCTGTGACCCACGATCTTGTCAAGCTTCTCCTGAAACTCGTAATACATCTCATAAACCGATTTTGCTTTTTCATCTTTTGCAGATGAAACGAGTAATCCCTCCTGCATTGTTATATTTCTTATGTACATACGATAATCTGCATTATCAGATATAATTTCTGCTATTATATCCTTTGCGCCAGAAATTGCATCTTCTGCAGAAGCAACTTCCTTTTCTTCTGATATATAACTTTCTGCAAGTTTTTCTATAGGTTCTACGGCTGTCTGTTCAAGAATGAGCTCTGCAAGAGGATCAAGACCTTTTTCTTTAGCGATAGTCGCTCTAGTCCTTCTCTTTGGTCTGTATGGTCTGTAAAGATCATCTACTACAACCTGAGTTTCAGCCTGCTCTATCTGTACTTTAAGTTCTTCAGTAAGTTTTCCCTGTTCCTCTATGCTCGCTATAACCTGCGCTTTCTTTTCTTCGAGATTTCTAAGGTATGTAAGTCTTTCATTAAGATTTCTAAGCTGTTCATCGTCCAGCGAACCATGTGCTTCTTTTCTGTATCTAGCTATGAAAGGAATTGTATTTCCTTCATCTATAAGCTTTATAACAGCCTCAACCTGCCATTTCTTTATCTCAAGTTCCCCGGCAATTTTTGCCGCAATATCAAGTTTACTTTCCATAATAGCCCTCATTTCTAACAATAATGGGCGACTATACAAATAGCCGCCCATTGTCGATATAAAAGTAATTTAATTTTTCCGCGCTAACTATTTTGTTTCATTATGCATCAAAACGAATCTTATTTATAACATTTCCTATCTCTTTTGCCGCATTTTCATATACTGCTTCTGTGATATCTTTTGTTACAAAACCTGTTTCATCTGTATATCCTGCATCCACAAATTCAACTTCACCAAATAATTCCTTAATCTTTGCCTCATTGTCAGCTTTGCTTCCTGATACTCTGACAAAGAATTTAGATACTACTTCATCCATAGGCATAAGCTCAAGTTTGTCTGCAGACCAGATTACATTTATATTGCTGTCGAGATTTTTTGATGCTTCCATAATATCTGAAACAACTGCACTTGCTGTCGCAAGTTTTCCGGCTCCCTGACCATAAAACATTACATCACCGACCATGTTTCCTTTTACAAGAATAGCATTAAATACACCATCAACACTGTAAAGTGGATGATCATGTGTTATGAGCTTAGGTGCAACCATCGCACTTACCTTATCACCTACTAATTTACTTGAACCAAAAATCTTGACTTTTGCTTTAAGCTTTGATGCATAGTTTATATCACGGTCTGTTATCTTTGTGATACCTTCTGTATAAATATCTTCAAAGTCAAGCTGCTTTCCATATGCAAGTGATGTAAGAATAGCAATTTTACGACATGCATCATATCCTTCAACATCAGCTGTAGGATCAGCCTCAGCATACCCTTTTGCCTGTGCATCTTTAAGTACTGAATCAAAATCAGTACCATTTTCTGTCATCTCAGTAAGAATAAAGTTTGTAGTACCATTTAATATACCTGAAATCTCTTCTATCTCATCAGGTGCTAATGAAGTCTGAAGTGGTCTAATAATAGGAATACCGCCGCCAACACTTGCCTCAAATAAAAAGTTTACATTTTTATCTCTGGCAATCTGTAAAAGTTCAGTACCAAATGCAGCAACAAGTGCTTTGTTTGATGTTACAACATTTTTTCCCTTAAGAAGGCTTGCTTTTACAAATTCATATGCCGGATGCAGTCCTCCCATTGTCTCAACAACAATTTTTACTTCATCATCATTTTCAAGTATTGAGAAATCATGTACAACATACTTTTCTGCAGGGTCTCCCGGAAAATCTCTAAGATCAAGTACATATTTTACTTCGATATCCTGACCTGCTCTTTTTGTGATGATCTCGCTGTTTTTGTTTAATATCTCAAAAACACCTGAACCTACTGTACCATATCCTAATATTCCTACCTTTACCATCTCTTCCTCCATCTCTTATTTCTCTTTGTCTGCTGATGTAATCCATGCAAGATAAGCATTTATAAACGGATCGATATTTCCATCTAAAACGCCTGTCACATTACTTACTTCCTGACCAGTTCTGTTATCTTTAACCATTGTATAAGGCTGCATTACATATGAACGGATCTGACTTCCCCAGCCATTATCTTTTACTTCGCCACGAATACCGCTTGCTTTTTCAAGCTGCTCCTGCTGTTTAAGCATATAAAGCTTTGCTTTAAGCATCTGCATGGCTTTATCTTTATTCATATGCTGTGAACGCTCATTCTGACACTGTACCACTATCCCAGTCGGAAAATGTGTGATACGTATTGCAGATGATGTCTTGTTTATATGCTGTCCACCTGCACCACTTGAACGGTAAGTATCGATTCGGATATCATCATCTGCTATCTCGACATCAAGATCTTCTTCTATATCAGGCATAACATCACAAGATACAAAAGAAGTCTGTCTCTTTCCTGCCGCATTAAATGGCGAGATTCTTACAAGTCGGTGTACACCATGTTCCGATTTCAGATAGCCATATGCATTTTCACCGTCTATCTGCAATGTAACAGATTTGTACCCCGCTTCATCACCATCAAGAAAATCGATCATTTCAACGCTGAAGCCTTTTTTCTCTGCCCAGCGCTGATACATTCTGCAAAGCATACTCGCCCAATCACAGCTTTCTGTTCCACCGGCTCCGGCATGGAGTGTAAGTATAGCATTGCACTTGTCATACTCTCCACTTAGCAGTGTTTCTATCCTAAGCGACTTATACTCGTCTTCAAATGCCTGAAATGATTCCTCTACTTCAGGCAGAAGACTTGAATCATTTTCTTCCTCAGCTATATCAATGAGTGTAAGTATATCATCTCTGTCACTACAGAGTTTTTCATACCTTTCAATAACTGACTTTAACTTTTTACAATCCTGAACAACCGCTGCCGATTTATTTGGGTCATCCCAAAATCCCGGCTCTTCCATGGTGTGTTCCAATTCTTCGACTCTGTCACGCTTATTAGCTAAGTCAAAGTGAGTTCCCCATTTCAAGCAGTGGTTCATCGTAATTTGATAATGCAATCTTTATATTATCAAACTCTACCATCAACTCACCTCTTTCTATAAATAGCATAATATCTATCTCAAAGTATAGATATCATGCATATTTTTCTGACAATATATGTCAATATAACATTTATTTAAAACTTTCTTCCACAGCACATCTTGTACTTCTTGCCACTTCCACATGGACAAGGATCATTTGGCTGTACTTTTTTGCCTTCGCGTGTCTTTGGCTTTGATGCTACTGTTTCATCTTTGTTTGTTCCAGTAACCTTTGCGACATGCTCACGCTCAACCTTCTGCTCTATCTGAATATGTGTAAGTGCCTTTACTGTCTCCTCAGTAATAGCATCGATCATTGCATCAAACATATCAAATCCTGCAAATTTGTACTCAACTACAGGATCTCTCTGTCCATATGCCTGAAGTCCGATACCCTGACGGAGCTGATCCATATCATCTATGTGATCCATCCATTTTCTGTCAATAACTTTAAGAAGGATGATTCTCTCTACTTCTCTGATCTGGTCTGCATCAGGGAACTCTGCTTCTTTAGCTTCATATACTTTCACAGCCTCTTCTTTAAGTCTCTGTATAAGTTCTGCTTTCGTAGCGTGCTTTTCTTCCTCTTCTGTAAGAACTATCTTCTGAATAGGAACGATAGGACGAAGCACATTGTTTAACTCTGCAATGTCCCATTCTTCCGGTGCAGATTCATCACCAATGATCGATGATACACACTTCTCTACAACATCTGTAATCATCTTGTAGATAGTATCACGCATATTCTCACCGTCAAGTACCTTACGACGCTCTTTGTAAATAACTTCTCTCTGTTCATTATTTACACGGTCAAATTCAAGAAGGTTCTTTCTGATTCCGAAGTTGTTACCTTCAATCTTCTTCTGAGCACTTTCAATAGCATTTGAAAGCATCTTATGCTCGATCTGCTCTCCGTCAGGCATTGCTGAGAAGAGTCCCATAAGTCTTTCTGAACCGAAAAGACGCATAAGATCATCTTCAAGTGAGATATAGAAACGTGACTCACCTGGATCTCCCTGACGGCCGGCACGACCACGGAGCTGATTGTCAATACGACGAGATTCATGTCTCTCTGTACCTATGATCTTTAATCCGCCGAGCTCTTTTACACCCTCACCAAGCTTGATATCTGTACCACGGCCAGCCATATTAGTAGCAATCGTAACAGCACCCATCTGACCTGCGTCTGCGATGATCTCTGCCTCAAGCTCATGGAATTTGGCATTAAGTACTTTATGAGGTATGCCTTTCTTCTTGAGTTTTTCACTTAAATACTCAGATGTATCAATATTTATAGTACCTACAAGTACAGGCTGTCCCTTCTCATGTGCCTCTACGATATCAGCAACAACAGCATTGAATTTTTCTTCTTTTGTCTTGTAAACTGCATCCTCATAATCTATACGTGCTACCGGAAGGTTTGTTGGTACTTCAACAACATCCATCTCATAGATGTCACGGAACTCTTTTTCCTCTGTAAGAGCTGTACCTGTCATACCTGATTTCTTTGCATATTTATTAAAGAAATTCTGGAATGTGATAGTAGCAAGAGTTTTACTCTCTCTCTTAACTTTTACGTGCTCTTTTGCTTCGATTGCCTGATGGAGTCCGTCAGAGAAACGGCGTCCCGGCATGATACGACCGGTAAACTCATCAACGATAAGTACCTGATCATCTTTTACTACATAATCCTTATCTCTGAACATAAGCGAATGTGCTCTTAATGCAAGATTTATATTATGCTGTAATTCAAGGTTGTCCGGATCTGCAAGGTTTTTAACCTGGAAAAATCTCTCAGCTTTTCTTACACCTTCCTCGGTAAGGTTTACATTTTTGTCTTTCTCATCAACAACATAATCACCTGTTTCCTGCTCTTCCTCATTCATAATGAGATCCATCTTTGAAAGTTCTTTGGCTGTACCTCTTGTAAGCTGTTTTACAAATATATCACAGGCCTCATAAAGTTTTGTTGATTTTCCGCTCTGTCCTGAAATAATAAGTGGTGTTCTCGCCTCATCGATAAGAACTGAGTCAACCTCATCAATGATGGCATAATAAAGTTCTCTCTGTACGAGTTCTTCTTTATAAACTACCATGTTATCACGAAGATAATCGAAACCAAGTTCATTATTTGTAGCATATGTTATATCACAGTTGTATGCTTCTCTTCTTTCATCATTATCCATCGAGTTCAATATAACACCAACTGTAAGTCCAAGAAACTCATGAACTTTTCCCATCCACTCGGCATCACGCTTTGCAAGGTAATCGTTTACCGTAACGATATGAACACCTTTTCCCTCCAACGCATTAAGATATGCAGGAAGTGTTGAAACAAGGGTCTTACCTTCACCTGTACGCATCTCGGTAATTCGTCCCTGATGAAGGATAACGCCACCAATAAGCTGTACGCGGTAGTGTCTCATTCCAAGAACTCTTGTTGCTGCTTCTCTTACTGTCGCATAAGCTTCCGGAAGTAAATCATCCAAAGTTTCTCCCTTTTCAAGACGTGCCTTAAATTCAGGTGTCTTTGCTTTAAGCTCGTCATCTGTTAATTTCTCGAACTCAGGTGCAAGAGCTTCTATTTTATTCACTATTGGAATAATTCTTTTCACTTCATGCTGACTGTGAGTACCGAAGATTTTACTAATTATACTCATGAATTTCACTCCTATACATTATTACTGTTTATGTAGTATTTAACCACCTAAAAAAACTATTTTCTAGTATAACATTAAATAGGGGGTTTTTCAACTGTTGTTTTTTTGATTTGAATGGCGTAAGTACGCCGAAATGATACAAGTCTATTTGACAAAAATCTGACATGATTTATGGAAGTTTGATCGTTCTTTGCATACAGAAACAGCCCCGGAGTTTTATCTCCGGGGCTGTCTGGCTTAAATGATCTTTCATACTTTTTATTTTGATATTATATATGTAACACTCTCTCCAAAGTGTTTATCTCAATGATTAAAATTCAGGCTCGATAAGTCCGAATGTATTTCCTTTTCTCTTGTAGACTACATTTACTTCGTCTGTTGCTGCGTTGCGGAATACATAGAAGTTGTGTCCAAGAAGATCCATCTGGATGCATGCTTCTTCAGGATCCATAGGCTTCATTCCAAATTTTTTTGAACGAATGATCTTTATCTCATCATCATCTTCAATCTCTTCTTCGATGAATGCCTTGCTCAAACTTGTAGCTGCCTGCTGCTTGTCAACAAGCTTGTTTTTGTACTTACGTAACTGTCTCTCAATAACCTCCTCAACCAAATCTATTGAAACATACATGTCATCGCTTACCTGCTCAGCACGTACAATGTTTCCTTTCATAGGGATCGTAATCTCTATTTTCTGTCTTTCTTTCTCCACACTCAATGTAACATGAACTTCAGTTTCCGGAGTGAAATACCTCTCAAGCTTTCCGATCTTTTCCTCGATTGCTGCTTTAAGTCCATCTGTTACATCAATATTTTTACCACTGATAATAAATTTCATGACTATCACTCCTTTACAAATTGTTAAATATATTATACCTCATGTTTTCATAAAAATCAAGTAAAATTGCACAATTAGTATGACCATTTTCACCTCTTAATTAGACATTTATCACCAAAATCGGCTTCTTGAACATAAGCGAATGCAATTTTCAGAAAAAGAGCAATTGCCTGCAAGCAGGCATTGCTCTTTTTCTGAAAATTGCACTCGTTTGTGTGACAATTCATATTCAAGTATTTAATTAACAATCTGTGGATTTGATTTTTGTGGATAATGTTGATAACTTCGTGCATAACTATTATTTTTCGCATTTTCCGACATAATTTTTAGTTATTCCATGTCGATTTATCAACAATTTTTGTTAATTTAATGTTTATAAGCACATTTTATGGCTATTATCTCCATTTTATTTTGTGCTGCTTTTTATATAATTCACCTAAATTGTCAGATAATTCTTCTTATACAATAAGGCGCTCTGTAATTCATCTGTGAGATCTTTACTCCGTCTTTCTCGTTGCTTGAATGTATGATCTGCCCATCACCAATATATATAGCAACATGTCCGACTGTCTTACCATTTTTATAAAATACAAGATCTCCTTCTTTTACGAATGATGCACTTACTTTTGTCCCATATGTTGACTGTTCTAATGATGTTCTTGGTATAGTATACCCAAATTCTTTATATATACTCTGTGTAAATCCTGAACAGTCTGAACCTTTTGTCAGATTTGTTCCTCCATATACATATGGACATCCCAGAAATTTCTTTGCATATTTTGCTATCTGACTTCCTGTAACTTTGTTCTTATCGGCATCACCATCTGCATTTTTCTTTGTTACATTAGTATCATTTTTTGTTTCTGTATCGTTATCAGTTCTGGTAGTATTATTGCTGCCAGATGTATTTTCCTGTTGTCTTTTCTCATCTTCCAGTATTTTGCTTATAGATACAGGATGTCTATACTTAACCCGGACATTGACATAATCTCTGGCAACATAACCAAGATCCCCGTCAACAGAAATCCTTACCCAGCTCTTTCCACACATTTTTCTTACATAAAAACTTTCTCCAGATGCGATCTGTGTAATAACTTTAGCTGTTTTACTTGTCTTTTCTCTTACATTTAATGATGTTACATTCTTTTTTACTGTAATATATTTGATACCATACTGTTTTGCAAGTTTCTGTGCCTCTTCTCCGGTTGCAAGAAACTCTTTTTTTATGTAACCTCTAAAATTTCCACTTTTTATCAGTGCCCAACCATTTTTATATGTTTTTACTATTGTAACCGCACTTCCTCTGTAAAGTCTGCCTTTAATCTTGCCCTGCAAAGACGGCTTATTCCTGATATTTACATAGTCATTTGCAATCGATATAGCTAGATTTTTATCAGCCGCCTCTGCTTGCTTCGGTTTTGCACATGATGCCCCACACATAATAACAAGCTGTGATGCCACGACTAATCCACATCTGATAAACTTTTCCTTCAAATGTACTTTTTCCATAACCTACCTCACATTTTTATGATCACTTTGTTGCAACAGCCTCTATCTCAATCGCAACATCTTTTGGAAGTCTTGCAACTTCTACACATGATCTTGCAGGATATGGCTCTTCAAAATACTTTGCATATACCTCATTTATCTTACCAAAATCATTCATATCACTAATAAATACAGTCGTTTTTACAACATTTGCAGTTGAAGTACCTGCTGCCTCAAGAAGCGCTTTAAGACTTTTAAAAGCTCTTTCTGCCTGAACTTCTGCTGGTCCCGTTACAAGTTCTCCTGTCGCAGGATCAATAGGTACAACTCCAGATGTAAATACAAGTCCATTTACCTCTACTGCCTGTGAATATGGTCCAATAGCTGCCGGTGCTTTTTCTGTACTGATAATATTTTTCATTTAATTGACCTCTTTTCTGCGCTGATACATAAATCTTCATGTTAAAATCAATATATTTATTTCCGTTTGTGGTTTCAGCGCAATTACCACAAAATTGTTAAATTTTTCTTACATTTTACAGTATAACGCAAAAGTGCACAATTTTCAATTTTAACTGGATTTTTTTTTGTTAAAATTATATACTTAAATATTGACAGCTTTTTGTCATATAAATAACTTAGAACGGAGGACCTATATTTTGAAAAATGACAGATTTTATAACAAAAACGATAAAACTAATAGAAAAAATAGCAGATATGACAGACGCAGAAACGATACTGACAGCAGATTTCCAGATAAAAAGCGTTATCAACACACACATGAGACACATGACACCAAAAAGGAATCCGCAATTCCTATAGGAAAAACTCAGGAACTTATAGTTGTAAAAACTACTGATTTTGGTGTATTTTTAAATACTCCTACAGGTGAAGACAGCGATAAAATCCTTCTTCCGAAATCACAGGTTCCAAAGGATACACAGCTTAATGATGTTTTAAATGTATTTGTTTATAAAGATTCAGAAGACAGACCTATCGCAACTATGGAAGAACCTTCAATAGAACTTGGACAGGTTGCCAGACTATATGTCAAAGAAGTCACAAAGATTGGTGCTTTCCTTGACTGGGGACTTTCAAAGGATCTTCTTCTACCTTTCAAAGAACAACTCTATGAGGTAAAAGAAGATGACGCTGTTTTGGTTACTCTTTATGTTGACAAAAGTGACAGACTTTGCGCTTCAATGAAAGTTTATAATCATCTCTCAAATGAATCTCCTTACAAGAAGGGTGATGAAGTTTTTGGCCGTGTGTATGAGATAAGTGACAATTTCGGTGTATTTATTGCAGTCGACGATAAATACTCTGCTCTTCTCCCCAAAAAAGAAGTTTTTGAGAAGTATCGTATAAATCAACCTGTATATGCAAGAGTTGCACAGGTTATGGATGACGGAAGACTCACTCTTAGTGTCAAGAAAAAAATTCCTGAACAGATGAATGATGATGCTTCATTTATATATGAAACTTTGCAAAGAGAAAATGGTTTTCTTCCATTTAATGATAAATCTGACTCAGAGTCAGTTAAAAACCGTTTTCATATGAGCAAAAACGCTTTCAAACGTGCCATAGGTCATTTGTATAAAGAAAGACTTATCACTATAGAAAAAGACGGAATACATCTTTCATAAAAAATAAAAAGCTTTGCATACCTTAATATTTGCAAAGCTTTTTAATCATTACTTATCAAATATAAATAGGTTATTTTATAGGACAATACGATTCTTTTTATGCTGCATAATAAATATCTCATTTATTGTATTAAGTATCAATTCTTCATCGGGGGGTTTTAGGATATATCCGTCAGGTTTTGATTTAAGAACTGAACATATCGCTTTTCTATCAGAAATACTTGTAAGAAAAACAACAGGAATATCTTTCATTTCATCGTCTTCCCTCATTTTTTCAAACGTGGTCTTTCCATCCATTCCTCCCATCTCGTAATCAAGAAGCACCAGATCAGGCCTTTCTTTTGGAATTATTTTTAGTGCCTGTTCTCCTGATTTTGCTAGGCATATATCAAATTTATCTTCAAGCATACTCTTCATTTTTCTAAGTACAATACCACTGTCATCAACAAGCAGTATTTTTTTTCTGCCCAAATCAATCTCTTCTTCCTGTGCTTCATTTCCATCTTTATCATCCATAAAAAGCATCTGTCTGCATTTTCTCAACAGATCACTTTTTAATACAGGTCTGAACAAAACATCAAACTGTTCACATTTATAAAAATCCGAACATGCAAGCCATCCCTCGTTTGTTGTAATTCCAAGTACGGGTATATGCCGACATTTTTTGTGAAGCCATGTAAATATACTGTTGTCGATATCTGACTCACCGCTTTCAACATGGCATGATATTATCAATTCAGGTTTCACTATTTTTACCATCGCCTGTACATTTGAAATCTCTTTTGAACAAAGCTGCACCTGATATTCATCTGCAAGACATTCGTTAAGGCTTCTAACGATCTCACCAAGATTTCCTATCAATAATACTTTTTTCATAATTTTCCTCCAATCTTTTATTCAGATGCCGACACTCCTGCGTCACTACAATAACCTTCCAGTTTTTCACACCATGATAATGTCTTTTCCTCGTCAAGGTCAACAACTGCAAGACTAATATTTTTCACAGCTTCTTTCATTATCTCATAAGGATACTCAAAACTTTCCAGTTGTTTTACTATCTCATCGGCAGTATCAACATCCAACTCCTTTATAGCGTTTTTTAAAATATTTAAAATATCTTTTATCACATCAAAATCAAATTTCTTTGAAGCCTTTTCATCTTCTTTTATAACAGGTTTTAATATTTCTTTTAAAGAATCCCATTGTTCAAGAAAATACAGTGTTATATTTTTTATCGGCTCAATCCTTTTATCTCTTGCGGCATACTCTAACATCCTTGCCACACCCGAAACAGGTACAGCTCCTATCATAGCCGCAGAGTTTTTCATCGCATGTACTCTGATACGATAATCCTTAAATCTTTCTTCCATTCCACCGCTTTCTGATGTACTAGCACCTTCATCCAAAGCCTCATACATTTTTTGCAATGCTTCTGAATCACTTTCTATCATTTTATAGAACTGATTCACTGTATCAAGAAGTACCTCATTGTCCCTGCAATATATTTTAGCATATTTCCAGTCTATTCCATCAAGTTCCGGAAGTTCTTCCGCATCTGAAATATCCGTATCAGTATATGATATTCCTGACTGCACCTTAACTTTGTCATCATTTTGGATATTGTCTTCCTCCTGATAAATAACCTTGTCATCAGGCAGCATTTCCATTATAAGTTTTTCCATTTTCTGAGGTCTTACAGGTTTCGATAAAAATCCTTTAAAGCCCTCTTTCATATACATATCTCTCGCTCCCGAAACTGCATTTGCCGTCAATGCGATAACAGGTGTATCCCTGCATGGATATTCGTCCCACTCTCTCATTTTATGAAGCGTCTGTATACCATCGAGCTCAGGCATCATATGATCCATAAATATTATGTCATATTTTTTCTCACGAACAAACTCCAGACATTGTTCGCCGCCTGCCGCCTCATCTACCTGCATCTTCGTGGATTTCAGCAGACTTACAAATACCTTTCTGTTCACCGCATTATCATCTACGATAAGTATCTTTGCATCAGGTGCAGTAAACATTACATGATAAGAATATTTTTCTCTATTTTTTATCCGTTTTCCAAGCGTACCTACCGGTTCACTGTTCACTATCTTCTGCATAAGCGTAAATGAAAACCTTGAACCTTTTCCATACTCACTGTCTACCATAAGTCTGCTGCCCATCATCTGCAAAAGCTGTATAGTGATGCTCATTCCGAGACCTGTTCCTTCGATTTTTCTGTTTTTCTCCTCCTCAATGCGTTCAAACTCCGCAAAAAGTTTCTGCATATCTTCCTCTTTTATACCGATTCCCGTATCCTCCACGCTAAATGTAACCGCTGCCATATCGCCTTCGATATCCGCCTTTACATCCAGTGTAACACTTCCATGTTCAGTATATTTTATGGCATTATTTATTATATTTACCAGAACCTGTCTTATACGAACATCATCACCGAGCATTCTTGATGGTATCTTTTCATCAACATTGAGTAAAAATAACAGATCCTTGTCTTTTGCTTTCATCTGCATCATATTCATAACATCGTGTATAAGACTGCTGAAATCATAATCTACAGGTATTATCTCAAGTTTTCCTGACTCTATCTTTGATATGTCAAGTATATCATTTATAAGGGATAACAAAGTCTGTCCGGCATTTTGTATATCCATCGCATATTCTTTTATGTTATCTTCCCTGCTCTCCCTGAGTATCATCTCATCCATACCGAGTACGGCATGTATCGGTGTCCTTATCTCATGTGATATATTTGCGAGGAAACGCCCCTTTGCTTCGCTCGCCATGATTGCCTGCTGTTTCTTTCTATCCATATCAACTATCTCATATATCGTACTTAATGTTGAGAACAACAGCAATACTATAAGACCTATTGAAAGAATAATACCATTAAATATGTTTATCTTCTGAAAATATATTATTATCTGGATAAACGCCGCTATACAGACAACAAACATACCTGTGGCAACAAAGATATATTCTCTGACATACCCTTTTATAATATCAAGTATAATAGTTGCAATCATAACTATTATTGATAAGATACAGAACGCAGATACATATGTAATAGTATCAGTAAAGTCATATATCTCAAATATATGCATCGCTGAACATACAAAAAAATTTATTGTTATGATACATTCAAGTCCACGATATACTTTTATGTATCTTCTGTTCTGTATCTCATCCATATACATAAGAAACGGGAGTGCCAAAAGCATTATCATCAAAAATGTGATATCGTTTATAACAGACAGGTTCTTAAATATAAGCTGCCTGAACGCAGAATTTGTGATAAGCCATACCGCCGCAAAAAGTATTCCCCAGCCAAGATACTCCAATGCTATCTTTTTGTGATAACAGATTCTTGCTGCCATGCTTCCCACTATAGCTATCATACTTAAAAGAAGTGTTATAAATGCAACGATAAGTTCCAGACCGTATTTCTTACAGAAAAGGCTCCATATTCCAAGCTGGTTTCCATAATAAACCCTATACATTATTCCTGAATAAGCTGAATCAGTTCTTGTCTCGATCCTAAGCGTCTTATCGGCATCACTTTCCTTTACTTTAAGAAAAATATATGCCGCCGGACTGAGTTTTCCAAATGCCCTTTTATCTCTTGTCGAATATTGAAGCCTCTTAATTCCATCAATATAAAAGTTCATATCCTGTTTTGCACTTCTAAAACAGAGATACTGTATGCCGTCTATCTTTTTGGGAAGTGTCGTCTGAAACACCACAGTCTCATTTCTTGCAGCCCTGCATTTTCCGGGAATATTTATCTTCTCTTTCTTTCCATCGGCAGTTATATGCTCCCATTGACCTTTATACTCGCTGCATATATTTATATTATTTATCTCATTGTCTGAGGGAAGAAATAATTCACCCAATAAAAAATATGCGAAAACTATAATAACCAGCAGTATAAAAGTGTGTTTCAGGCATTTATGCAATTTGTCAGATTTCATTTCCATACTTCTTCCCTCCCTGGATTTTTTCAGTCATTCATCCTTATGACTTTTATCTTATCATATCAGAAATAAAGTGACATTGCGACCATATAAACATACATTTCCATTTTCTGATACTGTTTAGCGGCTGCTTTTGTTGTCCCCATATACTGTACATCTGTAGGATATAGTGCGACATAGGTTATGCCGTTTCTCTTTTTGATAACATCATATGACGGCATCTCGGTATAACTCTTGTCTTTAAAAGATGCTACGGAAACTAAAAAGCCCTCGCCATTCTGTTTGTGACACTTCTTTGCATAAAAATTTGTATATCTAACATCTTTATCCTTAATATCATCCAACACATAGTTATTTTTCCAGAATTTAGGCAGTTTTAATTTATAACCTGCCGGAACTTTTATGGTGTAAGTCTTAACTTTTGCTTCACTTACAACACCGTTTTTCTGACATGGAGCAAAGAGCACCGTAAACATTGAAACTAAAAGTATAAGACAGATATATTTTTTTATCCTCCTCATATACACTCCCCCCTTATTTTTTGTAAAATCCTCTGTTTCTGCACTGACCGTTACATTATTTCCTTCTACTGATGCAGTACATAATGCAAAACTTAATATCCACGCTTTAACTTTACTTTTCTTCATAAGTCTCACCATAGTTTTTTCCACCTTTCCTTATTTTTTAATTAAATTTATTAGAATGATATGATGTTTTAGTTTTACATCAATCATAATCTTTCACCGGTATATAGCAGTCCTGCACATAGACGCCTGTTATCTTACTGATATCAACAGCCTTATCAAATTGATAAACGTGTTTCTGATATGACTTTCCCTTTTTGTCATAATTTGCTATAGAGCCTGATGTTGACAATGTAGGCTCATCATCACGACTCTGGACAGCAGGCTTGCTTCCATCGAGCATTTTTAGTCTTACCGTTATTCTGGTATCTGATGTATTTAATATATCCGCAGGTATCACTGTAACATCAACTACCATCGACATTCCCAATGGCATAAGTTTTAATTTTTTTATGGTAACTTTTTTTCTTTTCTTCAAGAGCGTAAATTTTGTATCTTTTTTCCCATTAATATTTATTTCTTCCGACTTTGTGTAAGAGGCTTTAAATGAAAGACTCCACAATCCAGATACAAGCACATCAGGCTCAGCTTCTCTAGGATCTTTTATCAGGTCTTTAAAGAACACTGTTACATCCTTGCCCTCTTTTATCTGCTTGTCTGTAACAATATTCACAACAAAAGTTGCAATATTAGGTCTTTCTTTCGAGAGTTCAAATACCTCGCACGATCTCGCTCCGCCGACAACATTTGATACATTGTAGTTTGTTCCCTCACAGAATCCAAAATAGTCAAATGACATCTTACTGTCAAATTCTATTGTTGACGGGGCTGTTATCTTTACTACGGCGTATATATTCTGTGTATCCATAACCACTTCCTGTAATTCCATCATAAGATCAGGCTTACTTACCGCATCTTCCTTTTTACTGTCAATTCCCATTTTTGCCGAATCTTCTCCACTGACTCCGAAAAAGTCCATAATTGTCTGCCTAAAAGAACTCCATAAACTTGCCTCTGCTTTTTTTGTTCCGGAAGCAAAGAGATAGCCTGTTAATACAATAAATATCGTTGCCATGACAACGGCAGCCTTTGCAAACACTTTGTTTTTCGGCGGTTCGACATTATCTTCACTAATTTTGTCTATTATTTCATCTACTTTGTCATAATATGTATCAGGTATCTTGTAACCTTTTGATAATTTTCTAATTTTTCTATCAAACTTAGTCATTTATTTTTCCCCTTTCCAAAGCTTCTTTTAATTTAGCTTTTCCTCTGTTCAACCTCGACTTTACAGTACCTATAGGAATATCAAGCACCTCAGATATATCCCTTACTGATAAACCATCATAATAGTATAAAATTATTACAAGACGATACGTCTCTTTTATCTGTTGGACAACATCCCACATCTCATCATAGTGCGGTTCAATTGATTCTGCCAAAGCTTCCACATTTTCATCACCTGGAAGATATAATCTTTTTTTCAGTATCTTCAATGCCTCATTCTTTGTAATTATAAGCATCCACGGTTTCACCTTGTGAAAAATACGAATCTGATCCTTATTTTCATATGCTTTTAAAATTGCACTACTTACGGCATCTTCTGCATCAGCCTCATTCTTTAGTATTCCAAGTGCCATAAAATATAAAGCATCTTTATACTTATCAACACATTCACAAAATTTTTTCGTATCCATATACAGTTACCTTTCCATTTTCGATGTACATCTTTATCTTTTTCCAAACCTCCCACTTTGCCCCCTCTATTTATAATGATACTTTAAAATGACAAAAGGTTCCAAAAAATTATAAATTTTTTGAAACCTTTCTATTTTCACTACTCTGCAAATTCTCCAAATTTCCTAAATCTCTCATATCTGCAATCAAGTAATGTCTTTATATCTTTTTTCATAAGTTCAGGAATTTTTTTTCTAAGTGCTTCCCTTATCTGGTCTGCTGTGTAATTTAAGTTATTTTCTATTCCGTCCTTGTGTTCTGAAAAAGTTCTGTCCGATACATTGTTTTTTAAAAGCTCATTTGATGTCATCTTCATAAGTTCTGCTGCTTCTTCAACTCTTGTCGAATCTCTCCAAAGGATACTTGCAAAGCCTTCTGGTGAGAGTACCGAATAAAGACTATGCTCAAGCATCCACACTTCATCTGCGACTGCCAGTGCCAATGCTCCACCACTTCCACCTTCACCTGTAAATATTGATATTATGGGTGTCTTAAGCCTTGACATTTCCATTATATTTCTTGCGATTGCCTCTCCCTGGCCGCGTTCTTCAGCCCCTATACCGCAGAAAGCTCCGGCTGTATTTACAAGTGTGATAACAGGTCTGTGAAATTTTTCAGCCTGCTTCATAAGCCTAAGTGCCTTCCTGTAACCTTCTGGATTTGGACTTCCAAAATTACATTCCACATTTTCATCAAGTGTGTGACCTTTCTGTATTCCAATAACGGTAACGGGTATCCCCTCGAAAGAAGCAATTCCTCCGACTATCGCACCATCATCGGCAAACAGCCTGTCACCATGCATTTCCATAAAATTTTCAAACAATTTATCGATAAACTCTCTTGTATTAGGTCTGTCTATCTTTCTTGCAATCCTTACGGATTTCATTGCATTATTCACACCGGCACTTCCTTTCTTAATATAAAATCACTATAGATGATTGCAAAACTAGTGTACTGTATCACTGACTTTCAGCTAAATAACGCAGGGTAAATTTTCAGTCTGCAAGACGGAAGAATGAGCCGTAGCGGGCTACGGCGATTGATGACAACGCAGCAGATGGAAATTTATACAAGTTATTTTGTGAAATGTCAATGATACAGTACACTAGTACAACGAATAATTAATTTTTCGTTGTACTAGCAGTGCAATTTTAATATAGAGATAAGTTCATCTCTCATATCTTCCCTGTTGACTATCCTGTCTACAAATCCATGTTCCAGCTGAAATTCTGCACGCTGAAATCCCTCTGGTAGTTTCTGATGAATTGTTCCCTGAATAACTCGCTGTCCCGCAAATCCTATAAGTGCCTTTGGCTCAGCAAGAATGATATCTCCAAGCATTGCAAAACTTGCTGTTACTCCACCTGTTGTTGGGTCAGTCAAAACTGTAACATATAAAAGACCAGCTTCATCATGTCTTCCAACAGCTTCCGCAGTTTTTGCCATCTGCATGAGAGAAACTATTCCCTCCTGCATCCTTGCACCGCCTGATGTTGTAAATATTATAATAGGAAGTTTCTTTTCTGTCGAATATTCTATCGCTCTTGTTATCTTTTCACCGACAACTGAACCCATACTTCCCATCATAAAGTGGCTGTCCATGATAGCTATCACAGTTTGAAAGCCGCCTATCGTACATTCACCTGTCACAACTCCCTCATTTATTCCTGACTTAGCCTTTGCTTTTTTTATCACCTTGTCATAATCAGGATAATTCATAGGATTTTTTGTTGACATATCTGCGTCAAGTTCTTTGAAACTGCCCTCATCACATATTATCTTTATCCTCTCAGCAGGATTCATTCTGAAATGTGCCCCACAGTTTGGACAAAGTTTAAATTCTGTGACTTCCTTTTTGTATATTATATTTTTACAAGTGTTGCACTTTATCCACATACCATCCGGAATCGATGGTTCCTGACTTTTTTTATTTTTTTCAGTTTTTTTCTTTTCTTCTGTACCATTTACTGAAAAATAACTTTTTTTCTTGAAAATATTCATAGCCTACTTCACTCCAACATCTGACTCTAAAAACGACGTATTATACTGACATTTTTCAAACTGCTTATTATTAAGAATCTTGTTCTGATATTCTAAATTAGTATCTACACCTTCTATTATAAATTCATACAATGCCCTTTTCATTTTTGCTATCGCCTCGTCCCTGTTCTTACCATGAACGATAACTTTTGCAAGCATAGAATCATAGTATGGCGGTATCTCATATCCCTGATATATCGCACTGTCAACTCTAAGACCAAGTCCCCCTGCAGGCATTAGAAGATACTCAATAGTTCCCGGACAAGGGGCAAAGTTTCTTGACGGATCTTCCGCATTTATCCTGCACTCTATCGCATGACCACTTATCTTTATATCATCCTGTGTATATGATAACTTCTCTCCGGCAGCTATCCTTATCTGCTCTTTTACTATATCAACACCTGTTACCATCTCTGTTATCGGATGCTCTACCTGAACTCTTGTATTCATCTCCATAAAATAATATTTATCAGATTCCTCATCATATAAAAATTCAATAGTTCCAGCATTCTCATATCCTGCCGCTTTAGCTGCCTTTACGGCAGACTCACAGATTTTTGCTCTCGTACTCTCTGATAAAACCTCACAAGGTGTTTCCTCAAGAACTTTCTGATTCTTTCTCTGTAACGAACAATCTCTCTCTCCAAGATGTATCACATTTCCAAAACTGTCTCCAAGTATCTGTACCTCCACATGTCTTGCACCCTCGATAAGTTTTTCCATGTACATAGAGTCATCTCCAAAAGCCGCCTTTGTCTCACTTTGAGCTGACAAAAAGGCTTCTTTTAAATCCTCTTTTTTCCTGACGATCCTTATTCCTTTTCCACCACCTCCGGCAGATGCTTTCACAATGACAGGATAACCAAGTTTATCTGCCATCTCATAAGCCTGCTCAACATCAGCAAGTACTCCGTCACTTCCCGGAATAACCGGTACCCCTGCATTTATCATCATTTTTCTTGCGTTTGCCTTATTTCCAAGTGCATCTATCACTGAACCTTCTGGTCCGATAAATTTGATATTACAATCCTTACATACTCCGGCAAACATACTGTTTTCCGACAAAAATCCAAATCCCGGATGTATTGCCTGTGCCTTTTTTTCAACTGCTGCACTGATTATGTTATTCATGTCAAGATAACTATCACCGACTTTTGCCGAACCTATACAAACCGCCTCATCAGCAAGCTGTGTATGAAGCGCCTCTCTGTCAGGCTCTGAAAATACAGCCACAGTTTTTATTCCCATCTCACGACATGCCCTGATGATCCTTACTGCAATCTCTCCACGATTTGCAATCAAAATTTTGTCAAACATAAAGTTTTCACCTCTAACCAATCATAAATACAAGTTCTGCCTGTGCTGCAACCTTGTCACCTACATAAGCTGTACCCTGTCCGATACCAGCATTCTTCTTAAGCTTTTCAATCTTAACTTCAAGACGTAGTGTATCCCCAGGAACAACTTTCTTCTTAAATTTAGCTTTGTTTATTCCACCAAAGTACGCTGTCTTTCCTTTAAACTCATCCATAGACAATATCGCAACTGCTCCTGCCTGTGCCATTGCCTCAACAATAAGTACTCCCGGCATTACAGGTTCACTTGGGAAATGTCCGGCAAAAAACGGCTCATTATATGTAACATTTTTTATGGCTGTAACCGACTCCCCTTCGACAATCTCTTCCACCCTGTCGATAAGAAGAAAAGGTTGCCTGTGAGGGATTATACTCATTATTTCTTTAATATCCATTGACATAATATTTCTCCATTCTTACACAAGATCTATGTTTTATTGAACTCTGAAAAGCGGTTGTCCAAACTCTACAAACTCTCCATCCTCAACAAGAACTTCTACAATTTTTCCACTTACTTCACTTACAACTTCATTCATAAATTTCATGGCTTCGATGATACAAACAACATCACCTTTTGCAACTGTATCTCCAACCTTTACAAAAGGCGGCTTATCAGGTGCCTGACTCTGGTAATATGTTCCGACAATAGGCGCCGTCACTGTCTTTGTATCTTCTGTATCAGTGCTTTCAATTTCTTTTTCTGAAGACTGAATACCTTTTGTCTCTTCAAAAGCTGCACCACTGTTTTTAGTTGCTGACACATTTTCCGGCTTTGCACCTGTTGTTATAACAGTTTTCACATTTTCAGTTTCACTGCTTCCTACTGAAAATGAAGCATTTCTTCCAAGATGTACACTGTCGCCGTCAAGTTTTATCTCCATTTCACCCATATCACTTTTTTCAAAAATAGCGATAAGTTCCTTAACCTCATCAAATTTCATAAAACTATTCCCCCCACTTTTTAAAACAAAGCACTGCATTATGTCCACCAAATCCAAGTGAATTTGACAATGCATATTCAGCTTTTTCAACCTTTCTTGCCTCATTTGGAATATAATCAAGGTCACATTCCTCATCAGGTGTTTTATAATTTATAGTAGGTGGAAGTATATCCTCCTGTAATGCCTTAACACACATAACTGCCTCAACTGCTCCTGCTGCTCCAAGTAAATGTCCTGTCATTGATTTTGTTGAACTTATTGCAACGTTCTTTGCAGCATCGCCAAATGCAAGTTTAATAGCATTTGTCTCTGTTGAATCATTTGCCGGTGTGCTTGTTCCATGTGCATTGATATATGATACCTGCTCAGGCTTTATACCAGCTTCATCCATTGCGATTTCCATTGCCTTTGCAGCACCTGCTCCACTCTTTTCAGGAAGTGTTATATGATATGCATCACTTGTTGCGCCATATCCCACAATTTCTCCATAGATTGTTGCATTTCTTGCAAGCGCATGCTCCAGTTCCTCAACAACGAGTGCTCCTGCGCCATTGCCAAGAACAAATCCATCTCTTTCCTTGTCAAAAGGCTTGCATGCATCTTTTGGATCAGGATTTGTTGAAAGAGCAGTAAGATTTGTAAATCCTGCGATACCTATCTCACAAAGCCCTGCCTCAGCACCACCTGTTATTATAACATCTGCATATCCGTGAATAATGTTTCTAAAAGCTGCACCGATACTGCTTGTAGCCGTTGCACATGCAGTAACTATATCTTCATTTATACCCTTTGCGCCAAATCTGATGGCAATATTTCCTGCCGCCATGTTTCCTATTGTCATCGGAATAAACATAGGAGAAACTCTTGATGGTCCTTTTTCTCTCATTCTAGTAACCTGTTCCTGCATAGTTCCAAGTCCGCCTACTCCTGAACCAAATATAACTCCGACTCTTGAAGCGTCTTCTTCTTCCATGTTGATCTTGCTGTCGTCCATAGCCTGAACAGCTGCACCCATAGCATAGATTGCAAAAGGATCATTTCTCTTTATATCTTTTTTAGTCATATAGTCTTCCGGGTTAAATCCCTTTACTTCGCCAGCTACTTTAACCTTAAAATCTGTAGTATCAAACTGTGTAATATTATCGATACCACATACACCGTTTTTGGCATTTTCCCACATACTATCCACTGTACTTCCAATAGGACTAACAACGCCCATTCCAGTTATCACACATCTTCTTGACATAATTCCCCCGTTTCTACAGCTTACTGCTGATTTCTATATCTTCTATTTAATCTGTCCTAATATAATCCCTGCACCATTTTTACAATATTGTAAAATACAATGCTACATTACCATACCGCCATCCACATTTAAGACCTGTCCGGTAATGTAGTTATTCTTTGCTAAAAATACTGCTGCACTCGCAACATCTTCGGGACTTCCTGCCTTGCCAAGCGGAATTGAATTAAGGATTGCTTCTTTTGTCTCATCAGCTAAAACTGCTGTCATATCTGTTTCAATAAATCCAGGTGCTATAGCATTACATGTAACACCTCTTTTAGCAAGTTCCTTTGCTGTTGCTTTAGTAAGACCGATAACACCAGCTTTTGAAGCAGCATAGTTTGCCTGACCTATATTGCCGGCAACACCTGAAACAGATGACATATTTATGATCGCACCACTTCTTTGCTTGAGCATAACATTGCTTACATGACGTATCATATTAAAAGAGCCTTTAAGATTTGTATTTATAACAGAATCAAACTCTTCCTCAGACATTCTCATAAGAAGCATATCTTTTGTAATACCCGCATTATTAACAAGTACATCAATAGAACCCAATTCCTTCTTGACATCCTTGACAAGATTTTTTGCAAAATCAAAATCACTCACATCACCCTGAACAGGCATACACTTAACACCACAGTCCTCAATTTCCTTAATAGTCTCATCAGATACACTGCTATGATAGTTTAAAACTATATTGCAGCCCTCCTTAGCAAAAGCAACTGCAATAGCCTTACCGATACCCTTAGCAGCTCCTGTAACAATGACTGTCTTTCCTTTTAACATATTTAACCTCATTTCTATCTATTTTCTGATTTTTTCCAACGCTTTCTCAAGTGATGCTGTATCCTCAACATTCACATTAACAATACCCTTAACAGTTCTCTTTACAAATCCACAAAGAGTCTTTCCAGGTCCAAGTTCAATAAATGTATCTGCTCCCGCATCATACATATTTCTTATTATGTGTTCCCAACGAACAGGTGATACAACCTGTTTTGCAAGTGTAGGAACTATATCATTTTCACTCTTAAGTATCTCAGCAGTTACATTTGTATATACAGGAATTTCCATCTTTCCTATATTTAACTTTTCAAGTTCAGGCAAAAGCTTATCTGCTGCCGGCTGTAAAAGACTTGTATGGAACGGGCCGCTTACTTTAAGCTTAACTGCCATCTTTGCTCCATTTTCCTTAGCTATCTGTGCTGCCTTTTCTACTGTAGCTGCATCACCGCCGATCACTATCTGTCCCGGTGCATTATAATTTGCTGGGACGCAGACCCCTCCAACCTCTTTAACGGCCTCTTCGCAAGATGCTTCCACAAGCTTAGTATCAAGGCCTATAATGGCAAACATTCCACCTTTTCCATTCGGAACGGCCTCTGCCATGAATTTTCCTCTTTTCTGTACAAGTGCTACCGCTTCCTCAAACTTCAATGCGCCACTTGCAACAAGTGCTGAATACTCACCAAGACTAAGTCCTGCTGTCATATCAGCATTTATTCCATTTTCCTGCATAACCTTCATAGCCGCAATACTCATTGTCAGAATAGCTGGCTGTGTAAACTCGGTAAGTCCGAGTTTTTCCTCATCAGAAAAGCATATATCTTTTATTGAATATCCCAAAACCTCATCTGCTCTTTCAAAAACTTCCCTGGCAACGGCATAGTTTTCATAAAGATCTTTTCCCATGCCTGCATACTGCGCACCCTGTCCGCTAAACATAAATACTGTTTTCATAAATATTTCCTCCATTTTCAGGTTCTGATATCAAAATACACTACAAATATATCTTTATAATTTATAAAAGGTAAAGAGATAGCGCTAGCAGGCGGATAAAAATATCAACCTCCAGCGCCACCACCCTGCTGTTTTTACTAATGTTAGTTCTTGTGACTTTCTACAAAATCAACTGCATCCTGAACTGTAACTATTGACTCAGGATCCTCAACTGATACATCAAACTCATCTTCAATGTCATTGATAATCTGGAATAAGTCTAAAGAATCTGCATCAAGATCCTCTTTTACATTTGTCTCCAATGTAATCTCATCAACATCCTTACCTGTCTGCTCAGCAATAATTTCTCTGATTTTCTCAAATACCATGGTTTTTCCTCCTAAAAATAGATTAAAATATATATATTTTTTGTTATGAAGATTTTATCAGACCAATCTATAGTAAACCTTTAATCTCCGCCACCATAAACAGCCGTAATAAAATTTTCTAATAACCATCTACCATGAAATGAGCATGGTTCCCCATGTCATTCCACCACCGAAACCTGTAAGAAGAAGTTTATCACCTCTCTCAATAAGTCCCTTTTCATTCATTTCATTTAATACGATCGGAATACTTGCAGATGAAGTATTTCCGTATTCAGCCATATTCATATAGCATTTATCATTGCTTATTCCAAGTTTTCTTGAAATTATATCAACAATCCTTGCATTTGCCTGATGTGGCACAACATATTTTATTTCTTCTGGTTTTATTCCGGCTGCCTCGATAACTCTTTCTATACTTTTTGTAACAGCCTTTGTCGCAAATTTAAATACTGCCCTTCCATCCATATTCACATACCAGAGGTTGTCCTTTTCATGCTCAATATCATTAAATGCATTTGAACATCCAACATAACCCTGTGTGAGAATATTCCAAAGTTCTCCTTTTGCTCCAAGTTCTTCCTTTAATATTCCCTCATCCTCTGACTTTTCTACATATGCACCACCAGAACCATCTCCAAATAATACACATGTTGACCTGTCTTTCCAGTCAACAATCTTTGATAATGTCTCGGCTCCTATAACGATTGCATTATCATACATGCCTGTTTTTATGTATTTATCAGCTATGCTGAGTGCGAACATAAAACCACTGCATGCGGCATTGACGTCAAACGCCACTGCATTTACGGCACCGATCTCTTTTTGAACCATGCATGCAAGCGATGGTGTTCCATAATCTGCCGTAACACTTGCAACTATAATAAGATCAACATCCTCAGCCGAAACCTGTGCTCTCTCAAGTACCTGTCTTGCAGTGTTTATCGCAAAATGTGATGTGTTTTCCCCTGCTGATATATGTCTTCTCTTTATGCCTGTTCTTTGGGTGATCCACTCATCACTCGTATCAACTATTTTTGACAGATCATCATTTGTTATGACCTGCTCAGGCACATCTGCACCTGTTGAAATAATTCTGGTTGTTATCATTTTTTTTCTCCATTCTCAAAACGTTTTTCCACGAAGCTGTCCAGATTGCTCAGAGCCTTTTCAACAACATCCATCTCGCTCTCATTAAGTCCCTTTATCAATGCAAATACAACATCCTTATGAAATTGTTCGTGTAATAAATATATTTTTTTACCTTCTTTTGTCAGCGCAATCTTAACAACCCTTCTGTCACGCTCAGTCTTATAACGCTCTACAAATCCTTTTTTTACAAGATTATTTATCCCAACTGTCAATGTTCCGACAGTAATATTTAACTGTGCAGCAAGTTCACTCATGCTCTTTAACTCAGCGATTCCTATCGCGGCAATAGTATGAACTTCCGTCATGGAAATTTTATCGCCGTACTCATTTCTTATAGTACATGCTTCAGCTTCCATAATCTTTTCAAATAATTTTATCAGATTAGTACTGATCGATCCTAAAACATTATTCATTTGTTTTCCCTTTACCAATGCACAGTACTATTTTACTCTTATCTTCAGCAAAATAGTTTGTATATCAAACTTTATCAAACAATTAAAAGTATATTCTAAAATCTACCACTTCGTCAACCATACTTTTATTGTGTTTTTTCACAATAAAAGAGTTGCGTTTTTGTGAAACATCAACAAAAAATACAACTCTTTTGTTTTTAATACCATTTGCGCGGCATTTATTTTGATATTCAAAGTTTTTATTTTCCAGATAAAATAGTTTTAAAAACCATTTGTCATTTTTTAATTTTTCTCTTCTCTCTGCTTCTTCAAAAGCTCAAGTGTCGCAAGCAAAACATCGTTTTCCCAAGGTTTAGGTATAAGATATTTAACACCTATAGCCCTTACCTCTTCCAATGTTCCAGCATCACATAATGAACTAAGCATAAGTATCGTTACATTCGGATCACTCTTCTCCAAAATCTCTGCTGTCTCTATTCCATCAATGCCCGGCATGATAATATCAAGAATAACGATATCAGGATGAAGTTCCTCATACATCTTTATTCCATCTTCGCCACTCTTAGCATAACCAATCACTTCATATCCATTTTCCTCAACAAGGTCTTTTATCTGTTTTGAAGCAAATGGTGAATCATCTACTACAATTATAGTTGTTTTATCCATTTTATGTCCTCCTTTGACAAATATTTTACTCTGCGACAGTATAATGGATTGCAATCTCTATTTGTCCAAACTCTGTTTCGTAATATAAAATCTCATTTCCTGTTTTTCCCGGCTCAACATTTATACCATCAGCCTCTAAACATAATGTAGGCACAGTAAGTCTCGATGAAACCCCCATCTGATTATTTATTTCAGACAATGCCCTGCCACATACGATGTTTACATACTCATTTATATACAATATCTTTTCATCTTCTGAAGGCATCTTTCCACCATTCATGTTTTTTATGATCGTCTCAAACATTGCCGGTGAAAAACCGCATATTATAGTTGATGTAAAGCTTCCCCTTGTATGCACCATCTCCAAATATTTAACATCCATCTTTTCAATCGCTTTTCTATGCAGTTCCAAATGAATAATCTTTTTTGAAACATTTATAAAAGCATCATTAAAAATTTCTTCTACCTTCACATCAGTCAATGCAATCCCCCTTTCATCAGTCAGTAAACTAATTCTTAAGGAAACGCATCCTGCCATTTGAATCAGCAGTATCCTGTTTTTGACTTTTAGCGCGATTCTCCGTTCCGTACACATTAAACAGATCATTACGCATACTGTTTTTACATTCTTTACAGAATCTACCGGTCAAAATAGGCTTTCCACATTTCTCACATGAAATAGTTATCCCTGAATCTTTTGAAAATGCAAGCCTCTCCTCCCTGACCCATTTCTTTATCTGCTGAATCGGTACATCCATTTCTTCTGCAACCGTACCCATATTAGCAGTTGGGTTTTCATATATGTAATTCCTGACTTCAAAGAATTTATCTTCAAGTTTTTTAGCGCATGCAGGACATATAGGCTTTCCCACATATTGAAATAAATTTCCACAACTTTTGCAATTTCGTACGTCCATATCTATTCCCCTCCTTGGTCATCTTTTCCTATGCATATACATAGAAAATAAATTTTTTTCACACCTGTTTTCTTCAAAACACGGGCACACTCATCTATGGTACTCCCCGTAGTGTATATATCATCTACAAGTATAACACACCTTAAATCGTGATACAACAATTTGGAAGCTTCCGAAATAAAAAATGCATCTTTTAAACACAATTTTCTCTGTGCCTCGTTAAGATTTTTTAAAGCTTCCGTATTTTTTCCTCTCTCAATATAGTCATCTATAACTGGAAGTTTTGTCATATTGCCTATTTCATCCGCTATCACCTTTGCCTGATTGTAACCTCTTTTTCTATATCGCTCACGATGTATCGGTACTGGTATAAGACACTGCGCACCTATGCTATCTATCCATTCTCCATATTTTTTTACAATCTCTCCAGAATAATACTTCCCATATTCTCTTCTACCGCCATATTTAAATGCTGCAATTGATTTTTTCATATGTCTGTCATATACAAATGCTGCTCTGCCCTGTGTATAAATATGCTCTTTTTTTTGACAATCTGTACAATACTGCCTGCTATCATCACAGATCTTTTTTCCACATTTCAGGCAATACGGATCCGTCACTTTTTCAACCTTCCCCTTACATTTTATACACAATGTACAATCACTGCCAACTGGCAGCACATCATCGCAAACAGGACATCGGTGCGGATAAAGTATATCTCCTATCCCCTCTATAAGACTTTTCGCTATCTTTTTAATTTCTATTTGTATTCCCCCATTTCTATAATGCGTCTGCAAAGTGTTGAATATCTCTTCTGTTCATTAACATTTTTTATCATTTTCCTTACCGTGTCAGCACTTCCAACAATAGTTACACACTTTTTTGCCCTCGTTACTGCCGTATATAACAGATTTCTGTTTAAAAGCATTTTTGGCCCTGATATAATAGGAAGGATTACTGCCGGATATTCACTACCCTGAGATTTGTGGATAGTTATCGCATAGGCCAGCTCCATCTCATCCATATCACTGAAATTATATTCAACAATCTTGCCTTCCTCGTACTCAACATAAACAACCTCTGCTGATTCAACTATCTGTTTTATTATACCGGTATCACCATTAAACACCCCGGTTCCCTCGTCGATAACATCATCAAATCTGTTTTTTTTCTGCCATTTTATCTGATAATTATTTTTTATCTGCATAACTTTGTCATTTTCCCTGAAAATAACTCCATGAAACTCATGCTCACTTTTGCCATGCATTTTCGGATTCATATATGCCTGCAGTACTTTATTTAAATTTTCCACACCAAGCTCACCCTTTCTCATAGGTGTAAGCACCTGAATATCATAACTTGTAGCATCTACATATGGTGGAAGATTTTTCATTATAAGCTGAATCGTTACATTTATAACATCCTGACTATTATTTCTCTCAAGATGGAAAAAATCCATATTTTTGTTATCAAGTTTTATCTGTTCACCCGCATTTATCTTGTGCGCGTTTGTTACAATCTGGCTCTCTGCTGCCTGTCTGAATATACGGTTTAACTTTACAACATTGCAAAACTCAGACTTTATCATATCTTTAAGCACATTTCCAGGCCCTACCGACGGAAGCTGATTAACATCACCAACCATTATAAGCCTCGTCCCCGGAATAATAGCTTTTAAAAGTGCATTTAACATATATATGTCAACCATTGAAAACTCATCTACTATTATCACATCTGCTTCAAGAGGTTTATTTTCATTTCTCTGAAAATGCATGCCACCCTTATCATCATCTAATGAACCTCCATCTATCTCAAGCAATCTGTGTATAGTCTGTGCTTCCATTCCCGATGTTTCTGACATTCTCTTTGCAGCTCTGCCCGTAGGTGCAGCAAGCAGTATGTCAAAGCCCTCACTCTCCATAATCTGTATAATGGTGTTTATTGTTGTCGTCTTACCCGTTCCAGGCCCACCGGTAATGATCATAATACCATTTTTTACTGCCTGAAAAACAGCATCCTTCTGCATCTTATCAAGTTCTATCCTGTCTTTTTTCTCTATCGAAGCTATTTTCTTTTCAAGCACGGCAGGCTTTATCTTATATGAGATGTTAAGGTCATGAAGCATCCTGCCACAATTCATTTCCATATAATAAAGATTACTCTGATAGAGTCTCCTCTCCCCGTCACATTCATCTATGACAAGCTCCTTATTTAATGTCAGATCATCAAGCTCTCTTTCAACATCTTCTTTCTCTATCCCAAGAAGATATGCAGTTTGCTCAATCAGTTCTTTTTCTGGAAGATAACAATGTCCGTTTGAACCCGACTGCTGTAACACATACAGTATTCCTGCCTTTATCCTGTACTCGCTATCCTGATAAAAACCTGCTTTTAAAGCTATTGAATCTGCTATCTTAAAACCGATTCCCGTTATATCTTCTGCCAGTTTATACGGATTTTCCTTCATAACTTCATAAACTTTTTCCCCATATTGCTTGTATATCTTTACCGCCATATTAACAGATATACCATATTCCTGAAGAAAAATAACAGACTGCCGCATCTGTCTTTTATCATTAAACTGCTCTGCAATACTTGCAGCCATTTTCATACTTATGCCTTTTATCTCTGCAAGTCTCTCAGGTTCTTTTTCAATAATGTCAAATGTCTTTTCTCCAAACCTTCTGACAATTCTTGCCGCAAGTGCTGCACCTACCCCTTTTATCGCACCCGATCCAAGATATTTTTCAACCGCAATAGAGCTTTCCGGTCTTTTTGTCTCGTAACTTTCAACCTGAATCTGTGGTCCATAGCTTTTATGTACCGTTTCTCTGCCATTTATGACAAGGTATTCCCCTTCCGATACAAAAGAAAAATATCCGACACAGCATACCTCATCAGCTTTTGGTTCCGGATTTGAAAGATAAATAACACTATAACCGTTTTCTTCATTTCTATATGTAATTCTCTCTACATATCCCTCTACCTGTTTCATGTATGATATTCCTCATTTCAAAAATAATTAAAGCCACCACACAAAAAGTGAAGCGGCTCATTTTTAGATTCGCACACGAATCCCCATGTTTTATTTTATATTGTATGTACCCTTTAATGAATCATATAACTGCTGTGCAAGACCTGTTCCGCCATTCTCAGTAATAATATCTGCATACTCCTGATTTAACGTGTCGGAAAAATACTGCATATACTCACCCTGTTCATCCTCATTATCAAGAGTTTTTTTAGACTCCTCGATAATCTTCTGCACAAAATACGATTCAAAATCTTTACACACATCCATCAGTTTTTCATCATCCGATGAAGAATTTGTCCTTTTAAGTGTATTCTCCAAAGAATCTGCAGATGCAGAACTAAGTTTTGATGAATATGAATTATACATTGATGAAATATCTAAAACTGAACTCATGTCCTACCTCCTGACTATGATCTCAAGTTGTTTGCCTGCTGAAGCATCTCATCTGATGCTGTGATTGCTTTTGAGTTCATCTCATAAGCACGCTGTGTAACGATCATATCTACCATCTCATCAACAGCCTGTACACTTGAACCCTCAAGATAACCATTCTTCACGATACTTCTCTTAAGATTTGCATCCTGACCTTCTATTCTTGGAGTTCCTGAAGCCGCCGATTCCTTAAAATAACTGTCTCCTATTTTTTCAAGTCCTGCCGGATTGTTATACTGTGCTATTCCAATAGAAATACCAAGACTTTGTGCATTTCCGGCTGTATCTGTATATTTAATGTTTCCATAATTGTCAAATACAAGGTTATTTGTTTTTATGGTTGAATCAAAAGTAATCGGATTTCCCGTAGAATCAAGTACAGCATTTCCATCTGATGTACAAAGTGAAAGCCCTCCTGATGAGTTTACTGCAAGCTGAAAATTACCGTTTCTTGTGTATGAAACACTACCATCAGGCTGCTCGATCATGAAAAAACCATCACCCTCGATTGCAAAGTCAAACTGACCTTCAGTATGTAACATATTGCCCTGCTTGAAAGATGTACCTATAGCGGCAACCTTTACACCAAGACCAACCTGCGCTCCTATTGGTTTTTGCTGACCATTTGTATCAGTAGTTTCTTTCTGAATGTTCTGATATAAAAGAGAACGAAACTCTGCCGTCTCCTTTTTATAACCAGTAGTATTTATATTTGATAAGTTATTTGATATTGTGTCAAGACTTGTCTGCTGAGCTTTCATGCCCGATGCAGCAGTCCAAAGTGATCTCATCATATTGACTCTCCATTTCCGTCATATGTATAAAAAATATTTATACATAAACCAACAATCCTATAGTTTAAGTTATACCTTACCTACACTTGAAACCGCCTGTTCAAGCAAACTGTCCTGTGTACGGATCATCTTCTGACCTGCTTCATATGCACGTGTAATAGTTATCATTGAAACCATCTCATCAATAACATTTACATTCGACTGTTCTGTAAATCCCTGAAGAATAGTCGCAGAACTATCTTTTGTCGTAGCTCCGTCAACTGCAGTGTACATATTATCTCCATATAGTTCAAGATAATTATAATCATCAAAGTCTGTAAGCGTGATAGTATCAACCTGAGTTCCATCCGCATATACGGCACCATTTAGCTTTATAGCTATATCTGTGGCATCTACCGGAACCTGAACATCACCATTTGCCCCCTGAAGTCTGTTTCCATCTACATCAACCACATAACCATCACTTGTAATGCTAAACTGACCATTTCTTGTATACTTTATAGATGAATTACCCTTTTCATCTACAACTTTTATCGCAAAGAATCCGTCTCCCTGAATGGCCATATCATATGTGTTGTCTGTCTCCCTGAGTGACCCCTGACTCCAGTCCATATAAGTCTCACCTATCTTTACACCAGGATTTGATACCCCTATCTCTCTATCCACAAATGCTTCTGAACCATCTTTTATCTTTGTCATCATATAATCTTTAAATGACCTGCTGGTGACATTTTCTTCTTTATATCCTACTGTTGCGGAATTTGCAAGATTGTTTGATATAATATCAAGTCTCTTTTGTTCATTTACCATACCCGTGTAGGCAGTATATAATCCTCTAACCATCTACGATCCCCTTTCTAAAGGAACAAAAAATACATTTTCTGCTTATGCAGTACTTTAGCTGCATATTTCTAATATATAAATATATCGTCAAAAGCAATATATTTGTTTAGTCATCATCACGTTTTCCACTCAGAAACTCAACAAATTTACCTGTACCGATAGCAACTGCTGTCATTGGCTCTTCTGCTGTCATTGTGGTAATACCTGTTTTCTCTTCTATAAGTTCCTCAAGACCATATAATAGACTTCCGCCTCCAGTCAGAACAATACCCCTGTCAGAGACATCCGCTGCAAGCTCTGGTGGAGTTTTCTCAAGTACACTGTGGACTGCTTCAACGATCTGTGAAGTAATCTCCTTGAGTGCATCAAGTGTCTCATCAGATGTAACAGTGATAGTTTTTGGAAGACCGGTAACAAGATTTCTTCCTCTGACATCCATAGTCTCAACTTCCGGACGTTTATATGCAGAACCGATCTTTATCTTAATTTCTTCTGCCGTTCTCTCTCCGATAAGAAGATTATGATTTTTTCTCATATATCTTACGATAGCATCATCAAAATTATCTCCAGCAACTTTGATAGATGTACTTACAACTGTTCCTCCAAGCGAAATGACAGCTATATCAGCTGTACCTCCACCTATATCTACGATCATGTTTCCACATGGTTTTGAAATGTCGATTCCAGCACCGATTGCTGCTGCTATAGGTTCTTCGATGATAGCAACTTCTCTTGCACCAGCTTCATAGGTAGCATCTTCAACCGCTTTCTTTTCCACCTCTGTAACTCCACTAGGAACACATACGCTGATGCGAGGCTTTCTAAAACGGGTCTTTCCGCATGATTTCTGAATAAAATATCTAAGCATTTTCTCTGTAACAGTATAATCAGAAATAACGCCCTGACGAAGAGGACGTACTGCTACTATATTTCCCGGTGTACGGCCAAGCATTAATCTGGCATCCTCACCTATAGCCTTAATTTTATTTGTATCTCTGTCAAAAGCCACTACTGAAGGCTCCCTTAAAACAACGCCTTTTCCCTTTATATAAACAAGTACATTTGCTGTACCAAGATCTATTCCGATATCGCTACCTACCATCTCTGTTTCTCCTTTCGACACATTTATAACTTTGTTGTAGCAAAATAGCAACTATATTACTATTTTTATTTTTCTTCATATTTCTACATATTCCAATCCATTATATACTATTTTCTTTCAATTTAAAAGTCAATTTTTAATATTAAAATAAAATGTAATATTTTTGTCATTTTTGACTAAATTTGCTATACTGTTTATAATCTTTATATATATTTTTTCAAAATAAGGAGCAATCATATGTCAGATAAGAAAAAAAATAATCATGAATTAAGTATCATAAGCAGATACCTTGGACTTATAACATCCAAATATATCGTTTTTATACTTCTTATAGTAACTTTATACCCCATGAACATAATCCCTGGATATATACTTTTAGCAGGTATTGTTTTTCCCGCCGGACTCAGCTTTGCAATAAATGACAAAAATGATCATAAATATGACGATGATATTACAAACCTTACGCTCTATCCAACAGCCAAAAAATATAAATTTTCTTTTATTAAGTACCGCTGTGAATCCTATAATTTTATACTTATTGTAGTGCTCCTTTTTGTATGGCAGTTTACTATAAACAAGGACAATATTTTTACCTATCCCAAAAATATCATTCCCAGTTTTATACTTATCATATACATCTTATCAAGATTTTTGGCAAATATTATATTTAGAATAAAACTTCACCATGATTTTATGAACATGAATATCACTTAATGCAAGAATTGACATAAAAGCTGTTATTACATTGTAATTCCTGTTGATGCCATAGATGACTCTATGCTGCTATCTATATCACTTTCAAAACTATCAAAGTCAAACTCTGCCGCTGCTGATGCTATCTGTTGCGTATCAGCACTCTGTGTATTATCTGTCTTTGATGTATTTTCTGTACCTGATACTCCCGATGCAGACGCAATGTTTGATTTTCCCTCTGCATTTGCCTTTTCTGTAAAGTATTTATAAAGTTCCTGCACTGTTTTATATGTTACAGAGCCTGTATCCTCACCATTGTTATCTGCCTGCTCAAGTACACCTGACATACTTTCAGCCATATTTGCAGCTTCCGTCTGCTCTGAGGAAAGATATGTCTTTAATATTTGAGAAAAGCTCGTAAGAGCACTAAGAGACGAACCATCACTGTCACCTGACGAATTTCCAAGCAATGATGATAACCCTGTTAATGATGACGAATTTGTCCCCGTAAGTCCTGATGCCTGGCTTAAAAGATTTGACACGCCTGACAGACTGCTGCTGTCACTTTCATCCGAATCACCTGACAATGCATTTAACATTGTGCTTGTTGAATTATTATTTATAAGATATTGATAATACGAATCTCTCTCATTTAATCCGTTAAGTCCTGAAATTGCTGATAATGCTGATAAATCTGACATATTTATACCCCCGTAACTTTTTATTCTATACCATTTATAATAGCATTGTTATTTTTAATCGGCAACCGGTATTTTTATATTTTTACATACAATCAAGTATTTTCATCTGTACATTTCCACTCCAGTTATTTATCTCTGGCTGATACAATATGCTTATCTGCTGTCCGTATTTTCCCTGTTTCATTTCTTCCCACTCGTTTACTCCATATTTTTCTTCTATAACCCGAGAAAGGCAGTTATCTGCATGAAAATCTACAGCTTCATAAAGCAACCCGTCATCTTCAAGTTTTAATTTCGCTATCTGTTTTTCCTTTCCGCAAAGATACATTGATCTTATCTTAAGTTTTCCTCTCGCAAATACGGCACTGTCATTTGCCTCTCCAAATGGTTCCATATAATGGAGCTGTTCTACAAGATTTTTAGTTGCCTTTGACAATTCAAGTTCCATATCAAAACTCACCTTTTCGACTAACTGCTCATCAGAAAGAGAGCACTGCTCATTCAAGGTCTCTCTAAATTTTCTAAGATTTTCTTTTGGAAGAGAAAAACCCGCTGCAAGCGCATGGCCACCAAACTCCGTAAGTAATTCCTGACAGTTCTGTAGAGCCTGCTGCATATGATATCCGGGAATTGAGCGTCCTGAGCCTTTTAATCCCTTTTCTCCATCAGTAAGTATATATGCCGGTCTGTAATATTTTTCCCTTATTCTCCCAGCTACTATTCCAGCCACACTTTCGTGACAATCTTTAAGATAGATCACAAGCACCGGTCTTTCAAGTGCTTTTGTCTCCTCTATCTGTGCAACAGCCTCTTTTGTCGCCTGCTCCGTAAGTTCTTTCCTTTCTTCATTGAGAGTTATAAGTTTATTTACAAGTTCTACCGCTTCATTTTCATCTTTTGTCATTAGCATCTTAAGGCCAAGTGCTGCATCATCAAGTCTTCCCGCTGCATTTATACACGGGCCTATACGAAATCCAAGCGCCCCCGACTTTACATGTTCAGACAGTTCAAGCAGTTCTATCATTTTTCGCATACCAATATTCTTTAGATGCATGGTATCATTCAATATCTTAAGACCATTACTTACAATAATGCGGTTCTCATCTGCAAGAGGTACAACATCACACACCGTTGCAATAGCCGCAAATGGAAGAAGTTCACTTATATAGGATTTATCACCCTTCTTTTCAAAAATATAACTCATAAGCTTATATACAACCCCAGCACCACAAAGCATATCATAGGGATATCTACATGCCTTCTGTTTTGGGTTTACCACCGCATCAGCATGAGGAATCATCTCCTCCCCATCTTTATCAGGAACTTCATGGTGGTCTGTAAGAATATATGTGATTCCAAGTTCTTTTGCCCTATCTGCCGCACTTACGGCCGATATCCCATTGTCACACGTTATAATAAGCCCAACACCCTCATCTGCTGCCTCATCTACCATATAGTCACGAATACCATAGCCGTCCCTTACTCTATGTGGAATACGGCATGTCACATCACCGCCAAGCATATCAATACCTTTAAAAAGAATGTAAGATGACATAACTCCATCAACATCATAATCACCTATCACTCTTATCTTTATATGATGTTTCACAGCATCAAGCAAAATCTCTGCCGCTTTTATTAAATCCTTCATAAGTTCAGGCGCATACATCTTTTCCATATCCGGAAAAAGATAATTGTCCATCGCTTTCCACGAATAAAGTCCTCTGTTTATAAGAACTCTCGCAAATATCTCTGAAATATTATATCTTTTTGCAACCGCCGCAGTATCGGCATTGCACTTTTTATACATCCATTGTTTCATTGTAAATCTCCTGTTTTTTTACCTCTTTTTATTATTTCATATTTTACTGCAATATGCAAATATCATTGTAAACAGTAACAACTTGCGAGCAAGCGGTAACCTATGCTACAATTATGTTATCAAAATTATCACAAAAACAACGAAAGGACCCTATTTATGAACTGGCTTAAATATGAATTACATACAACCACACACGATGCCCCTATTATTGGAAATCTCCTCTGTTCTATGGGTATTGAAGGATACGAGATAAAAGATCATGTTCCACTGACCGAAAAAGAAGAAAAACTGATGTACACTGATATTCCTGCCGATATGGGAGTAGATGATGGAAGTTCCATTCTCACTTTTTATACCGAAGTTCCCGGTGAAGAAAACACAGAATTTTTCAGCACCGGCTCTTCTATAAGAGATGAAAATATGATTGACGAAAAAAGAGAAGTATTAGAGCCTGAGATTCTTATTAAAAGAATTAAAAAGAAAATTAAAAAGATTAAAAAATTTACACATATTAAAATGCCACAGATAACCTATTCCATAGAGGACGACAGCCAGTGGAAAGATAAATGGAAAGACAATTTCAAAACATTCAGGGTGGCAGATGATATCATCATAAAACCAACATGGGAAGAAGTCCCAGATGATGTCTCTAAAAATGACATAATCATGCAGATAGACCCCGGCTCTGCTTTTGGTACCGGAACTCACGAGACAACAAAACTCTGTCTTTTATCACTCCGAAAATATATCACACCTGAAACTACACTTCTTGATGCAGGCTGTGGAAGTGGAATACTTGCGATCTGTTCACTACTCTGTGGTGCCAGATCAGCCTTCTGTCTCGATATTGACCCGTATGCTGTCGAGGCAACGATTGAAAATGCGAAATTAAATAATATAGAAGAAAACCGTATAATTGCAAAACATTTTAATATACTTGAAGATACCAAAAATGTACGCAATGAATTAAAAGCACCTGTTGACATAGCAGTTGCTAATATACTCGCTGATGTAATCATCCCTCTTTCAGACTGTATAGCCGATTTTATCAAACCGGGTGGTCTTTTTATATCATCTGGAATACTTGCCCAAAAAGCTGAACTTGTTGAAGAGGCACTTCTTAAAAATAAATTTAAGATACTTGAACGCAATACACTAGGCGAGTGGGTTTCGTTTGTTTGCAGATGTGAGTGATACTGTTTAACATATCGAACACCAATAGACCAAAAAATAAGGAATGTCCCATATGAGACATTCCTTATTTTTATGTCTGTAATGCTGCTAAAATCTTACTTAGCTTTCTTAACAGCTTTTCCTGTCTTATTATGTATTGCTTTCTTGATCGTATACCAGAGAGTTCCTGTTATACATACTGATGAATATGCTCCACATATGATACCAGCAAGAAGTGGTATAGCAAATTCTCTTACTGATTCTACTCCAAGTACTGCAAGCATGAATACCATGAAGAATGTTGTAAGCGATGTATTTATACTTCTTGTTAATGTCTGAGTTATACTGTCATTTACGATCTCAGTCATTCTCTCTTCGCTGATTGATGAACGTCCACCAATATTCTCACGAATACGATCGAATATGACGATTGTTGCGTTTATTGAGTAACCTACTATTGTAAGCATACATGCAATAAATGTGTTACCTACTGATATTCTTGCTGCTGCATATACAAGAAGCACTACAAGTACATCATGTAACAATGCAAGTACTGCACTTCCGGCAAATACAATATCTTTAAATCTAAACCAGATGTAGATAAGCATACAGATTGCTGCTATGACTACCGCAAGTACAGCGTCACGCTTCATCTCTCCTGACACTGATGCACTGATGCTCTGTATCTGAATACTGTTTTCTTTTATGCTGTACTTCTTTGCGAGTTCAGATGTAACTGCTGCTCTCTGCTCTTCTGTAAGCTCAACAGTCTTTACATTAAGCTCATTTGAACCTGCAACTTCTGATATAACGATATCACTTGAACTGCTGTTCTTAGAAAAGATAGATTCAACTTCCTTCTTAAGGCTTGCATCAATTTTAGTATTTTTTCCAAATGGAATATCATATGTTGTTCCACCGAGGAAATCAAGTCCATAGTTTAAAATATTTCCTGAAGTTGCTTTATTTACTATAAGGCATACTATACAAGCAATAATAAGCACACTTGAAATAGCAAAGAATTTAACTCTGTTCTGCACAAACTTAATCTGTCTTCTTGGTTTTTCAACTCCAAAGTATTTAACATCATCAACACCAAGTGAATACATGGCTTTAAGAATATATTTTGTAACATAGAGTGCTGTAAACATTGAGAGGATAATACCAAGTGCAAGTGTCGTTGCAAAACCTCTTATTGTTCCTGAACCCTTTATATAAAGCACGAACGCTGCAATAAGTGTTGTCACATTACCATCCACGATAGCTGAGAGGGCTTTTTCAAAACCAAGCTTAATACTTGCCTGAACTGACTTACCTTTCGCAAGTTCCTCCTTAATACGTGTAAATATGATAACATTGGCATCTACCGCCATACCTATGTTCAATATGATACCAGCCACACCCGGAAGTGTCAGCGTTATGTTCAGTCCATTGAGTGCCACAAGCATCAATACAAGATAAAATACAAGTGCTATAGATGCTGCAAGTCCCGGAAGTCTGTAGAATATAAGCATAAATATAACTACAAGTGCAAATCCGATCGCACCAGCAAGTAAACTTGTCTGAATAGCATCCTGACCAAGCTGTGCACCTACTACCTGTGACTGAATTTCTTTAAGTTCTACAGGAAGTGCTCCAATACGGATCATTGACGCAAGTTCTTCTGCCGACTCATATGTTTCAAAGCTTCCTGAAATAACTGCTTTTCCATCTTTGATCTCAGCCTGTACATTTGGTGCTGAAAGAACTTTTCCATCATATACTATATAGATCTTTTTCTTAGATGGATATGCGGCTGCTGTCGCATCTGCAAATAATTTTGTACCCTTTGCATTAAATGTAAGCTGTACAACATACTCTTTATTCTTTGTAACCTCATCCTGCTGTGTACCTGCTTCAGCCTTTTTAATATGTTTACCTGTACATACTGTCTTTGTATATTTAGGATTATTATTCTTGTCAAATGACATATCATCCTGTGCTACAAAGTCAAGCGAACCCTCTTTACCAAGTGATTTAAGCACTTCGTCTGCATTCGCAACACCAGGTATATCAATCTCAATACGATTTTCCCCAACCTGTACTACTGAAGATTCTGTACTATAAACTTCAGCACGCTGCTGCATCATCTGAATGGTATCTTTCATCTCTGTTGCCGTTGGATTGCCCTTAGTAGCCTCATAAGTAATACTTACACCACCAGCTAAGTCCAAACCAAGTTTAATGTTTTTGGCACTGCCCTTATGTGCACTAGTGATACCAACTAATGTTGTATAAGCACAGAGTCCGATCACTGCAATTATTATGAACAAATGCAATAATCCTTTTTTCCTGTCCTTCATGCTGTTTTTTCTCCTTTAACTTAATACTTATAACATGATTTTGGCGGTTTACCGTATAATAAGCCACGCTAAATTACATTATAACATAGAGTACAACATGATTGCAAACTTTTTTGTTTCCATATAGAGTTTTTCAGAACTGACAGTAGTATTTTCTATTTTCTTCCACTTGCATATACCTTGCCAGCTTCTGCCTTAATTCCTTTATAATAAAACATTTCATCTATTGTCACGAGCTGATATCCCTTCTTCTGAAGACGTGGCACCAGCTTTTTCACTGCCAAAGCCGTACTTGAATAAAGATCATGCATAAGGATTATGTCACCATCTTTTACATTTTGACATTCTGCTAAAACCTTTTTGGCATTTCTCCACTTCCAGTCATCAGTATCTATACTCCAGTATATCATTGGAATCTTTATGTTTTTTCTCATAACATCACTTATATTTCCATAAGGCGGTCTTATAAGCGAAGCATGACACCCTATGACTGACTGTAATGCTTTGTTTGTTTTAGTCATCTCTGCTGAAATCTGCTTCTTTGTCATCTTGCTAAGATCTTCATGATCATATGTGTGACTTGCTATCTGATTTCCCATATCATAAGATTCTTTAAGCACTTTACTGTAAGTATTTACTCTGTTTCCAACAACAAAAAATGTAGCTCTCGCATCATATTTTTTCAATACTTTTAATATTTTTCCTGTAACAGGTGTATAAGGACCATCATCAAATGATAGTGCTATCATAGGTTTATCCTTATCAAGATCTGTTCTTATCCACTTCTTGGTTCCATTTCCAGTTGAATCATCATTTGCAGGAACCGCAGTCGGTGTAGCAACAGGCTTTTTCTTTTCAGCTGAATCCTTTTTTGCTTTATTTTTTGAATTTTCATTTGTTTTGCTCTTTTGGCTTATATTTTTATCAGAATAATTTTTTATATTTGAATTACCTTTTCCGTTTAATTTTATAATTGCAGCAATAAATACAACAAGTATAACCACAAGTGCAATAGCAGCATTTATAAGTATCATCCTTGTCTTTCTAAGTTCACGCTCTCTGCGTCTTCTGCTTCTCATTTCCCTATTCCGATAGCTCTCAATCTTCATTTCATCATTATGTCTCATAAAGTTCCCTGCCTCCACTCATATATTTCGTAATTCATAATAACACAATTTTTACGATATGTGATTACATTTCTATTAAGTTTTATTCTATTATGATGTTCGTGCAAACATCCCCCCTGTCATTCCGGATATTGCACAGATAAGACCATTTCCAATAACACTCATTTCCAGTCTGCCTGTCTTAAATATGAACAATCCACTTAACAGTAATACTGAAAAATACAAAATTCCTGACGCAAGCCCCCACAAAAATTTATTTTTCTTAAATAATTTTCCCGCTATCAGTCCTCCTGAAATATTTACTACTATATAAGTACATATGGTAACTGCACTTATCGCTTTCTCATCATAAGCATACTTCCATATTATTACCGATGATATAAATAATATTACCGCAGTAATCAAAACCTGTATCAAAAAAATAATCACAAGATTTTTAACTATCTTTTCTGCCATGACAAAACTCCTTTTTTTCAATATCTATTCATTTTGCCATAATTTTATGTTAAAATTTAAACAGGAAAATAGTTTTTTAATCCACAACTCCTGTTTATATGCACACTTTAAACAGGACATGAATTATATCTACTTAATCAAAAGTAACTTTACACAAAAAATGTGTGCAGAAACGAGGCAATAAATGAAAAATATTACAAAAACAGTAGATTTACATACACATTCAAATTTTTCTGATGGAACATTCTCTCCAGCTGAACTCGTTAAAAAGGCAGTTGACAAAAATCTTCTTGCATTCGCTCTTACTGACCACGATGCCGTTGGCGGTATAGAAAGTGCCATCTCTGCTATCAAAGAACAGAATGCACCTATAATGTTTGTTCCCGGCACTGAGCTTTCAGTGGGCTATAAAGACGGTGATATACATATTGTCGGTCTTTTCATTAATCATAAAAATCCCGCATTTAAAAAAATATCTGACCTGCTGCTTGCCAGAAGAATCGAGCGAAACAATGAAATAATCCAGAAATTTCGTGCCGATTCAATAAATATGACATACGAGGAGCTTCAGGAGGGAAATCCTGACACTGTAATTACAAGAGCACATTTTGCAAGATGGCTTATTGAACATGGCGTCGTAAAAAATGCTGCTGAAGCTTTTGACAAATATCTTGATAAAAACTGTCCCTACTATGTTCCCAGAAAATATATAACTCCTGAAGAAGGTATCGAACTTATACTTGAAGCAGGCGGTGTTCCTATACTTGCGCATCCTCTTCACTATAAACTCGAAGAAAAAGAGCTTGAATCTCTTATAGCCCGCCTTAAGAATGCTGGATTAAAGGGTATGGAAGTTAAATATTCAAATCACACCGCCCAGGATGAAGCATATGCAAGAAAGTTGTGCAACAAATATGAATTGCTGCCTAGCGGCGGTTCTGATTTCCACGGAAGCAATAAACCTGCAATCGACATGGGCACTGGTCGTGGAACACTAAGCGTTCCCTTCAATTACCTAATAAATATAGCAAAAGCAGCAACGCCTTCTGAATTTACAAAAAAAATATTAGACTTTGATAAAAATATTGATTGATAAAAAAAGCTTTAAATCCACAGCCGTTATGTGAATTTAAAGCTTTTTCATTAATATTTTTAATTTCCGAGGCTTATTTTTTTGCTGCCTTAGCTTCCTCTTCCTGCTTGTCGATTTCAACGATATTTTCCTTTTTCATCGGAATACGACAGTTTTTGTTATTTCCAAATTCAACGATAACAACCTCATCCATAATATCTATTACAACACCAAAGAAACCACTTGTTGTAAGTATACTGTCACCTACTGCAAGTGTAGATACAAGTGCATCATGTTCTTTCTGCTGTTTTTTCTGTGGTCTGATCGCAAAAAACCAGAAAATCGCAATGATAGCTGCATAGATTACAACCATGCTTATTATACTCTGCGCTCCTCCTGTCTTTGTTGCTAATATTGCTGTTAAATTCATTTTGCTTCCTCCTCAAGCTGTTCTAATTTTTTCTTTTTATATTCTTTAAAACACCCTTTTTCAATGGCGTCACGAATTTCTTCCATCATGCTGTTATAAAAATAAAGATTGTGCGTTACCATAAGTCTTAGTCCAAGCATCTCTTTTGCTTTTAGAAGATGTCTTATATATGCTCTGCTATACTTACGGCATGTCGGACAGTCACAAGTCTCATCAAGTGGTCTGTCATCAAGTTCATATTTCTTATTCATAAGATTCATCTTGCCATGATTTGTGTACGCATGACCATGACGACCATTTCTAGCTGGATATACACAGTCAAAGAAATCAACTCCACGCTCTACAGACTCAAGAATATTTGCAGGAGTTCCCACTCCCATCAAATATGTAGGCTTATCTTCCGGCAGATATGGTACTGTCTTCTCAATGATATCATACATTTCTGCATGACTTTCACCTACTGCAAGTCCTCCAAGCGCATAACCATCAAGATTCAAATCCGATATTCTCTTAGCATGCTCTATTCTTATATCCTCAAAAGTTCCACCCTGATTTATTCCAAAAAGAAGCTGTGACTTATTTATAGTAGTATCAAGCGAATTAAGCCTGTTCATCTCATTTTTGCATCTCTCAAGCCATCTTGTAGTCCTGTCAACAGAATTCTGCATATACTGTCTCGTTGCAGGATGGGGCGGACACTCATCAAATGCCATGGCTATAGTTGATGCTATATTCGACTGAATCTGCATACTCTGTTCAGGCCCCATAAATATCTTTCTTCCATCTATATGAGAATTAAAATAAACGCCTTCTTCTTTTATTTTTCTAAGTCCAGCAAGTGAAAAAACCTGAAATCCACCTGAGTCAGTAAGAATAGGTTTGTCCCATACCATAAATTTATGAAGACCACCCATTTTCTTAACTATTTCATCACCCGGTCTGACATGAAGATGATAAGTATTACTTAAAACAACCTGTGTTTTTAACTGCTGCAGATCTTCCGTTGAAACGGCACCTTTCATGGCACCGACTGTAGCAACATTCATAAATACAGGTGTCTCTATTGTTCCATGTACTGTTTCAAGACGGCCTCTTTTCGCACTGCCATCCTTACATAATATCTTATACATAAATTCTCCTTTATAAGTGTAGCAATCATTTATTAACGCAATAAGGATATTAACACTCCATAAGCCTCTATGTCAACCTTTCCATAATAAACTTTACTATAAAATATATAACTATAAGCGGAAGGATTATCCTAAAGAAAATTCCTATCGCCACCGCACCCAATGCAAGAATCAGCATAGCCACAACAACGATAATTATGATCGCCAATAATTTATCATACCACTTTAAAGAAAAATGATGATATCCTCCTTCGCCACTATCTCCATAATCATCATATGATGTATCACCACTGCTTCCACTATATTCTTCTCTTGCCTGCTTTGTATAAAAATCAGCCATAGGTCCTTTTTCAGCAATAAAACTATCTATGATAGTTCTCGCAATAAGTCTTGGATCACCCAGCTCTTCAAGCACCTTACTTTCTGAGCTATCACTATTCTCAATATAATCCCTGTAATAACTTATATTTTCATTGATAACGTCAGAAGGCACATTTCCCGCCAGACTCTCCCTAAGTGTGGATAAAAATTCATTTTTGGTCATATAAATCCTCATTTCTGCACACGTTTTTTGTGCATATCAAGTTTGTGTCAAGTGTGCGCCGACACAAATCTTGGGTGTGAAAAGTTTTATTTTCACACTATCACTCCTTCCAAGGCATTATAACATTATAAGTTTTAAGAAAATTTAGGTTTTCATAATTGAAATTTAATAATCTTCGTAAAGGAAAAACAACTTTGCAGCAACAAGTGCTGCAAAGTTGTCAAATAATAATTGCCTTTGTCCTTATTGAACTATGGCTCGCTCTATTTAGCTTTTCCAACTGATCCGAAGAGTTCCATCTTCTCTTTTACAGTTGCTTTGATTGCTTCTGCACCAGGAGCAAGAAGTTTACGAGGATCAAATCCCTTTCCTTCTAAGTCCTTGCCTTCTTCGATGTACTTACGTGTAGCTTCCTGGAATGCTAACTGACACTCTGTGTTTACATTGATCTTTGCAACACCAAGTGAGATAGCTTTCTTGATCATGTCAGCAGGGATTCCTGTACCACCATGAAGAACGAGTGGCATATCTCCTGTCTTAGCCTGAATAGCATCAAGTGTCTCAAAGCTAAGTCCTGCCCAATTCTCAGGATATTTACCATGAATGTTTCCGATACCTGCTGCAAGCATTGTAACACCGAGGTCTGCAACTTTCTTACACTCTTCTGGATCTGCACACTCACCTGCACCGATAACTCCATCTTCTTCTCCACCGATAGAACCAACTTCTGCTTCAAGTGAAAGACCAAGAATGTTACATGTATTTACTAACTCTGTTGTTTTCTGAACATTTTCTTCAATTGGAAGGCTTGAACCATCAAACATGATTGAAGAAAATCCTGCATTGATACAAGCTTTTGCACCTTCAAATGAACCGTGGTCAAGATGAAGTGCTACAGGAACTGTAATGTTTAACTCCTCAAGCATACCATTAACCATACCAACTACTGTTTTATAACCACACATATACTTTCCTGCACCTTCTGATACACCAAGGATAACAGGTGACTGTAATTCTTCTGCTGTCTGTAAAATAGCTTTTGTCCACTCTAAGTTGTTGATGTTGAACTGACCTACTGCATACTTACCAGCCTTAGCTTTTGTAAGCATTTCTTTTGCTGAAACTAATCTACTCATTTTAAAATCCTCCATCTTTAGACTTGTCCCTGATATATGACAGGAACTTTATTTCCCTAAAGCCCTTTATTTAAGGCTTTGTAGGCAAAACTACTCTCAATCAGTTTTATTATATACTATTTCTTACAAAAATCAAATCATTTTTAAGATTTTTTTGTCGTGATATGAGATGCATCGTTACTGGCCGCACCGTAATTTTAAACAGCAACTGTACAGCCATATATAAATTTTATTTTATCCATATTAGCTTTTGCCACCGCTTTGCCCATCTCATATGTCTTTCTTAATACATTTACATCATCCTCAAGACTGTTTAATTTATATTTCGGTCTGAGTATTACGGCTTTGCCTGCTTTTTCTAGTTTCTCGCATATTCGTATCGACTCATTGTACTTGTCACATCTGTGCAGTAGTTCTTCTGCTACCGCCGGATATTTTAGTTTCATTATCTTTGCTATGTTTTTTTCTGATTTTCTCGGTGTTTTAACAAAACCCTCAGGCTGCGTGAGTACTATAAGCATTTTATCACAACCATCTTCAAGGCATTTGTCTATCGGTACCGGGTTTGATAATCCTCCATCATAATATTTTCTGCCATTTATTTTGGCTGGCGGACATGCTCCAGGTAATGCACAAGTAGCACAGAAAACCTCAAATGTTTCATCTACATCATTCTGATCAAAATAATGTACTTTGCCCGTTTTTGCGTCTGTTGCTACTATAACAAATCGCCCATTATAATCTTTAAATGTTTTCATATCAAACAGGTCAAGTTTATTTGGTATTTCTCTAAATACAAAATTTAGTCCAAATATACTTTTTTCTTTCAAGAAATTTCTCTTACTTAAATAGCGTTTATCGTTTCTATATTTTTCAAGTACTCTTATATTACGCTCTTTCTGTTTTGATATATATGATGCTGCATCTGCTGCTCCGGCCGATACTCCTATACAATATTGAAACAGAATATCTTCCTCCAATAATGCATCCATTACTCCACAACTAAAAACCGGTCTAAAAGATCCTCCCTCAAATAATACTCCCGTCATGAATTTACCTCTACAATCTTTCTTATGTTTTCATCACCTGTCACCTGATATAAAAGCTGCATACATTCAACACCCGAAGCTTTATCCCCCTGTTCCATCTCAAGCTGTCCTGCCCTGAAAAGTATTGTCAGTGTCGTTTCCGATATTCCAACCGGAAGTTTCAATTTCTTTACATCCTTTTGTATCTGCTCAACAGTATATTCCGGACACTCCTTTTCAAGTGCTGTCTCAAGAAAGTTGATCTCGCTGTCAGCAGTCTTACTGTGGCTGAACATATTGCTGTATGTATACAACATCATTGCTTTTTCCGGCTCTTTTTTCTCTACATAATAATATGCAATATTTCTATAATAACGTGCAATGTCTGCCCTCGTATATATAAATTTATAAAGTTCCTTTGTTGTTTCTTTAAGTTTTTTAAGCTCACCAAGCTGCTTTTGACACTCAGTTTTTTCCCAGTAGATATCCATATCAACTGGATTCCACTCCGCCGCCTTGACAAGCTTTTTATATGCTTTTTCAAAATGCATCCTCTCCATATATTTCTTTGCGAGAGAATGATACATGCGATGCACAGGATATCTCACTGCCTCATATTCTCTTGTCTTAAAATAATATTCAAACAGATAGAACTCTAAGATATGATTTGCACACAAAACAGGCTTATCATCTGTTTTAAGCGCATCAGCTATGCTATCAACCACCTCTGATGCCTTCTCAAGTTTGTTGCTTTTCTGGTACTGCTGAAATAATTTTATGTTTTCTTCGATATCCATAGCGTTGCCTCCTCATTTTGTACTTTGTATCTCAAATGCATTATCAGTATAATCATTTCTGATATAATTAGCAACTTATATTCTTTCCTTTAAAGCATATTACCGATTACACCTTCGCTGCTACATTACTATTAAAACAACAAACAGGAAAGAAATTTACACATAAAATTCTTTCCTGCTTGTTGTTATTTATTCACTTTAGCTCTATTTATTTTTATTATATATCTTACTCTCGAATGTTCCATCCCCAATATTTATAAATCTGATAAAAAGCGACACCTTATTATCATCATTTAAACTGTTCCATACAAGTTCACCAAACTCATCCATATCATTTGGTATATCGACAAGTTTTGGTTCACCCTCAAAACTTGGAAGTGGATTTCCATCATGCATATATGTATGGATAAATCTTCCCTCTCCCGCTATAGGATTTTCATAATCAAATGTGTATCTATTGCAACAATCAGGATTTCCATTGTTGCTCTTAAGTATAGACATTGAATAATCAAATCCACCATCTTCTACATGAAGAATAGCTGAGATTCTAGGTGTAAAGTTTGGTTCATCAGGCTCGAACTCCCTTGTACAAAGAGACTGTTCAAATGTAGAACCATCCTGCATAAGATCGTATACGGTATCTGTCTGATCACCATTTGTAACTATCGTATCATTACCAAGAACACGTACAGATGCATATATTATAAGGCTTGGATCTGTAAGCTTTGAAGGATCAAAAGCCTGTGTACGGATACCATCTCCTTCTGTCACAAATACTCTGTTTCTGCTGTTCTCACTTCTGCCCATGATAAAATATGCAATAGCCGCATGTTTTCCGTCAGCAGTCTTACCAACAACAATTCCACGACCTGGATATGCATTTGAAGATAATTCATTCTTTAAAGATATTTTTTCCATAAAACGCCTCATTTCTGCACACATTTTTTGTGCATATAAAGTTTGTGTCAAGTGTGCGCAGACACAAATCTTGTGTATGAAAAATTTTATTTTTCATACTACCTCCATTTTTTCTGTATTCTAATTTTAGTGATGGAAAAGTCTAAGACCTGTAAATGCCATAAGTATTCCAAATTCATTACATGCATCAATTACAGACTGGTCATTCTTTGAACCGCCTGCCTGTGCAACATACTTAACACCACTCTTATTTGCACGCTCAATATTGTCACTGAATGGTATAAATGCATCTGAACCAAGTGTAACTCCATCAAGATTTTTAATCCACTCTGCACGTTCTTCTCTTGTCATTGGTTCAGGTTTTTTAGTAAAGAACTGCTCCCATTTTCCATCTGCAATAACATCCATATAATCATCTGAGAGATATACATCGATAGTGTTGTCTCTATCAGGCTTTCTAATGTCATCTCTAAATGGAAGATCAAGTGCTTTTGGTGACTGACGAAGGAACCATTTATCTGCCTTGTCTCCTGCAAGTCTCGTACAATGGATACGTGACTGCTGTCCCGCACCGATACCGATTGCCTGACCATCCTTTACATAACATACCGAATTTGACTGTGTATACTTAAGCACGATATTAGCAATTATCATATCATTAAGTGCATCTTCTGAAAGTTCTTTCTTTTCAGTTACAATATTTTCAAAAAGCTCTTTTGTTGTTTTGACTGTATTGTGTCCCTGTTCAAATGTAATTCCAAATACATCTTTTGTCTCAAGTGGTGCTGCTTCATAATCAGGGTCAATCTTGATGACACAGTAATTTCCACGCTTTTTGCCCTTAAGAATCTCAAGTGCCTCATCAGAATATGAAGGTGCAATAATACCATCTGATACGAGTGTCTTAAGATATTTTGCTGTTGCAACATCACACTCGTCTGAAAGTGCCACAAAATCACCAAATGAAGACATTCTGTCAGCACCCCTAGCTCTGATATAGGCTGTGGCCATAGGAGTAAGTTCAATATCATCATCTACAAAATAAACTTTTTTCATAGTATCTGTAAGTGGAACATCTATAGCTGCTCCAGCAGGACTTACATGCTTGAATGAAGCAGCAGCAACATGACCTGTAGCTTCTTTTACTTCCTTGACAAGCTGCCAGCTGTTAAAAGCATCTAAAAGATTTATATATCCCGGCTTTCCATTTAATACTTCAAATGGAAGGTCACTTCCGTCTTTCATAAATACTCTCGCTGGTTTCTGATTTGGGTTACATCCGTACTTTAACTGAATTTCGTTCATTAGTAATCTCCTCTCATAAAAAAAACCGACACTGCTCCGGACTTTTCTGCCCAGACGGTCGGCTATCAAACTGTTATACTCCCTGTGGTCACTTCCACTTCCGTCAGTTATATAACTAAATTCACTTTAACACAATTTTTTTGGCTATGCAACCCTAAAAAAAATCTTTAATGTTTTGTTTCTGTAATTTATATGTCAATATTCTGGAAGTTCTTTTTCCTCTATTATCTGCTTTGCTTTTCTCTCTATTTTTCCCCGGAAGTGCTCTCTGTCTACAGACAATGCAATTCCCATTTCCGCCATGGTAAATATAACCGCTGAACCACCATAACTTATAAATGGAAGTGATACACCGGTATTTGGAAAAATCATCAGTACTACAAATATATTAACTATAGTCTGCAAAGAAATATGTATTGCAATTCCTGTTACAACAGCCCTTCCAAATACAGTTTCGGCTCTGCTAGCTATCTTAAACAGCTGAAAAATAAGATACAGAAACATACCAAGCAGAACAAACGCACCAAACATGCCAAGTTCTTCACATATAATAGAAAATATCATATCATTCTGTGCCTCTGGTATCCTTGAGAGTTTCTGTACACTGTTTCCGAGTCCCTTACCCGTAAATCCACCTGAGGCAACGGCGTACAATGCCTGAAGTGACTGATAGCTTTCATCAGTTGAATATTTCTCAGGAGCAAGCCATGCACCAAGTCTTCCATATCTGAAATCTTTAAAAGCACCATTAGAATTTATAATACTATAAATATGGTTGATAACTATGCCAACAGTACCTAATGCTGTAAAAAAAATCACTGCATGTGTCTTGTTAAACGGAGTCATTATAACCGTCATTCCAAAAATAATACCACAAAGTATGATAAGTGTTGATAAATTTGAACTTTTGGCACAAAGAAACAATGCTGATACACCAGCTGGAATCCAGATAAACCACAATATTCTCCATTTACTTCTATATTTGATATATCTTGATATCCTTGTCCCTATCCAGAGTATGATAAGTATCTTTGAAACTTCCGCAACCTGAAGTGACAATGGCCCCAATTTTATCCATCTTACAGCGCCTTTTGCAGATCTCGCAAGTGGAGTAAATAATGTGCATGTCATAAATATTGATAATAAATAGATAAACCATGACATTGATATTTTTTTATTTTGAAGTGCTTTTATATTTTTAAGTAATGGTATATTTGAAAAGCGTAATATATTCAGATTATTATAATTGCAGACTCTCACGATAAACATAACAATAAAACCAAGTATCACATACATTATCTGCTTTTTTTCAAAATACATACTGTCATAATTGTATTTTGGACTTAAGCTGCATCTGTAACTCGATGCACTATATATCATAATTATACCAAAAATATTAAGCATGACCAGAATGATCGTAACCTTTATGTCTACTCGTTCCTGACTGTCTATATATGAACCAAGAGCTCTTCTTGCAGATGGTTTTCTAAGCATCTACACACCCCCTTAAAAATAATACCAATATATAATTTAACACAAAATATATATAAAGTGCAACATATATAAATAATGGTATTATAAGCCTTCATCCAGTGTTACTGTCCAGTACTTACAACAATCTCTATAATCCTGTCTTTCTTACCTTTGACATCACTCTGCAAAATATCACTGCCACAAATGTACTTACACCTGTTGCTATCAAACCTGGAACAACTATGCTCACAGGATTAACACTGCCATACTGGCTTCTATATGCTATTATATTTACAGGTATCAGTTGTAGTGATGATATATTTATAACAAGAAATGTACACATCTCATTGCTTGCTTTTAACTTTACCTTTGATATGTCAATACCCTCTTTGACGAGTCTGTCACACTCTAGCTTTGCCATTTCTTTTATCGCCTTTAATCCCATAGGCGTTGCAGCCCAGCCAAGGCCAAGCATATTTGCAACTATATTGGCCGTTATATATTCATTTACAATATGTTTTTTATCAATTTCAGGAAATAAAAAATGAACAGCCGGGGACAAAAGTTTTGTCATTTTATCCATAAGTCCCGACTGTTTTGCAACTTCCATTATACCACACCACATCGCCATAACACCAAGCATCGTAATTGCAAGTGACACTGCTTCTCCCGAACTATCAATAATACAATCCGACAGAGCCTTTGCCTGACCGCATGTCACACCATACGCCAGTCCTCCAAGTATCATAAACGCCCAGATATAGTTAAGCATACGCACCTCCAATAAATCTTTAACCATCCCTGTATAATAAGGTCAGTTTATTATTTATGCTATCTTTAAATAATATTCCGGTAATATTAAAATATACATTGCAATATATTATAATCTTAACACGCTCTATCTATTTATGTACCAACAGGCATATCTTATAAAAGTATTGTCTGAACCATGAAACGCTGCTGTGATTTTTATTTTATAAGAAATCTTATGATTTTGCGGCAGTATTTTTCTTCATCCTGTGTGGGCAGACCATAAAACATCTTCCACAGCTTATACACTCACCCTCTCTCATTCCGGCTTCATCATACTTAAGATTAACGGGACACTTATTTGTACATGCCTTACAACCATTAAAACACTGCTGCCCTTTCTTTTTCACATGAAACAAAGGAATTTTTGGAAGAAGTGAAAATACCGCCCCCAACGGACATAGAAACTGACAAAAAAATCTCTCTTTTAACATCATTCCTATTATTATAAGAATAAGCAGAAAAATGCCTGTTGCATAAGCTCCTATCTTGAAATTTCTCTGTGTTATAAGCGAAAATACCGTCCACGGACTGTATTTAGTAATGTACTCACCATTTCCAACAAAACATATAACTACAATCAGCAATAATATGATGTACTTAAATTTTTGCATAATAATCTGGTATTTTTCTGAAATCTTTGGAAATTTTATACCCGTTTTTTTCTGAATAAACCCAGAGAGCATATAAAACCAGTCACCTATCGCTCCAAATGAGCACATAAATCCACAGAAAATCCTTCCAAAAATCACAGTAATAGTACATAATATGAGCAGTTTTACCGCAAAGTCAGATTCTTTCAATGGCTGACCTTTTCCCATAAGTGCCGCTGCTTCCTTTACGCCTGCAAAAGCCTGCGAAAACAGTGACGGCATAAATATAAAAAATGCAAGCTGTATAACTATCCTTGATATCTGTAAACACTTCAATTTTGTTTTTACATTTGCCATTTATCTATTGTTCCTTTCCATTCGCAAGTGCATCCTTCATAGCACTGATTATGCCATTTGACGATAATGTCGCACCAGACACTGTATCTACATCTGTGGACTGTTGTTTTACTGCATCGTCAAGTATTTTTTTTGCTGATTCAAGATAATCTTTTGTCTCGTTTTCCGCCGATAATATCTCTGCACTTTGAAGTTTTTTGTCCTTCACGGCAAGGCGCACCTTTATCTTTCCTCCAAATCCATCACCACTCCCCTCATATATACCATCATCCGCAAAATACGACTGTGAATTGTCCACACCCATATCAGTTGATGTTTCTTTCTGAATTTTGCCTGTCTGCGTACAATAAACAAATATTATCCCTACGACAAGCAAAAGATTTACACTCTTTGCTATAAATATCTTCAACTTTTGTCCTCTTTTCTCTTAAACAAACTAATCACCATGTAATCCAAACACCCCTATTTTACTTTAGCCTCATTCCACGCCTTTGAAAACAATTCTATAAGTGCATTTGATGTACATGTAGCTCCCGATACAGCATCAAGTTCATCATTTTGTTTTGCATTTATCTGTGATATAAGTCCCGGCTTCTTTTTTGTTCCATTTACTGCTTTATTATAATAAAATCTGTTTGTTTCATCAGACAAAGTCACATTCTCAAAACCGCAGAAACGATTGTCATCAAATAAAACATCTGCTGTCAGCGTATACTCTCTAAATTCATTAGATTCATTTGGATATACAGTTATCGTCTCGTTGTATGTTCCTGAATTTAATGGAATAAGACTAGGCTCCGGTGCCGGTTCTGCACTTGGTAACACATCAGATGTTGCCGCCGGCATTGGAGTCTGGGTATCCTGTGGAGAAGATGTATTTTCAGGCTGCAATGTCGGTACAGGACTTTCAGAAGGCATTGGAGTCTTATTTACCCCCGCTTTCTTAGCTGCTTCTTCAAGTGCTTTAACATAAAGTTTCACGATTGTTTTAGATGAACATGTCGCACCAGATACAGCACTTATACCATCTGCTGACTGTTTATTTAATATCTGTGCTGCAACACCTTTTACTTTACCATCCCCATTTGCCGCTTTCATATAATAATTCTTATTACTTTCGGCTGTCGAAGAAAAATGAGCTATATCTATACATTTACCTTTTAAAAATGTAAATGACGCACTGAGCGTATATTTTTCAAAATCCTCATCTTCATCCGGTTCACATACAGCACTTACCCTGTATTTTCCATCTGCTATATCACCATCAGGTACTTTAGCCGGTTGTGGCACCTTTACTGCTGTCGGTTTCTTTGAAGGCACTATCTTAGGCTTTGGCGTAGATTTTATCTTTGTTCCATCAGCCTTTGCAATAGCTTTATTGCGTGCATCAAAATATGCATTAAGGATTGCATTTGAAGAATATGTAGCGCCTGACACTATATCTATATCTGATGCATTTACACCGACATTGCCACCTATTATACGTTTAACCATGCCACGCCATGCTTTTGTCATATAAGCATTATTTGAACTGTCACTATTGTTAAGCATCTTCATATCATAGACTGCCGCAGGCTCTCCGTCTTTAAATTTTGCTTTCAAACTTACCGTATATCCAAATTTTTCACATACACTGCTGCCCTCAAACACTCCATCAGCAGGTTTTCCGCTTTTTACCTTTGTTTTTTTTACCTTGCTTATACTAACATCTACCGTCTTTTTTATAGCAGCTTTCTTTGTCCTTACAGTCTTATCTCCCGCCTTTGAAAGAGCATCAGCCACAGCATTTATTATACCATTTGAAGAATATGTAGCACCTGACACTGTATCCACGTTTACGCTCTGTGAAGCGAGTATCTTTGTAACCACCGCCTTTGCTTTTTCAAAAAACGCCGGTGTTTCCCCTGAATGCGAAACTATTATTATACTCTTTATTTTTCCACCATATATAGTAACTTTCACGCCGACAGTCCCGCCATATCCTCTGGCTGAACCTGAAAAAGTACCATTTTTAAGTCCGGCAGTATCAATTTTGACAACCCTCTGAACTGTTTTCTTCTTATCTGTCTCATTCTCATAAGCACCACTATTTTCCTGAGCATTTGCTTCATTTACTACATCATTTCCCAAGCTCCCCTTTAACAGACTGTTTTTTGCTGCAATATCGCTACCTATAAAAAAGCCACCGATAGAAAAAGCTGCTACAAGAACAGATGGCAAAATAAAAACAAACGGCTTAGCCTTTTCTAAAAATTTTTCCTTCATTCTAATCCCCATTTCTGCACACATTTTTTATGCATAGTGTGAAAGATCTTACATATATGGATTTTTACACTATATCTTTCTAGTATTTTCTATATTAAAAGAGTTTTATAATTTTCACACATGATCAAGTCTACTCATCACTCACAACACTATATTTAAAGTCAGATGAAAACACATCCTTTATTCCATCTGTTATAGTCACAGTTCCATCTTCCTCAAGCCAGACAACATCAAATTTATCCCTGTTTTCCTGCCAGTATTTCTCTCCCTTTTTCTTCCCCATTATAAATAATGAAGTTGACAATCCATCCGCAAGAGTCCCATCATCACTTATCACAGACACACTTATAAGACCACTTTCTGCTGGTCTGCCTGTTTTTGGATCTAAAATATGATGATATCTCTTTCCATCTTTTTCAAAATATCTCTCATAACTTCCAGAGGTGATAACTGCTTTATCAGTAATCTTAAGCACACCAAGGTAATCACCATCAAACGGTGAAGTCTCAGGATTTTCAATCGCTACTTTCCAGTTTTTACTGCCATCTTTATGCCCGTAAGTCTGAACATTTCCACCAAGTGAAACAATGCCGCCATCAAGCTTGTATTTCTTAAATATCTCCATAAGCCTTGACGATGTATAACCCTTTGCAATACCACCGAGATCTATCTTATAATTCTCAGGCAGTGTTATCTGTCTTTTCTTCTTATTATATTTAATCTTTGAAACATCAATATTTTTTAAAAGACCTTTTATCGTTTTTTCATCAGGAACCTTGTATTTCTCATTTGTAAATCCCCACTCTTTCATGAGTGGATAAACAGCTATATTAAACGCACCGTCTGTACTTTTGTACAGGTCACATGATCTTTCGATAAGAGTCCCTGTCTCCTTAGACAAAATCTCACTTCCATTATCATTTAAAATAGCTATTTCACTCTCTTTATTACCTGTACTAAACATATCATCAAGCCTGTTTATCTCATCAACAGCCGCATCAGCCGCCTTTTCTGCCGCCTTTCCATAAGTCTTGACAGTCATATAAGTATCCATCGCAAAAATATCTTTCTGAGCCTCAACACAATCACCCTGTTTACTCGTCTTAGCTGTCTTATCCGTCACACCGGACTTATCACCGCCACTCTGACACCCCGTAAAAAGTGCCGCACACAAAGCAAAACCAAAAACTATTTTTTTAAGTCTCACAAATATTCCGCCCCCCTTAACGCGCAAAACGGAAGGCTGAAAAACAACCTTCCCTTTTGCACTATCATTAATATCCCAAAAATAATTCTACTAACAGATATATTGTTATTTTACTTTAACCATCTTTACTGCTGACCATCCACTGTTAAGCTTTTTATCAGATGCCACAGCCTTAACTCTTACATAATACTTGTTTCCTGTCTTTAACTTATTAACTGTTAAAGAAGTCTTTTTAGCTGTCTTAACAGTAGCTTTCTTAAAGTTCTTTGAAAGAGAATACTGTACCTGATACTCTTTTGCGCCACTTACTTTTTTCCATGTAACTGTCATTGCTTTTTTCTTTGCTGTAGCCTTAACAAACACAGGTGCCTTCAATGATTTTGTTTTCTTTACAAGAGCTTTGATTGCTTCACTGAGATGATTGTAAGCCTCATCTACCATTGCCTGATAATGATTTGTCTTTGCGAGTTCTTCCTCGGCCTCTTCAAGTTCTCCTGCAAAATTTTTCCAACTGTCTGCTGTATAATCAGATTCTTTTAATGATTTTGCTTTTTTTACAAGGTCACTTAATTTTGTTGTATCTGCATTCTCAGATATATTTACCGTATCAACGATATTATCCTCTGTCACCTCAAAATCAACTGTCTCATCTTCAAATCCGAGTGCATATACTGTAAGACTCCAGTAACCTGTTCCGTCAGTACCTCCCGGAAGTGCTGCTCTGTATGAATCTGTAAGGCCAAGCTGGATTCCCATAGACTTATGCATCCAGTTGTCTGCTGCAAACTTCGTTCCAAAATTTGCGATTGCTGTTTTGCGTGTAGAATCCTTACCATAATATGTCCACTTTACAGCCTGCATCTTTGCTCCGAGAGCTCCATATCCCTCTCCCTTTGATGTATCTGCATCATCAGCATTATTTATGTCCACACGAAGAAACTCTCCGTAGCTTCCATTTGCTTCCTTAACTTCTACCTTAAGTTTTGATGCCTTTGCAAGTGTCTGATCCTTTATACCTGAATCTTTACCTGTCTTTCTTGCACTAAACTCAAATGTTCCATCCTTTTTTTCTGTTGCTGTCTTAAGACCATTTGTATCTGCTGTTACATCTGCCTTAAGATCATATGCAGAAAGGTTAGCCTCGCTGTATCCTCCAACAAGTTCGCCATCATTTTCAACAACTTTGTAAGCCTTCTTAAAATCTGCAAGTTCTGATGTCTTTACAGCAACAGGAACATATTTGATTCCTTTAACTTTATACTCTTTTAAAGTTGTCTGTGTTCCATCAGCTTTAGTAATAGTCCCCTTATTGTAAGCTACGCTTGTTCCATCTGTAAGATACAATGTAGCTCCATCTTTTGACCAGTGTGATACTTCAAACTCACTTCCGTCCTCACCATAAATAACTGCATCGCACTGATAACTTCCTCTATGAAGTCCATGATTTGTTGTAGCTCTTGAAACTGCATCAAAAGCACCTTTATCCATCTCTGATCTTGCATCGGCTTCAGAATTTGCATCCGTCATGCTCTTTCCGCTCTGCAGATATATCTGTTCTGCATCCCAGTACTGATCCCATGTAAGTCCGGCATAGAGATATGTATAATCATCTGCTGCCGCTCTCGTCTTTACAATATCTGTTACAGGTCCCAATGTAACAAGAAGCGCTGTTGACAACGCAACCGCCACACTTTTTTTAATAAGTTTCCTCATGGCTGTCTCCTATCTTATGTGTGTTTTTGTTATATAATCCTAAGTTTGGTAAGTCATCACTTACCGCAACAAAGATATTATATTTGCTACATATAATGAAGTCAAACCTTTTTTGCTTGTTGAACAAAACTTATCAAAAAAGGTTGCAAAATGATTTATTTTATCATCTTACAACCTTTTTAAGCTTATTAAGTCAAGCAGATATTCGCAATGCACTCCGTCTCTTTCTTTATAGTATCAAATAGAAAATGCACCTACTCCCTATCCATAGGCTTATAACTTATAGAAACATTTATGTCCTGTCCATAATTTCCAAAAGACTTACCAAAAATTGTAAGCCCACCTCTATGTTTTGCATTTTCAGCTACACCAAGTTTAAATCTTATATTACTTCTATAATCAAGATTAAATTCACTTATTGTCACATCAGATATCCTGATACCATCTATAAATGTTCCTTTTTCATTGATAACAAGCAGCTTTAAAAGACCATACTGATTCCAGTTTTTAGGCCACCATGTAGGCGTAAAAAATCCCTTTACATCACCAAAATCTCCTGGTGATGTCCAATATCCGATCGATTTATCATTAATATAAAATTCTATATCTGAAGGCCAGTCATTATTAACACCGGGAGCTTCTGAACAAATCTCCATGCTAATTGAAATTTGTGTAATCTTTTGGAACCCTGGAATAAAATTTGGAATAACATATTCAACAAAACCTTCTGTAAACCATAAAATTTCAGCATTAAACCTATCAGGATGTTCAAAATACCTTGCATCATCAACCTCTCCTATAAGTGACTTGCCAGATGCAAGACCACATGTCGGTGTAATGCTGTAATTAGAATAATGTCCTATCCTTACTTCTGTATTATATATATTTTTGTCATTAACTGGCTTATTAAAATCAACAACTACCCTGTCCCAATTAACCGAATATATCTTTTGGTTTCCATGAACAACAGGTTCAGCTAAAGTTGTAATAAGCCCACAACTCTCAAGCTTCTTAATATGTCCCGTGAGTGCTCCATTTGTAATATTTAACCTTGCAGCAAGATCTTTCATACTCATATTGCTGTTTTCAAGCAATATATTTAGAATCTGTATTCTGACATCCGAACCCAATGCTTTAAAAATTCCAACCCCATCATCTAATGATGTAATATGTAACAATCCCTTCACCTTCTTTTCCATACAATTTTCTACTACTATACAAACAATAATCTTTCTATCTATTATACAATAGTAACGAATAATCAGTCAACAATATCCTAAATCATTTTATCTTTTTCCAAACAGCAATATTTTACCAGTGTAGTATATCAATGACTTTCAGCTAAATAACGTAAGGTAAATTTTCAGTCTGCAAGACGTAGGAATGAGCCGTAGCGTGCTACGGCGATTGACTACAACTCAGCAGATGGAAATTTATACAAGTCACACCCTCACTTATTGCTCCACGCAATAAAAGTGTTGGACTTCCCTGATAGTGTCAAGATCTTCTAAATGATATCATAAAACTCTACCATGATTTATGTGGACATCTTCCCACCTTTGCTGCTGCCCTAAGCTCCACATAACATCCGCAGGCACCACAGGTGCCAGCATTAAGAAAATCACATCTCCTGCAAACAGCAAGCCTCTCCTCGTATTTTTCTTCCGATACGCGGTCATTTTCTTTTATTTCATTCTTATATTTTTCTATCATTCTGGCATCTTTTTCTGCCATCTCACGCAGAAAACATTTTTTACAGATATGTGCCATAACAACACTCCCTATTTTCTATTTCTGAAGCCTGAGTTCAACAACTGAATTTGCGGGAAGCTTTACTACTATATTGCTATTTTTAATTTCATAACCAGTAAAATCTTTTTCTACCACTTTGTCAGATACTTCAAATGTATTATGAGCATGCATATCACTATTTGTCACAATACGCGCCTCAACTACTTTATATTCACCATTTGCACATTGTATATCTATCTCTTCAAAAGCTTCAATTGAAAGATTGTTAAGTGTTATCGTGATAATTCCTTCCTTGTCCTTTGACACTGATTCTGTCACTTTCTTAACCTTACATTCCTTAGTTCCAATCTCCTCTACTCCTGTAATACTACTTTCAAGAAGTGTGGCACCCTGATGGTGTCTATACATATGCATTACATGATATGTAGGTGTCTTTATCATCCTGTCACCTTCTGTAAGAATAACAGCCTGAAGTACATTCACCATCTGTGCGATTGCCGCCATTTTTACTCTGTCACTATGCTTATTAAATATATTTAGTATAATTCCTGCTACCAGGGCATCTCTCATCGTATTCTGCTGATACAAAAATCCGGGATTTGTTCCAGGTTCACAATCATACCATACTCCCCATTCATCGACACACATTCCTATCTTTTTTTCAGGATCATATTTATCCATGATATTTCCATGCCTTGTGACAAGTTCATCCATATAAAGTGCCTTATTAAGAGTCTTGTACCATTCTTCCTCATCAAAATCAGTCGCACTTCCCTTATTATCCCAGCCACCCGGACATACATAATAATGAAGTGAAAGATAGTCCATAAATCCATGCGCCCATTGAGCATGACTGAAACATGTCTTCATAACTTCTTCTGTCCAGTAATAATCCTCTGCATTCGCACCACAACATACTTTTTTTACTGGTTTTTCAGGATCATAGTTTCTTACATATGTCTGATAACGACGGTACTCATTGGCATAATATTCTGGTGTCATATTTCCACCACATCCCCAGTTTTCATTACCAACACCGAAAAAGTCAACTTTCCATGGTTCTTCGTGACCATTTTCTTTTCTGAGGTCTGCCATAGGAGACACACCATTAAATGTCATATACTCAACCCATTCGGACATTTCCTGAACAGTTCCGCTTCCAAGATTTCCATTTATATAAGTCTTGCACCCAATCTGGCGACACAACTCCATAAACTCATGCGTTCCAAAACTATTGTCTTCTACAACACCACCCCAGTGTGTGTTTATCATTTTCTTTCTTTTCTCTTTCGGCCCTATGCCATCTTTCCAATGATACTCATCTGCAAAACATCCTCCCGGCCATCGAAGTACAGGCACTTTAAGTTCTTTCAAAGCGTCAACTACATCCTTACGCATACCATTTACATTAGGTATATCTGAATTTTCTCCCACATAAATCCCTTCATAAATGCATCTTCCAAGATGCTCTGAAAAATGACCATATACTTCTGGCTCAATCGTGCTTAATTCATTATTTTCATTTATTATTAACTTTGCCATAGTTTTCTCCTCTAAACTTTTATTTTTCAAATGACAATTATTCCTAAATGTCTTTTATATTATATTAAATTATTTTACTAATAAGTCAAGTAGATATTCGCAATCCGCCCTGCCACTTGCTCATAAAACTATAAAATATTTATTTTAGCAGCAAAAACATCTTAAACATGCACAACAAGCCGGCAAACAGCATTTTGCTGTCTACCGGCCTGTTTAATTTATCTTTATTTATTACTGTCTTACTTTGATATGGACTTCACGAAGCTGCTGCTCGCTTACTTCATTTGGCGCTCCGCACATAAGATCCTGTGCATTTCCATTCATTGGGAATGGTATTATCTCACGGATATTTTCTTCATTGCGAAGAAGCATTATCATACGATCAACTCCCGGTGCCATTCCTGCGTGTGGTGGTGCTCCGAACTGGAATGCATTGTAGAGTGCTCCGAATTTTTCCTTTAAGTCTTCCTCTGTATAACCTGCAATCTCAAATGCTTTAACCATAATATCAAGGTCGTGGTTACGAACTGCTCCTGATGAAAGCTCGATACCATTACATACGATATCGTACTGGTATGCAAGGATTTCTGAAGGCTCTTTTGTATTTAACGCCTCAAGTCCACCCTGTGGCATTGAGAATGGATTATGAGTAAAGATATATTTCTTCTCCTCATTGTCATACTCATACATTGGGAAGTCATTTATATAGCAGAATCTGTAGCTGTTCTTCTCGATAATGTCGAGTCTGTTTCCAAGTTCCGTACGGATCTGTCCTGCGTAAAGAGCAGCCTGTGCTTCTCTGTCTGCGATAAAGAAGATCGTATCTCCCGGTGTAAGTCCTGCTATATCAGCTATTTCCTGTTTCATATCATCAGGAATGAATTTGTCAATAGGTCCCTTGTATGACTTATCTTCAAGTACCTCAAGATAACCAAGTCCACCCATTCCTATAGACTGTGCAAATTTAAGAAGTTTCTCATGCTGTCCCTTTGAAAGTTTTGCATGGACATTTATCGCACGAACTGTCTTTCCGTGGAATGGCTTAAATGTACATCTCTGGAAGAAATCTGTAACATCAACGATACGAAGTGGATTTCTAAGATCAGGCTTGTCTGAACCAAACTCAAGCATTGCCTGTTTGTAGCTGATTATAGGATATGGTGCCTGTGTAACTTCATATCCTTCAGGTGCAAATTTTTCAAATGCTGCTGTGAGAACTTCCTCACCTACTTTAAATACATCTTCCTGTGTTGCAAAGCTCATCTCAAAATCAAGCTGATAAAACTCTCCCGGTGAACGGTCTGCTCTTGCGTCCTCATCTCTGAAACAAGGTGCTATCTGGAAATACTTGTCAAATCCTGATACCATAAGAAGCTGTTTGTACTGCTGTGGTGCCTGTGGCAACGCATAAAATTTACCCTTGAATTTACGTGATGGCACAATATAATCTCTCGCACCTTCAGGTGATGATGCACAAAGGATAGGTGTCTGAATTTCTAAAAATCCCATGTCTGTCATCTTCTGACGAAGAAAACTGATAACATTTGATCTGAATATCATATTGTCACGAACTTTTGCATTTCTAAGGTCAAGATAACGATATTTAAGACGAACATCCTCTCTTGTCTCCTTTGATGTCATAATCTCAAAAGGAAGCTGTCTGTAAACCCTGCCAAGAACCTCTACCTTGTGTGCTTCAAGCTCAATAGTTCCTGTAGGTATCTTTGGATTGTATGTCTCCTCATCTCTGTGCTCTACAACACCCTCAACTGAAATACAATCTTCTTTGCTTATTCCATCGAGAAGTTTTGTATCACGCATAACAACCTGCATAACGCCATACATATCTCTAAGGTCAACAAATGATACACCGCCGTGGTCACGGATATTTTCAACCCATCCGGCAAGTCTTAATGTTTCACCGACATTGCTCTCGCTAATATCGTTTAATGTTTTGTCACGATAAATGTTTCCTACGTTCATTTTTACCTCCTAAAAAACAGGTCTTTGCAAAACTTACTCTGCTCTTTGATGCCTGCACAGATACAATATATAATACCGCCGGCACGCTCCCGCTATATTGTCGCCAGTAGCAGTACATAAGTCAGCAGAAAACGCTGACTAAGTGCTGACGGCGACAAAATGCCGGCTAACATTATTTATTGTATCTGTGCAGGCAGATTAAATTTAAAAAAAGTTTTGCAAATAACTAAATAGTTCAGACAGTATATAAAATAAAAAAGTCCGCCCCAAACTAAAAGTTCAGGACGAACATATTATTGTCCGCGGTACCACCCGAATTACTGTCTTGTCAGTCACTCATGTGCTGTCTGTCGTGCAGCTTACGGCTCCCCTACTGACAAACTTTATATACAGTATGAAACCGTATCAATACAATACTTATGTATGGTAAAGATTTCAATCTGTCTGTATACGGCAAGCTGTGTTCAGTTTGCTGCTGATAGAGTGTTATTCACATGAATTCACTTTGCGAAGCTCTCACCGTCCTTCACTCGCTTTGAACGATAAATCATGTTACTTCTCTCCGTCATCGCATTTGCCTGACTACTCCCACGGGCAAGTCCGTGGGGTTCTTACTACCAAGTTTAGTTGCAATCGTACACCACTTTCAGGCTTTGGAAATACAAGTATAAGTCTATTTGAGTAAGCACTTTCATTACCAAGCAGTCCTACGACCACATTAACGGTAAATTTCTATCATCTTAATCTATTCAGATTGTGATAAGGAAGTATAGTCAATCTCCCATATGTATTTAGTTTATGCTATCTATACATATATTATATATGTAATACGCAAAAGTCAAGTAAAAAATATGTGGCTTTCATCCCATAGGCTAGCTATAGGCATTGAATCATATGTCAAACTTTCCTCTAACCTCATCAAAAGTCTTTACAGGCTCCATATTTTCATGCGGCTCACACAATATCTTATCCATAGTTACCGTATCAAACCACCTGCCAAATTTATAACCACTATATGTAAGCTTTCCAGAAAGTTTGTATCCCATACTCTCATGGAAATGTACGCTTCTGTAAACATCACAGTCTGCCTCTGTCATAGGTGGTGTGATAAGTGCGATTGCTTTTACAATCCCTTGTTCCTTAAGGATTTCCTCAAGATATGAATATAGTTTTTTCCCAACACCGTTTCCCCTGACATTGTGGTCAAGATATATAGTCATCTCCGCATCCCAGCTATACGCCGCTCTCGGATGGTATTTTCCGGCATAGGCATATCCGATGATTTCTCCATCTGACTCCGCAACAATATAAGGGTGTGTTTCAAGTGTATGTGAAATCCTTTGTTTAAATTCATCAAGTGACGGCACTTCATACTCATAAGTGATTGCCGTTTCTTTTACATAATAAGCGTATATTTCAAGTAACCTTGCAGCATCTTCTATTTTGGCTGCCCTTATATTTATCTGTGAGTCCATTTTTCACTCCTCTCTTCCTATCCTATAAGCACTTTCTTTCCCTCAAACGCAAATCCATAATGCCTTATTCTTTCTTTTTCTATACCAAGTGCCAGGATTTCTTCATCATATCTTTTTTCTTCTATCTGCTTTAAAGCTGCATCCACAGCTTCTTCAAGTGATTTTTCGCTTGCTTTTTTCACTTTAAACTCAAGTACAATCGCAGGAAGTTTCTTTCCACTTTCATTTGTATTGTGTTTTGGAATCATCATAACATCATAACGTCCAAAACCACTTTCCCTATTTGATTTTATAATGTAATTATTTCTCTGACCGGCCATAAGTCCCAATACAAATCCATGGTAAAAATTTTCAGGTCGTATTCTTGACTCATCCCTTCCTGCAACATCAAAGCTACTAAATACATTTAGCGTAATTTCATTTATATAGTAATTCATTGCTTCTAAATCACCATCTATCAATGCTTTTATAAATTCATTGGATGAATCATCTCCTGTCATAAACCAGCCTTTTATCAATTTCTGAAACATAACACGGACTTCTAAATTTGTAAGACTGAGTTTATATTTCTGCTCTCCTGTGCTTACACAAATATCCATGCTGTCTACTTTCAGATAACCACTTGCCAACAAGAGACTCCATATTGCATCCTCATCATTATCTAATTGATCAAATACTATCTGTTCATCAATGCCAACTGTTATGCAATCCCCATTTAAAAGCTTTTCCATAGCTTTCTTTATTTTTGGTGAACCTCTTTGAATAAGTTTGCCAACAAGACTATTGGAACTTGTGTCAGCCCAATAGGTCTTAAATTCTTTCTTGTCAAGATAGTTCGTAATCGACCATGGATTATATATATCCTTGTGCTTACCGAAAGTAAATCCATCGTACCACAGCTTTACATCATCTTTTTTCTCCGACAAACCTGCCTCATCCAATGCCGCAAAAACTTCATTTTCTGTAAAACCAAAACTTGTACTATATTCATCAGATGTAGTCGTGATGACATTGAGATTATTTAAATCCGAGAAAATGCTCTCCTTAGAAATCCTTGTAATACCAGTCATTACTGCACGCTCTAAATATGGATTTGTTTTAAAAGTTGAATTAAACAAACTTCGTATAAAATCAACTAGTTCATTCCAAAATCCATTTACATACGCTTCCTGCATCGGCGTATCATATTCGTCAAAAAGAATTATAACTTTCTTTTTATAATATCTGCTCAAATAGTTTGAAAGAGTATTTAATGCTCCCTGTGCAGTAACATCATCCATGGTATCTTTTACAATTGCATATAATTCTTTTTCATTGTTATTAAAAATGTCACTTTTTATTATATAGTCATATTTATTATACAATTCAACAATGCATTTTTTTATTTTTTTAACTGTATCTAAATAATTATTTTGTTTTACACCTGCAAAACTAAGAAATATCACCGGATATGTTCCCTGAAGCTGCCTGTATTTTTCATCATTCCATATTGACAACCCCTCAAATAAATCACCTCTGCCTGCATATTTGTTTGAGAAAAAACATTCTAACATACTCATATTCAATGTTTTTCCAAACCTTCTCGGACGGGTGATAAGTGTTACATCATCCTCTGACTCCCACCATTCTTTTATAAAATATGTTTTGTCCACATAAAAACAGCCTGACATTATTAACGATTCATAATCCTGCTTTCCTATACTTACTTTGCGCATAAACTTCCCCCCTCAATATAATAAAAAACACCCACTATAGCGTCATTAGTAATATCAGATGTATCATATAATATCTTCTAACAAGCTAGAACTTAAATTATGTTTATTATAAACGCCAACAAAGAGTTCCGCAAGCGGAACTCTCTGCCACACTACAACCTTTCCTACATTCCAAATAACCCAAGCAGTTTTTCAAAGAAACCTTTTTTACTGCTCTTAGTCTTTTCCTCCTTAACAACCTCTTTCTTCTCGATTGCCGCAGTCTTTATTACAAACTGGACTGACTCTACATCTTTATTTTTATCTGATACAAATGATTCTGTTTTTGATGTTCCACCCGACATTTCATCTATCATGTCGTCTATCGCATCTTCTACCTGTGTATCCATATCATCTGTTTTCTCATAAAACTCTTTTGTTCCATCGCTGATGTCTGCTGCCCCGTCATCAAGTTTTACAATTCCGTTATACAATGTTTTTGCTCCGTCATTTAAATCTTTCGACCCTGATACAAGTTCTTTTGTTCCGTCTACAAGAGTTCCTGTCGCATCTGAAAGTTTTGAAAAAGCTTTTTCTATCGAATTTACACCTGATGTATAAGAGTTTATTCCTTTATCAAGACTGTTATAGCTTGTTGACATCTGGTTAATTGCCTTCTTTAATTTTGTCATATTTGTCGACAATTCAGAAAGATTATCTACAATCTGTACAATTGCCGTGTCAAACTTTTTATAACTTGTTTTTAACTGCTCAAGTCCTGCCACAAGCTCTGATGATTTTTCTGATACCGTGTCAAAATATTTTTTTGTTCCGCTTATATTTGCATTGTTTCCCTGAAGCAGTGTTACTATCTGTGTAAGACTGCTTACCTGTGCACTCAGCTGCTCTACCTGTTTTTTGTAATCCTCCTCATTTTCATATCCCGGTATCTGCTTTAAACTTTCTATCGAACTGTTAATGCTTTCTATCTGAGCTTTTAATGTATTTATAGCATCTTCATTTCCTGCCTGAAGTTTATCTATGTCAAGTCCGTTTGTCTGCATTACTGATTTATAACTGTCATATGAAAGTCCGTTGTTTAACTGAACCGCACCGTCATATGCCTGTATAAGTCCTTTTTTTATTGCGGCAGAACTTGTTTTTAACTGTTTTAACTGCTTTGTTGACATTGACACTTTGGATAACTGCTTTTTAATCTGATTTAATCCCTTTTTCATCTTAGCAGAACCCTTTGTGAGGTCTCCTGATTTTGAGTTTAATTTTTTTATTGCTTTCTGCATTTCTTCAATACCGTCGTCAAGCTTGCCGGTACCTTCATCGAGTGAATTTATTCCACTGTCAAGCGACTCTGTTCCGTCAGTCAGGTTACTTCCTCCGTCAACAAGTTTACTGCTTCCGTCAGATACTTTTGTTGCACCCTTATTTATCTCTTTTGATGCGTCCATTATCTCATGCACTTTATCCATAAGTTCTTCGTCATCTACATCAAGGTCAAGGTCGAGTTTTACTCCGTTTATCTGTGCAGCGTCCATCTCAAAATCTGTTACGTCTGTTGTGATTTCTGCATCAAGTCCTTTTCCCGGAAGTATAGTGTAACTTATCTGCTTATCGGCACCGACATTTGCAAGTGTAGCTCCGTCTGCTTCTATATTTTCGCATTTTTCGGTATCAAGTGTAAGGCTGACCTGCAAAGCACTGCTGTCATAAAAATCTGTTTTGCAGTTCTTATTTTTGGAAATAGTTAAATATATTTCAAGTTTTCCGCTTTTTCCTGCAAGGTCTTCTGCTGAAATCTCTTTTCCGTCAAGTTTATAAATAAATTTTATATTCCACGGAATTTGGGCATCTTCCATTGTTCCCTGATAATAAACCTTATCTTTATCCGTGGAAAATGTTATTTTATCACCGTCATTTTTTATCTCATCTGTAGTGTTAAGCATTTTTACTTCACTGTATTTTCCATAATCGGTAACGTTTCCTTTTCCAAAAATATTTACCGCATTGACACTCTCTGTTTTTCCTGACGCATCAGTAATAACATATATAACTTCCTCTTTGCCGCCGGTTGATTTTTCAGCCGCATAAGAATTTACTCCTGTTACTCCCACACTTTGTATTACGATTACAACTGCCATCGTTCCTGCTAATAAACTTTTTCTATTCATGTTTTTTACCCTCATCTTTCTTAATAAATGTCTTGTCAAACAGATATAACATTCCCGGTAACGCAAAGAATACGATTACCAGAGAACACAATGTTCCTTTTCCCAAAAAATAACCAAGCTGTGATAACAGTCCATGCGTTGACACTATTCCAAGCAAAAATCCAACTACTGTCATAACACTTCCTGATGTAAGTATTGAAACCGTTACGGCTGATACCGTATTTATAACAGACTCTTTCTTACTGCAATTATATTGCTGCCTATATTCCTTATAACGTTCAGTAAAAAGTATCGCATAATCAACCGTTGCACCAAGCTGTACGGAACTTATTATCAGATAAGCAATGTAAAATATCGGCTGGTCTGCAAAGTACGGTATTGATAAATTTATCCATATCGCCGTCTCAATTCCAAGTACAAGAAGTACAGGTAATACAACTGAGCGGAGTGTAAGCAGAAGTACGATAAATACAGCTCCTATCGCTACAAGATTTACTTTTGTCATATCACTTGTTACAGTATCCATAAGATCATATGTAGACACTGCCTGACCTGCAAGATACCATTTATCAGGATAATATTTTTGTGCTTTCTTTCTTATATTTTCAACAAGCTTGAATGTATCACTTCCCTCATACTCAGCATCAACAGATATAACCATTCTTGCGTATTTATCTGAACATAATTTTGAATATGTTTCTTTATCAAGATAACTTTCCGGTATTTCCATCCCAACCGTATCTACATATGATATGATACTTTTTACCTGTGAAAGGTCATGAAGCTCATCTGAAAGTTTTTTCTGTATCGTTTTATTTTCTTTTGGAACCATAAGCACATATGTATCACTTTTTCCAAATATTTTCTCTATTTCTGCCGTATCTGCACCTGATTTTGTTTTTTCATTAAATAGCTTTGATGAGCCATAATAAAAACTATTTGAGTTTGATGCAAGATATGAAGGCACTATCGTTAAAACAAATAATACCAGAACAGGTAACATCACTTTACATACTATTTTGCCAAATCTTCTAAATGAAGGCATCAGTGTTTTATGTTTGAATTTATCAAGCCATTTGTAAGTTATAAGTATTACACAAGGCATAAATGTAAATACAGTTATAAGGCTTATTGCAATTCCCTTTGCAAGTGCCCTTCCAAGATCCAGTCCTATAAGGAAACGCATAAGACACAATGCCATAAAACCTATAACAGTTGTAAGACCACTTGACAAAATAGACAATGTTGACATTGTAAGAGCTTCAACCATAGCTTCTTTCGGATTATCTATCTTTTCACGACACTCTGTAAACCTGTGAATCAAAAATACTGAATAATCAAGTGAAACTGCAAGCTGCAATATCGTACCGGCAGCATTTGTGACGAACGAAATTTCACCAAATATTATATTTGAACCTGCGTTTATTATGATTGCAACTGCAAGACCAATCATCACGATAACCGGTTCAAACCATGAATCTGTTGTGAGCATCAATACAAAGATAACAAATATTATTGCAATTACACTTATCTTTGATATCTGACTTGTTGTGCTTTCTGTCGCTACTGCTGTTGACACTTCATTTCCAGTCATCGAATTTTTATCACCTATTATTTTTCTTATGTCTTTAACTGCCTGAACTGTTTTATCCTCATCAATAGTGACTGAAAACAATGCATTTTTATCTTTATAATATGTTTCAATGGTATCTTCATCAACCGTTTCAAGCGGCACATCAACCGATACTGCATCATCAAGCCATGTAACCTCTGTAACACCGTCAACCGCCTCGATTTTTTCCTTATAGGAAAGAGCCTGCGGAACAGTTACATTTTTAACCATAACCCTCGCATTTGGTACGCCGCCGTCAAACTCCTCATCCATAAGGTCAAGTGCCTTTGTCGAAGCACTGTCCTCCGGCAGATAATCATTCATATCATAATCAACCGAAATCATTCCTTTACAGATAGCACATACAATAAAAAGTATCGTAAATATCACGACTACCTGCTTTGAATGATTTACTACCCATTCATAAAACTTTCTCATATCAAACCTCTTTTCTTAAATATCCAATAAGTTCATAAACATCATTTCTGCAATAGAGCATAACTTTTAAAACTCCATCATCAACAGTTCCTTTTCCCCTATAAGGATTTTCTCTTATAAAAGTTTTTAAAACACCTTCAATCTCAATCATCCCATCTCTGATACTCCCTTTAAAGGCGGTAATATTTCCGAGCACCTCTATGTTTCCGGTAATAATACCTTCATTTTCAACAAAATGCATCCTGCCTTTTCTTATGCCGAGCGGTACTCTAAGTTCAATATCATAATCATAAATCTGCTCCACACTTATCCTCATTTCTTAATAATCTGCTGTGTTATCGTTTCGTCTGAATAGATAATAAAAAAATTCCGCGGCAAATACCACGGACAATATCAAGTGTTTGTGCATAATTACACAAATCTGTTAAATTGGGTAAAATTACACAGATTGATAAATTTGATGGTCAAATTCAAGTTATGCTATCATTATAAATCAACTTATTTTCAGTATAATGGAGCAGTTGCAATTTTATCGGTCATATGTATAATAAACTTATGTAAATATAACATTGAAACTGATTTTTGATAATGGAGGATTTTTATGACACACGAAGAAGCTTCATTACAGACAAAAATGACTCTCTGCCAGTCTTTAAAAGAACTGATGAAACAAAAACCTTTCTCGAAAATCACTGTCAGTGAGCTTATTAAAAATTGTAATCTAAATCGAAAAACTTTTTATTATCATTTTGAAGATATATACGGATTATTAAAATGGATGCTTGAACAGGAAGCATTTGAAGTTGTCAAGCAATTTGACCTTTTATTAGATTATAAAGATGCTTTTTATTTTGTTATAAATTATGTAGAAAAAAATTCTTACTTTTTAAACTGTATTTATGATTCAGTAGGACGTGACCAGTTGAAACATTTCCTCTATCAGGATTTTAACGGTCTTATCGAAGACCTTATAAGAAAAGTAGAAAAAACAAACCATGCTACGATTACCGATGACTTCCGGCATTTTCTGTGCGATTTTTATACGGAAGGGCTCGTAGGTATGCTTATAAATCTCTTTAAAGAACCGGAAAAACATGACAAAGATGAGATAATCGATTATATTTCACTTATTATCTCCAAATCATTGCCGGCTGTTATCGGAAATAAGGAGTAAAAAAGGGCACTGCCTGCGCTAGTGCCCTAGCAAGAATTTCTTCGAAATTCTTGTTGGTACACCACTACATTACAGCATTTTCCTATAACATAAAAAGCTGCTGTCAGGCTACACCAATTTTGCAGTCTGACAGCAGTTTTAGGTCTATAAACTTTTTACTATTACGTCAAATCATTTTATGCTTCTTCTCTTAATCTTTCAGCTGCAAGCACCATATTTCTAAGACTTGCATCTGATTCTTCCATTCCTCTTGTCTTTAATCCACAGTCCGGATTTACCCAAAGTTTATCTCTGTCTATCTTTGTAAGCATTATCTTTAATACATTTGTTATCTCCTCAACTGATGGAACTCTCGGTGAATGAATATCATATACTCCCGGTCCTACTTCTGTCTCAAAATTATTTTCTCTTAGTGAGTCGAGTATCTGAAGGTCTGAGCGTGATGCCTCAAATGTGATTACATCCGCATCCATATCGTCAATCGCAGGAATTATATCCGTAAATTCACTGTAGCACATATGTGTGTGTATCTGTGTTTCAGGCTTTACACCGCTGTGTGTAAGGCGGAATGCAGGTATCGCAAAATCAAGATACTCCTTATACCAATCAGTTTTTCTTAGTGGAAGTTTCTCTCTTAAAGCCGCCTCATCTATCTGTATCATTTTGATGCCATTTGCTTCAAGGTCAAGTACCTCATCTCTTATTGCTAATGCAATCTGTGATATTGATTCTTTTATTGAGATATCTTCTCTTGGGAATGACCAGTTAAGTATCGTAACCGGTCCCGTGAGCATACCTTTCATAATCTTCTTTGTAAGTGACTGTGCATAAACTGACCATTCTACTGTTATAGGCTTATCTCTGTACACATCTCCCCATATGATAGGCGGTTTTACACATCTTGTACCATATGACTGCACCCATGCTTTCTGTGTAAATAAAAATCCACCAAGCGATTCCCCAAAATACTCTACCATGTCATTTCGCTCATACTCACCGTGTACAAGTACATCAATACCGATCTCTTCCTGCCATTTTACACATTCGGCAATCTTTTTCTTATTAAAATCAACATATTCCTGTTTTGTCTTTTCCCCTCTCTTAAATGCAGAACGATTTGCCTTTACATCCTTTGTCTGAGGAAATGAACCTATCGTTGTTGTTGGGAAATCAGGAAGTTTAAATTCTTCTTTCTGAAGTTTCTGACGCTCACTTCTCTTTGGAAGTCTTATATAATCATCCTCACTTACTTTAGAAAGACGTTTTCTCACATCTTCATTTGTGCAGTTCCTGCTGCCGCTGAAAAGTTCATGATTTTTTTTAAATATCTCATCCTCAACATAATTTTTATTATCGGCAAGTTTTCCAAGTTCACTAAGCTCGACAAGTTTTTCCTTTGCAAATGAAAAATAAGCTGTATATTCTTTTGAAAGTTTTTCCTCATTTTCTAATGTATATGGCACATGAAGAAGTGAACATGATGTTGATATAACTATATCAATACCTTTATTCGCAAGTTCATTTACCACTTTTAATGTTTTATCATAATGGTTTTTCCAGATATTCTTACCATTTACAAGACCTGCAAAAAGTACCTTATCCTTTGGAAAACCATATTTAGAAACGAGGTCATATGTCTGTTTTCCCTCAATAAAATCAAGACCGATTCCTGCAAACGGCATTTTTATAACTTCTTCGTAAATATCACGAATATCTCCAAAGTATGTCTGTAACAAAACTTTTGTATCTGTGCTTGCAGCTAGCAGCTCATCATAAATCTTGTGGAATAATGCCTTGTCATTATCATCCATATCAAGTACAAGTGCAGGCTCATCAAACTGTACCCATGCAATCTGCTTTTTCCCGCATATCTGTAACAGTTCTTTATATGCCTCTATTGTATCATTAACATAATCTTTTTCAGATTTATTTCCTGTATATCTGCAAAGTTTTAACATTGTATATGCACCTATAAGCATTGGCTTAGTTTTTGTGCCAAGTTCATCTGCCTCTGCATATTCGTTCCATATCTTATCACCCGACAATTTTATTTTTGTATCATCATCTATCTCAGGTACTATATAATGATAGTTTGTATTAAACCATTTCTTCATTGCAAGCGCTTTTACATCACCATGCTCTCCCTGATATCCTCGTGCCATTGAAAAATATGTGTCAATCTCAGATAAACCAAGTTCTCTATATCTCTTTGGAATAATATTTAACAATACTGCTGTGTCAAGCACGATATCATAAAATGAAAAATCATTGCTTGAAATAAAATCAATTCCTGCATTTTTCTGCATATTCCAATGTGTTTTTCTAAGTTCTTTTGCCGTTTCCTTAAGCTGCTTCTCGCTGATCTCTTTTCTAAAATATTTTTCTGAAGCAAATTTAAGCTCTCTCAATGTTCCGATTCTCGGGAAACCAATAACTGATGTTTTCATCTTTAACCTCCATTTTCGCTGCAAAAACATTCTTCACTTTTAACTCTGCTATATCTTAAAAATATCTTTATTATAGTTAAGTTTCCCATAATCGTATAATATATAAAAAATAGGTTAGCCATAGTTTAAAACTATATCAAAGTTATTTTGGATAAATTTTCACTCTAACCTTAAATAGATCAAACAACATTTTAAAGTATCGGTATAAATAGTATTTTTTCCATATATTTACTTTAAAAAGCCTTACTCTATCTTCTCCCAAATAGAATAAGGCTCTAAAACTCAATTTAAATATTTTTCAAGGGACTCCAGATAAGTCTCACCGAGTCTGCTAAGCATCCCTTTCTTATGCATGATATAACCTATACGCATATCTCCCTCATCTGCCAAAGGAACAGCTATTATATCCTTACCATTTAATTTTTTATCTATAACACCACTACATACCGTATAACCATTTAATCCTATCAGCAGATTAAAAAGTGTTGCCCTATCTCTTACTCGTATATTTTTCTTTCTCTCTGATGTAGAAAAAATTTCTTCCGAAAAATAAAACGAATTATGCTCCCCTTGCTCAAACGAAAGATACGGATACATCTCAAGTTCGTCATTGGTTATTATCTTTTTGTCTGCAAGCGGATGCTTTCTGCTTATAAATACATGAGGTTTTGCCACGAACAACTGTGAAAATTTGAGTTCATGCGATTTCAGTATCTTATTTATGACTGTCTCATTAAAATCATTCAAAAACAAAATCCCAAGCTCACTTCTCATCTTTGCAACATCCTCGATTATCTCATAGGTCTGTGTCTCTCTTAATGAAAAATCATACTCATCCTGACCGTATTTTTTAATAAGATCTACAAACGCATTTACTGCAAATGAATAGTGTTGTGTTGATACACAGAACTGCTTTTTGCCGCCCGCATTTTTCTTATATTTATCTTCAAGTATTGCCGCCTGCTCCAATACCTGTCTGGCATATCCCAAAAAGTCCTCGCCCTCTTTTGTGATATTTATGCCTTTATTTGTTCTGTTAAATATAACAATGTTCATTTCTTTTTCAAGCTCATGTATCGCACTTGTAAGACTTGGCTGTGAAATATACAGTCTGTTTGCCGCCTCGGTAATCGTGCCGGTCTGTGCAACCATTATCACATATTTTAACTGCTGTAGTGTCAAGTTTCTCTCTCCCAACTATATCTTATCTACTCTGTTATCGTTCACACATTAATTGCATGGACTCGTGACAAAATACTGCATCGACAGTATTTTGCACACTAATCCACAGCCTTGCGCTATTTTTTATTTTCATATCACTATAATTGTATCAGAAAAATATAAGCAAGACCATAATAAGTTACAACTGCAACAAGGTCATTTACTGTTGTGATAAGAGGACCAGATGCTACTGCTGGATCAATCTTTATTTTATTGAAAAACATAGGAATCACTGTTCCTACCATACTTGAAATGACCATTGCAGCCATAAGCGAAACCCCAACACAGCCAGAAATCGCAAATGCGCCTATCCAACCATATCCTTTAAATAAATGAATATATATTCCAAAAACAAGAGTATCACCAGCCACGGCAGTCTCTTTTTCATACTCTGCACAGTTGTCTCTTTCAAGTCCTCCTCAGCAGTAAGTCCAGCCAACTTAGCGTAATCTTCTCCCATCTCATCATCGACGATATCAACAATATCTTCTGATGTGATAACTCCGAGCAGTCTTTTATCCTCTGAGAGTACAGGGATTGAATCTTCTGAATAATCTACAATCTTTTCTATACATTCATCAAGCAGCTCATGGTCTGTGACATATGGATAAGAGTGAATTACTATATCTTCAAGATTATCATTCTCCCTTGCAATTATAAGATCTTTTAAATCTATTGCTCCGGCAAATCTTTCTGACTCATCCTCATTATAAGAAAGAAGCATCTTCACATCTGTCTGTGCATCAAAATCAAGGCGTTTAACTATTTCATTTTTTATATTTGTATCAAGTTTTTCAAGGATTTCAACAGCATCATCTGAATCCATAAAAGAAATTATCTTTGCTGCATTTTCAATAGAAATCTCTTCCAGATACTTTTCCGGTTCATCAAAATACGCAAATATTTCAGCAGTTTTCTGAAATCCGAGCAATTTATATATTTTCTTTCGCTCTTCTGTTGTAAGTAATTCTATGATATCCGCTATATCATTTTCGTGATAATTTGACAGATATGTTAAAACTTCATTGTCATTTTTATGATTTCTGATAAGATTTACAATTTCCAAATATTTTCTGTTCATGTCCTCTACCTCCGTTCACTTTCTTTAGCCACTTATTCTGACCAGAGAAATAGTTTTCCCATAACAAAAAAAGCACCAGAACAGTGCTTTATACATGAACAAAAAATTTAAAATAGACCTCAATCAGAGACAATCACCACGAAATGTGCATCATTTATAAACATGGCTGAAACTTTCATGCGACAGCCATGTCACCTGTTCACGATATAAAACACTGTTGTTCCTACTTCTCCCAAAACTGTCATTACTATCCATGAAACTCACCTCCATATCTCAAAATTTCTAACACACTCTGACTACTCCCACGGACAAGCGAGGGCACTGAAAAACATACCATTTTTGTTTTGATTTTTAGAAAAGAAAAAATCCATCAGAATTTTTATGATTCT
>CAKRFY010000004.1 GCA_934320895.1 uncultured Lachnospiraceae bacterium | reverse complement strand
ATAAGAAAATCACTGAGTAGGGCAGGGACTGCCCGAATTAACGCCTGTGGAGATAGTAGGTTGCGAGGTCGATGAAGTAGGAAGCCCATTGGCTTTAGACAATGGGTAGTTCACGATAAAGATGATATTTTGACATATCTTATACATCTTGGCTATCTTGCGTATGCTCAGAAAAGAGAGAGGGCATTTGTGCCAAATGAGGAGATAAGAGAAGAATTATCCTGCAATGGTTGTTGAGCTAAAATGGGATAAAAAGGTGGAAACGGCAATAAAACAGATAAAAGACAAAGATTATTCAGATGCAGTAAAGCAATATACGGGGGATATACTGCTGGTTGGCATAAGCCATGATAAAAAAACAAAGAAGCATGAATGTATTATTGAAAAATACACACTTGACAAATAAAATAACAGTGTTACAATAACAGTGTTACATAAAGAGAAAGGAAAAAAGTATGCGACATGAAACGGCAGGAGTAACAGAAATTCTGCTTGACAATGCAAAGAATGAATTTTTAGAGTATGGTTTTCACGAGGCAAGCCTTAGAAGGATTGCGACAAAAAGTGGTGTCAGCACCAATTCCATATATTCCAGATTTCATGACAAGACAGGGCTTTTTAGTGCTATTGTAAAAGAGGCAGCAGATGGACTTATGGAAATCTATCTAAGTAGTGTAAATGAAGCAAAGGAAACCTTTAATGTCGAACAGGCAATGCAGATTGGCGGCGATGGTACGGATATCGTATTAAAGTATATCTATAGGTATAAAGATGAGTTTAAATTGATATTCTGCTGTTCCGCAGGAAATGAATATGAGGATTATTTTGACAAACTTGCGGCTATTGAAGAAAATTATTACAAACAGTTTGCAAAGCAGTTTTCAGATGGAAAGCATAGTGTAGATGATTTTTTCATACATGTGTATTGCAGAACAGGATGGCAGTATGTTTATGAGATAGTATCACATGACAAGAGTTATGATGAGGCAAAAGAGTATATGGATAATGTAAGGACATTTAATTTTGCAGGATGGAAAGCCGTTCTTGGAATCGAAGATGCTTCTAAATAAAAAAGTTAATAATGGCAGTACATATATTATTAGTGTATAAATGTGCATGTAAAAGGCTTACTAAAGCCAGGCACATTTTGCAGTGGGCGCAGAAGCGTTCTTAATAATTGGTGCTGCCTAAAAAAATAGCTATAGGTTAGTATGTACTAATTATGGTAACATAAAACAAACAAGGAGGAATCATAAATGAAAACAGAAAAGAAATCTGCATTTTCAAAACTTATGGAACTTGCTGGAAATCATAAATATTTTTCTTATGTTTCATGTGTTTTGGCAGTTATCAGTGCATGGGTTGCATTGATACCATTTTATGATGTATGGCGTATCATAAAAGAGATTCTTGAGGTCAGACCTGACTTTTCAAAGGCAGTGTATATCACCTCATACGGATGGCAGGCGGTAATATTTGCCTTGCTTTCGATGGTATTTTATATTGCAGCGCTTATGTGTTCGCACAAAGCAGCGTTCAGAGTACAGGCGAATATGCGTGTGTATATGATGGAACATATTATGAAACTGCCGCTTGGATATGTTGAGTCAAAAGGGACAGGAAAGATAAGAAAGATAGTTACAGATTCATCTGCAGCTACAGAGACATTTCTTGCACATAATCTTCCTGATAAAGCAGTTTCTTACGCAACACCTATAGGGCTTCTTGCGATGATGGCAGTTTTTGACTGGAGACTTGGACTTATAAGCCTTATTCCGGCAGTGCTTGCATTTGTCATTATGGGGACTATGATGATGGGGCCAAAGATGGCAGAGGATATGAAGCAGTATCAGAATTCACTTGAGACGATGTCTGCTGAAGCTGTCGAGTATGTAAGAGGTGTGCCTGTCTTAAAGACATTTGGTCAGACGATATTTTCATTTAAAAGATTTAAGGCAGCAATTGACGATTATGAAAAATGGACTATTGATTATACAAAGGCAATGATGCTTCCGATGATAGGATTTACAGTGTTTTCAAATGCTATTTTTGCAGCACTTATCATAGCAGCATATGTTCTTGGTGGAAATACAGTGACAGACACGTTTGTGTTAAATCTTATCTTTTACATACTGATAACTGCTACGCTTACTACAACACTTATGAAGGTTGCGTATGCGGGTGAATCTCAGATGATAGTTGAGGATGCCCTTAACAGAATGGATGAGATACTTAATGTAAAAGAACTTCCAAATGGAAATTCAGGTGAAAAGATAAAGGATGTATCAGTAACGCTTAAAAATGTTACTTTTTCATATGATGATGCAAAGACTAATGCAGTAGATGGAATTACACTCGATATAAAAGCAGGTGAGCATGTTGCATTTGTGGGACCATCTGGTGGTGGAAAGACAACACTTGCATCACTTATTGCCAGATTTTGGGATGTTACTAATGGAAGTATATCAATAGGGGGAGTAGATGTAAAAAATATTGAAAATGCAAAACTTATGAATCTGGTGTCATATGTTTTTCAGGACAGCAGGCTTTTAAAAACATCAATACTTGAGAATGTAAGAATGGGAAGACCTGATGCTTCGGATGCAGAGGTTGTTGAAGCTCTTAAAAAGGCACAGTGCAGTGATATCATTGATAAACTTCCGCATGGTGTAAATACGGTTATTGGTTCAAAGGGTACATATGTGTCAGGCGGTGAGATGCAGAGACTTTCTATTGCTAGGGCTTTCTTAAAAAATGCACCTATACTTATACTTGATGAGGCTACTGCTTTTGCAGACCCTGATAATGAAAAGATGGTACAGCTTGCCTTTGAAAATCTGTCAAAAGATAAGACGGTGATTATGATAGCACATAGATTGTCAACTGTGACAAATGCTGATTGTATCTATGTTCTTAAAGATGGAAAAATCTCCGAGTCAGGCACACATGAAAAGCTTGTTGATGCCGGTGGTGTTTATACCCACATGTGGAATGAATACAATAAATCTGTGAACTGGCAGGTAGGAAAGGCAGGTAAAGCTATATGATAGAGAGATTAAAACATAAATATGCACTATCAGAAAAAGGTGCAAAAGATATGGTTAAGGCATTTTTTGTAGTTACGCTTGCAAATCTTGTGCTTATGCTTCCGGTAGGCCTTTTGTATGAGCTGGCGTCATATCTGCTTGAAGGAAAAGTTCCGATAGCGCAGAAGGGATTCTTTATTGGCGGAATAATTGTTATACTCGTACTTATCGCACTTACTACACTATTTCAGTACAGAGCTACTTTTTTATCAACTTATATTGAGAGTGGTGTAAGAAGAAGGGCACTGGCAGAAAAATTAAGAAGGCTTCCACTTTCATTTTTTGGAAAAAAGGATCTGTCAGACCTTACAAATGCTATTATGTCAGACTGTGCTCTTATTGAGACGGCAAGTTCACATTGGATACCAGAACTTATCGGTTCAATGATATCAACAACACTTATAGTAATAGGCTTGTTTTTCTTTAACTGGAAGATGGCGATTGTAGCAGTATGGGTTATGCCGATAGCATTTATGATCGTTCTTAATTCGAGAAAAAAACTTAGAGATGTGCATAAAAAGACGATGAAATATAAACTTGCGTGTCAGGATGGCATCCAGGAAGGTCTTGAAACAATAAGAGATTTAAGAGCTAACAATATGACAGATAATTATATGAAAGGTCTTGAATCAAAAATAAGAGACATTGAGAAACATTCGCTTGTTCTTGAATTTTCAAATGCAGCGTTTGTGTGCTCGGCGCAGATGATATTAAAATTTGGAATAGGAACAGTTGCACTTGTTGGAGGCTCGCTTCTTATAAAAGGAGAGATAGATATACTTACATTTTTTGTATTCCTGCTAGTAGTTACAAGAATGTATGAACCTTTGCAGATCGCGTTACAGAATTTATCTGCAATGATAAGTCTTGATACCACATGTGAAAGAATGGATGAGATATTGTCACATGATGAGCAGACGGGAAAAGAGGAACTTACAAACAATGGTTATGATATAAGTTTTGAACATGTTGGATTTTCTTATGAAGATGGGAAAACTGTTTTGTCAGATGTGGATTTTGTTGCAAAACAGGGGGAGGTTACTGCACTTATCGGTCCGTCCGGTGGTGGAAAAACTACAGTTTCAAGACTTGCCGCAAGATTTTGGGATTGTAACAGAGGAAAGATTTCGATTGGCGGAATGGATGTATCAGAGGTAGAACCTGAAAGCCTGCTGTCACTCTATTCAATAGTATTTCAGGATGTAACACTTTTTAACAACACGATTATGGAAAATATAAGAGTTGGTAAAAAGGATGCGACTGACAAGGAAGTTATGGCAGCAGCTAAACTTGCAAATTGTACACAGTTTATCGAGAAACTTCCTGATAAATGGAATACAATGATAGGAGAAAATGGTTCGGAACTTTCAGGGGGAGAAAGACAGAGAATATCAATAGCAAGGGCATTTCTGAAAGATGCACCTATAATACTTATGGATGAAGCAACGGCTTCGCTTGATGTTGACAATGAGTCTGTTATACAGGAGTCTATCTCAAAACTTATACAAGATAAAACTGTTCTTATAATAGCGCACAGAATGAGGACAGTTGATGGTGCCGATAAGATAGTCGTTCTTAAAGATGGTGTAGTAGCAGAGCAGGGAACACCTGAAAAGTTAAAAGAAAAAAATGGTATTTATAAGCATATGTTCGATATGCAATTAGAGACACAGAACTGGAAGTACAGCTAAAATATACAAGTCAAAAATAATAATATTTTCCCAGACAGATTTATATATTTCTATATATCTGCCTGGGAATTTTTTGGTTTTTAATATAATTTTAAAAATAAATCATTGATTTAACCCAAACATTAGATTAAAATTAAAATATGACCATGTTTGGAAAGATATGTAAATTTCTAATTTTCAGACATAAAAAATACAGAAAAGAGGAGCGAGTATGAAAGAGTACGATGAAGCCTTTTTTACGGCAAAGGCAAACAAAAGAGCAGGATTTACATGGCTGGTGTTGATGATCATAGTATCTGTATATTATGTAATAAAGGTATTGAATGGAAAGATGGGGATAGGTTTTTTCTCAATGTTTTTCATAGTAGGATGGCTGTCATTTATTGTGAGTAAGATATTGTTGAAAGTTAAGGGTGAAGATAACAAGCAGTATAAATGGGTGCTTGGTATGGGATATCTGTTATTTTATTCGGTAGTTGCATGGACATCTCTTGATCAGGTATCGTATGTATTTATATTACCATTATTGTCGATTCTGATACTTTACAAAGATCCTAAGTTTATAAGAGTTATGATGTGGGTAACAGTATTTATATTATTTTCGAGCAATCTGTATAAAGGTCTTGCAAAGGGAATGATGGCATTTGTTTCAAGTGAGGAATGTGCATTAGAGTTTGTTATAGTATTTAGCTGTTATGCCTGTACAAATATGGCTATAAAACATCTGGTAGAGTCGGATGGTGCACTTACATCTTCGATTGAGGGCAATCTTGCAAGAGTGGTAAAGACTGTAGAGCAGGTAAAAGTTGCAAGCAATGAGGTTGTCGATGGGGTAACTGTTGTCAGGGAGCTTGCTGATGAAAATAAAGCCGGTGCAGATGATGTAGTGGAAGATATGAGAAAGCTTGCGGACAATAATGATATATTAAATGAAAAAACTGTTTCCTCAATAGAGATGACTAAGGTGATAGATGATCAGGTGACAGATGTTGCCGGTCTTATGGAGCAGGTAGTCGAACTTATAAATGAATCTGTTGAGCATGCAGATACAAGTGCAAAAGATCTTGTTGAGGTAGTGGATACAACCAGTAAAATGTCCGAGCTTTCCAAAGAAGTTGAGCAGATACTTGTAGATTTCAAGGAAGAGTTTGGAAGTGTTAAGGATGAAACCAGTACCATTGAAGGTATAACATCACAGACAAATCTACTTGCGCTCAATGCGTCTATTGAGGCAGCAAGAGCTGGAGAAGCAGGCAAGGGATTTGCTGTTGTTGCAGATGAGATAAGAAACTTAAGCAGTGGGACGCAGGCATCTTCAAGCAGCATTATGGAGGCTCTTTCAAGACTTGAAGAAACATCTGCAAAGATGATGGAAGCGATTGCACAGACAATAAAGCTGATTCAGGTAAATATTGAAAAAGTTTCCAATGTAAATAAGAGCGTAACAAAGATTACAAATGATGCAACGACTTTGGGTGAAAATATAAGGACAGTAGACAGTGCCGTTAAAGAAGTTGAAGCATCAAATAAGACACTTACTGATAACATGAATCAGGTAGGTGATGTAATGGATGTTATGACTGAAAGTATAAGCAAAGCAGAACTTACAACAAAAACAATGCTTAGCAAGTATGAATCAAGTGCACAGAGTGCAATAGATATTGAAAAAGTTGTCGGAAAGCTTATGGAAGAACTCGGTGTCGGAGGATTTATGGGAGTTCAGGATGTAAAACACGGCATGAAAATTTCGATAAGTGATGTAAATGGTGCAAAGAAAGAATATACAGGTGAAGTTACTGACAGAAAAGGCAATGATATATATGTAACCATTGAAAATGAAGCTGGTGATATTTTTGAGAACAGGGAAAGACACAAAAACAATATCTGCAAACTTAATATTGTAGTAGATAATGTATTGTACTGTTGGAGCGATATAGTTCTCCAACGCAGCAAGTCAGGTGAAAACGGACAGTTTAAATTACATATTGAAACAAATCCACAGGTATATAACAGAAGAAAATATCCTCGTATGCCGATTGCAAACACATGTACTGTAAAATTTGAAGGTGAAGATAAAACATATCAGGGACATATGGTAAATATCAGCGCAAATGGTTTTGCACTTTCAATTTTTGACTCAGTTTTTGCTGATGCAAGAGAAAAGAATATCATAGTTTCCGTAGATGATTTTGACGAAATTTCAGCTCATCCGCTGGAGGGCTGCATTATAAGAAGCTCAAACAATGACGGTGAGTATATCGTAGGCTGTCGTATGCCGGAAGATGTACAGTCTATAAAAAATTATGTAAGTAAAAATTATTGTAATTAGTTTTTATGTTTTGTAAAGTTTTAATGCAATTAAAAAAATAAAAGAGGTGCTGCTATGGCAGAGAACAATACATTAGAAGCAAAAAACATTAAAAAAACATTTATTACAGGTGATTCAAAAGTTGAGGCATTGAAAGGAATTTCATTTTGCCTTAAAAAAGGTGAGATGCTTGCTGTTATGGGAGGAAGTGGCTCAGGAAAGAGTACGCTTTTAAATGTTTTGGGTGCGCTTCTGATACCGGATGACGGAGAGATTTGGCTGAATGGGAAAAAGGAGGAACAGTATTCAGAGGAACCTCATGCTACTGAGATAAGAAACAGGCACATTGGTTTTATATTTCAGGATTTCAGTCTGTTAAATGATTTGTCAGTCAGGGAGAATGTATCATTGCCGTTGGTTCTTAAAGGTGAAAAGGACAAAAGGACAGAAGGGATTGTGAAAGATATTGTAAAAAGGGTCGGGCTTGAAAACAAGCTTGACAGCAATATCACACAGCTTTCAGGAGGACAGCAGCAGAGGATAGCGATTGCAAGAGCAGTCGTGACACATCCTGATATTGTTCTTGCTGATGAGCCTACAGGAAATCTTGACTATAATACTTCACTTAAGATAATGGACTTGTTTATGCAGTTAAAAAAGGAAGAAGGACAGAGTTTCATTATTGTAACGCATGATCCGATTGTTGCCACATATGCTGACAGAGTAATATTTCTGCATGACGGTGAGTTGAAGAGCGAATACAAAAATAGGGATGACAGTGATAATTTTACGAATATACTTGATATATTTCGTAGTCTTATTGCCTGATGGGAGAAAATCATAAAAATGAATAAAGATATAAAAAAGCTGAACGGAATAAGTATTAACTTCTTAAAAAAGAGCAGATTTTTGACGGTTTCGTGTGTAATATGCATATTTTTTGTGAGTACAATGCTTATTCTGATGTTTCAGCTTACAAGAAATTCTAAAAAGTCATATCTTCAAAATATGAGAGAGACATTTGGGGATTGTGACATCATAGCTTCTCATGAAGATTATTCAAAAATTGATGATAACGTATTAAAAAAGGTATTAGGTATTGATGGAATTGATGAACTTAATACGGGAATATTTGATTATATTGATATTAGAACGGATTTGAAAGAAAAAACTTCAGTTAACACATATATGATAGGCACTGACAATGGCAGGTTAAACAGGGCACGATATAAGTTTTACAGCCGTTTGAGAGACAACCTGATGGTAATAAATCAGAAGCTTGCTGATTCTAAAAATCTTAAAGTCGGTGATACTGTTTACTGCGGTGAAAAGGAGTTTACTGTATCAGAGATAATTTATGATGATAATTTTTCTTTTCAAAATATATTTTTTACTGTAGTTACTAAGAAAGCATTTAGTGAGATTAAAAAAGAAGATATAGGTTCATCATATATCCTGATAAAGACAAAACGCAGCAAAAAGATGAGCGGGATTAAAAATGCTATAAAGAATGCAGATAAAAAACTTGATATAACTATGATAGAGGATTCTAAGGAGTATCAGTCCTATGTAAATGTGTATTCGAGCTTTATGAACATTCTTGCGGTTATAGTCGTTATAATAAGTCTGTTGTTTATAGCTGCTGTATTCAGGAGATTTATGCAGAAATACAGCAGGGATATGGCTGTTATGCGGACGATGGGTGCAAGTATACGACAGGTAAAAACGATATTTTCGTTGCTTGGAATTTATATAACAGGTGCAGGGTGTCTGTCAGGTTTTGTGTTTTCTCTGTTAGCCGGAAACATTCTGTTTAGTATTACAGCTAAAGAATTTGATTTTGTTGCGGAAGCGAGAACAGTTGATATTTCATTGGCGTTAGGGATTACGGCAATAGTATTTGCCGGGGTAGAAATATTTCTTACATTATTTTCAAAGTCATTTATAAATAAACTTCCATACCAGTCTATGAAAAATGATGGTTCGTCAAATAAAGCATATTCAGGAAAAGGAATTATAAACCGTTTTGTATCAATGGTATTGCCGCATGATATGCTCATAAGTTATAAGATGGCTGTTCCGAAAATGAAAGAAAATTTTCTTATGATACTTACGATAATCATGCTCACGGCATTTTCTTATTGCGGTGAGGATTTGATGGATGAGATAGGAAAAAACAATGATATATATTATAAGGGCATATATATGGATGATGTACTTATAAATGATGACCAGTCATATAGTTATTCAAAAATTGACAATCTGTGTAAAAAGATTCAGCAGCAGGCAGATACAAATGTATTTCTGCAGGCGGATATAGATACGGGAATAGGCATTACGGCAAAAAAAACATCGGGCAAAGAGTTTTTCTTTGGAGGTGGAGAATCGTTTGCATCACTGGAAAAAATGCAGAAATCGGGGCTTGTGAAAAGTGATATATCAGATTTTGCACATTCGATATTGATAAGCAGGAAAGCTGCTAAAAAATATAAGATAAAAACAGGTGATAAGATAACGCTTAGTACAGAAGATGCAGATTTTTCATATTATGATGAAAAAACAGAAAACGAGTATAGAATGTGGAAGGATTATAAGGGAGTTAGTACAACAGTAACGGTTGTTGGGATTATTCCTGACAATATTTTTGATGTCGTCGTTGACACAGATAATGAAATATTTAAATCATTTCCAAAAGATATGAGAGTAGAACAATGGAACATATTTGCACATGAAATGACAAAAAAACTTGATGTGAGTTTGCAAAATGCCCGCATGGGATTTACGGCACTCAGATGGCAGAGTTTTGAGCAGGTAATGGCATTTTCGCATAAAATTCTTAAACAGAGATATTTTATTGTGAGGTTTTTACTCTATATGTTAAGCATAATGGCAGGAATAGGCTGGGTAAATGCGGCGGCAAATATGATACAGTCGAGAAGAAAAGAATATGTAGTATTAAGAAAACTTGGAATGTCAGAAAGAAGAGTGAAAAAGATAATATGGTACCAGCTTATCCTGTTTATCTTTTCGGGAATTGCAGCCGGGATAGTGCTTAGTCTTGAGATTATAAGGAAATTTAATATTCGTGAATATGGTATTTATCAAAGTGTTAAATTTCAGGCTGGAAATGTGTGGTTCATAATTGTTCTATTTTTGCTGCTATTGATGTCACTCAGAAAAAATGTCAGGGAGAATGTTGCTATTCAGGTGTAAAAATGAAATGTTATGGGGAAATGAAAAAATTGTAACAGTTCAGCTTTCATTTTCTCCATTCATAAACCTGCCAGCAAGCTGTCAGTCGCTGCTAAGCAGCTTATGTTTATTAGCTTTTTCGGGATGAACTGTTACATTTTTTTGAACCGCTTGAGGATGGAAAACAGTATGTATTTACAGTTGATTATTGATGCAAAGATGCGAGGGGACTTCAGATGTATTATACAGATGAGGCAGGAAACAAGAGTATAGTCCTTGACTATAAATTAAATGCATACAACAGAGTTGTATTTAACTCCGTAACAAGAGATGAAAAGAACATCTATGTAAAACTTGTAAATAAAGATAATGTTGCAAAGAAAGTATCAGTAAAACTTGATGCTTACAAAAAGGTTGCGAGTGCCGAAGTCGTAATGCTTACGGCGGATAAGGATCTTGCCGGTGTTGCAAATGTGAATACTAAAGAAAAAGAATATGTCGTTCCCGTAAAATATCAGGCAGCCGTAAATAATCAGACAGCAGAGATATTGCTCCCTGCAAATTCAGTAGCGGTAGTAGTATTTTAAAGCAGAGGTAAAAATCATAGTGTCTGAAAATACGAGATGATTATAAAATGAAAGCAAAGATTTAATTAAATAAGAGGCTGTCACAGTAAGTATAATCTATACAAATGTAGCTGATGATAACAGATTTCTTATCTGTATATTGCATGAATAGAACTTAGCGTGACAGCCCTTATTATTTTTTTTAGCAATTCCAAAAGATTAGTGCGATTTTTGATCAAATAAAATTCTACATATTATTAACTGCATTTATGTTTCGCCATTCTCTTGGTGAGATATTATATATCTTCTTAAATGCACGCGAAAAGTGAAGCTGATTTTCATATCCGACAGCTTTGCTTATATCACCTATTGACATTTTTGTAAGTCTTAATAACTCAGTTGCTTTTATCATCCGGTAATTTATTAAAAATTCCTGTGGAGTCTGTTTTAAAGTCTGCTTAAATATTTTTCCGAAATAGCTTCTGTTTATACCAAGTCTGTTAGCGATATCAACTACAGAAATATCATTTTGAAAATTTTGTTCAATATAAGTTATCGCTTCTTTTATATAGTAATCTTGAAGTTTAGTACTGCCTTTTATAACTGTTGGTGCTGTTGCACGCATAAAATAATCAAGAAATAGGTAGAGATGACCTATTATATTAAAGGTTGGTTCATCAGAGTGAGTTGCTATATATACGAGTTCTTTTTCCATTTTTTTACTGATGTCTCTTTTTTTTGTATGAAATATTGGTCTGTCTAAAGAAAAGCCCGCTGTATCCATAGCTTCTTTTGCACGAAGCCCGTCAAATTCTACCCAAACGTACTCCCATGGAAGTTCTTTATCAGCGATATAGGTTGTTATCTGATTAGGAAATATTAAAAATCCTTCACCACTTTTAAGGTGGTATGTTTTTGTGTTACCTGTGGAGTCATCGGCATATAGAGTGCCTGTTCCGGAAATTATATAGTGAAATAAAAAATGATTTCTTGTTGCAGGACCATATGAGTGTGACGGTGAGCATTGTTCCATGCCAAATTGGTAAAGACCAAGGTCTATAAAACGTTCATTCGGAAAAATTGAAAAATATAATTCGTTTTCGTTCATACTAATCTCCATTCTTGTGCCATTTTCTGCACATTGTAAATTCTTGCTTGATTTTAAATGCTATCTGTAGATTGGATTTATGTAAATATACCATAATGCTAACTTATATATAAATAAACTTGAAAATATCGCATATTGGTATAAAAATACAAAAAACAGACTATATCATATAGCATTATGATATGTTATAATGCTTTTACAAGATATATATCGGACAAAGAAATAAATTTTTAATCTGAATATGACAATATGCAATATTTTTGTTGCATGTCTATGGTCAAAGGAAGGAGAATGATATTATGAAGCACAAAAAAATTATGTTGACATTTTTGCTTGTTACAATTGCATCTGTTGCATGTTTTACAGGATGTCAGAAAAGTAAAAAATCAAAAAAGACAGTTATTGAATTAGTACAGTATAAACCTGAAGCGGCTAATTATTTTAAAAAGGTTGAAAAGAAATTTAATGATTCACATGATGATATTGAATTAAAAATTGATTCACCGAATGATGCGATGACAATATTAAAAACAAGATTTATCAGGGAGGATGCTCCTGATATTATAGGAATTGGTGGAGATATCAATTATTCAAATTTTCTGGATGCTGATATGCTTATGGATATTTCGGATTTTGACGGATTATCTGACATTAAGGAAACATATTTGAAGATAAACAAAGATTTGGAATATATTCCGATGAAAGGTACGTATGCAGTTCCTTATATGGCAAATGCAGCGGGAATTCTTTACAATAAAGATATGTTTAAAAAGTATGGCTGGGAGATACCTAAAACATGGACAGAATTTACAGAACTCTGTAAAAAGATCAAAAAAGCAGGAGAGCAACCACTTTATTTCGGATATAAAGATACATGGACATGTCTTGCACCATGGAATGCTCTTGCAGTAAGTATGTGTGATTCAGATCTCGCATATCAGGTAAACAGTGGAACAGCTACATATTCTAAAGCTTATGCAGAAACAGCAAAGAAAGAAAAAGAACTTTTACAGTATGCACAAAAAAATCCTGTGGCGTATGGGTATAATGATGCATGTACAGCGTTTGCAAGAGGTCAGTCTGCAATGTATACGATCGGAAGCTATGCGATACCGCAGATAAAGTCTGTTAATCCTGATCTTAATATAGGTTCATTTGTATTTCCAGCGACTGATAACACAGATGATAATGTGCTTAATTCAGGAAATGATCTGATGTTCTGTGTTATGAAAGACTGCAAAAACAAAGAGGCTGCATATGAGGTTTTGAGATTTTTGCTTGAAGATGAAAATGTACAGGATTATATGGATGCGCAGAGTTCAGTACCTTGTAAGAAAGGTGAATTTACACTTGCAAAGGAACTTGATGATATGAAGGAGTATATTGAAAATGGAACTGTAGCAGACTTTCAGGATCATCATTATCCGGCAGAAATGGATGTAGCAGCGATTATACAGACATATCTTTTGGATAAAAGTGATAATGCTTTAGAAACATTTCTTAGTAAATTTGATACTGAATGGGTGAGATATAATCGTGACATAATTGACAAAGTAAAAAAATATAAAGAAGAATCAAAATAGGAGGTATCATATGAAAAAGGGCACAAAATGGACTAAAAATGATAAAATTTTTCTTGCGGCTTTATTGCCAGTATTAGCATTGTTCTTTGCTTTTAATACATTGCCGCTTATCAAAGGTTTTTATTACGGACTCACAAATTATCGTGGATATGGAAGTTATGATTTTATCGGACTTAGAAATTTTAAAGATTTGTTGTCTGATACGAGAGTTGCAAAATCATATTTGTTTACAATAAAATATTCAATTGTTTTAACTATCGTGGTAAATTTTATAAGTCTTGTTCTGGCACTTGGACTTAATAGAAAGATGAGATGCAAAAGTGCATTAAGAGGAATTTATTTTATACCTAATATTCTTGGTGGTCTTGTTGTAGGTTATATATTTAGTTTTATTTTTACATATATTCTTCCAACAATAGGAAATATGACAGGAATTGGATTTCTTCAGAACAGTATGCTTGCAAGTACAAAAACAGCATGGTTAGCTATTGTTATAGTAGGTGCATGGCAGGGAATAGCAATGAATACTATCATATATATATCCGGACTTCAGACTGTTCCAGAAGAGGTTTATGAGGCTGCAATGGTGGATGGGGCAAGTGGATGGAGAAAGTTCTGGAAGATCACATTCCCACTTATTATTCCATTTTTTACTATAAATCTTGTTTTATGTATGAAAAATGCCATGATGGTATTCGATCAGATCATGTCATTGACAAAAGGTGGCCCGTCACAGAGTACAGAATCAATATCATATCTTATATATAATAATGGTATGAGTGGTGGACAGTTTGGATTTCAGAGTGCAAACGCATTTGTTTTCTTTGTTGCAATAGTAATAATATCTGTTTTACAGATGAAATTCCTGAATGGTAAGGAGGAGCAGTTATGATGGAAAATAAGAAAAAATTATCTCGTGGAAAAATCATACATTATATAATAAGTGCACTTCTTGTGCTGGGAACTCTTACAATATTGTTTCCATTATATATGACAGTTGTTATTGCATTTAAAAAGCCATCAGAAATGACAAATGATATATCAGGTGCGTTGTCACTGCCAGCAAGCTGGAGCTTTGATAACTTTGTAGAAGCTATTAAGATAACAGATTTCTGGCACACATTAGGAAACAGTCTGCTTATTACGTGTGTTACGGTTATTGCATGTATTTTGTTACATTCTCTTGCCGGATATGTGATCGGAAGAAAGATGGCGAAACATAAGATTTTTAAAGCATCTTATTACTATATAGTAAGTGGTATGTTTGTTCCGTTTGCTGTATTGATGATGCCTCTTGTAAAGCAGACGGCACAGATTGGCATTGCAAATAGATTTGGTGTCATTGTGTTATATACGGTGTTTTTTATGCCAATGAACCTTATGCTTTATGCCGGATATCTGAAAAACATTCCTACTGCATTGGAGGAAGCAGCACATGTTGATGGGGCATCAGCGTTTAAGATCTTCTGGAAGATAATATTCCCAAATATGAAACCAATGCATGCAACTGTTGCAATACTTACAGCGATGAGCACATGGAATGATGTGACGACACCTCTTGTAATATTATCAGGAACTGATCACAATACACTTCCTATTGCACAGCTTAACTTCCAGTCACAGTTTGGAACAAATTATAATCTGGCATTTGCATCATATCTTCTTGCATTATTACCAATTCTACTGTTCTATGTGGTATGCCAGAAGCAGATAATGAATGGTGTTGTAAATGGTGCAGTAAAATAAAAGTGAGGTAAAAAATATGGCGATAATTTTTGATGAAAATAATAAATTGATTACACTAAATACGGAAAATACAACATATCAGATGAAAATAGATGAATATGGTTTTTTATTGCATCTCTATTACGGCAAAAAAACAAACGGAAATATGGATTATCTTTTGGTAAATCTTGACAGAGGTTTTTCGGGAAATCCATATGATGCCGGCAGTGATAGAAAATATTCACTTGATGCACTTCCACAGGAGTTCCCATGCAGAGGAAATGGAGATTTTAGAAGTCCTGTATTTGATGTGAGATATGAAGATGGAAGTTTTGGATGTGATCTAAGATATGAAACTCATGAGATAATAGATGGAAAATATGGTCTTTCAGGACTTCCGGCTGTTTATGAGAATGAGGGAGAGGACAAGGCACAGACATTAAAGATAACTATGGCGGATAAGATATCAGGAATAAAAGTAATATTGTATTATGGTGTTCTTGAACAGCTTGATATTATTACAAGAGCTGCAAAAGTTATAAATGAAAGTGATAACTGTGTATATATTGAGAAGCTGCAAAGTGCATGCCTTGATTTTATATCAGGAGATTTTGATCTGCTTACATTTTATGGAAGACATGCAATGGAGAGAAATATGCAGAGGCAGAAAGTAGGTCATGGTTCATACAGGATAGGCAGCAGAAGAGGAACATCAAGTCATCAGTATAATCCGCTTATGATACTTGCAGACAGCGATGCAAATGAGGATTACGGAAATTGTTATGCAATGTCATTTGTATATAGTGGTGGATTTTTAGGTGAAGCTGAAAAAGACCAGTATGGACAGACGAGGATGCAGCTGGGACTTATGGAAGAACAGTTTTCATATTGTCTGAAACCGGATGAGAGTATATTGGCGCCCGAGGTTGTCATGTCATACAGCAGCCGTGGTTTGGCAGTCTTATCACAAAACTTACATACATGTATCAGAGAAAATATCTGCAGGGGAAAATATAAACATGAGATAAGACCTGTGCTTGTAAATAGCTGGGAAGCGTCATATTTTGATATAAATAAAGCTTCTATTGTAAATCTTGCAAAGAATGCCGCTGAACTTGGAGTAGAAATGCTCGTAATGGATGATGGCTGGTTTGGAAAAAGAGATGATGACAATAGCGGACTTGGTGACTGGTTTACAAATGAAAATAAAATCGGCTGTTCATTAAAAGAACTTATTGAAGCCGTAAATGCACATGGAGTTAAATTTGGTATATGGTTTGAACCTGAGATGGTAAATGAGGACAGTGAGCTATATAGAAAGCATCCTGACTGGGTACTTGGAGTTCCGGGCAAAAAGCCTGTAAGATCTAGAAACCAGCTTGTACTTGATTTTTCTAGAAAAGAAGTTGTTGATCATATTTATGATCTAGTTACAAAAGTTATTGAAAGTGGAAATATAGAATATATCAAGTGGGATATGAACAGAAGTATCACGAATGTTTATAGCGGTGAGGACAAGTATCAGGGAAATGTTTATTATGATTATATGCTTGGCTTATATGATTTCCTTGAAAGACTTAATAAAAATTATCCTGATATTCTTATTGAAGGATGTAGTGGCGGCGGTGGAAGATTTGATGCAGGAATGCTTTACTACACACCACAGATATGGTGCAGTGATAATACGGATGCAATAGACAGAACAAAAATACAGTATGGAACTTCGTTTGGATATCCGGTTTCAGCAGTAGGTTCACATGTTTCAGCAGTTCCAAATCATCAGACAGGACGCAGTGTATCTATAGATACGAGAGGTGTTGTCGCAATGTCAGGCAGTTTTGGGTACGAATTAAATTTAGGAAATGTATCTGAAACTGAGAAAGATATAATAAAGGAACAGATAAAAACATTTAAGAAGTATGCTTGGCTTATCCATAACGGATCATATTACAGACTTAGTGACCCTGATAAAGATCCAGTTGCAGCATGGGAGTTTGTTTCAAAAGATGGTGGAAATATTCTTATAAATGTTGTATGCTTAGAAATACATGGAAATATGCAGCCATTGTATGTAAGGTTTAAGGGGCTGACTGAGGGCGCTGTATATAAGGAAGTAAGAACAGGAAAAATTTATCCTGCTGAGGCACTGATGAATGTGGGGATGCCGTTTATGCCGGAAATGGGTGAGTACCATAGCTGGCAAATTGAATTAAAGATATGTATACGTTAATATGATAGAGTTGAGGTGAGTTTACTTGCCTCAACTCTAATAAATTATATATAGAAATGAGGATTTATATGAAAAATATTAAAAGTGATATGCCGGGAGATATTATTGAGATTGGCGCTGACCAGAAACAGAAAGCAGAAAACATATTTTCAAAACTTATTGTTGATATTAAAGAAAATATTGAAAATAAAGATAAGATAGTTATTTCATTATATGGCGGTTCCGGTTCTGGAAAATCAAGCTTTGCTATATTACTTGCACAAATGTTTGATGAAAGGAAAATAGGATGTTATGTTATTTCAGGAGATAATTATCCAAGAAGGATTCCGGTAGAAAATGACATGATGAGACAGAAAATATATAATGAATCAGGTGTGGACGGACTTAGTGATTATTTATGTGGCCCTGATGAAATAGATTATGATACCATCAATGATATACTGCACAGATTTAAATGTGGTGAAAGTACTCTCAGCTTAAAAAGAATGGGTACTAAAAAGGAAGATATATGGTTTGAAGATGTAGATTTTTCAGATATAAATGTTATTATTCTGGAATGGACGCATGGAAATAATGAAAATTTAAAAAATATAGATTATCCTATTTATCTGCACAGTACACCAGAACTTACATATCAAAGAAGAGTAAAGAGAAACAGAAATGCAAATGCGGGGAGTGATTTTATATCGCTTGTATTAAAGTTAGAACAGAATAAACTTTTAGGACAGATTTCAGGTGCAAAGATGATAGTTGATATTGATGGAGAGATCATTTCATACAAAGAGTATATGGAAAAATATGAAGATTTTGATATAAGACCTATGTTAAATGTTTATCCTGATAGTATAAATGGAAATGTTAAAGGGATTATTGAACTTTTAAAGAAATATATACCGGAAACATTTTCTTCAATTTATATGCTTCCAAGCGTATTTCATTCTGATCTCGACAGAGGATTTTCTATTATTGATTATGATATTGAAGAGTCAATGGCTTCTAAAGAAGATATAAGAAATTTATCGGATATGGGACTTGATCTGAAAATGGATTTTGTTATGAACCATCTTTCAGTGAATTCTCCACAATTTAAGGATTTAATAGAAAAAGGAGAAAAGTCTGAATATAAAGATTTCTTTATCAATTGGAATTTATTCTGGAAGGGTTATGGAAAATTAAATGAAGATGGTGTTTTGATACCTGACAAAAAATATATTGATAAAATGTTTTTTAGAAAACCGGGACTTCCTGTTTTAAAAGTTCGTATGCCTGATGGAAAAAAGGTGCCATATTGGAATACTTTTTATCAGAAAGTAGAATGTGACAACGATGGAAATGAAGAATATTTTGGCCAGATGGATCTTAATATAAAATCTGAACTTGTATGGGATTATTACAGGGAAGTATTAAAAAAACTTGCTTTGTATGGAGCAAAAATAGTTCGTCTTGATGCATTTGCGTATGCACCAAAAGAACCTGGTGAAAAAAATTTTTTGAATGAGCCTGGTACATGGGATCTGCTTTCAAAAGTTGCAGAGGAAGCAGAAAAATACAATTTGAAACTTTTACCTGAAATACATGCGGGATATAATGAGAAAATATATCAGAAAATTTCACAGAAGGGTTATATAACATATGATTTCTTTATGCCGGGACTTATTATAGATGCTATTGAAAATAAAAATGGAGATTCACTTGCCCGATGGGGAAAGGAAATAATTGATAAAAATATATCAACAGTCAACATGCTTGGATGCCATGATGGAATACCGCTTCTTGATCTTAAAGGCATGATTCCTGAGGAAAGAATACAGGCACTTATAGATACGATTGTAAACAGAGGAGGTTATATAAAAAATCTTCATGGTCAGAAGAATATATATTATCAGGTTAATTCAACATTTTATAGTGCGCTTGGTGAGGATGATAAAAAAATGCTTGTTGCGAGAGCAATACAGCTATTTATGCCAGGAAAGCCGCAGATATGGTATCTTGATATGTTTGCTGGAAAAAATGATCATGATGCAGTAAAAAGGGCTGGTGAAGGCGGACATAAGGAGATTAATAGAACAAATCTTGACATGGCATATATACTCGAAAATTTAGACAAAGAAGTTGTAACAAAACAGATAGAATTGATAAAATTTAGAAATACATTTAGTGTATTTAAAAAAGCTGCAAATATAAAATTCGAGTCACATGGAGGGATATTAAAAATAAAATGGAATTATAAGTCTGAATCAGCAGAACTTATTGTAGATTTTGATAAAATGGAATATAAGATAGTTTATTAGGTAAGCTGCAATAAAATACACATCTTGCAATAACAACCGCTTTCGTGTAAAATGTGTAATTGAAAAAATACTGAAAGGCGGGTTATGTTATAATGTTTAAAATCAATGACAATTATTTAAAATTACCTGGTAGTTATCTTTTTTCTACCATTGGAAAGAAAGTAGCAGCATATACGGCAGCGAATCCTGATAAAGAAGTTATAAAACTTGGTATCGGAGATGTAACTTTACCACTTGCACCTGCTGTTATAAAAAGACTTCACAGTGCGGTTGACGAGATGGCAGTAAAGGAGACATTTAAAGGATATGCTCCTGACCTTGGATATGAGTTCCTTCGTACAACTATCGTAGAGAATGATTATAAGGCGAGAGGATGCGACATCGCAGCAGATGAGATTTTTGTAAGTGATGGTGCAAAGAGTGATTCAGGAAATATCGGAGATATCTTTTCGGTTGACAACAAGATTGCAGTATGTGATCCAGTTTATCCTGTATATGTAGATACAAACGCTATGGCAGGCCGTACAGGTGAGTATGATCCTAAGACAGAGAAGTGGTCAGATGTTATCTATATGCCATGCACAAAGGAAAATAATTTTGTTCCTGAACTTCCTAAGGAGGAGCCTGATATAATCTATCTGTGCTTCCCTAACAATCCTACGGGAACAACTATCACAAAAGATCAGCTTCAGGTATGGGTTGACTATGCATTAAAGATTGGTGCAGTTATCATCTATGATGCAGCTTATGAAGCATACATTTCTTCAGAGAATGTACCTCATTCTATCTATGAATGTGAGGGTGCAAAGGGATGTGCTATCGAGCTTAGAAGTTTTTCAAAGAACGCTGGATTTACAGGTACAAGACTTGGATTTACAGTAATCCCTAAGGAGCTTAAGTGTGGTGATGTTATGCTTCACAGCCTTTGGGCACGCCGTCACGGAACTAAGTTTAATGGTGCTCCTTATATCATCCAGGCAGCAGGTGCAGCAGTGTACACTGAAGAAGGAAAGAAAGAGACTAAAGAGCAGATCGCATATTATATGAACAATGCAAAGATAATAAGAGAAGGTCTTACAGGTGCAGGCTATGAAGTTTACGGTGGTGTTGATGCACCATATATCTGGCTTAAGACACCTGACAAGATGACTTCATGGGAGTTCTTTGATTACCTCCTTGAAAATCTTAATATTGTCGGAACACCTGGTTCAGGATTTGGCCCAAGTGGTGAGGGTTATTTCAGACTGACAGCATTCGGAAGTCTTGAGAATACAAAGAAGGCTATGGAACGCATCAAGGCAGGCAAAGCCTGATGAAGTGTAAGGCTTGATCTGTTTTTTATATAGAATGCAATGCATATTGCGTTAAACATTCTTAGATTTAGAAATGAGGAATTAAATTGAAAAAGTGTATAGTTAGAGCGATGGGTATCGTACTTACTGCCGGAATTATTATAACTTCGGTAGCAGTACAAAAAAATGTGGTATCAGCAGATGCCGTTACGGGAACATCAAAATATATTGCATTTGGGGCAGACCTTAATGCAAAAGAGAAAGCGGCTGTACTTGACGGATTTGGCATTACTAAAGATAATCTGTCAGACTATAAGACGATTGAGATAACAAATAAGGATGAACACGATTATCTTGGAGATTATATGTCGGATTCTGTTATAGGTACAAGGGCATTATCATCTGTTATGGTTGTAAAGGCGGATGACAACAGTGGTGTAAATGTTTCGACAAAGCATATTACATACTGTACAGCAGGTATGTATTGTAATGCGCTTGTAACGGCAGGTCTTTCAGATGCAAATGTGACGGTTGTTGGCCCCTTTGATATATCGGGTACATCAGCACTTGTAGGTGCGATGAAAGCCTATTCTGTGATGACAGGGGAAGAAATATCTGAAAAAACTATGGATACAGCGACGGATGAGCTTGTTACTACAGCAGAAGTTGCAAAGAATGTAGGCGATAAACAAAAGGTTACTGAGCTTGTGGCAGCAGCTAAAAAAGCGGTGTTTGAAGATCAGCTTTCATCTGAGACAGACATAAGGGATGCCATAGAACAGGCAGCCAGTGAACTTGGTCTTGATAATCTTTCAGATGATGATGTCCAAAAGCTTACAAATATGATGATGAAAGTATCTAAGGAAGATATCGATCCTGACAAGATTGCAAAACAGGCATCTGATATATATAACAAATTAAAAGAAAAAGGTATTGATCTTGCAAATGTGGATACAAAGGGACTTGGTGAAAAGATAGGAGATTTCTTTGGCAATATATTTACAGCGATAGCAAACTTTTTCACAGGTTTGTTTGGATAGGATCAATATAACGCATAATAAAATATAAATTATGAAACTTGAGGCTCACCCCAATGAGTGAGTCTCTTATGGTTTAAGATTATTTTGGCTAATACAAAGTGAGGTTGGATATGGCAAATATTATTTCTGATGAAACAATAGATTATGTTGGAATTCTCGCAAAGCTTGAACTTAGTGATGAAGAAAAAGAAAAGGCTAAAAAAGATATGGAAGAAATGCTTGATTATATAGATAAATTAAATGAACTTGATACATCAAGTGTTGAACCTATGTCTCATGTATTTCCTGTCAATAATGTATTCAGGGAAGATGTGGTTACAAATGGTGATGGTACGAAGCAGACTCTTGCAAATGCGCCGGAGCAGAAAGATGACAGTTTTGTAGTGCCAAAAACTATTGTAGGATAAAGAATGGAGGTTGGTTATGTCTTTGATGAATCTTACAGCTGTTGAGCTGGGAAAAAAGATTAAAAATAAAGAAGTTACCGTAGTGGAAGCTACAAAGGCTGCTCTTGATGCCATTGATGCAAAAGAAGACAAAGTAAACAGCTTTGTGACTGTTGACAGAGAGGGTGCATTAAAGAGAGCAGAGGAAGTTCAGAAACTTATAGATGAAGGAAAACTTGATGGACCACTGGCTGGTGTACCTGTTGCGATAAAAGACAATATGTGTACACAGGGAATGCTTACTACATGTAGTTCCAAAATTCTTGGAAATTTTGTCCCTACATTTACATCTGAGGCAGTTTTAAATCTTGAAAAAGCTGGGGCTGTCATACTTGGAAAAACTAATATGGACGAGTTTGCGATGGGAAGTACAACGGAGACATCTGCATACGGTGAGACAAAAAATCCATGGAATACAGAGCATGTTCCAGGGGGATCGTCAGGTGGTTCATGTGCGGCAGTTGCAGCAGAGGAATGTTTCTATGCACTCGGTTCTGATACAGGTGGATCTATAAGACAGCCAAGTTCATTCTGCGGTGTTACAGGTATAAAGCCGACTTACGGAACGGTATCGCGTTATGGACTTATTGCTTATGGTTCATCACTCGATCAGATAGGACCTGTCGCAAAAGATGTCACTGACTGTGCTACAATCCTTGAGATAATAGCTTCACATGATGAGAAAGATTCAACTTCCGTTAAGAGGGATGACCTTGATTTTACATCTGCACTCGTTGATGATGTAAAGGGAATGAAGATAGGTATTCCTAGAGATTATTTCGGTGAAGGTCTTGACAGTGAAGTAAAAGAGGCGGTTTTAAATGCTGCGAAAGTTCTTGAACAAAAGGGTGCGATAGTTGAAGAATTTGATTTAAGCCTTGTTGAGTATGCAATACCTGCATATTATGTTATCGCCTGTGCTGAAGCTAGTTCAAATCTTGCAAGATTTGATGGTGTAAAATATGGATATCGTACTAAGGAGTATGACGGACTTCACAATATGTATAAAAAATCACGTTCAGAAGGTTTTGGAGCAGAGGTAAAGAGAAGAATCATGCTTGGCTCTTTTGTTTTAAGCTCAGGATACTATGATGCATATTATCTTAAAGCACTCAGGACAAAAGCACTTATAAAGAAAGCATTTGATGAGGCTTTTGCAAAATATGATGTTATTTTAGGACCGGCTGCACCTACGACGGCACCTAAGCTTGGTGAAAGTTTAAGTGATCCTCTTAAGATGTACCTTGGAGATATATATACTATCTCAGTAAATCTTGCAGGACTGCCTGGTATAACTGTTCCATGTGGAATGGATTCAAAGGGCCTGCCAATCGGCTTACAGCTTATTGGGGACTGCTTTAAGGAAAAGAATATTATACGTGCAGCATATAGTTTTGAACAGACAAGAGAATTTAAACATAGTCCGCTGGCGTAACAACATGAAAATTTATATGCAAAAGTGTTGCTGATTAGAATAATGGAAAAGAGGTAAAGTATGAAACAGTATGAAACAGTCATCGGATTGGAAGTACATGTAGAACTTGCCACAAAGACAAAGATTTTTTGCGGATGTTCTACAGAGTTTGGTGGAAAGCCAAACTCACATACATGTCCTGTATGTACAGGTATGCCGGGGTCACTTCCGGTGCTTAATAAACAGGTTGTTGAATATGCAGCAGCAGTAGGTATTGCTACAAATTGTACTATTACACAGAATTGTAAATTTGACAGAAAGAATTATTTTTATCCAGATAATCCTCAGAACTATCAGATCTCACAGTTGTATCAGCCTATATGCAGAAACGGACATATTTATATAGAAACCGAGAGCGGAGTTAAGAAAAGTATCGGGATACATGAGATCCATATGGAGGAGGATGCAGGAAAACTTGTGCATGATGAGTGGGGCGAGAGCTCACTTGTAGATTTTAACCGTTCAGGTGTACCACTTATCGAGATCGTATCTGAGCCTGATATGAGATCAGCGGAGGAAGTTATCGCATATCTTGAAAAACTCAGACTTATCGTGCAGTACCTTGGTGCATCTGACTGCAAATTACAGGAAGGCTCAATGCGTGCCGATGTAAACCTTTCAGTAAGAGAAGTTGGAGCAACGGAGTTTGGTACAAGAACAGAGATGAAGAACCTTAATTCGTTCAAGGCTATCGCAAGAGCGATAGAAGGTGAAAGAGAGCGTCAGATAGACCTTATCGAAGCCGGAGAAAAGGTTGTTCAGGAGACAAGAAGATGGGATGATACAAAAGAGTACTCTTATGCGATGCGTTCAAAAGAGGATGCACAAGATTACAGATATTTCCCTGAACCTGACCTTGTACCTATAATCATAAGTGATGAATGGCTTGATGAGATAAAGAAAAATCAGCCAGAGTTCAGAGATGAAAAGTTTGCAAGATATGTTAGCGAGTATAAACTTCCTGAATATGATGCAGATATTCTTACCGGAAATAAACATCTTGCAGACCTTTTTGAGGCTACGACAGCAATATGCAATAATCCTAAAAAGGTTTCTAACTGGCTTATGGTTGAGACAATGCGTCTTATGAAAGAAAATGAGATGGAACCTGAACAGCTTAAGTTCTCTCCTGAAAATCTTGCAAAACTTATAGATCTTGCAGAAAACAGGGTTATAAACAGCTCGGTTGCAAAAGAAGTTTTTGAAAAGATATTTAATGAAGATATCGATCCTGAAAAATATGTTGAGGAGAATGGACTTAAGAATGATACTGATGATGGTGCTTTAAAGGAGACTATTGAAAAGATAGTTGCTAATAATCCACAGTCAGTGGAGGATTATCACAGTGGAAAGAAAAAGGCAATAGGTTTTCTTGTAGGCCAGACTATGAAAGCTACACAGGGAAAGGCTGATCCGGGAATGATAAATCAGATACTGAAGGAGATACTTGATAAGTAGATGAGAATATAAACGGAGGTAAGGGTATGGGTGCTGAAAAAAGAAGAAGCAAGAGAATTCCGATTACCATGCATCTTGAGGTATCATCATTATTTAAACAGGATAATGTTCATGTAAAAAACATAAATGCACCTGTTGAGATAACAGATATTTCAAAAAATGGCATCGGTTTTATTACAAAAAGTGTTTTGCCAATAGGATTTTATTTTAATTCAAGACTTGAATTTGAGAGCAAAAATGACATTCTGAATTGTGTAGTCCAAATCGTAAGAAGAAAACAGAATGATGATGGAACAACATTTTATGGGTGTGAGTTTGTGGGTATGCCGTCGATATTTGATTATATTTTTGATGACATAGAGAAGGAATATCTGCAAAATCATTTTGATGAAGAAAGTGACGAATAATTTTTTGCAATAACATACAAAAAATAAACATTAACAAATGGAGCTGTCGCATTAAGCATGATCTATACAATATGTAGATGTTAATAACATATTTATTATCTGCATATTGTATGAATATTGCTTCGTGCGACAGCCCTATTTTATTAGGACAAGTTTTTTCAGGCTCTTATATCAAAAGAAAAACGCTTCATGTCAGTTGTCTGTTGTGTATTTATCTTGGCATTTATAAATTCATCTATCGTGCTGGTGCTTGCATCAGCTTTTTCTATTTTTACATGGCATGCATATCCCTGGGAGTTGAGTGCATCTTTTAACATATCAGCATTTGTTGCAAGAAGGTCTATCGACTTGTCATTATCAGAGATGAATTTAGTGTTTATCTCATTGTGATTTTTGTCAAGGTAAACATCGAGAGCACCTAAATGTTCCATGTCGAGATGGAGAAGTACATGTATATTATTTGGATCCTGTCTTAGTTTTCCTTTTTTTGTATATACATAAAGATCTACATGTGCGTCTTGGTTCTGAAGTTTTAACGGCATTTGAAAATATGAAAAAGTTTCACTTAAAGTTTTCATAAATTCAATGTTGCTCTGGGTATCTCTTGCATTTTGTCCAAGATTGTCTGAGTCCTGACCTGAAAGATTTGTACTTATAAGTGTTTCAAAATCTTTTAGCTGTTCCTGCATTTTATTATAGAAGGAGTTTATGTTTTCACCATCTTTTAATTTTTGAGGTGATAAAGTCCAGCCACTCTGGAGTACTTTTGAAAACAGTGCTTCAAAAGACTGGGACTTAAAAAGTTCACTTATAAGTTCTGGGTCTGACAGAGGAATGACATTTTTGATAACTGTGAGAACTTCTTTTGCAGTTGCATCTCCGGAAGCAATCTTTACGATAAGAGATCTGCTTATGGGCAATTTTGATAAAGTGTTTAAAAGTTCGGTTCTGGCATTTTTATCAAGAAATGTACTAAGATAGTCATTCTCTTTGCCCAGTGTCTGAAATTTTTCACAGAGTGTGTCAATAACTGTACCTGAGCCAGATTGGTCCTGATCTTTTACGTTTTGTGATGCTTGCTGCAACATGTTGTTTATGGAATTTTTGGCTGTCTCAGTAATATTATGGAAAAATTTGGCAGCAAGTCCCATTTTGTTTTCAGAAACAGTGTCATTTGTAGTTTCCGTGGCTGCATCTTCGATTTCTTCTTGTGCATTTTTATTTTCAGGAGTATCTGTGTCAGCAATCTCAGGATTTTCGGAAGCTTCGTCAGTTTCGGTAATCTCATTAAGAGTAGGAATGTTCTTAAAAAGATCAGAGTTTTTTAGTTCTGAAATATCGGTTGCTGATTCAAGCGTACTATCAATGTTTAAAAGCGTCTGCTGGAAAAGTTCATTGGTGGCATTTACGCTATCGCCAAAGACAAGGGTTTTACTTCCGGCAGAGTCTCTTAGCATTGTAAGTGCATCATGAAGTGAGAGTGTACCATTTTCAAGCTGCTCCAAAGTATCTTCTGTCATTGCAGTATTTGAAAGTATATCTAAAAGTTCTTTGTGCTGTGCATCTGTAAGAAATGATATTGTCGGAGTCTGTGTGATATTATTTCCGTCTTCAAAGGCATGAAATAATATATTTATAAGTTTTTCGCCAAATGCTGCTACTGAATGTGGTGCGGCATTCTGGGAAAGAGAACCAAGAAGATCTGGTATCTCTGATGAGAGTGATGAAAGTCTATCGATAAGGTGATACGTTCCGTGTCTGTAGCTTGAAAATTGTGATACCGTATCTTCATTTATGTCCATCATCAGTCTTTTCATAATTGCAAGAGTGGCAAAATCTTCTGTTTTACAGTCATAGGCTTGCTGCATAAGTGACTGGATAGACTCTTTATTTATAGGAAGAAGATTATCCATAAGTGCCTTAACTGTAGCCTGATTATGTTCTGTGTTTGGCAGTCCCGCTTCATCAAGTGCTTTGTTTATGAGATTAAGCTCTGTATCAGAATAACTGTTTTTTACCGGTGAGAGTAAGATCTGTCCCGGATTTGGACTGCTTAAGGAGAAAGCAGCGGTCTGCCCTATAGAAAGTCTGGAGCTGTTTTCTATATATCCTTTTAAAATTGTGTTGTTGTCAAGAGTAACAGTTATCTCATTTCCTCTGAGGTCGGAAATCTCACCCTTTACGATATCGCCTGCTCTTAACTGAGTAGCGTTTCTGGCAACGCCATAGTCATTGCTGCCGCCGGGAGTGCGTGATATAGACCCAGAAGAAGTCTGAGCGTTTACATTCCCGTTTCGTGATGTTGTTGTCCTTGACTGTGTCCTGCCGTTTGCTGTCTGGTTACTCATGCTGTTTGTATTTAATGAATTTATTCTGCTTGTATTATTGTCCATACTATAACTCCGTTCTTGCGCAGTTTTATGCGCATATTAAGTTTGTGTGGTCTGTTTTTCTTTGTACTTTATATTATAAGTAGTAGTAATAATTATTTCTATATATAATAATACTTATGATAAAACTTTGCAAAGAAATGGTTGTTGTTTGTCTGCAAGCTTGAAATTGGTCGTCAAGCTATGCGATTACTATTTATTATATCGACTTATTAAAACTAAAACAGTAATAGCTGCCGTATTATTTAAAAAAAATAAAAAAAGTTTCAAAATACTCTTGACAAGATTTTATATGCGTGCTATCTTACCTTATAGATGTTAGCACTCCACATTAAAGAGTGCTAACAGAGAAACAGAAGGGAGTGGTTAAGTGGAGTTAGATGATAGAAAGTTAAAGATACTTCAAACGATTATCAGAACTTACCTTGAAACCGGTGAGCCGGTTGGTTCAAGAACGATTTCAAAAGACACAGACTTAAATCTAAGCTCAGCGACTATTCGAAATGAGATGTCTGATCTGGAGGAGATGGGATATATTATCCAGCCTCATACATCAGCAGGCAGGATTCCTTCTGATAAAGGTTATCGTCTGTATGTGGATACGATGCTCGATGACAAGACAAATGAAGTCATGAACCTGAAAGATGAACTTGAACAGAAAGCAGGAAAGATAGATGTATTACTTAAACAGGTAGCAAAGCTTCTTGCAAATAATACAAATTATGCAACGCTTGTTTCAGGACCGAGATACGAATCAAAGAAGGTTAAGTTCATACAGCTTACACAAGTTGATGCTGACAGTATATTAGCAGTTATTGTCCTTGACAATAATGTAGTTAAAAACGAGATGGTAAAAGTTGAAGGTGATATAGATCAGGAGATGATGGTGAAGTTAAACTTCATATTAAATACCACATTGAATGGACTTGATGTTACTGAGATGAACTTAGCTATCATCAGAAAGATAAAAGAACAGGTTGGCAGTCACACAGAAGTTATCGATTCAGTTTTGGAAGTTATCGGTAAGGCACTTACAGAAGATGATGATCTGGAAATTTATACGAGTGGTGCTACAAATATTTTGAAATATCCTGAACTTTCGGATAAGGCGAGTGCGACGGAAATCCTCAACGCATTTGAGGAAAAAAATATTATAGGCGATTGGCTTGATACAGCGGAATCAGAAGCGGGAGAGCGTGATTCAAGTAAATCAAGTGACACTCATGATATTCAGGTTTACATTGGAAATGAGACAAAGGTAGATACCATGAAAGACTGTTCAGTAGTTACAGCGACATACAAGATACATGAAGGTGTATATGGAAAGATTGGTATCGTCGGACCAAAGCGAATGGATTATGATAAAGTTGTGAGTACATTACAATCGCTTATGTCTGAACTTGATGATATATTCAAGGATAAGCAATAAATAAGAGAGGTGGTCAGGAAGTGGCAGCAGATAATAAAGATATTGAAAAAGATATAGATACAGAGGAAATAAAGGATAAAGATAATAAAGATACAGTTAAGGATACCGCAGAGGAAAAAAAGGAAGCGGCAGAAGAAAAAAAGGAGGAAGCTCCAAAGAAAGAAAAGAAGTTTGGAAAGAAGAAAGACAAAGCTGTTGAGAAACTTGAAGAAAAAGTTAAAGAACTTGAAGACGCGAGAATGAGACAGCTTGCCGAGTTTGAAAACTTCCGTAAACGCTCAGAAAAAGAAAAGAGCCAGATGTTTGAAATCGGAGCAAAAAGTGTTATTGAAAAGATTCTTCCGGTTATGGATAATTTTGAAAGAGGATTACAGGGAGTGCCTGAGGAAGAAAAGGATGCACCATTTGTTAAAGGTGTAGAGATGGTTTACAAACAGATGCTTACAGCTTTTGATGAGATGGGAGTTAAGCCTATAGAGGCAGTTGGAAAAGAATTTGATCCAAATCTTCACAATGCTGTTATGGCTGTCGATGATGATTCATTGGAGAGTGGAACAGTTGCAGAGGAAATGCAGAAAGGCTACATGTACAAAGAAAGTGTTGTAAGACACAGTATGGTAAAAGTAGTTAATTAGTTTTATTAGTTTAATAATATATGAAATAAAGAGATTAAATATAGGAGGCAATCATTATGAGTAAGATTATTGGTATTGACTTAGGAACAACAAACTCTTGTGTAGCAGTTATGGAAGGTGGAAAACCTGTAGTAGTTGCAAATACAGAGGGAGCAAGAACAACACCTTCAGTTGTTGCATTCACAAAGACAGGAGAGAGACTTGTAGGTGAACCTGCAAAGCGTCAGGCAGTTACAAATGCTGATAAGACAATTTCTTCTATCAAGAGACACATGGGTTCTGATTATAAAGTAACTATAGATGACAAGAAGTATTCTCCACAGGAAATTTCAGCAATGGTTCTTCAGAAATTAAAGGGTGATGCTGAGAGTTACCTCGGTGAGAAAGTTACAGAAGCAGTTATCACTGTTCCAGCATATTTCAATGATGCACAGCGTCAGGCTACAAAAGATGCAGGTAAGATCGCAGGTCTTGATGTAAAGAGAATCATCAATGAGCCAACAGCTGCAGCACTTGCTTATGGTCTTGACAATGAAAAAGAGCAGAAGATCATGGTTTACGATTTAGGTGGTGGTACATTTGATGTATCTATCATTGAGATCGGTGATGGTGTTATCGAAGTATTAGCTACATCAGGTAACAATCATCTTGGTGGTGATGACTTTGACCAGAAGATCACAGACTACATGATCCAGGAATTTAAGAATAAAGAGGGTATCGACCTCTCAACAGATAAGATGGCACTTCAGAGATTGAAGGAAGCTGCTGAGAAAGCAAAGAAAGAACTTTCATCAGCTACAACAACAAATATCAACCTTCCATTCATCACAGCTACAGCAGAGGGACCAAAGCATTTTGATATGGATCTTTCAAGAGCTAAGTTTGATGAACTTACACATGACCTTGTTGAAGCTACAGCTACACCAGTACAGAATGCACTTAATGATGCAGGCATCACAGCTTCTGAACTTGGAAAGGTATTACTTGTAGGTGGTTCTACTCGTATCCCTGCCGTACAGGATAAGGTTAAACAGCTTACAGGACATGAGCCAAGCAAATCACTTAACCCTGATGAGTGTGTAGCTATCGGTGCATCAGTACAGGGTGGTAAACTTGCAGGAGATGCAGGTGCAGGTGACATCCTTCTTCTTGATGTAACACCACTTTCTCTTTCAATCGAGACAATGGGTGGAGTAGCTACAAGACTTATCGAGAGAAATACTACAATTCCTACAAAGAAGAGTCAGATATTCTCTACAGCTGCTGATAACCAGAGCGCAGTTGATATCAACGTACTCCAGGGTGAGAGACAGTTTGCTAAAGACAACAAGTCACTTGGACAGTTCAGACTTGATGGCATCCCACCAGCAAGAAGAGGTGTTCCACAGATCGAGGTTACATTTGATATTGATGCAAACGGTATCGTAAATGTTTCAGCAAAAGATCTTGGTACAGGAAAAGAGCAGCACATCACAATTACAGCAGGTTCAAATATGTCTGATGAAGATATTGATAAGGCTGTTAAGGAAGCAGCTCAGTTCGAGGCTGAGGATAAGAAGCGTAAAGAGGGAATCGATGCTAGAAATGAAGCAGACAGCATGGTATTCCAGACACAGAAAGCTCTTGATGAAGCTGGTGACAAAGTAGACGCCGCTGAGAAAGAGAAAGTTCAGGCAGATATCGATGCACTTAAAGCTGTTGTTGAGAAGACAAATCCTGAGTCAATGACTGACAGTGAGATTGATGAACTTAAAGCAGGAAAAGAAAAGCTTATGGAAAGTGCACAGGGCGTATTCCAGAAGATGTATGAGCAGGCTCAGGCACAGGGTGCAGCAGGAGCTGGTCCTGATATGGGAGGAGCCACAGGAGCTGGAGCAGCAACTGACAATAATGCAGGAGCTGACGATGTTGTAGACGGAGATTACCGCGAGGTATAAATAGACAAAATGCTAAAAGCATTTTGTCATTAGAAGAATGGTCTTTGACCATTCTTCATCAGTTTAAATAAATATGATTTTTCAGGCTGCTGCCTTTGTGGTGGCGGCCTTATGGTTGTTTTTGTGATTTTGTTTTAGGATAATGTGCATTGGCACAGAAACGAGGAGTTTTATGGCAGAGAAAAGAGATTATTATGAGGTCTTGGGTGTCAGTAAGGGAGCATCTGATTCCGAGATTAAATCAGCATATAGAAAGCTGGCTAAGAAATACCATCCGGATATGAATCCGGGGGATAAAGAGGCTGAAGCTAAGTTCAAGGAGGCATCGGAGGCGTATGCTGTTCTTAGTGATGCAGATAAGAGACGCCAGTATGACCAGTTTGGTCATGCAGCATTTGATGGCGGTGCCGGTGGTGCAGGTGGATTTGACTTTGGCGGAATGGATATGGGTGACATATTCGGCGATATATTTGGAGATTTCTTTGGCGGCGGACGCTCAAGAAGTCAGAGTAATGGTCCTATGAAAGGCCAGAATATCCGTACATCAGTAAGAATTACATTTAAAGAAGCATGTTTTGGTGTTGATAAAGAGATAGATGTAACATTGAAAGAAGAATGTGCAACTTGTCACGGAACAGGTGCAAAGCCTGGTACTTCACCTGAGACCTGTAAAAAGTGTGGTGGTAAAGGTCAGGTTGTATTTACACAGCAGTCTTTGTTTGGTGTGGTAAGAAATGTACAGTCATGCCCTGATTGTCATGGAACAGGAAAGATCATAAAAGATCGTTGTTCTGATTGTGGTGGAACTGGATATATAAGTAAGAGAAAGAAGATTTCTGTTTCAATTCCTGCCGGTATTGATAATGGACAGTGTGTAAGAATACGAGATAAGGGTGAGCCGGGTGTAAATGGCGGTCAGAGAGGAGATCTTCTCGTTGAGGTTGTTGTTTCAAGAGATCCTATTTTCCAGAGACAGGATAGAGATATATTCTCAACAGTACCTATAACATTTGCGCAGGCAGCACTTGGTGGTGATGTTCGTATAAAGACAGTTGATGGAGAAGTTATCTATACAGTTAAACCGGGAACACAGACAAATACAAGAGTACGCTTAAGAAACAAAGGTGTTCCATCACTTAGAAATAAACAGGTGCGAGGCGACCATTATGTAACACTGGTTGTAGAAGTGCCTACGAAGATGAATGCAGAGCAGAAAGAACTTCTTGAAGCATTTGATAAAGCTATGTATGGTGAGAAAAAGGAAGAAGAAACACCTTCTGATGAAAAGAAGCACAATAAGAAAACTCTTTTTGGAAATAAAAAGAAAAAATAATAAATGATCTGTTACAAAAAATAAAGGGGATTGCGAAAGCAGCCCCTTTTAATAAGTTCGTATTAAATATTACCAGTCTTCGATACCTGCAAATGCATCAACAGTTGGTATGGAAGGATTTGGTTCATTGTCATCAGTATCATCAACGGAAAAGTTCTCTGTCTGTAATTCATCACTGCCAGTATCAGTTTTGTCATCAAGTAATGTCTGGATCTGTTCCTGAGATATGCCGTCAGGCTCACTTTGAGATGATGCAGAAACATCTTCGACAGTAGGTTTTACAACAGTGTGTGCTTCTATTTCAGCAAGCATTGCTTTGATCTGGCTGTCATGGTTATCTACTTTGAACTGATCGCTTTTGTTGTCGCACATATAATACTTTATGATATGTCCACTGTACATGGCAATGTTTTGCTCACCACACAGATCGGCATTTCGCTTGTAAGGAAGCTGATCATACATGGTGATCTGGTAATCTAAATGTACATCATATTTTGATGACAAGATTTCTGACATATGTAAATTGTTCATATAATCCCCCGTTTCTCAAATCATATTTACTTAGAGTATATCTTATTTTAGAAAAAGTAGCAATATTATTTTTGTGAATTGACTTTTTATAAGTCTATGATATAATTAGGTTCAAGTTGCTTTCTGACAGATAATGGAGTTTCTATGTTTTTCCATAAGCATGTTTTAAAGTTTAACTGGCAAATATATTTATTAAATATGGAGTAGTAGGTAAATATGAATATTAAAAAACATTTAGACAATTTTCTTAGATACAAGTATTTATTGTTTGAGCTTGTTAAGAAAAATATCAAATTAAAATACAGGAGATCATATCTTGGTATTTTATGGACACTTGTAGAACCTCTTCTTACTATGATCGTGCTTACACTTGTGTTTGGTACATTGTTTGGAAAAGATGATCCGACATATCCGGTCTATATCTTGTGTGGACGACTTTTATACTCGTTCTTTTCGTCTGCATCAAAGGCAGGACTTAAAGCAGTTAGTGGAAATGCAGCCATGATAAAAAAAGTATATGTTCCGAAATATATATATGTAATTGCTGCCATTGTATCTAACTTTGTTACATTCCTTATTTCACTTATCGTGCTTGTTGGAGTGGGAGCTGTACTTAAGGTAGAGCCTACATGGCATATTATTGAGGGAATCGTACCGCTTGTTATACTGTTTGTTATGACTCTTGGAATAGGACTTATCCTTGCAACTTTAAATGTATTTTTCAGGGATATTGAGTACATCTGGTCTGTACTTACAATGCTTATAATGTATGCATCAGCTATTTTCTATACAACGGACAGAGTTATAAATACCGGAAATGGATGGGTGTTTAATGTAAATCCTATTTATATGTGTATAGCAAATTTCCGTAATGCAGTGCTTTATGGTACATCGATGGATGTGAATTACTGTATCCATTCGGCAATTTTTGCGGTATTAAGTGTGATAGTAGGTTCCGTATTATTTTACAAAGAACAGGATAAATTTATATTATATGTATAGTTTAGGAGGTTGCTGTGAAGAAGAATGTTGCAGTCAGCGTAAAAGATGTGGGAATGCGTTTCAATCTCAACCAGGAGCGTGTTGACAATCTGAAAGAATATGTGATCAAATTTCTCAAAAGAGATTTAAAATATAGTGAGTTCTGGGCACTTAAGGATATAAATTTTGAAATTAAAAAAGGACAGAGACTTGGTGTGCTTGGTCTTAACGGTTCAGGAAAAAGTACACTTCTTAAAGTAGTATCAGGAGTACTGAAACCGTCAGCAGGTACGGTTACTACAAGAGGCGTTGTAGCTCCGTTGCTTGAGCTTGGTGCAGGATTCAGTCCTGAATATACAGGCAGGGAAAATATTTATCTGTATGGTTCAGTCCTTGGATATACAAAAGAATTTCTGGATGAAAAGTTTGACGAGATAGTTGATTTCTCAGAACTTGGTGAATTTATAGAAGTACCTATTAAAAACTATTCGTCAGGAATGAAATCCCGCCTGGGATTTTCAATCGCGACAGTCGTTGAACCTGACATACTTATTCTGGATGAGGTGTTGTCAGTTGGTGACAAAAAATTCAGAAATAAAAGTGAAAAGAAAATTATGAGTATGTTTGACAAGGGCGTTACGGTACTGTTTGTATCGCACTCTTTGGAACAGGTACAAAGATTATGTGACAGAGCTATAATTCTTGATAGTGGAAGGCTTGTAGCATCAGGCTCTGTAGATAAAGTTGCAAAAATATACAAAAATATGACTGAATAATAGTAAGATTTACAGACTCATAGTTTAACACTATAAAGCAAATAGCAGAGCGGATTGCGAATATCTGCCTGACTTTATAAAGATATATTTAAAATGAGCTGTGATCGTTGCTGCTCACACTATATGTGTGAACAGTGACAGCTGTTATTTTATAATTAATAAATTTAATAAAATATTATGTTTTAATTCTTGTAAAGCATGATATAATATACACAAAGTTTTATTAGATCTTAACAGAATAAACAACAGATGAATGGCATATAAAGGGGATATTTGGATGTATGATAAGTTAAAAAAACCGATCAGGTATATATTTCAGTATTTGCTCGTACCAGTATTGCTAGAGATAGTTATAGAGTCGTTAAGCAGAAAATCTTTGATCTCCGGAGTTGGATATATGTTTTCAAGTCCGGCGTTATTTTCATTTAACACACTTATTATTATGTTGACATTATCAGTTGCTCTTTTCTTTAAAAGGGAGATTTTCGTATTTATATCTGTTGCAGTTGTGTGGCTGTGTTTTGGCATAGCAAATTTTGTTATTCTTCATTTCAGGGTTACACCTTTTTCAGCAGTTGATTTTACCATGATAAAGACCGCTATAAGTGTGTCGGGACATTATCTTACGGTATTAAATGTTTCAATGATGTGTGTTGCGGTATGTGTACTTGCGTTTGCCATGGTATCACTTTACAGAAGAGCACCGAGACATCACAAAAGAAATCACAGGCGTATGGTATTTTCTGCTTCAGCAGTAGCGATCATATCATTGGCACTTGTATTTTTGAGAAGTTCGAGCGGATCTGTAAAGGCTCTTGCGACGAATTATACAAATATATCAGAGGCATATGAAAATTATGGTTTTGTATATTGCTTCACAAATAGTATCATTGATGTAGGTATATCAAAACCTGATGATTACAGTGAACAGTCAGTAGATGCCATTGTAAATAAACTTGATGACAGTTCAAAAAATCAGTCAAAGTCAAAAAATAGTGATGATAAACCTAATATTATAATGATCCAGCTTGAGTCGTTTTTTGATGTAGATTATATGAAAGGGCTGGAGTTTTCGAAGGATCCTTTGCCTGTTTTTCATAAACTTACAAAAAATTATTCAAGTGGTCTTCTTACAGTGCCTACAGTTGGTGCCGGTACTGTAAATACTGAATTTGAAGTGCTTACAGGTATGCGCCAGCGTGATTTTGGAGCTTGCGAATATCCGTATAAGACTGTTCTTAGAAATACAACATCAGAAAGTATATGTAATGATCTTTCATCTATAGGATATACTACACATTGTGTCCATAACAATAATGCTACATTTTATGGAAGAAATGATGTATTTAAAAATCTTGGTTTTGATACATTTACTTCCATGGAGTATATGAATGGATTAAAGGAGAATCCGAATGGATGGGTGAATGACGATGTGATATCGCCACAGATAATCAAAACACTTGACTCTACAGAAGGGGCTGATCTTACATTTGGAATTACAGTTCAGAGTCATGGAAAATATGATGTTGAACTTGACTATGAGCAGCCTATAAAAGTTTCCGGTGCGCCTGAAGGAATGGAAAGCCAGTACAGTTATTATGTGAATGAGATTGCTCAGGTAGATAAGATGATAGGAAATCTCATAAGCAGGCTTGAAAAGAGAAATGAAAAAACAGTGCTTGTTCTCTATGGCGATCATCTTCCAAGTCTTAATATCAAGGCAGATGAACTTAAGAATTCTGATCTGTACCAGACGCAGTATGTTATCTGGGATAATTTTGGACTTAAAAAGTCTGATAAAGATATGGCTGCTTATCAGCTTTATTCTTATGTTCTTAACAAGATTGGAATACACGAGGGACTTATAACAAAATATCATCAGCAGACAGACTGGAATAGTGAGTCATACCTTTCAGGGTTAAAGACACTTGAATATGATTGGTTTTATGGTGAAAAATATGCATATGATGGCATAAATGAATTTGAAAAGACTGACCTGCAGATGGGAACATATCCTGTAGTTATTGAAGATGTAAAGAAAAATAGCAGGGGCTATGTTGTAAAAGGAAAAGGCTTTACTGACTATACCTATATATATTTTAATGGAAATAAACTTGAAGGCTATAAGCTCGATAGTAATCACTATCAGATCACCGAAGAAATAGAGTATGATGAAGATGAAGAATATATGTCGCTTCAGATGGCAAAAGAGAATAATGTAGAAGACAAAGATATTCCGAATGCATTTATGGCAGAGGTTATAGATAAGGATAATGTAGAGTTGAGTAGCAGCAAACCGTTACTGTGGCATTTTACATCACTCTATCTTGACTGATATAAATTATTATAAGAGACATGACAGTTAAATTAAGAAACTGTCATGTTTTTTTGTTTATGGCAGATCATGCATTGAAAAATAAAAACTATGCCGTCATTGGCACATTTTGACATAATTCGCATATAAGATATTGTAATATAATCTCAACATCACATAAGTACAGGAGGTTGAGATTTTATTTTATGCTGATTTTTACTGGATTCTGAATTTTATTATGAACTTATTTCTTGTATGGATAACGGCGTTTATTCGCAGAAAAGAATACACACCGTTTAGATGGGTTGCGGCTTCGGCCGTTGTATCTTTTTTTTCTATGATATATAAAATCTGTCAGCTTAAGGGGAGAGGGATCATTCCTGGTTATCTTCATGCAATTTTAAGCATTATGCTGCTAACGGCTATTGCATATACATACAAAGAATATATGTGGAAAAACAGGTTAAGGACATTTATCAAGGATGTTATCCTTTTGCTGTTTTGCACAATTCTTACAGCCGGTGGTCTCTTGTTAGTGAAGAGATGTATAGAAAACGGAAGAAATGTCAGTGTCATAACTGCGTTTTTCCTAATGATCGTATCATTTGTGATACTTTATGTATTATTTATGGTTATGCGTAATATTATTAAAAGTGAGGCGGAAAAATGTGAAACTATTTTGAAGGCTACACTTATTCAGGGGGATACGCATACGGCAATAAATGTTCTGTATGATACAGGAAATAAACTTTCAAGTCCATATACAAATGAACCTGTAAATATAATATCAGAAAAAACAGCTGTACAGACAGGAATACGTGACATTCAGAAACCGTTGCTTATACCTTATAGTTCAATAGGTGGAAACGGTATGCTGGAAACTTTCAGATTTGAAAAAGTGATATTCCAAAATGGTAAAGTGATGATGAATTTTTTGGGAGCATTAAGTAGTGAAATAGATGATAACAGCGATATTCAGATGATTTTAAATTGCTCCGACAAAAAATAAAAAAGCAGAGGTGCGAAAAGGAGGACAAAATGGTAAAGATTTCAATGCCAAACAAATTTCAATTCAGGATGATGTCAGAGATAAGGGGATTTATATTTCCAAGAAGAGGAGGGGAAATACACTATATTGGAGGAGCTGAGATCCTTCCTGCCCCGCTTACAGTGGAGGAAGAGGAACAGGTGATGAAAAAGCTTGGCTCAGATGATGACAAGGAGGCCAGAAGCAGCCTTATTGAACATAATCTCAGGCTTGTTGTATACATAGCAAAAAAGTTTGATAACACTGGAGTTGGTGTAGAAGACCTTATATCTATAGGTACTATAGGCCTTATCAAAGCGATAAATACATTTAATCCGCTTAAGAATATCAAACTTGCCACATATGCATCAAGGTGCATAGAAAATGAGATACTTATGTATCTGAGGAGAAACAATAAACTTAAACTTGAAGTCTCGATCGATGAACCATTAAATGTTGACTGGGATGGAAATGAACTGCTTTTATCTGATATTCTTGGTACAGATGAAAATATAATATCAAAGGATATGGAGGATGAAGTTGATAAAAAGCTGTTAAGGCTCGCACTTCAGAAATTAAGTAAGAGAGAACGTATGATAATAGAATTAAGATTTGGATTAAATTCAAGAGATGGAGAGGAAAAGACACAGAAAGAAGTTGCAGATATGATGGGTATATCGCAGTCGTATATATCAAGACTTGAGAAAAAGATAATAAGGCGTCTTAAAAAAGAAATAGTAAGGATGGAATAATAATATTACATTTGGTAAATCCTATTTTATATAAGCTGAAATTGTGAATATCTGGAGGTTTCAATGGCTGTATATAAAGTAGAGATATGTGGTGTGAATACATCAAAATTACCATTACTTACAGAAAAAGAAAAGAAGGAACTGTTTGAAAAGATAAGGAAAGGTGACAGAGAAGCGAGAGAAAAATTTATTAAGGGAAATTTAAGGCTGGTATTAAGCATTATACAGAGATTTGGGGCAGCCGGGGAAAATAGTGATGATCTTTTTCAGATTGGCTGTGTGGGGCTTATGAAGGCTATAGATCATTTTGATGTTACAATGAATGTAAAATTTTCGACTTATGCTGTTCCTATGATAATAGGGGAGATAAGAAGGTATTTAAGGGACAATAACAGTATAAGAGTAAGCAGGTCTGTAAGAGACCTTGCATATAAAGCAATATATGCGAAAGAAGCATTGATGAAACAAAGCGAGAAGGAGCCGGGGATAGAACAGATAGCAAAGCTGCTTGAAGCAACACCTGAAGATGTAGCATTTGCACTAGATGCTATACAGAGTCCGGTTTCACTTTATGAACCTGTATTTGCAGAGGGAGGGGATACTCTGTACATTATGGATCAGATAAGTGATAAAAAGAATCTCGAAGAAGACTGGGTGGAGAAAATGTCGATAAAAGCAGCGATAGACCATCTGTCAGAGAGAGAACACCGGATAATTAAAATGAGATATTATGAGGGTAAAACGCAAATGGAGGTTGCCAATGAGATAAGTATTTCACAGGCTCAGGTGAGCAGACTTGAAAAGAGAGCACTTAAGGTTATGAAGCAGTATTTGTAATAATATGGGGGATGTATGAGAATTTGTGAGCTCAGGGAGAAGGAAGTAGTCAATGTTTGTGATGGGGAGAGACTTGGTAATATCTGTGATGTGGATTTTGAGGAACATACAGGCAGGATCTGTACACTGATAATACCGGGGCCATGTAAGATATTTGGGATTATAGGACGTGATAGTGAATATCTGATTCCTTATGAGTGCGTCAAACGAATAGGTTCGGATGTTGTCCTTGTTGAAATTGAAGCCGCAAAATGCCTTCATAAGTGTGAATGGTAGTTATTTATTTGATGGACATTTTATATTTCTTCTATTATAATTGATTTTGATACAGATATTGTGAATGGAGGAAATAATCATGAAATGTCCATTTTGCGGAGAAGCAGATACAAGGGTTATAGATTCAAGGCCGGCAGATGAAAATGCATCTATAAGACGAAGAAGGCAGTGCGATAAATGCAACAAAAGATTTACTACATATGAAAAGGTGGAATCGATACCACTTGTAGTGATAAAAAAAGATCAGACAAGAGAACCGTATGATCGTTCAAAAATAGAAAGAGGTGTGTTTAGGTCATGTCATAAACTTCCTATCTCAGTGGACGATATGAATGCACTTGTGGATAATGTGGAAGCAGAAGTTTTTAACAGGGAAGTAAATGAGATACCGAGCAGTTTTATTGGCGAACTTGTTATGAAAAGACTGGAAAAACTTAATGCTGTTGCATATGTCAGGTTTGCATCTATATACAGGGAATTTAAGGATGTAGATACTTTTATGGAAGAATTAAAGAAGATTCTTGACAAATAATTGGTTAAAGCATGTTGTCAGAAGAAAATTATTTTGTTAATATATTGATTATGATTTACAGGGTGGTTTACTGTACATGGAGGTAGGACTATGTATAGTGAAACATTTAGTGCGGCTGTCTGCGGGATAGACGGCTGCGTGGTACATGTTGAAGCGGATATCTCAGATGGGCTTCCGGGGCTCATGCTTGTTGGATATCTGTCATCAGAAGTAAAAGAGGCAAGGGAAAGAGTGCGGATAGCGTTAAAAAACAGTGGATACAGATTTCCACCTAAAAAAATAACGATAAATCTTTCCCCTGCTGATATCAGAAAAGACGGAACAGCTTTTGACCTGTCTATAGCTGCGGCTATTCTTGCTGCATTTGGATATATAGACAAAGATTTCTTAAAACAGATTCTATTTATCGGTGAACTAAGTCTTGATGGAAAAGTAAAATCAGTAAATGGCGTACTTCCCAGAGTTTATACAGCATATGAAAATGGATTTAAATACTGCATTGTGCCAAATGACAATGTTTTGGAGGCAGGAATAGTAAGTAAGATTGGAATTATAGGTATATCAAGCCTTAATGAGATGCTTGATATTATAAGAAATGATGAGTTAGAGAACTTTTTGTCGGAAAACTCATTTGATTTTGAGGGGGCAGATAATCAGCCAGAGGTTGATTTTTCGGATATAAAGGGACAAGGTGGTGCTAAGAGAGCAGTAGAGGCGGCAGTGTCAGGTATGCATAATATTGCACTTATAGGCGCACCTGGAACAGGAAAAACAATGATAGCACAGTGTATTCCGGGAATCATGCCCAAACTTACATTTTCTGAACGTATGGAGATATCAAAGATATACAGTGTCTCAGGAATGTTAAATAAAGAGATGCCGGTAGTATTAAAAAGACCTTTCAGAGCTCCACACCATACTGTAACGCAGACTGCTCTTGCAGGAGGTGGGAGATATCCAAAACCTGGTGAAGTAAGTCTTGCGTCAGGGGGAGTTCTTTTCTTAGATGAACTGCCTGAATTTCAGAGACAGACACTTGAAGTTATGAGGCAGCCGTTGGAGGATGGTTATGTAAATGTCTCAAGGCTTGAGGGCAGCTGTCGTTATCCGGCAAAGTTTCAGCTTACGGCTGCTCTTAATCCCTGCAAGTGCGGATATTATCCCGACAGAAGAAAATGCAGCTGCTCACAGGGGCAGATAAGAAACTATCTTGGAAGGATAAGTAAGCCGTTGCTAGACAGGATAGATATTTTTTCGGAGACAGTTATACTGAAATATGATGAGATAAGCAGCGGGACGAAAAGTGAAAGCTCCGCCGAGATACGAAAGCGTGTTGAGAATGTTCATTTTATACAGAAAAAGAGATATAAAAATGATGGTATATTATTTAATTCACAGCTTCAGGCAGGAATGATAAAAAAATATTGTGTTATGGAAAGTGAAGCGAAAGATTTTATTGAACAGACATTTGATACTTTGGATTTCAGTGCGAGAGCATATCACAAGGTTTTGAAAACTGCAAGGACGATAGCTGACATGGAAGAGAGTAACAAAATAAAAAGAGAACATATATCAGAGGCTCTATGTTACCGGACTGTTGATAAGAAGTATTGGGGGGTGGCATCGTGTTAGAAAATGATAAGGATAAAATGTTTGCGTTCTGGCTTGTTGGTATAGGTGGGGTTGGAAGCAAAACAATCGGTAAACTAATGGATTTTTTTGGCAGTGAGAGAGAAATCTTTAATGCAAAACCAGATGATATATATAAAGTGCCTGGAATAAGAAAAGAAATTATACAAAAAATAATTGACAGTAGAAATTATGTGAAGATTCAAAAAAGATGGGAGAATTTATGTGAAAAAAATATTGGGTTCACATATATCGGGGCATCTGACTATCCGGAAAAACTTAAGAATATATATGATCCTCCATACAATCTTTTTTACAAAGGAGAACTACCTGATCCTTCAAAACCTGCTGTGGCTGTTGTCGGGGCAAGAAATGCTGCATATGAGGCAAGATGTACGGCTGAGAAGTTTGGAAGAGAACTGGCAAAATATGGTGTACAGGTCATAAGTGGTCTTGCGAGAGGGATTGATATAAAAAGCCAGATAGGAGCGATGTCAGTTGTTACTGGAAAGACATTTGGAGTGCTGGGTTGTGGTATTGATATCTGCTATCCGAAACAGCACATAAATGAATATATGATGATGCAGACAAGGGGAGGAATTATCTCTGAATATGCGCCAGGAACATTTCCCGCGGCGGGAAACTTTCCAAGAAGAAATTGTATAATAAGCGGATTGTCAGACGGAATACTCGTCATCCAGGCAGGTAAAAAGAGTGGTTCTTTGATTACAGCAGAACTTGGACTTGAACAGGGGAAAGACATTTTTGTGGTTCCGGGAAGTATAAATGATGATTTTTATCAGGGAAGCAATGAACTTATAAAAAATGGTGCTGCATTAGTTACAAATGGGAGAGATATTTTAGATGCGCTTGGCATATTTTATAGTGAAGATGTCAACTTTAAAAATAAAAAAAATAATCTTTTGCTTGAAACCGCTGAAAAAATAGTGTATGCTAGTTTAAGTTTGGAACCGGCACATGTGTCAGAAGTTGCAGAGCAGACTGGTATGAGGATACCGGTTGTGATGGATAAACTCATATCTTTGGAGCTTAAAGGACTTGTTACCACGATAGGAAACAATTATTATGCGATAAAGATATAAAGTGCTGCAAACTTTGTTGAAAGGAAGGAAACAGTATGGCTAAGAATCTGGTAATTGTTGAGTCGCCATCAAAAGCTACGACTATTAAAAAGTTTTTGGGAAGTTCTTATGAGGTAGTTGCCTCGAATGGTCATGTGAGAGATTTGCCGAAAAGTCAGCTCGGGATAGATATTGAAAATGATTTTGAGCCTAAGTATATTACGATCAGAGGAAAAGGGGAACTTCTTGCAAAACTCAGAAAAGAGGCAAAAAAAGCTGACAAAGTATATCTTGCAACTGACCCTGACCGTGAGGGAGAGGCGATTTCATGGCATTTGTCAAAGGCACTTAAGCTTGATGACAAGAATGCAAGGCGTATCACATTTAATGAGATAACAAAAAATGCCGTTAAGCAGTCGATAAAACAGGCAAGAGAAATAGATATGGATCTTGTCGATGCGCAGCAGGCAAGAAGAGTACTTGACAGAATGGTTGGATACCAGATAAGTCCTGTCTTATGGGCTAAGGTAAAGAGGGGACTTAGTGCAGGAAGAGTCCAGTCAGTTACTCTTAGGATAATTGCTGACAGAGAAGAACAGATAAATGCTTTTATAGCAAAAGAATACTGGACTTTATCGGGAGAATTTAAGATCGATGGTGAGAAAAAGCCACTTACAGCAGATTTTTACGGAACTATAAAAGAAAAGATGTCGATCGAGTCAGAACAACAGGCAGAGTCGATAATTGATGAGATACAGAAATCTAAATTTAAGATTTCAGATATAAAGACATCTGGAAGGACGAAAAAAAGTCCACTTCCATTCACTACAAGTACATTGCAGCAGGAAGCCGCAAAAACTTTGAATTTTGCTACACAGAAAACTATGAGACTGGCTCAGGGATTATATGAAGGTGTTGCAATAAAGGGAAAGGGTACACTAGGTCTTATAACATATCTTCGTACTGATTCGACACGAATCTCAGAGGAAGCTAAAAACAACGCGGCAGAATATATAAAAGAAAACTATGGCGAAGATTATCTGAATCAGGAAGAAAAAACAAAGAAAAGTTCAAAAAAGATTCAGGATGCACATGAGGCGATAAGACCGACATACGTTGATCTGACACCTGCACAGGTGAAAGACTCTTTGTCGAGAGACCAGTTCAGGCTTTATCAGCTTATATGGAAGCGCTTTCTTGCAAGCCAGATGTCAGCAGCAAAATATGAGACAAAGTCAGTTAAGATCGATTCAGATAAATACAGATTTACATCTGCATCATCAAAAGTTGTGTTTTCAGGATATCTATCTGTTTATCAGACAGAAGAAGATAAGATAGATAAAAAGACATTGTCGAAAAAACTTGAAAAAGATATGGAACTCAAACTTGGTGAGGTAGATAAGAAACAGCATTTTACACAGCCACCGGCACATTTTACGGAGGCATCGCTTGTAAAAACTCTTGAGGAACTTGGCATTGGAAGGCCAAGTACATATGCGCCGACGATATCAACGATAATAAACAGACATTATGTTGCAAAAGAGCAGAAAAATCTGTATATTACGGAGCTTGGTGAAGTTGTAAACAACATTATGAAAAAGTCGTTTGCAAGTATCGTAGATGTGAATTTTACCGCGTATATGGAAGGGCTTTTAGACCGTGTGGAAGATGGCTCTGTAAAATGGAAGACGGTTGTAGAAAATTTTTATCCCGATCTTCATGAAGCTGTGGAAATAGCTCAAAAGGAAATCGAACAGATAAAAATAGAAGATGAAGTTACAGATGTGATATGTGAGGAATGTGGAAGAAATATGGTAGTAAAATACGGCCCACATGGAAAATTCCTTGCATGTCCTGGTTTTCCAGAATGTAAAAATACAAAGCCTTATTATGAAAAAATCGGTGTAAAATGTCCTAAGTGTGGGGCGGATATTGTGATAAAAAAGACAAAAAAAGGCAGAAGATATTTTGGATGCAGTGCATATCCTGAATGTGATTTTATGTCATGGCAGAAACCGTCTGTAGAAAAATGTCCTGATTGTGGAGGGCCGATGGTTGAAAAGGGAAACAAACTTGTTTGTATGGATGAGCAGTGTGGTTTTGTGAAAGCAAGGGAAAAATAATAAGATGAGCTTGGATTTGTTAGATAAAACTAGAAAAATAAATAAACTTCTTACAGAACAGGAGTCTGACAAGATTGATTTCAGACAGTTTTGTGAAGTGTTGTCAAGTGAGCTGCATGTAAATGTACTGCTTACGAGTAAAAAGGGAAAAGTACTAGGTTTAAAGGAGTGTGCAGATATTGAGATCCTGCCAAAACTTAGAGAGATAAAATACGGTGAGTATATAGATAGTGCATTAAGTGACAGATTTATGAATATATTGTCTACAAAAGAAAATGTAAATTTGTTGACTATTGGGCTTGAATGCGATAATATAATAGAGTATCAGGCGATGGTCGCACCGGTATGCATGTCAGGAAAAAGGCTGGGAACCTTGTTTGTCTATAGAAAAAAAGATATATTTTCTATAGATGATATCATTCTGACAGAATATGGTACGACAGTTATAGGTCTTGCGATGCAGAGGGCAGAGAGTGAGGAAGTCTCTGAGGAGTATCATAAAGAGCAGGACATACATGCGGCTGTAAAAACACTGTCGAGGCTTGAGGCGCATGCTATGATATGTGTTCTTGAGGAACTTGGCGGGAAAAGAAAAGGGATACTTATTACAAGCAGGCTGGCAGATAAAGTTGGTATTACCAGGTCTGTTATAGTGAATGCTTTGAAAAAATGTGAGAGTGCAGGTATAATTGAAACGAAGTCTTCGGGTATGAAGGGGACGACCATACATATTGTAAATGATTTATTGTGTGAGGATATAATCGCACAAAATATATAGTATTATTATGCCATGTTATACTATTTTTTATTAAGTATTACATGGCTTTTTTATCTTATAGGAAAATGCTCATAACATAGCGGAAAACCAACGAGAATTGCAAAGCAATTCTTGGAGGGCAAAACGCTGGTTTTGCCTTTTTTATCTTATTTTAACACTGTCAGGCAAGCGGCAGAGCTGATTGCGAATATCCGCCTCTGACTATGATCGTAAGTAATAAATATAAGAAAGATTATAAGAAATTATACAAAAAATCAATAAATTTGATTTAGATACTTGTATTTTGTCGTAATTTCTTTATAATTGAATATGTATTCTTATACATATGTAATAGAGTTTTGAAATGAACTGCGTTAAACGGCAGTGAATTAAATAATTATGTAAGGATAAACATAATATAAAGCGAAAGGAGTGCGGGTATGATTTCATCAGGGGCTTATAATTACATTAATGTTCTAGAAAAAGCCAGCGATGCAAGCTGGGCGAGAAATTCTGTGATTTCAAATAACATTGCAAATGTAGATACACCAGGGTATAAGAGAAAAGATATTGAGTTTGAACAGTATCTGCAAGGCGCAGTAAGCGGAGGCAGTTCTCTTGATGACGATATTGCGGAAGTTGATCTTGACAGTCTTACAGGGACAACTTATACAGATTATGCGACTGCGAGTTATCGTATAGATGGAAATAATGTTGACATTGATACTGAGAATGTTGAACTTGCAAAGAATCAGATCAAATATTACACGATGCTTGATTCCATCAGTCAGGAATTTAAGAGAATAACGAGTGTATTAAAAACAAGTTAAATAGTATGAATTGAAACAGGAGGAAAAGTATGAGTGTTTTTTCAGCAATGGATATAAGTGCGACTGGTATGACAGCGCAGAGGACAAGACTTGATCTTATTTCAGAAAACATTGCCAATGTAAATACTACAAGGGATGCCAACGGAAATGTTTACAAGAGAAAATCTGTAGTTTTTGAAGAAAAAAATTATGTCTCTTTTGATGATGCTCTTATAAATGCGACTGGTACTCTTGGAAAAGGTGTAAAGATCTCGAAAATATATGAGGATGATGAGACAGAATGCCGAATGGTGTATGATCCATCAAATCCGGATGCAGATGAAAAGGGATATGTTACATATCCGAATGTAAATACGGTTACAGAGATGACAAATATGATAGATGCAAGCAGATCATACGAGGCCAATGTTACAGCATTTAATGCTTCAAAGAATATGGAACTTAAGGCATTGGAAGTTGGTAAGTCATCATAATCGGAGACTTGGACATATATTGTTGTCTGAGCTTTTGTAGAATGCAGAAAACATATATCAGATTGGAGGATTTGACAGATGGATTTAACAGCATTGTCAGGAGTGGATCTTGCATCAGCATTTTCAACGCCAACAGTCTCATCAGGTTTATCTGATGGAAAAGATTCACTTATCATAAATTCAGATGATAACAAGAGTGCATTTTCGACCTTGTTTGATTCGGCTGTAAATATGGTACAGGAAACAAATGACTACAGCAATGCGGCAGAAGAAGAAGAAATCAAGTATGCATTGGGAGAGTCTGATAGTATTCATGATTTGCAGATAGCCCAGCAAAAAGCAAATATTTCATTACAGTATACAGTTGCAGTGAGAAATGCTTTTATTCAGGGATATAAAGAATTGATGAATTTGCAATTCTAAAATAGGCCGAAAGGAATTAGGAGAGTCGGATTATGCGCGAAAAGGTAAAAGAGGTTCCGGAAAAATTTAAACAATTTTGGAACAAATATACAAGTAAACAAAAAACGATTGTTATTTCAATATTATGTGTAGTACTTATTGCGATAGGAGTTGTTGCCTGGCTTGCATCAAGGCCTACATGGTCAAAATTTCAGGTGTTTGACAGTGTAGATGATGCAAACACGATGACAAAGGCACTTGATGACCAGAGTATAGCATGGAAAGCATCGAGCGATGGAAAAACTATATATGTACATCAGGATGATATGACAAATGCGTTATATGCTATGAGCGACAACGGACTTACGGATAAGGGATATACATGGGACGATGCATTTAATAATTCCATGTCAACTACAGAAAGCGAAAAGAATCAGAAAAGGATTCTTGCATTGCAGTCAGAAATAAGACAGAGTCTTATACAGTATAAGTTTATAGACGATGCAAATGTGTTTATCAATGTTCCTGAATCAACATACACAGTTCTTTCAAGTGATGATGCAGAAACAGCTAAAACTTCGATTACAGCAAGTCTTGCATTGAATGATAGAAATAAGGATATGCTCGATGACAAAACATCTGAGACACTTGCTTACTGGCTTGCTAATACTGTTGGAACAGATGTCAAGAATGTTATTATAAATGATACAGATGGTAAATGCATTTATAATGGAAATACAAGTGATGGTCTTGGAGGAGTTCTTACAGGTGGTACCACAGAATACTGCAATAAACTTCGCAATACTATTGCAGATAATGTCACAACGCTTCTTATAAGATGTGGTTATGATGATGCACAGGTTGGAACAGATGGTGTCCAGTTTGATATGAATAAGATTGAAACTCTTACAAAAGAGTATTCAGTAGCAGACGGACGAGAATACGGCTATCCTACAAATCTTTATACATATAGTTCTAAGGGTGCATCAGGTGCCGGTGGAACGCCTGGAACAGATTCAAACGATAGTGATACCACTGATTATACTATAAGTGGTGGTTCAAATACATCAAACACTGTCGATGTTGAAAAACTCACTGATCTTCTTACAAATGAAAAAGTTCAGAATATCAAGCAGGAGACACCTGCTATCAAACTTGCAGATTCCTCACTTGGTATTGTTGTAAGAAAATATAAAGTTTATAAAGAGGACGATCTTAAAGCAGATGGAACTCTTGATAATATGACATTTGATCAGTTCATAGCACAGAACAATACAATAAATACGATCAATGTTTCAACAAATGAAATTAATCTTATTGCAGCGGCTACAGGTGTAAGTGCGAACAAGATCACAGTACTTGCATATGAGGTACCACAGTTTGTAAGTAGCACAAAGACATCAAGAGGTATTTCAAATTACCTTATGATAATACTTACAGTACTTATCATTGCATTGCTTATATTTGTTATCCTTCGTGGTGCATCACCACTTGCGGCAGAGGAAGAGGAGCCAGAACTTTCAGTGGAACAGCTTCTTGCTACTACGAAAGAAAACCAGTCACTTGATGACATTGAGTTTAGTGATAAGTCTGAGACTAGAAAGATGATAGAGAAATTTGTTGATGAAAATCCTGAAGCGGTTGCCCAGTTGCTTCGTAACTGGCTCAATGATGATTGGGAATGATTTAAGATACAGATTTAATTGAAAGGTGAGGATTGGTATGGCTAAAACAGAAGAAATTACAGGCGTGCAAAAAGCTGCCATACTGCTTATTGCACTTGGACCTGACAAGTCTTCGAATGTATTTAAACATTTGAAGGAAGATGAGATAGAGCAGCTTACTCTTGAGATAGCTAATACAAGAAGTGTATCTCCTGCGATGAAAGATGCAGTTCTTGATGAATTTTATGAAGTATGTCTTGCACAGCAGTATATTGCTGAGGGTGGTATCGGCTATGCTAAAGACCTTCTTGAAAAAGCTCTTGGTTCAGAACGTGCAAAGGATGTTATTGGAAAACTTACAGCATCATTACAGGTTAGACCATTTGAGTTTGTCAGAAAGACAGATGCAACTCAGTTATTAAACTTTATTCAGGACGAGCATCCACAGACAATTGCTTTGATATTGTCATATTTGTCATCAAATCAGGCATCAGCTATATTATCAGCTCTTCCACCGGATAAGCAGACTGATGTTGCGAAACGTATAGCACAGATGGATAGAACATCACCGGATGTTATAAAAGAGGTGGAAAAAGTGCTCGAACAAAAACTTGCTTCCCTTGTAAATCAGGATTACACGATCGTTGGTGGTGTCGATTCGATCGTAGACATCTTGAATACAGTAGACAGAGGAACAGAAAAACATATTATGGAAAGTCTCGAGATCGAAGATCCGGAACTTGCAGACGAGATCAGAAAGAAGATGTTTGTATTCGAAGATATTCTTTCGTTGGACGACAGATCTGTTCAGCGTGTGCTTCGTGAGGTAGATAATAATGAACTTGCAGTTGCACTTAAAGGCTCAAATGAGGAAGTTCAGAATCTTATTTTCAGTAACCTTTCAAAACGTCTTGCTACTATGATAAAAGAGGATATGGATTTCATGGGTCCTGTTCGTATGAAGGATGTTGAAGAAGCACAGCAGAAGATTGTTAATATTATCAGAAAACTCGAAGACTCTGCTGAGATTATTATCTCCAGAGGTGGAGGTGACGAGATAGTTGTCTAATCTTATAAAAAACGTTTATTTTACGGTGGATGAGAGTGATAAAAGGCTTATAGATTCGGATATACATGGAAAGGATGTTCATCCCGAAATATATCAGCATAAAGATAATACTGATGGAGATATAAAACCTTTTAGCTTTAAGCAGCTCGAATTTGGAGAAGATTCTGAATTTGCGGGTAATGGACAGCAGACTGATGGATTTAATGAAGGTATGAATGTACTTTCAGTTGATGAAGTCAGAGAAGAAGAAAAGAAAAAAATAGCGGAAGAACTTGAAGAAGAGAAAGAAAGGCTTCTTGAAGATGCCAGAAATCAGGCACAGGAAATTATAAATGAGGCAAACCTTTCGGCAGAAGACATAAAAAATCAGGCGTTTGAGGAGGGTAAAAATCAGGGACTTGAAGAAGGTAAAAAACAAGGCCTTGTAGAACTTGAAGAACGCAAAAGTGAGTTAGAACAGCAGTATGATGCAAAGCTCAAAGAGTTGGAGCAGACTGCTGAAAGCCTTGAGCCGCGTTATGCTGAAATTGTTTCAGGTCTCGTTGAAAAGCTTACAGGTGTAGTCTGCAAAGATAAAAAAGATATAATTGTCTATCTTATTGACAATGCATTACATGGCAATGTTACGAATAGTGCAGACAAGACAAAAAATATTACGGTGCATGTTTCAAAGGAAGATATGGGAATCGTATCGGCTAAAAGAGATGAGTTGTTAAAAGATGTCGGTTCTGATATGGAATTTGATATAATAGAGGATGCAAGTCTTTTACATAATCAGTGCATTATAGATCTCGATACAAAGATCATTGATTGCAGTCTTGATGCACAGCTTGAAAATCTTAAGGAGCATCTGAGAATGCTTGCAATGTAAAGAAAGAGAGGGGCGTATAAGTATGGTTGATATTGACTTATCTAAATATGATATGCTTCTAAATCAGTCGTTTGAGAAAAAACTTGGAAAAGTTGCCAAGGTTGTAGGTCTTACTATTGAATCGATCGGACCGGCTGCAAAGCTGAATGATCTGTGTCATATTATTACGAAAGATACAAATCAGGTGATAAATGCTGAAGTAGTAGGATTTAAAGATGACAGGGTGCTTTTAATGCCATATGATCAGACAGAGGGCGTAGGACTTGGAAGCAGAGTTGAGAATACAGGTGCACCTCTTAAGGTATCGGTCGGGGATGAACTTCTTGGCAAGACACTTGATGGTCTTGGAGAACCGATAGATCATACAGAGCTTATTACAAATGCAGCATATTCTGTTGAGGCAGAACCACCTGATCCACTTACAAGAAAGATCATCGATGAGGTATTACCTCTTGGTGTAAAGGCGGTTGATGGCCTGATAACAGTAGGTAAGGGACAGAGAATTGGTATATTTGCAGGTAGTGGTGTTGGAAAAAGTACTCTTATGGGTATGTTTGCAAGAAACACTAAGGCGGATATAAATGTAATTGCGCTTATCGGAGAGCGAGGCCGTGAGGTAAGGGAATTTATTGAAAGAGATTTAGGACCTGAGGGAATGGCACGTTCAGTTGTTGTAGTTGCAACATCAGATAAGCCTGCACTTATAAGAAAGAAAGCTGCACAGACAGCAACGGCGATTGCTGAATATTTTAGAGATCAGGGTAAGGATGTTCTTCTTATGATGGATTCACTGACACGTTTTTCGATGGCACAAAGAGAAATCGGACTTGCCTCAGGAGAACCGCCGGTATCAAGAGGATATCCACCAAGCGTGTATGCACAGATGCCAAGGCTTCTTGAGAGAGCAGGATGTTCAGACAGCGGTTCTATAACAGGACTTTACACCGTACTTGTTGATGGTGATGATTTTAATGAGCCTATCACGGACACTGCAAGAAGTATTCTTGATGGTCATATAGTTCTGAACAGAAAGATTGCCCAGAAAAACCATTATCCTGCTATAGATATACTTGCAAGTATATCGCGTGTAATGAGCAGTATAGCTTCAAAGGAACATAAACAGGCAGCAGGAAAACTAAGAAATGTAATGGCAACTTATTCTGAGGCAGAAGACCTTGTAAACATAGGGGCATATAAACCAGGTTCAAATAAAGAGATTGATTTTGCATTATCGAAGATAGATGCCGTAAACGAGTTTCTGATGCAGGATGTATATGAGAAGGTTTCTTTTGAAGATGCTATTGAAAGGCTTAAAGGTATTTTTAATGAAAATGAAGAAGCCGTACAAGATTAGATTATTGAACAATAAAAATTAAAGGTTAGCCGATGGCAAAATTTATATTTAAGATGGAAAGTATTCTTTCTGTCAAGCAAAAACTTGAAGATCAGGCAAAAGCTGAATATAGTATTGAAATAATTAAACTCAGACAGGAAGAAGAAAAATTGGATGAATTAAAAAAACGTAAATCTGAGTATCAGACAAAATTATATGATGCGGTTATGGATACGCTTGATATTTTAAAGATAAAGATACTTGAAGATAGTGTCGAAAATATAAAATATAATATAAAACTTCAAATGGTAGTTATTGTAAATCAGCAGCAGAAGGTTGACAGAGCTAGAGAAAAACTTGACAATGCTATGAAAGAAAGGAAAACTTATGAAAAGCTCAAAGAAAAAGCTTTTGAAGAATTTAAGGCAGAGATAAATGCGGAAGAACAAAAAGAGATAAATGAGCTTGTAAGTTTTAAATTCAGAACCAGCAGTGATGAAAGTGAGGAATAAGCAGATGGCAAAGAAGGATAAGAACAATGCAGCAGGTGAAGAAAAGGAGAGCGGTGGAAGCAAGCTAGTAACTGCTTTGATCGCGATTGTTATCATTCTTATCTGGTTGGCAGTTTTTGCATTTTTAATAAAAATGGATGTGGGTGGTATAGGAAGCAAAGTTTTATATCCGGTATTGAAGGATGTTCCGGTTGTAAATAAGATTTTACCGGCAGCTTCAGAAGAAACACAGGCCGAGGAAGGTGATTATCAGTATACAACTTTAAAGGCCGCCAATGAGAGGATTAAAGAACTTGAAAGCAAACTTAAGTCTGAAAATGGAACAACAGATGCGAATTCTGACTATATTTCAGAACTTGAGGCTCAGATAAAGAAATTGCAGAAGTATAAAGATGACTATGACGCATTCCAAAAGCGTGTTAAAGAGTTTGATGAAAAGGTTGTATTTAACAAAAAGGCTCCTGATATCTCTGAATATCAGAAATATTATGAGGAGATTGAGCCGAAAAATGCAGAAAATATATACAGGCAGGTTCTTTTGAAACTTCAGTATACAAAGAAAGCAGAGGAACTTGGAAAATTCTATTCTAACATGGATGCTGACAAGGCAGCAGCAAGATTATCCGAAATGTCAGAAGATCTTGATCTTGTCAGGGATATTCTTGAGAATATGAGTGAAAAACAGGCAGCAGCTATTTTACAGGAAATGGATGTTGATTTTGCAGCTCAGGTAACAAAGAAGATATCAGCTGTAAAGAAATAATTAGGTGTTTACGGCAAAAGCCGTTTACATAAATATTTTATTAAATTATATAAGGAGGTGAAGAGATGGCAGAAGTTAAGTCGGTAATGATGGATTCATTATCAGCAAGTCAGGTGAAGCAGCAGGCACAGACAAAAGTTCAGAAAAGTTCAGATTCTTTTGGCAATTACCTTAACACATCACAGACATCAGCGTCAAAGAATAATGTATCAAAATCTCAGACTAATAATGTAAAAGTGACAAATCAGTCTAAGGTGCAAAACACATCAGACAAGGTTTCTGATCTTAATTCAGGAAAGACATCAAATGATGTAAATCAAAGGACTGTTGACAAAGTTAGTGAAAAGATTACAAATGAAGTAAAAGATACTCTTGGAATTGATGATGAAACTCTTGCAAATGCCATGACAGCACTTGGACTTAGCACACTTGATCTGCTTGATTCAAACAATCTTGCAAAGCTTGTTCTTTATGTGAATGGAAGCAGTGATTTTACAGATCTGCTTACAGATGAAAACATGATGAATCAGTTAAGTGCTTTAAATGATGCCCTGGACAATATTAACTGGGAAGATCTGGCAGGAATGTCAAAGTCAGATTTTATTGAGGGTGCAGCATTGTTAGCATCAACATCTTCAGATGTAAAAAGTTTTGAAGATAGTATTACAGGCATAAGTGTTGAGGATAGTATTACAGGCATAAGTGTTGAGGATGATTCAAAGATTGCAGCGAATGTCTCAGAAAACGGACAGATTCCTGTGACAGATACAAAGGATGTATCAGTTGAGAATGAATCGTTGCAGCCAGCGAATGATAATGTATCAGAAGCAAGACCTGAGGTTTCTATTGTAAAAGAAGAAGACAACAGTACACAGCAGGATTCATCACAGACAGAAGAAAGTATGTCTGGTGCAATTGATGAGCAGATACTTAGATCAGATGATGACAGTGCAGGAAAAGAGCCGGTACCAGTTCAGAATGATTTCTTACAGAATTTAAATCAGGCTGTAAATGATGTGCCTCAGACTGCAAAACCAGAATCGGTAAGAATGCAGCAGATGGTTGATATCGTAAATCAGGTAGTTGAGAAGATAAAGGTTTCACTTGGCACAGATTCTACATCAATGGAAATGCAGCTTAATCCTGAGCATTTAGGAAAGGTGCTTCTTAATGTTTCATCAAAAAATGGTATGATGACAGCAGTATTTTCCGTTCAGTCGGAGGAAGCTAGAGCAGCACTTGAAAGTCAGATGTTTACACTGCGTGAAAATCTTGAATTGAGAGAATTAAAAGTTGATGCAGTCGAAGTAAATGTGTCAGACTTTGACTTTTCACACAGTGATCAGGCGATGAGTGATGAGCAGAGTAAAGCTGATAATGGAAATGGTAAGCAGATGAAATTTGAATTTGGTGATGATTCATCAGATGCAACAGTTTCAAATGAAGAAAAAGAAGCTGTAAGAAGACAGGTGATGCGTGATAATGGCTCACAGATAGACTTTACAGCGTAAACTAAGCAAATAGAAAGGAGGAATTATAATGGCGTCAGAAGCACCAGTAGTAAATGGTCAGGTACAGATTTCTGAGAGTTCGCAGCAAAAAACTGAGAGAAAGACAAATGATTCACTTGGAAAAGAAGATTTCCTTTTGTTACTTGTAACACAGATGCAGTATCAGGATCCGCTTGAACCAACAGATAATACTGAGTATGTAGCACAGCTTGCACAGTTCTCAGAGCTTGAGCAGATGGAAAACTTAAATAATACTACGGTAAATACATCAGCATATTCACTTGTAGGAAAAGAAGTAAAGATTGAGCAGAAGTCAAGCACAGGAAATATAACAGAGGTGCAGGGAACAGTAGACAAAGTAACTATTCAGAATAATAAAGCGTATGTACAGGTTAATGGTGATCTATATTCATATGATGATATTACAGAAGTTATTGATTCGTCATATCTTATTTCACAGTATTTACCAAAAGTTGCGGCTCAGACTATTACATATAAACACTCAGATCCACAGGATGTCGAGGTTAAAGGTATAAGTCTTGGTTCACATGGATATGAGGCATCTTCAATGGGAATCGGAATCATAGATTCAAAAGGAAATACTACAAAGGTTGACAAGAGTAAGCTTTCTTATAAGGATGGTACGCTTACAATTGACAGATCAGTATTTGCAGGACTTGATGCAGGAACATATACGATTGGTTTTGTGTTCGATGATTCTAACAATACTGTGGATGTATCAAATGTTTCACTTGTTGTAAAGGGTGTAAAAGAAAAGACCGATACAGATGATAAAACTGATTCAGATAAAACAGATACAGACAAGGATGGTAGCAGTACAGACGATAGTACAAGTAGTACAGAGAAAACTGAGTAGGTAGAATTGAAAAGGGAAAAAGTAAAAGAGAGGTGGAGATTATGCAACGACTTAATGATGGGTATTCATCAATCAATAAACTTGCAAGTCAGATCATCAATCAGAAAAATGTTGATAAAAATATATCCACTGGCTCAGAGAATTCATTTGAAGAAATACTTAACTCTACTCAGGAAAAATCTGCTGAGAGCTTAAAATTTTCAAAGCATGCTAATGAGAGACTGGCAAATAGAAATATAAATTTATCTGCGGAGCAGATGGAACGTCTTGAAAATGGCACAACGAAGGCTAGGGAAAAAGGAATTCAGGAGTCTTTGGTTATGGTAGATGATCTTGCATTTATCGTAAATGTTAAAAATAACACAGTCATTACAGCGATGAATGACAAAACAGATTCAATATTTACGAATATTGATGGTGCAGTAATAAGCTGACAGAATACTTGATATATGCTGGACCTTATATGGAAGCGTGAAGATTTTGAACGATTGATAAATCTTTAAGTATTCGGGCTTTTATTGAGATATCAGACATGATATGACTGATATTTTATAAATAAGGAGGAAAAATATTATGATGAGATCACTTTATTCTGGTGTAGCAGGACTTAAAACACACCAGACTAAGATGGACGTTATTGGTAATAATATCGCCAATGTAAATACAGTTGGATTTAAGTCAAGCAGTGTAAACTTTGCAGACCAGTTTTATCAGACGGTGTCATCTGCAACAGGTGCAGATGCTACAACGGGTGCAGCTGGTACAAATGCAAAGCAGATAGGTCTTGGTTCATCAGTGGCATCTATTACAACAAATATCACTGAGCAGGGTGGTACACAGACTACAAATAGAGCACTTGATATTGCGATAAACGGAGACTCATTCCTTATCGTAAAATCAGCAGGTTCTACATATTTTACAAAGTCAGGAGCCTTAAATGTAGATGCAAACGGTACATTGTATTGTACAACAAACGGTGCAACAGTACAGGGATGGCTTGCTACAACAGATGCACAGGGAAACCAGAGTATTACAAAAAATACTGTTCAGGATCTTACAGTTATGTCTGCGGATAATATGTATTATGCACCGACTCAGACATCGGCTGTTACCATTTCAGGTAATATTGATAAATCTGATAAGGAGCTTGTGGTAACAGATAATACAAAGGTTGATACTAAAAATGGCAAAAAGATGACATTTAGTTTTTATGATAAACTTGGACAAGAATATACAGTTAAGATGAATCTGTATAAAATAGCGTCTACAGCAGCAGGTACAGGTACACCGCCAACACCAGCACTTAATAATTATGCTGTTACGCTTTCTGATGTTACTGATGCAGACGGAAATTCAATATTTGTTACAAGCACAACAGCTGGTGGAAAAACTACATATGCAGCAAGGAATGGTGTTGAGATTCAGCTTGGTGGAGTAAAATATAAATTAGATGCTGTAAATTCAGATACTGGAGAAATTACTCTTAAGGGCGATAAGACAACGGCAACAGATGCAGCAACATTGTCATTTAATACAGAGACAGGTGATTTTGCACAGGTTAGTAAGAGTGGTTTAGATGCAACTAAAACATCTGATGCAACTAAGAGTATTTTATTTCAGGTTACAAATTTAGGTACAGATGCAGCAACTAAATTAGACGATACATTTGGATCATATAATGATGGAACAGATTCAGGCGGAGTTAAGGTTGATCTTTCAAGCCTTACCCAGTATTCAAACTCAGGTGTTTCAAATACATCTTATTCAAAAGGAAACAGAAAAGGTCTTGGAGCAGGTAATGTTGCCGGTGAGATGAGTGGTATCTCGATTGATGATAAGGGCATGATCTATGGTTCATATAATAATGGCTCAAAGAAACTTCTTGGTCAGATTGCTGTAGCAACATTCTCAAACCCTTCAGGTCTTGAGGCAGAGGGAGATTCATTATTCTCAGCAACTCTTAACTCAGGTGAATTTGATGGTGTAGGTGAGGATGTAAGCCTTTCAGGAAGTTTTGCAGTTGGAGCACTTGAAATGTCAAATGTAGATCTTGCAGCAGAGTTTACAAGCATGATCACAACACAGAGAGGTTTCCAGGCAAACTCAAGAATCATTACAACTTCAGATTCAATGCTTGAAGAACTTGTAAATCTTAAACGATAAGAATGAGTGATAATGTATATTGATCAAAAACAGGTTTATTATTATTGATTACATAGTTTGACTGTATACAATTTATGGTGGCGGCAGTGTATAATACTGTCGTCGCCGTTATAATGAAAAAAGGAAGAAGAAAAGGGGGAGTTTGGTGTATGATTGATGTGACCAAGATGAATGGGTCTAAAATAACTGTAAACACGGATCTGATAGAGACGGTGGAGGAGATGCCGGATACGGTTATTACTTTGACGACCGGAAAGAAATTTATTATAAAAGAAAGTAGACAGGAAGTTAAAAATTTAGTAATATTATATAAGCGTGAATGTAATTCTATTGAATTTAAATAGAAATCAAATAAATAAAAATAAATTAAGGTGGTGGCTGTTTTGGATATTACAACTATTGTAGGTCTTATAGCATGTGTTGTCGTTGTTTTCTTCGGTATTGTTACAGGAGCAGATGGTTTTGCTGCTATGCCGCATTTCGGAGATCTGCCTTCAGTATTCATTACTCTGGGTGGTTCAATATTCTGTATGATGATTCAGGCTAAAGGTTTTCCAGAATTTATCAATTCATTTAAGTCGATTTCTATCGCACTTAAGAAAAAGGAACTTAATCAGGCAGATGCGATCAAAAATATCATCAATCTGTCAAATGTTGCTCGTAAAGAAGGTCTTCTTGCACTTGAAGAGGCTGCAAATGGAATCGAGGATGATTTCCTTAAAAAAGGAATTATGCTTATCGTTGATGGTACAGATCCTGAACTCGTAAGAAATATTATGCAGACTGAACTTGATGCAGTAGATACAAGACACAATGAGAAAATAGGATTCTGGGCAAACTGGGCTGGAATGGGTCCTGCATGGGGAATGATCGGTACACTTATCGGACTTGTAAACATGCTTTACAACATGGATGATATGAGTTCTATCGGACCAAACATGGCGGTTGCCCTTCTTACTACATTATATGGTTCACTTTTGGCAAACTGGATATGTGTACCTGTATCTTTTAAACTTAAGATGAAAAATGAGGATGAGATCACTATGAAGCAGATCATGGTAGAGGGTCTTCTTTCTATACAGGCAGGTGAGAACCCACGAGTTATTGAGGAAAAACTTAAGTCATTCTTAGCCCCTGGAGATCGTGAGGGCTCAGGAGATGATGCGGCAGGCGAGCCGGCAGCTGAAGGTGGTGAAGCTTAATGGCAAAAAAAGAGCAGGAAGAAATCAAAACCGACGGATGGAAAGATACCTTTTCTGACCTTATGAACCTTTTGCTTTGCTTCTTCGTACTTTTGTATTCAATGTCAAATGTGGATCAGGTAAAATATGCAGAACTTGTTGCATCGCTTTCAAGTAGTTTCAGTATACTTAATGGCGGTGAAAAAGCTATAGGTGAGGGTCAGCTTGTTTCAAGTGGTGCAAGTCAGCTGAATAATCTTGATAAATATTATTCTGATATGGGAAAGGCAAGCGAGTCTGAGAAAGAAGAAGATCCTATGTCTGAACTTGAGAAGCAGCAGAAAGAACAGCAGCAGAAATCCACAGAGCAGTTATACAGTGATATTATAGGCAAGACAGAGGAAAGTCATTTACAGGATTCAGTTGATGTTTCCATGGACAACAGTTACCAGTATGTAATGATTTCTTTAAGTGGAGGTGTTTTGTTTGATTCAGGAAGTGCAGATATAAGAAGTGGTGCTCTGCCAATCATAAGCAGGGTAGGTGATATCCTTAAGGGATATTCGAACAAGAGGATAAAGATTGAGGGACATACGGATAATGTTCCTATCGGAAGCACTTCAAGATATTCAAGCAACTGGGAACTTTCTACGGCGAGAGCAACAAGTGTTTTACAGTACCTTCAGCAGAAGAAGGGGTTGAATGTGAAGTATCTCGAAGCATCAGGACGAGCTTCTGCTGATCCGGTCGCAGATAATAAATCGCAGAGCGGACGTGCAAAGAATCGTCGTGTAGAAATAAAAATATACAGTAACAATGATTAAGAAAGGCAGAGATTATGAAAAAGAACATATTTAGTGTTATTATTACAGTTTTGACAGTAGTTAATGTTGTGCTGACAGCAATCATGTTTTTTGTAATGGTTCCAACATTCAATAAAACAAACAATCTTATCACACAGGTCGCATCAGTGCTCAATCTTGAACTTGATGGAGATTCAGATGCCAAGGCAGATGCTGATTACAGTATGAGTGACCTTGAAGATACTCCTGTAACATTTGATTCACAGCAGACTATCAACTTAAAGACTGGTTCTGACGGAGCACAGCATTATGCAATGTTATCAGGATATACTATTTCAGTAAACAAAAAGGCTGATGATTATAAAGACTTTGGAACAGATGCCATCACAGCAAAAGCATCTGTATATACAGATATTATCCGTTCAGTGATCCAGGCTCACACAGAAGATGATATTTCTGAGGATGCAGTGAAAAAAGAAGCTTTAGAGCAGATCCAGAAGAAATTTGATACAAAGGCAATTGTGGGAATCACATTGAGTAACTTTATGTATCAGTAATAATGTGTTAATGTTTATATTTATAAGTAGTAATTAAATTTATATTAAAAATTACTTTGCTTTTTAGTGAAAATGTGATATGATTACTATGGTTTATAAAAACTGAAATCTTGGATATCTTTTTGTGTTAGCATAGACAGGGTTTTAGGTGTGAGGTGAAAATAATGGGAGATACCTTATCTCAGGAAGAGATAGATAATCTGCTCAAAGCGTTTAATGATGGTGATTTAAATGCAGATGATTTTAACGACAACAAAGAAAAACAGGTAAAGAACTATGATTTTGCAAGACCATCTAAGTTTTCAAAAGATCATCTTCGTACACTGGAGATTATTTTTGAAAATTATGGAAGACTTTTATCAACTAATCTGCCGGCATATCTTAGAAAAAATGTACAGGTGGAAGTTGTAAATGCTGAGGCAAATACATATTCAGAGTTCGCAAATGCACTTTCAAATCCAGTTATCTTAGGCGTGGTTAATTTTGCTCCATTAGAAGGAAACATTATTGTTGAACTTTCAGCAAATCTCGGATTTACGATAGTAGATCGAATGTTAGGTGGTGGCGGAGCACCATTGGAAAGAAGCAGGGATTTTACTGAAATTGAGCTTATTATTTTGGAAAGAATTTTAGAAGTATGTACAAACCTGCTGGTAGATCCGTGGGAAAGTGTTATATCTATTGAACCCCGGTTAGAGAGAATAGAGACTAATTCTCAGTTTGCGCAGTTTATTTCTCCGGGTGAAATGACAGCTATTATAACGATGAGTGTTAAGATAGGTTCAGTTGAGGGTCTTATGAACATATGTATTCCATATTCATGTGTTGAGCCTGTTATTGACAAATTGAACACCAAATACTGGTATTCAAGCATGAAAGAAAGCGATACTGGTGCATACCAGGAGGCTATAGAAGATATAATAGATTACGCTAAGATTCCTGTAAAGGCGATGTTAGGCAGAAGTTCTATTTCTGTAAATGATTATATCAATATCCAGATTGGAGATATTATCAAACTGGATACTAAAGTTAATGATGAACTTGAAGTTTATGTAGGAAACATAAAGAAGTTTACTGCACTTCCGGGTGCGACAAAAGATTCGTATGCCGTTCGAGTTACATCAGTAATAAGGGAGGAGCAATAGACCTATGGATGGAATGTTAACTCAAGAAGAGATTGATGCGTTGACGGGTGGCGACAAATCGGATAGTAGTGCAGCTAAAGCACAGGATGCATCGGATGTAGGTGAGGGACTTACAGATGCAGAAAGAGATGCAGTTGGAGAAATTGCCAATATAAATATGGGCACTGCTGCAACTACATTATCAACACTCTTGAATAATAAAGTAACGATAACTACTCCTAGAGTTTCGTATGTTACTATGAATGAATTGTCTGCACAGTATGACAGACCGTGTGTTTTTATACATATATCTTATATAAGTGGAATTGATGGAAATAATATCCTTATTCTTAAAGAACATGACGTTAAAGTAATTACTGACCTTATGATGGGTGGGGATGGTACAAACACTGATGGTGAATTGTCTGAGCTTCATCTTAGTGCGATAAGCGAAGCGATGAATCAGATGATGGGATCAGCGGCAACCTCTCTTTCTTCAATGCTTGAGAAGAAAGTTGATATCAGTCCACCAGTTGCAAGTCTTGTAGATCTTAATGATACTATAGAGGATACTGAATTAGTTAATTTCCTTGAAGGGGAGATGGTTCAGGTTTCTTTTGATATGAAAATTGGTGATCTGGTTGACAGTCAGATCATGCAGTTATATCCTTTTGAATTTGCCAGAGAATTGTACAAGAAATTTGTTGGAGCAGAACAGGCTGAAGTAGCTAATGAACAGCCTGCACAAAATGCTGCTGCATCACAGTCAGCAGCTACAGCGCAGCCACAGCAGCAGATACCACAGCCTCAGCAGATGCCACAGCAGCCGGTTATGAATGCACAGCCTATGATGCAGCAGCAGCCACAGTATGCTATGCCACCTATGCAGCAGCCGATGCAGAATGTAAATGTTCAGTCTGCACAGTTCCAGCCTTTCAATGCAGGTGTAAGCCCATTGATGCAGGAAGAGAACATAGATCTTGTGCTTGATGTACCTTTGGAGGTAACTGTAGAACTTGGACGTACAAACAAATCAATAAAAGAAATTTTAGATTTCGCTCCGGGAACTATTATAGAGCTTGATAAGCTGGCTGGAGAACCTGTTGATGTCCTTGTAAATGGAAAGTTTGTTGCAAAAGGTGAGGTAGTTGTTATAGAAGAAAACTTTGGTATCAGACTTGTTGAGATTTCAAAATAAAAACTGATTAGAATGCTGGAGGTGTAGATATGTTTAGTTTGATTACAAAATATTCTACATTTGCCAGCGTTTTTAAATTGATCTTTCTTATTATAATCTTTGTTGTAATACTGGCTTTGTCTTATATTGTCACAAAATGGTATGCAAATTCAGGTCTTGTAAAGAACAGGACAAATAATATCTCTGTAGTTGAAAATTTTCAGCTTTCACCAGGCAGAACTATTTCAATCATAAAAATCGGAGAAAAATATGTTGCTATAGCACAACATAAGGACAGTATCGTTAAGTTGACGGAACTGACACAGGAACAACTGGATTTTAATGAAAAGGTGGAAATTCAGGATACTTCGTTTAAGAATGTATTTTCAAATATGATGAAAGACAGGAAAAAGAGTACAGATTCAGACAAGTAGTTTTATGAGGAAAGTAAATGTTAAGTAAGATAAATAAAAAGAAACTTAAATCTATCATGAGCAGTTTTATGTTAATAGGTGTGTTTTTACTCCTGTTTACGGTATCTCGTCCGGCATATGCAGCCGGAAAAGGGGTAGACTCGACAACACAGGATGAGATAAAAGGTCAGCCTGATATAGACGATAATACTTTAGATATAAATATATCTTCAAATGCCGGCAGTATGAAGCTTGAATCTACATTACAGATTCTGATAATGTTAACTATATTGTCACTGGCACCATCTATTCTTATAATGGTAACTTCATTTACACGTATCGTTGTTGTATTCCATTTTCTTAGGACTGCATTAGGAACGCAGACGACACCGCCTAACCAGGTTATTGTCGGACTTGCTTTATTTATTACGATTGCCATTATGTCCCCTGTTTTTACACAGGTCAATAATAAAGCAGTAAAGCCATACATGGCTGGAAGCATTAAACAGGAAGAAGCTATAGATAAGGGATTAGCGCCACTTCGCGAGTTTATGCTCAAGCAGACAAGAGAAAAAGACCTGAAGTTATTTATGGATCTAAATAAGAAATCGTCAGATGATGTTAAGAGTTATAATGATATTTCGATTACCATTATTATCCCGGCGTTTATTATAAGTGAACTTCGTACAGCATTTATAATTGGATTTTTAATATATCTTCCGTTTATCGTTATAGATATGGTTGTTGCATCAACGCTTATGTCGATGGGTATGATGATGCTCCCGCCTACAACGATTTCGTTGCCGTTTAAGTTATTGCTATTTGTGCTGGCTGATGGATGGAATCTTGTTATCGGGCAGCTTGTAAATTCTTTTAAGTGATAATGGTTTATTATTTACTGTTTTTTTGTTTTGAACAAATGGAGGATTATTATGAATGAGGCTACGATCATTGATCTGACAAGAGAGACTGTATTAACTATAGTGGAGACATCAATGCCTTTGTTACTGATATCTCTTGTTATCGGTCTGATAATAAGTATATTTCAGACTATTACATCTATTCAGGAGCAGACTTTAACTTTTATTCCAAAATTTATTGCCATTATGCTGATCGTAGTATTATGTGGCGGTTGGATCATGAATAAGTGTGTCGTACTTTTTGAATCATTGATGGCTAACATTCCAAATTATATAAAATAGGGGTGAAATAGGTGAAGTTTACTGTTGAATATCTTGAATATTTTTTATTGGTCTTGGTGAGGATCTCTGCTATGATCTTTGTCATGCCAATTTTTAGTGACAGGAATATTCCTGTTAGGATAAAGGCAGGAATATCGTTTTTTTTAGCCGTTTTTGCATGCACTATAATTGATTATCATGCTGTATCTTATACAGGTGTTATAGGGTACAGCATTATTATTGTTAAAGAAGCAATAACAGGGCTGCTTATAGGTATGGCAGCTAATCTTTGCTTATATATATTGGATTTTTCGGGACATATGATAAGTCTTGATCTTGGATTGTCTATGGCGACTGAATTTGATCCTACTTCAAATATGCAGTCAACTGTTATATCTAATTTTTTAAAATACGCATTTATGTTGATGTTTCTTGTTACAGATATGCATTATTATCTTATAGACGCGTTATTTGCATCTTTTAAGACTATTCCGATAGGAGGAATGAAACCAAATGGTGGTATTGTATCCTCTATGGTAAGATATATAACAGATTATTTTGTTATAGGTTTCAGGATAATTCTGCCAGTGTTTTCGTGTATTCTTGTAATAAATATTGTTTTAGGTATCCTTGCAAGGATTGCACCGCAGATGAACATGTTTGTAATAGGTATGCAGTTAAAAATATTTGTTGGTCTTGTTGTGCTTTATTTTGTGATGAATCTTCTGCCTGGTCTATGTGACTTTATTTTTCAGGAGATGCAGGATCTGACAGATATGTTTATAAAATCAATAACGCCATAGTTTTATATTTGCTATTTTTCGGCAAATGGTTTATATTATTTGATAAAGGGTGAAAGTTTATGAATGAAAATGACTCTTTAGAATTCATTTACAGTTATGATCTGCAGTTGTTTGCTAAAGATGGCCCCAATGGTGAAAAGACAGAAGAACCTACTGCAAAAAAGTTGACCGATGCAAGAAAAAAAGGTCAGGTTGGAAAAAGTAAAGAAATCACAACCGCGGCTATGCTTTTGGCATTATTTGCATTGCTTAAACTTTGTCTGGGGTATGTCGGGGACCGTTTTATAGGCTGTTTTGAATATGTATTTAAGCATATTGCAGATTATGGTAAAAATGAATTTACAGTACCGCTTTCAAATGCACTTATGTGGGATATGGTTAAGTATATTCTTATTACAGGGCTTCCATTTTATGCAGTTATATTTGTTGTTGCGTTTATATCCCAGATAGCTCAGGTTAAGTGGAAGGTTTCATTTGAACCAATGAAGCCTAAATTATCAAAGTTTAATCCTATAAGCGGTTTTAAAAGAATATTTTCTAAAAATAAACTTTTTGAAACTGTATTTGACACTGCGAAGCTTATTGTTCTTTGCGCGGTTGTTATCAGTTACCTTAAGGATAAATGGGATTTAGTTATGAAGATGTATTCATACACGCTTATGCAGGGTATAGAGCTTATAGGTAATATCATTATTGATATAGGAATGCGTATAAGCTTGTGGTTTGCCGTTATTGGTGCGGCTGATTTTGCATATCAGAAATGGAAATTCCATGATGATATGAAAATGACAAAGCAGGAAGTTAAAGATGAGTACAAAAATTCAGAAGGTGATCCGAAAGTAAAGAGTCAGCAGCGTGCGCGTATGCAGCAGGCCTCAAGGAGGAGAATGATGCAGTCTCTGCCACAGGCTGATGTTGTTATCACCAACCCGACACATTTTGCGGTTGCGATAAAGTACGATAAAAATGAGCATGATGCTCCTGTTGTACTTGCAAAAGGTGCCGATTATCTTGCTCAGAAGATCAAGGAAGTTGCTGCTGAAAATTCAATAGAGATTGTTGAAAATAAGCCGCTTGCGCGAATGTTGTACCATAATGTTGAAATAGGGGCGGAAATTCCGCCTGAATTATATCAGATGGTTGCAGAAGTGCTTGCTTATGTATATAATTTAAAAGGGAAAATTTAAAGGGTAGATTATACATGTTTATACATACATGTATATAATTAAAAAAAATGACAAAATTGTGGAGGTATGTATGAAAAGACAGGATATATTTCTAGGCTTATATATCTTGGTACCGGTTGTGTTTTTGATCGTGCCGATTCCAACGTTGCTGCTGGATATTTTGATTTTATTTAATATAGGTATTGCGCTTATCGTTCTGTTCAATGCGCTGTTTTCTACTGAGGCATTGAATATGTCGATTTTTCCTACTTTGCTTTTGATGACAACTCTTTTTAGAATGTCACTTAATGTAAGTTCGACGAGAAATATTTTGTTACATGGATATGCGGGTAATGTTGTAGAAACATTCGGTCAGTTCGTAGGTGGCGGAAATCTTGTAGTCGGAATGGTTATATTCTTTATATTGATCATCATACAGTTTATTGTTATCAATAAAGGTTCAGAACGTGTATCTGAGGTAACTGCACGATTCACACTTGATGCTATGCCTGGTAAGCAGATGGCGATAGATGCCGATCTGAATACGGGTGCGATAGATGATGCTGAGGCTAAAAGACGACGTGAAAAGATACAGGATGAATCAACATTTTTTGGAGCCATGGATGGTGCTACAAAGTATGTTAAGGGAGATGCAACGGCAGGTCTTATCATCACAGCGATAAACCTTGTAGGAGGAATCGTACTTGGTGTTGTTGTGCAGGGAGCTGATATAAATGATGCACTTTCAAAGTACACTATTCTTACTATTGGTGATGGTCTTGTATCACAGATACCATCGTTGCTCATATCTTTGTCAACAGGTATCATAGTTACAAAGGCATCAAAAGAATCCGATCTTGGAAATGTACTTATAAAACAGTTGTTTTCTATTCCGAAGGTATTGTATATAGTTGGTGCTACTATGGCATTCCTCGGAATCTGTACACCTCTTAATACATTACTGTGTCTTATTTATGCAGTTTTATTTATTGCCGCAGGAAGAGCTATACAGGCAAATGTTGAAGAAGCTGATATCGAGGATGAAGTTGAAACAGAAGAACAGTCTGCCGAGGAGATCAGAAGACCTGAGAATGTGGTTTCACTCTTACAGGTAGATCCTATAGAGCTTGAATTTGGTTATGGGATCATTCCGCTTGCCGATGTAAACCAGGGTGGTGATCTTCTTGACCGAGTTGTTATGATAAGAAGACAGATAGCCTTAGAGCTTGGCTGTGTTGTGCCTATGATACGTTTGAGGGATAATATTCAGCTTAATCCAAACCAGTATGTTATAAAGATAAAGGGTGTTCCGGTCAGTGAGGGTGAGATATTATTTGACCATTATATGGCGATGAATCCCGGGTATGTTGAGGAGGAGATTACAGGTATTCCTACATTTGAGCCATCTTTCCATCTGCCGGCTATATGGATAACTGAGTCGCAGAGAGAGAGGGCAGAGTCACTTGGTTATACAGTTGTCGATCCGCCTTCCATAATAGCTACACATCTTACGGAGGTTATAAGAAATAATCTTAATGAACTTCTTACAAGGCAGGATGTACAAAATCTTATCAATAATATTCAGGAAGCAAATACTACACTTATTTCAGAACTTGTTCCTAAAATGCTTAGTGTAGGTGAGATTCAGAAGGTTTTGCAAAATCTTCTCGAGGAGGGTATATCGATCAGAGATCTTGTTACTATCTTTGAGACGCTTGCTGATAATGCAACAAATACAAGAGATACAGATGTTTTGACCGAGTATGTGCGTCAGAGTCTTAAGCGTGCTATTTCAAATAAATATTTCCCTGCAAATGAGATGACAAGTGTTGTTACACTTGATCCTAAGATAGAACAGGAGATAATGAGTTCAGTCAAACAGACGGAGCAGGGGGCATACATAAATCTTGCACCTGAGAAGACTCAGAGTATATTAAATTCAGTCAAAGAGGAAGTCGATAAGATGGAAGAACTTGGAAAGAATCCTATAATAGTGACTTCGCCGATAGTTCGTATGTATTTTAAAAAGCTTACATCAGAGCAGTTTAAAGATCTTATCGTTGTGTCGTATAATGAGATTGACACTGATGTTGAATTACAATCTATAGGGATGGTGACAGTATAGTGGTTATAAAAAAATATATTGCAGCAACTGAGAACGAGGCGATTGCACTTGCAAAAGCTGAACTTGGTGAGGCTGTTACGATAATGAATATAAAGGAAAATAATCCTAAAGGCCTGGCAAGGTTATTTAAAAAGAAGAGTGTTGAGGTTACGGCAGCTGTTGATGAAATACAACAGGCACAGCCTGTGCAGCCTGCCAAACATATACATCCGTTACAGCAGTCAGCGAATACTGATACTGATACAAAAAATATTTCTTCTGATTTTGCTAAACTTCAGCAGGCACTTGATGCCGGAAAGTTTCAACCGGCTCCTGATTCAAAAAGTGCGAGACTTGAAGAGAATAAGGAAAGACTTGTAAGAAGCAATCAGATAATCAAAGATAATATTGTTGATATCGTAGGTGAGAAGCCGGATACTAATGCAAATAATGATATAGAGCAGAAACTTAACACATTACAGGATCTTCTTGAAAAGCAGATGACAGCTTCATTACTAAAAAAAGAAGATAATGAACAGGAAAAAGTTGAGGATAAAGAGGAAGAGGACAAAAATAAGGCGTATATCGAACTTATAAAAAAGCAGCTTCTTGATAATGAGGTAGAACTTCCATATATAGAACAGATAATTGATGATATAAAGAGAAGCATTGGAAATAATTCATCACTTGACAATATTCTTGCAAGTGTATATCAGAAAATTGTCTTAAAGATAGGGCAGCCTCATTTGATCGATACCAATAATGGAAGGACAAGATTTATATTTTTCATAGGGCCTACGGGTGTTGGAAAGACGACAACTATTGCAAAGATCGCGTCAACTATGAAAGTAGCAAAGAAGGTCAAAGTAGCATTAGTTACTTCTGATACTTACAGGATAGCAGCGGTTGAACAGCTTAGGACATATGCAAATATTTTAAGTATACCGATCAGAGTTGTATATACGGCTGAGGAGATGGAGAATGTCAGAGATGAGCTTAGTGATTTTGACGTTGTGCTGATCGATACAGCCGGAAGATCACATAATAATGGAGATCAGAGAGAAGATCTTAAAAGGTTACTTAGTGCTGTTCCGGATGACGAAAAGGAAGTTTATCTTGTACTTAGTTCAACAACTAAATATAAGGATTTAGTAAGAATAGCAGAGACATATTCTGAGATTGCAGATTATAATCTTATATTTACGAAATTAGACGAAACAGACACCTTAGGAAATATATACAATCTTCGTGTGTTAACATCAGCCTCTTTATCATATGCAACATGGGGACAGAATGTACCCGATGATATTGGCAAATTTAATGCACAAAAGATTGCTAAGCAGCTTCTTGGAGGAAATAGTTGATGGATCAGGCACAGCAGCTGAGAAATATTATCAAACAGCAGAATAAAAAACAGCACCTTGCGAGGGTTATAACGGTTACAAGTGGAAAAGGTGGTGTTGGAAAAACTAATATGTCTGTTAATATAGCAATACAGCTTAGCAGACTTGGGAAAAAAGTAATAATACTTGATGCAGATTTCGGGCTTGCAAATGTTGAAGTTATGCTTGGAAAAAGACCGAGATATAATCTGGCAGATATGATTTTTGGTGGTAAGGATATCAATGAAATAATATGTGATGGCCCTGAAGATATAGGTTTTATTTCAGGTGGGTCTGGCATAAAGGAATTATCCAATTTATCAAAGGATCAGATTTCAGGCATCGTCAATATGATGTATGAACTTGATTCTATAGCAGATATCATTATAATAGATACAGGGGCCGGTATTTCAAATGCGGTTATCGATATGGTTCTTGCAAGTTCAGAGGTTTTACTTGTGACGACTCCCGAACCGACATCGATCACAGATGCTTATGCATTATTAAAGACGATAAATAAAACTCCAGGTTTTCAGTCGGAGAATATAAAGATCAGAATGATCGGAAACCGAACATTAAATTTATCGGACGGATATGAACTTTATAACAAGCTTAATTCTGTAGTCGGAGAGTTTCTTGATATGAATATGGAATATCTGGGGGCTGTACCATTTGATGTCAATCTTACAAAAGCTGTTATGAAACAGCAGCCAGTGTCGATAATTTATCCAAATACTCCTGCTGTAAAGTCCATCAGGTCAATGGCCGAAACACTTATAAATATGGAACACTCTGAACAAAAAACTATGCGCATGGGATTGTCAGGATTGTTTTCAAAGATGTTTCGTAACAGGAAAAAATAAAAAAATGGAATACTTAATTCGGAATGGAGGCAATTATATTGAAAAATATATTAATAATAGATGATTCTGCACTTATGAGAAGGATAATATCTGATATAATTAACTCAGATGAAGAATTACATAATGAGCAATATGCAGTTAATGGTCTTGAAGGAATTTCCTTACTTGAATCAGGATTGAGATTTGACTGTATCATTTTGGACATAAATATGCCTAAGATGAATGGTATCGAGTTCTTAAAGACTATGAACAGAAAAGGAATAAAACAAAATGTAATTATTGTTAGCACAATTGCAAAAGAAGGCGCAAAAGAGACGATAGAGGCTCTTGAACTTGGAGCCTTTGATTTTGTGACAAAGCCTGACAGTCTGTCAGAAGCAAAAGGACCTGGATTCTCAAAAAGGCTTATCGGTATGCTCTATGAAGTTTGCAAAATTCCGGTTAAGAACAAAGTGGAAAGAATAACAAGAGAAGCTGCAAAAGAAGTAAAAAGAGAATTAAAAAGTACTACATTTAAAAAGACAGGTGTTCAAAGATCTGACAGAATTTTACATTCGACAGGTGTTTTAGGCAAAGGAAAAAATAAAATCGTTGCGCTTGCGTGTTCAACGGGAGGGCCGAGAGCTCTTCAGTATGTGATTCCTTTTTTACCTGAAAATCTTGATGCTCCAGTTGTGTTGGTGCAGCATATGCCGGAAGGCTTTACGGCATCTTTGAGTAACAGACTGGATGAATTAAGCAGGATCAAGGTAAAGGAAGCTTGCGATGGAGATATTCTTCAGAAAGGAACAGTGTATATCGCAAAGGGCGGTTCTCAGATGAGGATTAAAAAAAGTGCCGCAGGATATACATTGTCAGTTACCGTTGAGGCTGCCAGAAACGGCTTGAAACCATGTGCAGATATAATGTATGAATCACTTATGAATACAAGTTTTGATGAGATTACTTGTGTTGTTATGACTGGCATGGGAGCCGATGGGACTCAAGGAATATTGCAATTAGAAAAAACCAACAAAATTTATGTTATCGGTCAAAACGCTGAGAGCTGTACGGTCTATGGAATGCCGAAAGCGATTGCAGAGGCAGGTGCAGTTGATGAAGTTGTTTCATTAAAGCAGATAGCTGATGCGATAACGAAGCATGTGGGGGTGCGATAAAATGGATGTAAGCCAGTATCTTGAAATTTTTATTGATGAGACAAAAGAACATTTACAAACTTTGAGTGATCAGTTGATGATCCTTGAACAGGAACCTGAAAATACGGATACAATAAATGAGATATTCAGAGCTGCCCATTCACTTAAGGGAATGGCAGGTACTATGGGTTATAAGCGTATGCAGCGTCTTACTCATGATATGGAGAATGTTTTTCAGGAGATCAGAAGTGGAAACATGAAGGTAAAGCCTGAACTTGTTGATGTATTGTTCCGTGGGCTCGATGCGCTTGATGCATATCTGAACAATATTATAAATACTGCTGATGAGGGAACAGAAGATAATGAAGAGATTATCAATGCATTGAACTCAATAGCAGAGGCGGCAACAGGAAAGAGCACAAGCTCTAAACCGGTTGAGGAGAAGAAAGAAGTGGCTGCGACTTCATCAGCTGATGCAGCAGCAAAATATGATACTATACAGATATCTGATTTTGAGAGAAATACATTTGAAAAGGCTAAGAGCCAGAATCAGAATATATTAGGTATTACAGTTTATCTTCAGGATTCATGTATTTTGAAAGCAGCAAGAGCATTTCTTGTATTTAAAGCACTTGAGGAGCTTGGTGAGGTTATCAAGGCAGTACCTAATGTCCAGGACATAGAAGATGAGAAATTTGAATATGACTTCAGTCTTGTTTACTTTACAAAGGAAAGTCTTGAGACTATAAAGGCTGCCATTGAAAATGTTTCAGAAGTTAAAACAGCAGTAGTAGGTCCTTTTGAGGGAGAACTTGACGATTCTGCAAAACAGGCTGAGAAAGAAGAAGCAGAAAAGAAAGCTCAGGAAGAAAAAGAAGAGCAGGAGAAAGCAGCTAAGAAAAATAATGGTCAGGCAGCAGCTAAGGCAGCACCGGCTAAGACTAAGGCTGAGGCTAAGAAAAAACCAGTAGCAGCAAAGAAGGCAGCTAAACCGGCAGTAGGAAGAACAGTCCGTGTTGATATTGAAAAGCTTGATGTACTTATGAATCTTGTAAGTGAGCTTATTATTGCTAAAAACGGACTTGTATCAATAAGTTCATCTGAAAGTGATACAAGAAATGATACAGGATTTAATGAGCAGATAGAATACCTTGAAAGTGTTACAACGAACCTTCATGAGTCTGTTATGAAAGTACGAATGGTACCTATTGAGAGTGTATTTAGCAGATTCCCTAGAATGATCCGTGATCTTACAAAGAAGCTCAATAAAAAGATGGTTCTTCACATGACCGGTGAAGAGACAGAGCTTGACAGAACTGTTATCGATGAGATCGGTGATCCTTTACAGCATCTTCTTCGTAATGCGGCTGATCACGGACTTGAGTCAAATGAAGAACGTCTTGCATTAGGCAAAGAGGAAGTAGGAAATATTTATCTTGATGCTTATCAGGATGGAAATAATGTTACTATTGAGGTTCGTGATGACGGTGCTGGAATAAATATAGAAAAAGTAAAAAACAAGGCTATAAACACCGGCGCAATTACACCAGAGCAGGCTGAGAACATGACGGATAAGGAAGTTGTTGATCTGTTGTTCAGACCAAGTTTTTCAACATCAGAAAAGATTACTGATGTGTCAGGACGTGGTGTTGGTCTTGATGTTGTAAAGACAAAAGTAGAAGAACTTGGCGGAAGTATTGAGTGTAAATCAGTTCTTGGTGAGGGAAGTCGATTTATTATACGTCTTCCACTTACACTTGCTATCATACAGGCACTTATGGTTGAACTTGGCACAGAAAAATATGCTATTCCTCTTGGAAATATCCATACTATCGAAGATGTGCCAATGTCAGACGTAAAATATGTACAGACAAAAGAGGTTATAAATCTGCGTGGTATCGTAATACCTCTTATAAGGCTTGATCAGATACTTGATGTTGAGCCAGTTGGTGATGATCCTGAGAATCTTACAGTAGTAATAGTAAAGAAAGGCGATAAACTTGCTGGTCTTGTTGTAGATAATCTTATTGGACAGCAGGAAATAGTTATTAAATCAATCGGAAACTATATCAACTGCAGCAAGATGATCGGTGGAGCAACTATCCTTGGCGATGGTGAGATAGCATTGATTCTTGAAGTAAATTCTTTGGTATAGGGAGGGTCTGGCAATGGAAGACATGAATGATGTACAGAATATAGAAACTGTTAGTGAAGGCAAACAGTATATTGTAGTAAGAATTGGAACAGAGCAGTATGGAATAGATATCAAATATGTTGATAATATTGTAAGAAATCAGCGTATTACAAGAATTCCAAAGGCTCAGCCATATTTTAAGGGTGTAATAAATTTAAGAGGTGATATTATACCTGTTATGAGCCTTAGATTAAAATTTGGACTTGAACCTGATGAATATACAAATACTACACGTATTATCATAATCAAACTTGAGCCTCAGTCTGCTATAGGAATTATAGTAGATGAAGTAAAAGAGGTCGTAACATTAGGTGAAGAGTCGATTGAAAAACCAAATGTTTCAGATGCAGCTGATCCTATGGTTCAGTATCTTAGTGGTATAGGTAAACATGGAGACGGATTGATTTCTTTACTTAATATTGCATCTGTGATAATTGAGAAAGAGGCTGTTTAGGCAGAATGACAGAGGTGAAATAAGTGCAGGAAAACAATAGCAATTCAACAGAAGAAGACATTGAATTTGATGTTCTCACCGAAATTGGAAATATAGGAGCGGGCAATGCAACTACTGCATTGTCCCAACTCATAAATGCCCGTATTGACATGTGTGTCCCAAAAGTAGATTTACTTGGGTTTTCTGAACTCGCAGAGATTGTTGGTGGTGCGGAGACACTTGTTGCCGGCATATTGTTGTCACTTGAGGGTGATGTAGATGGAATGATGTTATTTGTACTTGAGAGTTCAGCGGCGCATCTTCTTGTAGATCAGTTGATGGGTTGTGTTTCGGGTGGCAATAAGGGTCATTTTTCAGAGATGGAAGAGTCTGCTCTGATGGAGATTGGAAATATTATTGCTGGTGCGTATCTGTCATCAATTTCGGAGTTAACAAATATGAAAATAACATCTTCAGTACCATATCTTTCTGTGGATATGGCTGGAGCTATTTTAAGTGTTCCGGCTATTGAGTTTGGAAAACTTGGAGATAAGGCTTTGTTGATCGAATCTAAGTTTAAAGATTTGGATGTGGATATCAGTGGATATTTTATATTGATACCTACACTTGAGTCTTATGGACAGATTTTGACATCGTTAGGGTTATAGGTGATTTATAATGGCAAAAATGGTTAAAGTTGGAATGGCAGACTTAAATATATGTCATTCGCCAGATGCGATAACAACACTTGGGCTTGGTTCATGTGTTGGGGTTGCTTTATACGATAAAACAACTAAAATAGCTGGGTTAGTACATGTTATGCTTCCTGACAGCACAAAGGTAAGACAAAATCAAAACAGGGCAAAATTTGCTGATACAGGTATTGATTATCTGATCGAACTGCTGGAAAAGGAAGGTGCAAGAAAAAGTTCACTTACAGCAAAGATTGCGGGGGGAGCACAGATGTTTGCTTTTAGTTCAAACAATGATATGCTCCGTGTAGGTGAAAGGAATGTTGAGGCAGTTAAAGAAAAACTTAAAAGTATAGGAATACGTATACTTTCTGAGGACACAGGGTTAAATTATGGACGCACAGTTGAATTTTATCCGGAGACGGGTGACTTTGTTATCAAGTCGGTCGGAAAACCTGTGAAAACTATTTAAAACGGGAGGCATCTTGTGAAAACGGAGTTTATACCGAAAATTATAACATTGTTAGCAGGAGCTGTGGTATCAATTACATGTATATTGAGGGATATAGATGTTACGCGTTCACTTGAAATGTTATTAGCAACACTTATCTTATTTTATATAATTGGTTGTTTTGTCAGAAGATTGATAGAAAGAGTGCTTATAAGTAACAGTGTATTGAAAAAAGAAGTTGAAAAACAGTTAAATGAGGATATTGAAACAGATGACAATGATAAAGATGATTCTGGAAAACAGGCCTCAGAAAATGAAACTGGAAATGAAGAACAGAGTGAAAATTAAACGGGACTCTGAATGATAGAGGAAGGGAACACATCTATGGATGAAAAAAGTAAAGCTGAGCTGTGGGAAGAATATTCACAGACAAAAAATCCTAAGATTAGAGAAAAACTCATATTAGAATATTCGGGTCTTGTTAAAGTTGTTGCAGGACGTCTGGGAATGTATCTTGGATATACAGTTGAATATGATGATTTAGTGGGGTATGGAATATTTGGATTGATTGATGCTATTGATAAATTTGAATTGACAAAAGGTGTAAAATTTGAGACATACGCCTCTCTTAGAATAAGAGGCTCCATTTTGGATCAGATAAGAAAAATGGACTGGATACCAAGAACTTTAAGACAAAAACAAAAAAAGCTTGAACAGGCAATGCATGATCTTGAGGCAGAATATGGTCGTGCAGCGACAAGTGATGAGTTGTCAGAAAAGCTTGATATGTCTAAAGAAGAACTTAAAGGACTTGTAAATCAGACTCAGATTGCAAGTCTTGTTTCGCTTGATGAATATCTTGAGCAGGGAAGTGACATAAGTCCTGAAGGCAATAATAAATCATGCTTTGAAAGCCCGGAACAGGTTATAGATCGTCAGGAACTTAAGAGGACTTTATCTGAGGCAATCGAGTCGTTAAATGAAAACGAACAGAAAGTCATAGCATTTTATTATTATGAGGAACTTACTCTTAAGGAAATAAGTAAAGTTTTAGGAGTGTCTGAATCGAGAGTATCGCAGCTTCATACGAAAGCATTAAAGAAGATGAGAGATAAAATTGGAAAAGAAAATATGGGCATTTTTAGTATATTGAATATATAAGCACAGGCATTTAAGGTTTGTGCTTATATGTGTATATGGAAGATTAAATATATGTAGATTGCATGGAGGAGCAAAGATATGAAGAGAAATGCATTTTTTCAATTAATTCATAAAGATGATGGCATGTATTTAAAAGCGTATCCCGAAGTAGACGGAGGGGAACAGCTTAGTATTGATGATATTTTAAGTTATTTCGAGAAGAAGAATTTAAAAGATATAGATTCTGGTATTGTGAAAAAATTTGTAGATGAGGCCAGTTCAGGAAAAAAAGATGTTATGGCAAAGATCTTGGATGGAGAAAATCTTCCTGAAAAAGAGACAGCGATCATTTCAATTGATAAAAAAGGTTATTTGGCTAAGATCAGATTGTATCCTCCTTCTGATAAAGGAGCAAGGCTTACGGTGGATGAACTTAAAAGTCTTATTGAGCAGAGTGGAATAAAGTATGGACTGATGGAAAAAAATATAGAGATTGCTTTAAAAGCAAGATTATATTGTACAGATATACTTATTGCCAAAGCAAAACTGCCTGTTAATGGTAAGGATGCAGAGATAATATATTCTTTTAATGCAGAAAAGACATCAAAACCGACGATGAGTGAAGATGGAAGTGTTGATTTCCATAAGCTTGATATGATTGAGAATGTCAAAGAAGGACAGTTACTTGCAACACTTATACCCGTTGATCATGGTGAGCCCGGAAAAGATGTGTATGGAAATGCTATACGTTCAAAAAAGGTTAAAAATAAAAGACTGCGTCATGGAAAAAATATACATTTGTCTGATGATGGACTTCAGATGTACTCAGAGGTTTCAGGAAATGTTACGCTTGTAGATGATACGGTCTTTGTTGCAGATACATATGTAATAGAAGGAGATGTCGGACCATCGACAGGAGATATTGATTATGATGGAGCTGTTGAGGTAAAAGGTAATGTAATAACTGATTATACAGTAAAAGCAACAGGTGATATTACCGTAAATGGAGCTGTTGAGGGTGCTGTACTTATATCAGAAGGAAAGATTGTTCTTAAAAGAGGTATGCAGGGAATGGGCAAAGGTGTAATGGAGGCTAAGGGAGATGTGATTTCAAATTTCATCGAGAGTGCAAATGTTAAAGCCGGTGGTGCAGTTTACACTGATGCGATAATGCATAGCAATATCGCCGCAAATGGCGATATTATAGTAAGTGGTAAAAGAGGCCTTATAGCAGGAGGCAGTGTCAAGACAACTACAAAGATTGAAACAAAAGTTGCAGGATCAACTATGGGAACGCAGACAGAGCTTGAGGTAGGTCTGGATACTACATTAGGTGAGAGATACAGGATCATTGAAAAACATATAGAGCAGATGACAGAGGAAAAAGATTCTATCTTAAAGAATCTGAAACTTTTACAGAAGCGCTTAAAGACTCAGGGAAAACTTGAACCAGAGAAAATGAAGCTGATAAAAGAGGGAACGGAGAGAATAAAAGTTATTGACAAGACTGTTGAGGAGGAAACAGAAGAGTATGAGAAAATAGATGAGGAGATGCAGAGAACATCTGATGGTGGAAAGATCAGAGTTGAAAATATTGCATATCCTGGGGTTAAAGTAGTTATTTCAAATGTTACATCATTTATCCATGCAGAAACACATCATTGTACATTTGTAAGAGATGGTGCAGATATCAGAGTAAAAGGATATTAGAAGGGAGTTATGTGTATGTCATTGACAGTAGATTATATAACAATGCCTCCAAAATCACAGGAAATATCACAGATCCAGCAGACCGACAATATAAAACAGCAGGTTGAACAACAGCAGATTGCAGCAGGATTTGAACAAACTGTACAAAAGGAAACAAAAACAACTGTTGCACGAAAGGAGGTTGACAATGATGAATTGAAGAATGATGAGAGAAGTGGCAAAAAAGGCACATACAAAAAGAAAGATAAAAAGAATTCTTCATCTAAAGATAAAGAAGAAAAGAAAAATTTGAATCCGATTGAAGGCGGGTTATTTGATATAAAGATATGATAAAGAAACGAGGAAAGAGATACAATGTTAGTAATTGAAATTTTGATGGTCATTATTGGATTAGGTGCGGTGATAGCCAGCTTTCGTTTATCAGATGACAACAAGGAAACTAATGATAACAAAACGGAAATTGATTATGCAGAGATAGAAGAAAAAATAAAACAGGCTGTTAAAGAAACAAAAGAGGACATATTGAATAAAGCAGATGAAAAGTTCAGCCAGATATCTAATGATAAGATATTAGGTTTTAGCGAGTATTCGGATGAGGTATTTAATAAGATTGAAAAAAATCATGAAGAAACAGTTTTTTTATATAACATGCTGACGGAGAAAGAAAAAGAAATTCAGAAACTTGTACATAGTGTTGATATGACAAACGCCGATCTTCGCAATGAGGCAGCTAAAACTTATCAAAAAGTAAGAAAGCAGCTTTCAGAGGTGGATGATGTTCTTAAACAGATAGAGATTGAAAATGCCAAAGGTGTCAGTAAGGTCGCAAGTGGTAACACTGCCAGTAATACTGGTATGGTAAACAGACCTGTAAGACCTGCAGTCGAGGAGAGTATTATACCACCTAAGCCAGAGAAAGAAGTATTATATAATAATGATTTTTATCGAAGAAATGAAAGCGATATGTCTGCACAGACACAGATAAGGAGTAATTCTATTCTTGATGATGCGGAGGTAAAGGCAATAGCTGAGATAACCGATGCGCGCAAAAAATATATTGCACAGAGTGACAATATGTTTGAAAAAGATAATAGTGAGGAAAACAAAGCAAATTCAAATAATGAGATCATTGCTTTGTACAAAAAGGGAAGAAGTGTTTTGGAAATATCCAAAATGTTGTCTATTGGACAAGGTGAGGTTAAGCTTGTAATTGATCTTTATAATGCAAGATGATAAAGTGACAGATTGGAGATAAATATGAATAAAAAATCTTTCTTTAGAGGGTTTGGTGTAGGTGTATTATTTGTTACGGTTGTTCTTGGAATATCCTGCCTTATGCATACCTCGGATTCAGCAGTTATTTCAAGAGCTAAAAAACTTGGAATGACATTTGCGGACAGTGATAATAAAATAGTTTATGCTACGGCTGAAAATGCTTCAGGTTCAGCTGTTTCAGATAACAATAATGCAATTTCAGATAAAGATAATGATAAACAGGATGATAAAAAAGATGTGCGTAATACGCCAGCACCATCTCCTGTTGTATCTAAGAAAAAGAAAAAAGACAGATCATTTGAAAATGAAAAAAAGAAAATGCAAAAAAGTTTAAATGAAGAAAAGAAAAAACTTACAATAAGCAGTGGTGACTGGGCAAAGAAGGTAGCTGACAAACTTCAGGATGAAGGTGTCATAGAGGATTCAGAAAAGTTTACGGAGTTCATGAGACAAAATGGTTATGTTGGAAAGATAAGAGCCGGAGAATATGAGTTCCAAAAAGATGAAGATTTCAGTGAAATCGCAGAAATGATAACTAATCAGAAAAAAGCAAAGTAAGATGGTATAGCGTGAAAAGCCTGATTTTTCACACTAAAGATTTGTGTCTGTGCACACTTGATACAAATCTTGCTATGAACAAAAAGCGTGTGCAGAAATGGAGATTAATATGAGATTCAGACCATGTATAGATATACACAACGGTTCTGTTAAGCAGATAGTTGGAGGCTCTTTATCTGATGAAAATGATCATGCAGAGGATAATTTTGTATCGATCAGGGATGCGGGCTATTATGCACAGATGTATAAGAAAGATGGTTTTAAAGGTGGACACATAATAATCTTAAATCCGGTTGGAAGTGATTATTATGAAAAGGATATAGAACAGGCAAAACTTGCACTTGAAACTTATCCGGGGGGGTTGCAGATAGGTGGAGGTGTAACTATTGAAAATGCTGAGAGATATCTTGATCTTGGAGCATCACATGTTATAGTGACTTCATATGTATTTAGAAACGGAATGATCGATTATGAGAGATTAAAAAAATTGTCACATTTAATAGGAAAGAACAGGCTTGTTTTAGATCTTAGCTGTCGTTTTGATGGAAGTGAATATTATGTCGTAACGGACAGATGGCAGAAGATGACAAAGGAGAGATTTGATCTTGAACTTCTTGACAGACTTGGCGATTATTGTGATGAATTTCTTGTACATGCTGTAGATGTAGAGGGCAAGGCAGCAGGAATAGAAAAAAGCATTGTTGAAATACTTGGTCATGTATCAGGAAAAGCTGTTACATATGCCGGTGGGATACATTCTATGCAGGATATAGAATTTATAAAAAAAGAGGGAAGCTCCAGAGTAGATTTTACTATCGGAAGTGCGCTAGATCTGTTTGGTGGACAGATAAAATACCGTGATCTTTTTATGTACAATATGTAAGAAAAATTGTAACAATTTTGTAACAGATTATGGTTGAAAAATAAAAATTGAATTTTATTTACTGAAAAGAAGCATTATTTTTGGCATAATAAACAAAAATATGCTTCTTTTTGTACCAAAAATATACTAAATAACATATAAATGAAAAGCATGTCAGAATGTGTATGTATATTTTTTTTGAAGGGGGTTGAAATTTTTAAGAAGTATGTTATAATATGTTACATAAATATTAAATAAAGTTTTAAAAAATGTTTCGTTGGTTTAAACCAATCATAACATTTGGGAGGTTATTTTTTTATGAGATTCAAGAAAGTTGCTGCGATGGTGCTTACAGTATCTTTAGCTATGACATCATTCACAGTCGGTTCTTCATATGCATCGGCAAATGATCTGACAGGAAAACAGATACAGGGACTTGAGTTTAAGTCTGATATGAGTGAGGAAGAGACAGATGATAATGTAACTAAAGTTGATGACAGTTCTACTACAGCATCTTCAACTATATCAAGTGAAGCAGCTAGTTCTAAAGAGACAAAAAAAGTTACAACAAAAAAGAATAGCAGAAAAAGAAAATATTCAAAAGCTGATCTCAGACTTATGGCAAGTATCATAAATTGTGAGGCTGGTTCAGAACCATATCAGGGAAAACTTGCAGTAGGAATAGTTATTATGAACAGAGTAAGCTCAAAAGCATTCCCAGGCAGCATCAAAGGAGTAGTTTATCAGAAGGGTCAGTTTTCACCAGTAAGAAATGGTTCACTTAAAAAGAGACTCAGACAGTATGATGCAAAAAGAACAGGTTCAAGACAGTGGAAAAGCTGTATAAGTGCAGCAAGAAAAGTATTGCAGGGACAGAAAACAATACTTTACAAGGGAAAAACAAAAAATATGAAAAGCTACCATTTCTTCAGTGTATATCTTGCAGGTGCGAGAATGAAACTTGGTGGACATAAATTTAAATAATATTTTCAGGGGCATGTCGGTGATGATATGCCCTGTCTTTATGGAAAAATTATAGACAGATTTATCAAAGATATTGCATAATATCGCAGTTATAAAAAAAACTTTTACATTTATGAATTTTATGTTAGAATATATAACAGTATTTTTTAATAATGAGATCAAAGGAGGAGACACAGTTGAGTAGTCCGGTTGATATTAGAGAAAATTCAGGAGAGGAAAAGGAGACAGTTTCCCGCAATTTTATTGAAAACATTATAGATAAGGATATTGAGGAGGGACGCTGTAAAAAGATAGTTACAAGATTTCCTCCTGAGCCAAACGGCTATCTTCACATTGGACATGCAAAGTCTATTATCTTAAATTCAGGACTTGCGAAAGAATACGGAGGACAGTTCAATCTTCGTTTTGATGATACAAATCCAACAAAAGAAAAAGCAGAGTTTGTTGACTCTATTCTTGAGGATGTAAAGTGGATATGCGGAGATCTTGATATGGAGCATGTTTTTTATGCATCAGATTATTTTGATGTAATGTATGAATGTGCAGTTAAGCTTATAAAAAAAGGAAAAGCATATGTATGTGATCTTTCAGCAGAAGAAATCAGAGAGTATCGTGGTACTTTAAAAGAACCAGGAAAAAACAGTCCTTACAGAGATCGAAGTGTTGAGGAAAATCTTGATTTGTTTGAGAGAATGAGAGCTGGTGAATTTGAAGATGGAAGCAAGGTTCTTCGTGCGAAGATTGATATGAGCTCACCAAATATCAATATGAGAGATCCTATCATTTATCGTATTGCAAGAATGCATCATCACAATACAGGTGATAAATGGTGTATTTATCCTATGTATGATTTTGCACATCCTATTGAGGATACTGTAGAGGGTGTTACTCATTCTATCTGTACCCTTGAATTTGAAGATCACAGACCTTTATATGACTGGGTTGTAAATGAGATAGATATGGAAAATAAGCCTAGACAGATAGAGTTTGCAAAATTGTACCTGACAAATGTGGTTACTGGAAAGCGTTATATAAAGAAACTTGTTGAGGATGGAATAGTAGACGGATGGGATGATCCAAGACTTGTTTCTATCGCTGCTCTCAGAAGACGTGGATTTACACCTGAGTCGATCAGAATGTTTATCGAGCTTTCAGGAATATCGAAGGCACAGAGTTCATCTGACTATGCAATGCTTGAGTACTGTATAAGAGAGGACTTGAAGATGAAGAGACCTCGTATGATGGCTGTACTGGATCCTATCAAGCTTGTTATTACAAATTATCCTGAAAATGAAATAGAATATCTTGATGTTTCAAACAATCAGGAAAATCCTGAGATGGGAAGCAGAAAAGTTCCTTTTGGAAAAGTATTATATATTGACAGGGAAGATTTTAAAATCGAACCACCTAGAAAATATTTCAGATTGTATCCAGGCAATGAGGTACGACTTATGAATGCTTATTTTGTGACATGTACTGATTATGTCACTGATGAGAATGGAAATGTTACAGAAGTACATTGTACTTATGACCCAGAGACAAAGAGCGGTTCAGGATTTAATGCAAGAAAAGTCAAGGGAACTATTCACTGGGTTTGTGCTGAAACGGCAGAAAAATGCGAGATAAGGCTGTATGAGAATATTGTAGATGAAGAAAAAGGAGTGTATAATGAAGATGGTACGATAAATGTGAATCCAAATTCATTAACCGTTCTGAATGATTGTTATGTAGAGCCGGCACTTGCAGAGGCTGAATCACATGATAGTTTTCAGTTTGTGAGACACGGTTATTTCTGTGTTGATTCTAAGGACTCAGAAAAAGGACACATGGTATTTAATCGTATTGTTTCACTAAAAAGTTCATATAAACCAAAATAAGGGGGATTGATCATGGGTTTATTTTCCGGATTAGAGAAGATGGGACTTGGCAAGCTTAATAAGCTTGAGGTATTTGAAGAAGATACAAAGAAAAGTGTAAAACCAGGTGAGACAGCAAAAAAAGAAAGCGCACCAAAAGTTACCGAGGAAGATCTCCTGTTTGATAAATCATATACCTGTCCGGTCTGCAATAATGAATTTCATTCAAAAATGATAAGGACGGGTAAAGTTAAGCTTTTGGCAGCAGATACAGACCTTCGTCCGAAATATCAGCTTGTTGATTCGCTTAAGTATGATGCACTTGTATGCCCTAGCTGTGGATATGCAGCACTTAGCAGATTCTTTAAATTTATGATGCCTGCACAGGCAAAGCTTATTCGTGAGAATATTACTAAGAATTTTAGTGGACTTCCAAAGACGGGCAGCACATATACATATGATGATGCTATTTTAAGACATCAGCTTGCTCTTGCAAATGCTATCGTTAAAAAAGCGAAAAATAGTGAAAAGGCATATACATGTCTGAAAATGGCATGGCTTTACAGAGGTAAGCGTGAGACTCTTCCTAGTGATACTGCTGATTATGATAAGGTTGTTGCAGAATTACAAAAGGAAGAGAATGAATTACTGGTAAAAGCATATGAAGGATTTATGACTGCATTTTCAAGAGAGTCATTTCCAATGTGTGGCATGGACGAACTTACAGTTACTTTTCTTGTAGCAGAACTTGCGAGAAGAACAGGCAAATATGAAGAATCTGGCAGATGGATTTCAAAAGTACTTACATCACGTACTGCAAATGAAAGAATTAAGAATAAAGCAAGAAATATCAAAGAACTTCTCGAAGAAGATAAAAAGCGTGCAGAAGCTAAGTAAATATTTTAGAATTAGTTATTATAAAAAATATCCGTGTATTTTCATATACATGGATATTTTTTTATACAGATATAAATTTGGAAATTTATTTTTCTTCTAAAAATAGACCGTTAGTTTTTATTATGCTTCGTTGAATAGCATCTTTTGAATTTTTCCATGGTGCATTTTCATTTCTGTAATCAAATTTATCAATGAACCATTCAAGGTCATCTGTAACGCGTTTAAAATTATCAAGATACAGAGAATTGATATCAGATATAAATTCACTTAATGCTGATGAGTTCAGGCTTTTAGTGGCTTCTTCATACAACATACCATAATGTCTGGTACATAAGCCTTTTGAACTGTTGAATTTTACTTTAAAATCATCATCATGTGTATAGCAATGAATGACAGTAACTATATATCTTTTAAAAACTTTTTTTATACGGTCACATATATAGCATGAATTTTCAATATCTTTAATATAATCAATAAGTGGGTTTACTTCTTTTTTGTTAAATAACCCTTTTTTTACTGTACCTGTTTTTTGACGAAGTTTTTCAATCTGTTCACTTGTGTGTTTCATATGGGTATGCAACATAAGAGCGATTCCCAGACGGTTTTGGCCATCATATAGCTGTTTTATATGTTTACTGCAAAAACCTGTTTTGTCTGTTTCCATTCGGATGTCATCCTCCATGTAGCTTGGACCGAGCATAAAGTCGATAGATTCCTTTTCAAGGTCATCGTACATTTTGCAGAGTGGACATTCACATTCACTGTCAAATGCATCGTTGACCGGAATCGTATATAGCTGTTCTTTCATTTATAACCTCCAGATTAGTTTCTATTTTGTATTTACTTCATGGCACGAGTCATGAATATTATAAAAAATTATATTATATGTAGCGAAATGTGTCAAAAAATACTTAATATATAAATAAAATATAAAAATGTTAAAAGTGAGTAAAAATGAGAAAAAAAGAGTAAATAAAAGAATTATGGAAAAATAAGCTATTTTTTCATAATGAATAATATTGCAGAATATCATTAAATGAAATATATTAAGACTATGGTTAGCACTCAGAATGAGTGAGTGCTAGTAAACTAAGAAGCGCAAGGAGGACATAGACATGAAATTATCACCATTAGGAGACAAAGTTGTATTAAAACAGTTAGAAGCAGAAGAAACTACTGCATCAGGTATCGTATTACCAGGAAATGCTCAGGAAAAACCACAGCAGGCAGAAGTTATTGCAGTTGGTCCTGGAGGGGTTGTAGATGGCAAAGAAGTTAAGATGCAGGTTAGTGTGGGAGATAAAGTTATTTATTCTAAGTATGCAGGAACAGAAGTTAAACTTGGAGATGATGAGTTTATAGTAGTTCGTCAGAGTGATATAGTTGCAATAGTAGAAGATTAGAAAACTTTAAATGTATAACATTTTATACAATGTATTTTTTCAATGAGAGTAGATTATAGAAATCTCATATATCATAGATTATATTAGGAGGCTTTAATAATGGCAAAGGAAATTAAATTCGGTGCAGACGCAAGAGCAGCTCTTGAAAACGGTGTAAATAAACTTGCAGATACAGTAAAGGTTACACTTGGACCTAAAGGAAGAAATGTAGTATTGGATAAATCTTTTGGTGCTCCACTTATTACAAATGATGGTGTTACTATCGCAAAAGATATTGAACTTGAAGATGGTTTTGAGAATATGGGTGCACAGCTTGTAAAAGAAGTTGCAACAAAGACAAACGATGTTGCAGGTGATGGTACTACAACAGCTACAGTACTTGCACAGGCAATGGTAAATGAAGGAATGAAAAACCTTGCAGCAGGTGCAAATCCAATAATCCTTAGAAAAGGAATGAAGCAGGCTTGTGACTGTGCAGTAGAGGCTATTGCAAATATGAGCTCAAAAGTAACAGGAAAAGACCAGATTGCTAAAGTTGCAGCAATTTCAGCAGGTGATGAGGCTGTTGGTGAGATGGTTGCAGATGCAATGGAGAAAGTTTCAAACGATGGTGTAATCACTATTGAAGAGTCTAAGACTATGAAGACAGAACTTGACCTTGTTGAAGGTATGCAGTTTGACAGAGGTTATGTTTCAGCATATATGGCAACAGATATGGATAAAATGGAAGCAAATCTTGACAATCCATATATCCTTATCACAGACAAGAAGATTTCAAATATTCAGGAAATTCTTCCATTACTTGAGCAGATCGTACAGAATGGTGCTAAATTACTTATCATTGCTGAGGATGTTGAAGGCGAGGCTCTTACAACACTTGTTATCAACAAGCTCAGAGGTACATTTAATGTTGTAGCAGTTAAGGCTCCAGGTTATGGTGACAGAAGAAAGGCTATGCTTGAGGATATTGCGATCCTCACAGGTGGTACAGTCATCTCTGAGGAAGTTGGTCTTGAGCTTAAAGATACAACTATTGAACAGCTTGGTCGTGCTAAATCAGTTAAGGTTCAGAAAGAGAATACAGTTATCGTTGATGGTGCTGGTGACAAAGATGCTATCGCAGGAAGAATCGCTCAGATCAGAGCTCAGATGGAGGAGACTACATCAGACTTTGATAAAGAGAAACTTCAGGAAAGACTTGCAAAACTTGCAGGTGGTGTTGCAGTTGTACGTGTTGGTGCAGCTACAGAGACAGAGATGCAGGAAGCAAAACTCCGTATGGAAGATGCTTTGGCAGCAACAAAGGCAGCAGTAGAAGAAGGAATCATCTCAGGTGGTGGTTCAGCTTACATTCATGCTTCAAAAGAAGTTGCAAAACTTGCAGCTACGCTTGAAGGTGATGAAAAGACTGGTGCAAACATTATCCTTAAAGCACTTGAGGCTCCTTTATCAACTATCGCACACAATGCAGGTCTTGAGGGAGCGGTTATTATCAATAAAGTTCGTGAGTCAGAAGTTGGAACAGGGTTTAATATTCTTAAAGAAGAGTACACAGACATGGTAGCAGCAGGTATCGTTGACCCTGCAAAGGTTACAAGAAGTGCACTTCAGAATGCTACAAGTGTTGCATCAACACTTCTTACAACAGAGTCAGTTGTATCTACTATAAAAGAAGATACACCAGCAGCTATGCCAGCAGGTGGAGCTCCAATGGGAATGATGTAATAAATGATCGTAGACAACAAGTTATATACATCACGATTGAATTTAAGACAGAGGGTTTCAAAAGTGAAACCCTCTGTTAATTTTATGGTGTTTGTATAAAAATTGGTGCAAACAGCAATATTTTATCAGAGGTTTGCAGCTTAAAATATGAAAAACTCTGTCTTGAAATTAAAAAGTGTATGACTTATAATAACAGATATATGAATAAATATATGTTTTAGGATGGATTTTGACAATGAAAGAAAGAATTGGTTATGTTGATGCAGCAAAAGGGCTTGGAATGTTACTTATCATGTTTGGTCATGTTACTAAATATGAGAATTCCATCGATTTGTGGATGTCATCGTTCAAGGTTGTTATTTTTTATATAATATCTGGATTTCTTATGAGTTATTCAGGTTCCATAAAAAAGAGAACATTTGGCGTTTTTATGAAAAAAACATTTATGAGCCTAGTTGTTCCATATATCTCATTTAGTATTCTTGGGATAATGTTTAAAGTGGGATGTGTGTATGTAAAAATGAAACCTTTATCTAAAGTTACAAAAACATTCTGGGATTATTTATGGGATAGTGTATTTCTGGCAGGTATAAATTCAATGTGGTTTTTACCGACTATCTTTTTTGGGGAATTGATCTTTTTCTTCCTTATAAGAACTCCTAAGTTTATTAAGATATTGTATGCAGTTGTCGGACTTTACGCGGTAACTATGGCAAATAATATTATAGAAAACTTTGGGATAGCAATGAAAGGTCAGATGGATCAGACAAGCATTGATAATATCTCAAGTCTTATACGTGCAGTTGGCACAGGATTTATGGCAGCGTGGTTTATAGGTGTTGGATATTTTATATATATCTTTTATCAGAAGCTCACGGATGACAGGATAAAATTTGCAGGTGGTTTGGGACTCTCAGTATTAAACATATTTTTATCACAGTTAAATGAGCATGTGGATATTCATATGATTAAGGAGGGAGACAAGCCGGCATTATTTTATATATGTGGCATTACAGGTTCGCTTGGAGCAATTATGCTGTTAGACTTTTTATCGAAGAGATTTGATCTTTCGGGACTTGATTTCTGGGGAAAAAATTCTTTAGCTATCATGTGTACACATACTGTTTTCGGACTTCGTTCAGTTGCGTATTTTGGATGGAAAAAGGTATCATATCTGCCGTCTGTTGGAAATGCGAAATATATCTGCCAGTGTCTCGTGGTCATGGCTATCCTTATGATGATCGAATACAGCCTTGTGCTGATCATAAATTCAAAATTCTGGTTTTTACTTGGAAAGAAAAAGAGTCAGATTGTTTCATAAAAATAAAAGAGAGGAAACTATACAATGGAAGAATTATATTCAGAAACTTATTTAAAGGCTAAGCCTTCGCCTAAAAGAACGGCAGCGAGGGCAGGTTTGATTTTTTTGTGCCTGTTTTTGGTAGTATTTGATCTGCTGGTTTTTAAAAGTCTGTATCTTTTGATATTTATTTTTATAGTTGATGCAATGATCATATATTTTCTGCCAAAGAAAAATGTTGCATATGAGTATGTGTTTGTTGATGGTCAGATAGATTTTGACCTTATAATCAACGGAGAGAAAAGAAAGCATAAGAAAAGAATTGATATGGAAAAGGTAGAGCTTATTGCGCCTGAAGAAGCACCTGTTTTATACAATTCAAGAAATCTTCCGCTAGAGGATTACTCTTCAAGAATGCCTGGAGATAGGCAGTATATTGCTGTTGTTCTTGGAGATAATGGAAAAGAAAGAATAAGATTTACACCTGATGAAAAGATGCTTGAACTTATGAAACTTAAAGGCAAAAGCAAAATTCAGGATGCATGATGTAGAACAAAGTCATTATTGACAATCATAAAAATAGTGTTATATACTAGTACAATACACCATCAAGTTTTATTTGTGGTATATTATACTATTTATAAAAGTTTATGCAGGATATGAATTTACAAATTTAATAAGGAGGATATTAAAATGGGTAAGATTATTGGTGAAGGCATTACATTTGATGATGTTTTATTAGTACCACATTATTCAGAGGTAATTCCAAATCAGGTTTCTTTAGCAACAAATCTGACTAGATCAATTAAGCTCAACATACCTATGATGAGCGCAGGAATGGATACTGTTACAGAGTATCGTATGGCAATTGCAATGGCAAGACAGGGTGGTATCGGAATCATCCATAAGAATATGTCGATCGAAGCACAGGCTGATGAGGTAGACAAAGTTAAGCGTTCAGAGAACGGTGTCATTACAGACCCATTTTATTTATCACCTGAGCATACTTTAGAAGATGCAAATAACCTTATGGCTAAGTTCCATATTTCAGGTGTGCCTATAACAGAAGGTAAGAAACTTGTAGGTATCATTACAAATAGAGACCTCAAATTCGAGACAGACTTTTCAAAGAAGATTAAGGAGTCTATGACTTCAGAAGGTCTTATCACAGCACAGGTTGGAATCACTCTTGAAGAGGCAAAGAAGATTCTTGCAAAATCAAGAAAAGAGAAGCTTCCTATTGTTGACAAAGATGGAAATCTAGCAGGTCTTATTACTATAAAAGATATTGAAAAACAGATAAAATATCCGTTAGCTGCAAAAGATTCACAGGGAAGACTTTTATGTGGAGCAGCAGTTGGCGTTACTGCAAATATTCTTGACAGAGTTGCAGCACTTGTTGAGAAGCATGTTGACTGTATCGTTATCGATACTGCACATGGTCACAGTGCAAATGTATTAAAGGTTGTCAAGATGGTTCGTGATGCATATCCTGATCTTCAGATCATTGCAGGAAATGTTGCTACAGGAGCCGCTACAGAAGCACTTATCAAGGCTGGTGTAGATTGTGTTAAGATTGGTATCGGACCTGGATCTATATGTACGACACGTGTTGTTGCAGGTATTGGTGTACCACAGATCACAGCTATCATGGATGCTTATGAAGTCGCAAAGAAATATGACATTCCTATCATTGCTGATGGAGGTATCAAATATTCAGGAGATATGACAAAGGCAATCGCTGCTGGTGCAAGTGTTTGTATGATGGGAAGTATCTTTGCAGGATGTGATGAAAGTCCTGGAACATTTGAACTTTATCAGGGACGTAAATATAAAGTATATCGTGGTATGGGCTCTATCGCTGCCATGGAGAATGGAAGTAAGGACCGCTATTTCCAGACAGGTGCAAAGAAGCTTGTTCCTGAAGGTGTAGAAGGACGTGTTGCATATAAGGGAACTGTAGAAGATACAGTATTCCAGCTTATGGGTGGACTTCGTTCAGGTATGGGATATTGTGGAGCTCCTGATATTAAAACATTGCAGGAGACTGGTGAATTTGTTAAGATAAGTTCTGCATCTCTCAAAGAGAGTCATCCACATGATATACATATTACAAAAGAAGCTCCTAACTATAGTGTAGGAGATCAATAGAATATATGAAAAAACTTTCAAAAGCGAAGCGTCGTAGGATGAAAGTATTGAAAGTATGTGGTGCGGCTGCTATTGTGTTTGTCATAATGGCAGCCGTATTTACAGTTATTAAGTCTGAATTTCAGAAGAAAAATAATAGTGACAATACGGATGCATCATATGGTCAGTATATGGTTCCAAGACCTGCTATAAGAAAGAAAATGCTTACCGTTAATAAGAATTCAAGACCGGGTATAAAACTTAAAAGTGTAAATGGTATAGTTATCCATTATACAGCGAATCCCGGAACTGATGCGATGGCAAACAGGAATTATTTCGAGAGCAGAAAAAATGTCTCTGACAGTGTTTCGAATAAGGTAAGCAGTCATTTTATAATCGGTCTGGATGGTACTATTGTGCAGTGTATTCCATTAAATGAGATTTCATATGCATCGAATAATAGAAATTCAGATACGATTTCAATAGAATGTTGTCATCCGGATAGCTCAGGAAAATTTTCCCAAAAGACATACAGTTCACTGATAAGACTTGCAGGATGGCTGTGTTCAAAATATGGAATTGGAGATTCACAGATCATAAGGCATTATGATGTGACTGGTAAGCTTTGTCCACTTTATTATGTAAAAAATGAAGATAAATGGAAAAGGCTTAAATATCAGATTAGGGCTTATATGATGAAATACAAAAAAGAATAAGTATAAGAAAGCGGCTGCATAGATTTGATTTTGTGTAGCCGTTTTTATGGTTACTGGTCACACAAAGGTGTGAACAGTAGCCTTTAGTGTTATGAGCTGGTAGTAATAGCGTATTGCAAATATCCGCCTGATATTTGTTAGTTGTTTTTTGTGGAAGAACTGTTCTTTTTCTGGCCGAGAGTGTCATCCATTATATTTTCTATGATTGTTTTTTTAACCCATACATCAAAGCTTAACATACAGATAAAAGCAAATTTAGATAAAACTTTTTTTTCGTCAGGGTCAGTAACTTCTGAATACATTTCATTTGATTTTTTTAGTTTTCTTATAATATCTTTAAGCTGTGAGTCAATATTTGCTGATTCAAGCTCAACAATCTCTGAGTATATTTCCTCCATATCTTTTGAACCATTTCCGTCAAAAAACAGATTACTGATAGGATCAAGAATATCTTTTATGTCACTTATCGCAAGAAAATTTTTAAAGTAGTATATATATATAAGTAAACACATATGCTCTTTAGAATATTTCTTTTTCTGAGGTGGAGGTATGAGTTTGTTTTTAGTGTAGTTATTGATCATAGTCTTTGTAAGAATCTTGTCATCATCGAATCTTTTTGAAGAGGCGAGATGTTCATCCATAAAAGTGGTTACCTGATCCATATAAAGATCTATATTTGGAATATCTTCAGGTTTTATAAAGTCTATATTTTGTATGCTTCTGATAAGATCCAGTATTTCACGGTTATATTTTTCGCGCATGTCAATCCTCGTTTCTGAGCTATGTAGCTCTGATTGTGATTATAGTAATTATATAGTATTTAATGTTTTATAGCAAGTAACAAAAATAACACACAGTCATATATATAAAATAATAGGCTGCTGTTAACGCTTATGGTGCAAACAGCAGTAAATAATGCATTTTGTCAGGGGTGTGTTGTATGATGAAAAAGTACAGACATGTCAGAAAAGCTTCAACAAAACCGGAAGTGCGGGAGCCTGCGGTATCAAGAAGATTATCAGATAAATTTGATATACCTCAGGATGTTATTGCAAAAGCTCCTGTTATTTTGGGATATGGAAATCACAGATTATGTATAGAAAATTACAGAAGTATCATAGAATATACAGAGGAACTTATAAAGGTGCAGACAAAACAACAAAAAATATATGTAAAGGGGAACAGACTTGTGATCGCATATTTCAGGGAAGATGAGATGTGTGTGCTTGGTAATATAGATTCGATTGAATATCATAAATAGGGGAATAAGATGGTACATAAAATAACAGGCTGGATATTTGGATATCTGATGGTTTATATGGAACATGAGGGAGCAGGCAGATTTATAAATCTGTGTAGAAATAATGGAATAGAAGTATGGAATGTAAGAGCAGATGAGCAAAAGGGAATATTATGGTTTTGTATAAGTCTTGGAAATTTTTGGAGAATACATCATATTGCATTGAAATGTCATGCTTTTCCACGTGTATATAAGAGGTATGGTCTGCCGTTTGTAATAAAAAAAGGCAGGAAAAATATAAATTTTGTTTTAGGAGTACTGGCTTTTTTTGTAATGCTGTTTTTTCTTTCTACGAGGATATGGGGAATAGAGGTTAAGGGACAGAATTATTATACAAAAGAAAATATAATATCATATCTGGATACCGAAAATATTTATGGTGGAATGTGTTCAAAAAATATTGATTGTGAAAAAATAGAAAAAAAGATAAGAAAGTATTATGACAATATAGGCTGGGTGGCGGTAAACAGAAATGGCAGCAGGCTTATTATAAATATACGAGAGATGTCAAAAGATGACATAGAAAAGAAAGGGCATCCTTCTGATCTTGTGGCGTCAGAAAATGGGAAGATAGTTTCAATAGTCACAAGTGCGGGCGTTGCAAAAGTAAAAGCTGGAAAAAAGGTGAAAAAGGGAAAAGTTCTTATATCAGGGATCGTTCCTATAGTAGGTGATAATGATGAGATATTAAGAAAAGCGAGAGTGAAAGCCGATGGGATCGTTGTTCTTGAAAGCAGGGAAAAATTTTGTGCAAGTCTTAAAAAGAAGCAGAAAAAGAAAGTTTATACAGGAAGAGAAAAGGAAATTTATAAAATTTTAGCATTTAATAAAGAGTTTTTTATACATAATCCATTAAATGATTTGGAAACTTCAAAAAAATGTGCTATACTCTATGATGGTGGATGCGTATGCCATTTTTTATCGAAAAGATTTCCAGTATCGGTATGGAAAATTACATTTAAAAAGTATAGGTATGCGGATGTTGATTATGATCTTGATGAAGCAACAAAAGTTATGAAAGAAGAATATACCGATCATATCAGGAAAAAAAAGGAAAAAGGCTATAAACTTGTGAAAACCGATTTTTCTGTGGCAGAACAAAAAGAAAGTTACGAGGCATCAGGGGAAATGGTATGGCACAAAAGGCAGACGCATTATGAGAAAATAAGACAAAAAAGGAATAAAAAATATGGCGATAATGGAAACAGTTTTGGAAATACCGGCTGAACATGAGAGAAATATATTTGGCAGTTTTGATGCAAACATTAAGAAAATAGAAAGAAGCCTTAACGTTACTATGGTGGCAAGAGACGGAAATATCAAACTTGTTGGTGATGCTGCCAGTGTGAAACAGGCAGAAAGTATTTTAATGGAATTGCTTGAACTGTCAAAAAGAGGAAATACTATAACTGAGCAGAATATAAATTATATTTTATCACTTGCTGTGGAACATAGAGAGGGCGAAGTGGTGGAACTTGACTCTGATATAGTATGCAGGACGATTCAGGGAAAACCCATAAAACCAAAGACATCGGGACAGAAAAATTATATTGACCTGATACGAAAAAAAATGATCGTTTTTGGAATTGGCCCTGCCGGAACAGGAAAGACATATCTTGCGATGGCGATGGCTATCGAGGCGTTTAAGAGAGACGAGGTCAACAAGATAATCCTTACAAGACCGGCTATAGAGGCGGGAGAAAAACTTGGTTTTCTGCCGGGTGACCTTCAGAGTAAAGTAGATCCTTATTTAAGACCACTTTATGATGCCTTGTATCAGATAATGGGAGCTGAAAGTTATCTTAGAAATGTCGAAAAAGGGCTTATTGAAGTTGCACCACTTGCATATATGAGGGGAAGAACGCTTGATAATTCTTTCATAATCCTTGACGAAGCGCAAAATACAACGCCTGCACAGATGAAAATGTTTTTAACAAGAATAGGTTTTGGTTCAAAAGTTATAGTTACAGGTGATCTTACACAGAAAGATCTGCCCGGGTCAACTAAATCCGGTCTTGAACAGGCTCTTGAGGTGCTTGGAAAAGTTGAGGATATAGGCTTTGCATATCTTACAAATAAGGATGTTGTAAGGCATCCGCTTGTCCAGAAGATTGTAACAGCGTATGATGAATATGAGAAAAAAATTGAAAGAAGAAAAAAGGTAAATGAATCAAAAGAACATGAAAGCAGAGCAAACAGAAAGAAATAAAACAAATGATTCCATAAGATTTTCAATCGTTATCTATATAATTTTAATTTTAGGAGCGATATTAATAGGTTTCGTGCGTGATTATAGCATTGTAAAGAATATGGTAAATATTGTTACCGTGATAGTGTGTGGCATGCTTGTGCAATGTTTTTATGCGCATGGTGGAGGAAAATACACAGAAGAGATCAATTCTAAAATATTATACTTTTTTGGAATAATAGTGTCTCAGGCACTGGTGCTTTTGTATGGATATAAATTTGTTGGAAGTCTTTGGCTTATATCGGTTGCAGTTATATCAGTTATTGATGGAATGAAGCATGGAATGATCTGCTATTTTTTGTGCATGGTTCAATATGTTTTGTTTACAACAGATTATGTCTATAATAATAAGATAATATTATATTATCTGGTTCTTGGTGTTATTATAATTCTGATGTTTTCAGATAATGGTATTAAGGAACTTATATATTCTGTTATAACTATGGTTGCCTTATCAGCAGTTCTTCTTATAATACAGTTTGGGTTTGATATGGGACTGCTCAAAGAAAATATGATATATATCATTATACAGATAATGTCATCGTTTGTGATAGCAGTTACGGCTCTTATTGTAAAATATATGTTTGAGCAGCTTGGAAAGATTAAAGGCTTATGTGATGAGGATGTTGAAAGTTTACAGTTTCTTTTGGAGTCGGATCATGAGCTTATAAGAAGACTTCAGGCATATTCAGCGAATTTATTTATCCATTCAATGAGAGTAAGTGTAATGTCTATGAGAGTTGCACAAAAGATGGGTTATAATAGTCTGCTTGCAAAAGCTGGTGGTATGTATCATGAAATTGGAAGAATAAAGAATAACGAAGACTATATTGAGGCAACAAATGATATATCATATGCATATGATTTTCCTAAATGTCTGACCGATGTGATTTTACAAAACTGTGATAAGGAACAAAATCTTGAGAGTAGGGAAGCGGTTATTGTTATGCTTTCTGACAGCATAGTATCTATGGCTGAATATTTTATCCGAAATAAAGATAAAACTAAACCATCAAAGGAAAAACTTATTGACAGTGTATTTGTCAACAGGCAGAAAAAAGGAAACTTTGATTATTGTGATATAAGTGGTGAAGAACTGGAAGAAATAAAAAAAATATACAAAAACATCAATATGGATTTTTAATTAAATGATTTTATACAGGAGGATACAATGACTATACTGATGGAAAATGAGCAGGAACTGGATCTTGGTTTTGATTATGAAGAGGTATTAAAACTTGTTATAGAAAAAGCTCTCGAGCAGGAAAAATGTCCGTATGAGTGTGAGGTCAATCTGACATTTACGGATAACGAGGGCATTAGAAATATAAACAGGGAATTCAGGGAGCTTGATGTTCCAACGGATGTACTTTCATTTCCAATGGTAGATTACAGTTCGCCGGCAGATTATGATATTCTTGAAAGTGATGATGCGCTTGCAATGTATTTTAACCCGGAGAGTGGTGAACTGCTTCTTGGCGATATTGTTATTTCTGTAGAAAGGGCTGTTGAACAGGCTAAGACATATGGTCATTCGCTTAAAAGAGAGATCTGTTTTCTTACAGCCCACAGTATGCTTCATCTGCTTGGTTATGATCATATGGAGGATAAAGAACGCCTTGTTATGGAGAAAAAACAGGAAGAAATACTTAATGCACTTGGGATAAAAAGAGACTAGTAAAGGGGATAAAAGTAACGATGGAAACTAGCAAACAAAATAAGGCAGCCAGTGGATTTTTAAAGCAGGGCAGTATTCTGGCAGTGGCATCAATACTTGTCAGGATTATCGGAATGATATACCGCATACCGATGGCAAATATAATCGGGGATGAGGGAAATGGTGTTTATTCAGCAGCGTTTGAAATTTACAATATTCTTCTGATAATTTCATCATATGGAATGCCGATGGCTGTTTCAAAGATGGTTTCGGCAAAGATATCTCAGAAAAGGTATAAGAGTGCATATAAGATATTCAAGTGTTCTATGCTTTTGTCTATCTGCACAGGTGGAATAGCAGCATTATTTGTGTATTTTGGCGCAGACTGGCTTGAGGCAAAATTTTTTGCAAAATACAGTGGAATAGCAATTCCACTTAGAGTTCTCGCACCTACGATTTTTATAGTTGCAGTTATGGGTGTTTTCAGGGGACTTTTCCAGGGGCACCGTACAATGCTTCCGACTGCTATATCGCAGATATTTGAACAGATAGTAAATGCATTTGTAAGTGTTGGAGCAGCATATTTCTTTATGCGTGCTCACAGTGCATCGCCTGAGTTATCGGCATGGGGAGCAGCCGGTGGAACACTTGGTACATGTTTTGGTGCCGTAACAGCTTTGATGATCCTTGTGATAATCTATACAGTTTATCGCCCTGTAATAAAGAAACAGGCACGCAGGGACAAGATTTCGACAAATGAGTCTTTAGGATATACCTATAAGCTTATTATCGTGACAGTACTTCCTATCATACTCAGTCAGACTGTATATCAGCTGAGTGGTATAATCGATGTTACATTATTTAATAATGTAATGGGGTCTATGGGCTCTACTGATAAGGAAGTAAAAACATTACAGGGAATATATAGTACAAAATACAGGCTTCTTGTAAGTGTTCCGATAGCAGTTTCAACAGCGATAGCATCTTCAATGATACCTAATCTTGTTACATCTGTGGCAGCAGGTGACATGAAAGATGCTAAAAAGAAAGTAGATATGGCAATTAAGTTTAATATGATAATCGCGTTTCCTTCTGCGATGGGACTTGCTGTACTTGCGGAGCCGATAATAAGGCTTTTATTTCCGTCGTCAGATTATAAAACAGGCGGTGCGATGCTTATGATCGGCTCATCATGTGTTGTATTTTATGCGTTGTCAACTGTTACAAGTGGAGTTTTACAGAGTATTGATAAAATGGCACTTCCGGTGATTCATTCACTTGTGTCACTGATCGTTCACATCATATTTGTATTTGTGCTTTTAAAATGGACAGGACTTGGCGTGTATGCGCTCGTACTCGGAAATGTTACGTATCCTCTCCTTGTATGCTTTATGAATGGACGGTCCGTTGCAAAGCATATGAGATATAAACAGGAGATAGTAAAGACCTTTTCCATACCTTTGCTGGCATCATTTATAATGGGAATTGTAACTTTTATCATATATAAGCTGTTCTTTATACTTACAAGCAAAATATATGTTGCAATCTGTCCGGCACTCATAGCGGCTGTAGCAGTTTATTTTGCGCTTGTACTAAAAATGCATGGACTTAGCAGAAAAGAATTATATGAATTCCCTATGGGAAGAAGAATGGCAAAGATTGCAGATAAATTTCATTTGTTAAGATAAATTGAGTGAAAGGCGGGTGACGTGTTATGAGAAAAATAACAAGAGAGGCGATAAAACAGTATGCGTCCTCTGTTAAGGTTTATTATAGAGGAATGCGTTACTATGCTGCTCATGCCGTCTCTAATGTAACATGGAATGACAGTATAAAGCAGTATAAAGGTATTGTAAAAGGAAGCAATCAATATATAGTTACCGTTCAGGTGGAGGACGATGGAAATATGATATATTCATGCAACTGCCCTTCACATGTTAAACTGTCAGGAGCATGTAAGCATGTTATCGCTATGATGCTTTTTATAGCAGACTATCAGCAACGAGAGGATGCAAAGGTTAACTTAAAGGGAGAAGACAGGGTTGCGTATAATGTTGTAGAGTATTTTAGAAAAAGAGAATATAATCACCTTACGCCAAATTATTTTCACTTAAAATTAAATATATCGGTTCCTGAATTTTTAAAAAGCAAAAATTCAAGGGCATATGTAAGTTTTGAAGCCGGAGAGCACAAGATGTATAAGGTTTCAAATACAAAAAAATTTATAAATGATTATTATAACGAAGAGACGATAGAGCTTGGAAAGGAATTTCATTTTGTTCCAGGAGAGAGTGCTTTTGAGGAAAATTCTGCAAGAGTACTCGATTATATCATGGACATATATGAAATTCAGGAGACACTTGGAAAATCATATTATTCAAATCTGTTTAAAAGACAGGAACTTGTATTGTCAAAGAAAATGCTGCAAAAGCTGCTCGACCTCTCAGAAAATATTGAGTGTGATATAAATATATATGGAAAAGAATTTGATAATATAAGGATAGAAAAAGGAAACCCTGAACTTTCAGTGGAAATGATATTAAAAGACAATGCACTTTCATTAAAAAAAGTAGGTGACAATAAGCTTATCTCGCTGTGCGAGGACGGAAGCATACTTTTTTATAATAATACTTTGTATATGCCTGAAAAAGAGTTTATAAGCTGTCTTCTGCCATTTTATGCACCACTTTTTATGCAGAATGGGAATGAAATAGAATTCAGACATGACAATAAAAATGGATTTATTGAAAAAGTTCTTCCTATCTTAAAAAAGCAGATGGATGTGCGTGTGCCTGATGAGATAAAGGATATGTATATAGTTGAGCCTCTTATGCCTAAACTTTATCTTGATATTTATCATAACAGGAAGAAGATCTCGATAACTGCAATAATAAAATTCCAGTATGGTGATTATGCCATAAATCCACTGGAAAATGATTATTCGGGAAAGTATATACTTGTCCGCGATAAGGAAGAGGAAGAAAGACTTACAAGAGTATTATATAATTTGAATTTTAAGATAAGTGACAATGCGTTTATTCTTAAAAGTGAGGATGATATCTTTAGTATGATGACAGATAAAAGACATATTCTTACTGACAATTTTGAAGTATTTTATTCTAAAGAGTATAAAAGCATAAATGTTAAAAAAATAGGTCATATGTCTGCTAACATAAGACTTAATACAGATATAAATCTTTTGGAGATGGATATGGATTATGCACAGATACCAAAGGATGAACTTGAGGATTTTTTCAGGGCGGTGCATTTAAAAAAGAAATATTACAGGCTTAAGAATGGTGCGTTTATAAGTCTTGAGGATGAAAAGCAGAAAAAAACTCTTGAGTGGCTTATTGAAAACAGCGTGCAGAATGACTCTGGTGTATTAAAATTTGAGGAGAATGCAGCTATTTATATAGATGAGATAATGCCTGGAGGAAACAGCGTCACCAGAGATGAGGGATTTAACAAATTACTTGAGGATATAAAAAATCCTGAGATAAGTGAGTACCCTGTGCCTGATGGTATAAAAGCAAAGATGAGAGAGTATCAGGTGATAGGATACAGGTGGCTTAAAAATCTGGCGAGATATGGAATGGGTGGTATTCTTGCTGATGACATGGGACTTGGAAAGACATTACAGACTATAGTTTATATATGTTCGCAGCCAGGCAGCAGGTCTCTTATAGTTTGTCCGACTTCCCTTTCATATAACTGGCAAGAGGAATTTGAGAAGTTTGCGCCTCATATAAGGACAAGGATAATATCAGGAGATCCTGACGAGAGAAAAAGACTTATATGTGAGGATGTACAGGACTATGATGTATGGATCACAACATATCCTCTTATAAGAAAAGATATGGAATTTTTTAAGGAAATGACATATGATAATATGTTTATTGATGAGGCACAGTTTATCAAAAATCCAGCGTCACTTGGTGCAAAGGCAGTTAAGTCTGTTGTGGCCGCACACAGATTTGCACTTACCGGAACTCCTATAGAAAATACATTGTCTGAGTTATGGTCGATCTTTGATTTTATAATGCCGGGATTTCTTATGAGATATTCAAAGTTCTCGGATTATTATGAAAAGCCTATTCTGAAAGAAAAGAATGAGACAAAAATGGCAGAACTCAAAAAGAGGATACAGCCATTTATATTAAGAAGGATGAAGAAGGATGTGTTAAAGGATCTGCCGGATAAGATAGAAACAAAGAGAATATCAGAAATGACGGCAAAGCAAAAGAAGATATATCTTTCATATCTTTCAAGAATACAGAGCGAAATACGTGATAACAGCGAGATACAAAGTGGAAAAGACAGGATACAGGTTCTTGCTGCACTTACCAGACTGCGTCAGATATGCTGCCATCCGGGGACATTTATTGAAAATTATCACGGAGGAAGTGGGAAACTTGAGCTGCTTATGGAACAGCTCCCTGATATATTGGAGGGTGGTCACAGTGTTATCATTTTCTCTCAGTTCACATCTATGCTGTCAATAATCGCAGATGAGCTTAGAAAAAATGACATACCGTATTTTTATCTTGTCGGTGCTACTAAGCCTGAGGAGAGAAAGAGATATGTAAAGGAATTTAATCAGGGCGAAGTCAAAGTATTTCTTATATCGCTTAAAGCTGGTGGAACTGGACTTAATCTTACGGGAGCCGATACTGTTATACATTTCGATCCATGGTGGAATCCTGCTGTTGAGGAACAGGCGACAGACAGAGCATACCGTATAGGTCAGAAGCGTAAGGTACAGGTTATAAAATATGTGATGAAAGATTCAATAGAAGAGAAGATATATGAATTACAGAAGCGAAAGAAGATGTTATCAGACTCAGTCATAGAGGCGGATGAACTATTTGTAAATAATCTTACTAAAGATGAGATACTTGAACTGTTTAAATAAAAAAGAAAAAAATGGTATTGCAATGCTTGAGATATTGTGATATCATATTGAATGTTGTTTGTGAGTAGAGATATTCCTCTGTTACGGTTGTAGGATTACACATAAGTATTAAGAATGTCAAAATAATTAAGGAGGTCACACAATGAACGATATTATTAAGGCAATTGAAGATGCACAGTTAAAATCAGAAGTAGCAGACTTTAAAGTAGGTGATACTGTTAAAGTTTACGCTAAGGTTATTGAAGGCTCAAGAGAGCGTATCCAGGTATTTGAGGGTACAGTACTTAAAAGACAGAACGGTGGAGCAAGAGAAACATTTACAGTTAGAAAGTTCTCTAACGGCGTAGGTGTAGAAAAGACTTGGCCAGTTCATTCACCTATCATTGACAAGATCGAGATCGTACGTAGAGGTAAGGCTAGACGTGCTAAATTATTCTATCTTCGTGACAGAATTGGTAAAGCTGCTAAGGTTAAAGAAATCGTTAAATAATTTTATAACAGAAGCATCTTATTAAGATGAAGGGCTTATCTTGCATTATTGTTGGATAAGCCCTTTTTCAGTATATGTTATGTATGCTTGTAATGTGTGATATTCATATGTAAAATAAAAAAAGAAATGATTTTTATACACAAAAAATCATTTCTTTTTAAATAAATAATGCGGAAAATGGGACTTGAACCCACACGTCGTTGCCGACACATGAACCTGAATCATGCCTGTCTGCCAATTCCAGCACTTCCGCAAATATGCTAACACAAAGCACTAGATAATAATAACAGCTAATTATTAGAATGTCAATTAAAAAATAAAAAATAGATACAAAAAGTTAAAAAAAGCAAAAGTTCAAAGACTTATCACAATTGCAGTCTTGACTTATATTTTTTTTTCGATAGAATAGAAGATAGCGTTTTATCACATATATAAGTGATTTGTGCGTATAGAATACATTTGGAGGAGCAACAATGAATTCATCAAAGAAATTAATGAATCAGCAGAATAGTGACAGCGAAAAGAAAGAACCTGCTGTAGCTAAAGCTGCAACAAACAAAACAAGATTAGGAACTGGTTCTGGCATGAATGTCAAGGCAGTTGTATGGAGTGCCATATGTATAGTCGTGGTACTTGTACTGTGTATAGGTGTTGGTATACAGCAGTTTAAGCCACAAGTAGCTTTTTCTGTTAATGGAACAAAGATAACAATGGATGATATGATGTATCCTATTTATGTTAAAGAGTCAACTTATCTTCCATATGATGAGATGTATCAGGCATATATGGGAACTTCTGTATGGGATGTAACTTATCAGGGAAGTGACACAAGCGTGCCATCAGGAATATCAAACAAGATAGGTATCAAACAGGAAGTACTTGATGAAGAAGAAGCTTATGAAGTTCTTTATCAGGAAGCAAAGAAAGCAAAATATAAACTTACATCAGCTGAGGAAAAGAAAGCAGCCAAACTTGCAGCAAAGGCAAGAAAAGGTCTGACATGGACTCAGAAACTTCGTCTTAATATGTCGAAGAAAAAACTTACAAAGAGATTTGAAAAGACGATCCTTGCTGACAGATATAAGGCTGACAGACAGAAAGAGTTAAACAAAAAGGTTGATGAAGATTCAATAATCAAAAAGATTTCCAAGAAGGATTATCGTGAGTATGATGTCCAGTATTATGCAGTAGCACTTACAAAGACAGACAGCAATGGAAATACACAGCGTATATCAGCTAAGAAAAAGAAAGCATATCAGACAGAGATTAAGAACCTTGCTAAAAAAGCAGCTACAGCAAAAGACTTTACAAAACTTATCGGAAGTAAAGATAAGACAGACATTCAGTATAATAAAGCTGAATTTACAGAAAAGGATGGATGGTCATATCTTTCAGCAGCAAACTTAAAGAAAGTAAAGGCAATGAAGAATGGCACTATCTCACAGGTATTTCTTGATGAAGAAGCAGGGTACTATGTATTTGTAAAGATGATTGATAACAATTCAACATCAAGCTATCAGAAAGCTTGTGATTCTGCGGTTAAGTCTGCACAGACAGAAAAGTATAATGAATGGTATGAAAAACTTAAAAAGACATATAAAATAAATGTTAATGCAAATGTTTGGAATAATGTTACAATAGGAACTATGACAACTGAGATTGTAACAGCAGAAGATTTACAGAAGATGAACAAAGAAGCTTCTTCATCAAAGAAATCTTCATCGAAGAGATCATCTGATAAGTCATCATCAGATAGCAAATCGTCAAAGTAGGAGTAGCAGGCAGTAAAAGCACAAACATATAAATGAAATGGAGGCACCGCAATGGGAAGTGTAAGAAGGATTTATGTTGAAAAGAAACAGCCATATGCAGTACATGCAAAAGAACTCAAAGAAGAAGTAAAACGTTATCTTGGAATAAAGAGCATTACTAATGTCAGAGTACTTATTCGTTATGATGTTGAAAATCTTAGTGAGGCAACTTACAAACAGGCTCTTGGAACAGTATTTTCTGAGCCGCCTGTTGACAACTGCTATGAGAATGAATTTGAGAAAGTTAATGGAAGTTTTGTATTCTCAGTTGAGTATCTTCCTGGACAGTTTGACCAGAGAGCAGATTCAGCAGAGCAGTGTGTTAAACTTTTAAACGAAAAGGAAGATCCTGTTATACGTTCTGCAACAACCTATGTCTTTGAGGGAGATATTGATGAGGCAGATAAGGAAAGGATTAAAGAGTACTGTATCAACCCGGTAGATTCAAGGGAGGCTTCAGAAACTATTCCAGAAACACTTGTACAGGAATTTGATGAGCCGGAAGATGTTGCTATCTTTGATGGCTTTAGAAATATGTCAGAGAATGAACTTAAGAAATTGTATGATTCACTTAATCTTGCAATGACTTTTAAAGATTTCCTTCATATTCAGAATTACTTTAAAGGTGAGGAAGATAGAGATCCTTCTATGACAGAGATCCGTGTACTTGATACATATTGGTCAGACCATTGCCGCCATACAACATTTCAGACAGAACTTAAAAATATTAAGTTTGAAGATGGATATTATAGCGCACCTATCGAGAAATCTTATGAGATGTATGAGGATGCGAGAAAAGAACTTTTTAAAGACAGACCTGACAAATATGTTTCACTTATGGATATTGCGCTTATGGGTATGCGTAAACTTAAGGCTGACGGAAAACTCGATGATATGGAGGAGTCAGATGAGATAAATGCATGCTCTATAGTAGTTCCGGTTGAAATTGATGGAAAGACAGAAGAGTGGCTTATATTCTTTAAGAATGAGACACACAATCATCCTACTGAGATCGAGCCTTTCGGTGGTGCTGCAACATGTCTTGGCGGAGCTATCCGTGATCCGCTTTCAGGTCGTGGCTATGTATATCAGGCTATGCGTGTAACAGGTGCGGCAGATCCTACTGTATCAATGAAAGATACACTCCCTGGAAAACTCCCACAGCGTAAGATCGTAACAGGTGCAGCAAAGGGATACAGTTCATATGGAAACCAGATAGGACTTGCTACAGGACTTGTAAATGAGATATATCATCCTAATTATGTTGCAAAGAGAATGGAGATAGGTGCTGTTATGGGTGCTGCTCCAAGACGCAATGTAATACGAGAAAACTCTGATCCGGGAGATATCATCATCCTTCTTGGAGGTCGTACAGGTCGTGACGGTATCGGTGGTGCTACAGGTTCTTCTAAGGCACACACTACAAAGTCGATCGATGTATGTGGAGCAGAAGTTCAGAAAGGTAATGCTCCTACAGAGAGAAAGATACAGCGTCTTTTCAGAAGAGAAGAAGTTAGTTCTATCATAAAGAAATGTAATGATTTTGGTGCCGGTGGAGTTTCAGTAGCTATCGGAGAGCTTGCAGACGGACTTAAGGTAGATCTCGATAAAGTTCCAAAGAAATACGCAGGTCTTGACGGAACAGAGCTTGCCATCTCAGAATCTCAGGAACGTATGGCTGTTGTCGTTGACAGCAAAGATGTAGACAAGATGCTTAAGTTTGCTGAGGAGGAGAACCTTGAAGCAGTAGCAGTAGCTGAAGTTACAAAAGAGCCTAGACTTATTCTTTCATGGAGAGGAAAGGTTATTGTTGATCTTTCAAGAGCATTCCTTGATACAAATGGTGCACATCAGGAGACAGATGTAGTTGTCACAATGCCTGATGAGAAAGCAAATTATTTTGAAGAAAAGAAAGATACTACTGATGTAAAGAAAGCATGGCTTGATACATTGTCAGACTTAAATGTATGCTCACAGAAGGGACTTGTCGAAATGTTTGACAGTTCTATAGGTGCAGCAAGTGTGTATATGCCATATGGTGGTAAATATCAGCTTACACCAACGCAGTCAATGGTTGCAAAACTTCCTATGTCAGAAGGAAAATGTGACACAGTCACAATGATGAGTTACGGACTTGATCCATATCTTGCAAGCTGGAGCCCATATCATGGTTCGGTATATGCAGTTATATCTTCTGTAGCAAAGATCGTTGCAGCAGGTGGAGATTACAGCAAGATAAGATTTACATTCCAGGAGTATTTCAGAAGACTTGGAGAAGATCCAAAGCGCTGGGGTGAGCCTATGGCAGCACTTTTAGGTGCATATGATGCGCAGATGAAGCTCGGACTTCCTTCTATCGGTGGTAAGGATAGTATGTCAGGAACATTTAATGACATTGATGTGCCACCTACATTATGCTCATTTGCAGTAGATATTGCAAAGACAGGAGATATTGTATCACCTGAACTTAAGAAGGCTGGAAATGTTTTAGTTAAATTTGATATAGAAAAAGACAAATACTCACTTCCTGTATATGAGCAGCTTATGCCGCTTTATGCAAAGATAACAGATATGATAAAATCAAAAGTTATCGTATCAGCATATGCAGTAGGTTTTGGTGGTATCTGTGAAGCTGTCAGCAAGATGGCATTTGGAAACGGATTTGGCGTTAAGATTGATGAGAGCGTTGATAAGGATGAACTATTTGCAAAAGATTACGGTTCTATCATAGCTGAAGTATCGGCAGATGATCTTGACAAGATCACAGCAGAGTATAAAAAAATCGCGGATGTAACTGCTGATGCTGAATTTGTATACGGCGATGCAAAGATTTCAATGAAAGAAGCACTTGAGAACTGGACAGCAAAACTTGAGAGTGTATTCCCTACACGTTCAGATGTTGAGCAGACCAAACTTGAAGATAAGCTTTTTGATGCAAAGACGGTTTATACAGCAAAGAATAAGATTGCAAGACCTAAAGTATTTGTACCAGTATTTCCTGGTACGAACTGTGAATATGATACAACAAAGGCATTTGAACTTGCAGGAGCAGATGTAAAGACTGTTGTATTTAAGAATATGACAGAAAGCCAGATCGTAGAATCTGTAAATGCATTTGAGGCAGCAATAAGAGAGTCACAGATACTTATGTTCTCTGGCGGATTCAGTGCAGGTGATGAGCCTGACGGTTCAGCGAAGTTTATTGCTTCTATCTTTAGAAATCCGAAGATAATGGAAGCAGTACATGAACTTTTACAGAAGAGAGATGGACTTGCACTCGGTATTTGTAACGGATTCCAGGCACTTATCAAACTCGGACTTGTTCCGTTTGGAGAGATCAAACCTCAGACAGCAGATGCGCCTACACTTACAACAAACAGTATAGGTCGTCATATATCTAAGTCAGTATATACAAAGGTAGTAACAAACAAGTCACCATGGCTTATGAAAGCACAGCTTGGTGGAGTATACGCAATACCAGCATCACATGGTGAGGGACGTTTTGTAGCACCTAAGAATGTGATAGATGCTCTATTTGCAAATGGTCAGGTAGCAACAAGATATGTAGACCTTAACGGAGTACCTACAATGGATGAAGACTATAATCCAAATGGTTCATATGCAGCTATCGAGGGAATTACAAGCCCTGATGGAAGAGTGCTTGGAAAGATGGCACACTCAGAGAGAATTGGAGATAGTGTAGCTATAAACATTGTTGGAGAGCAGAATCAGCATATCTTTGAATCAGGTGTATCATACTTTAAATAAAAATTAAAAAAAGTGTTGACAAACACAAAAGTTTAATGTAATATATATCTTGCTTGCGGCGAACAGCTTGCAAGCAGGATAACGCACGAGTGGCTCAGTGGTGGAGTATCGCCTTGCCAAGGCGAGGGTCGCGGGTTCGAATCCCGTCTCGTGCTTGAGATAGGATTTAAGTATCGAAAAGATATTTAAGTTTGATCTTACAATTACATATTTTGAAAAATGCACGAGTGGCTCAGTGGTGGAGTATCGCCTTGCCAAGGCGAGGGTCGCGGGTTCGAATCCCGTCTCGTGCTTTTTGGTTTTTACAAGGGTGAAACATTTAAGTTTTGCCCTTTTTTCAAATCATTATATTATTTTATCCAAAAGAGATACCGAGAGTAAATTAAACTGGAATGGAGGATTAAAATGGTTGTAACAGAGTATTCACTTATAGGAGCGTTGCTTAGATTTTATCCTGATACGATAGAGGATTTTAAGGAGGTAGGGATGAACTGCGTTGGGTGTCCGTCTTCGGCAAAGGAGACTATAGGGCAGGCTTGTAATGTTCATTCGGTTGATGTGAACGAACTTATTAAAAAACTGGATAAGAGGATTAACGGTTAATTCAGCATTGCAAAATATAATGCAGGTTGTGATGATTATCAGAATATAACAAAATAATACCGCCGGCACGCTTTCGCTATGCTGTCGCTCGCAGCAGTACATAAATCAGCAAAAAACGCTGATTAAATACTGGCGGCAACGAAATACCGGCTAATATTATTTGTTATATACGGACAGTCTTGTTAAGGAATGAGACACTTTTCAAATGAATTAAAGAAAGAAATGAGGATTGGTATGGGAAAGAAAAAAGACAAGAAGAAAAATAAAAAGAAAAAGGAAAATATTGGTATGAGTATTAAAAAGAAAGTTTATGCTATATTGACGATTTTACTTATTGTGCTGGCAGGTGCATATTACTATGCATTTTTCCCTGCGATAAACATTCATCTGGAATCTTTTTGGGGGGCAGTGGTGGTATTATTTATAGCCCTCGGATGTATATTTGCATTAAATCAGCTCAAAAATGCAATGTCATCAAATGTTGTTGAAGCATTTAGGGAAAAAAAGATGTCTTTTATGACAAGACTTTTCTGGACACTTGCTGTTCTTGCAGTGATTGTCTTTGTTATCGGCTCTGTGGCAGGTCTTAAGCTGTTCCGTGCAAAGTCATATTCTAATATGCTTAAAGTTAAGACTTACGATTTTGCAAAAGATATTGAGGAGACAGACCAGATTACAGATATAGCACTTATGGATACGGCGAGTGCTAAGATATTTGGAAACAGAAAGATTGGCTCACTCTCGGATGTTGTAAGCCAGTATGAGGTGGAGGATGCATATACGCAGATAAGTGTTGAGAAAAAGCCATTTAAGGTTTCTGCACTCAAATATGCAAGTTTCTTTAAATGGTGGAACAACAGAAGCAAGGGAATACCTGGATATGTAAAGATAAATCCGGTAAATTCAAATGCAGAGTATGTTGCACTTGACAAGGGAATGAAGTATGTTCCGTCAGCTTATTTTAATTATAATCTTGAAAGACATGTACAGCTAAAATATCCGACCAAGATAATAAGCGGTTATAATTTTGAGGTTGATGACAGCGGAAAGCCATATTATATCTGTCCGACGGTGACTGCAAAAATAGGTCTGTTTGGTGGTGTGGATGTAAATGGTGTTATAATATGTGATCCGGTGAGTGGCGATTGTCGCTATTATGGTATAAACAATATTCCAAGCTGGGTTGACAATGTTTACAATGGACATTTGCTTGAGAAAAAATACAACTGGTACGGAGTGCTTTCAGATGGTTATATAAACAGTGTGATAGGTCAGAAAGGATGTAAGCAGACAACTGATGATTTTGGTTATAAGATAATCGGTGATGATGTGTGGATTTATACAGGTGTTACATCAGTAAATGGAGACCAGTCAAATATCGGTTTTGTTATGATGAACCAGAGAACATCCGAGGCAAAATACTATAAAGTATCAGGTGCGGAAGAACATTCGGCAATGTCTGCTGCAGAAGGAGAGGTGCAGGAAAAGGGATACAAGGCGTCTTTTCCGAGTCTTATAAATGTTGCAGGTGTACCAACATATATTATGGTATTAAAGGATGCCGGCGGACTTGTAAAAATGTACGCTATGGTAAATGTGTCGCAGTATAACATGGTCGCAACGGCAACATCACAGACAGAAGTTTTTACGAACTATAAAAAGATGCTTGCAAAGAGCGGAAAATCAGGTGATGTTGACAAACTCTCTGAGACAAAAGATATTGTTGTGTCTGATGTGAAATATATTGATACGGATGATGGAACAATGGTGTATGTTAAAGATTCGGATGGAGATGTATATAAGCAGGCATTTGCGGATAATGAACAGCTTATAAAACTGAATGTCGGGGATAGGATAGAGATTAAATATGAGCCGTCTGAGGATGGCATAAATTATATGACATCATATGAGTATATAGAAAAACAGGCATACCGTATAATTGAAAAAGGAGAAAACGGCTGATTGTTCTTGCACTGTATTGCATATGCAGGCAATGATTATAAATAGAAAAGACAGTTTATATATATTTAATAATTGTTCATAATTAGATACATTGTATTTTAGCCACAATGCGATAATATATAATATAGAAAGTCATACAAACGGTTTTTCCGACATATTATATAAGATTTTAATGTTGGGCAAATTAGAAGTATGGTAATTAACATATCGTTTTGAAAGGGCTTGATATTATGAGAGAAAAAATTGCCAGATTTATGCAGGGTAGATATGGAGTGGATCAGTTTAGTAACTTTCTGGTGATGGCAGCCGTTGTACTTATGGTTTTAGAGATGTTTATAAGAATTCCATTAGTGCGTGTGATATTTAATACGGTTACTTTGGTTCTGATAGTATATGCGTATGTCAGGATATTATCAAAAAATATAAACAAGCGGTATGCGGAAAATGAGACATTTATGAGATATTACGGCAGGTTTAAAAATTTTGCCGCAAGAAAGAAAGCTCATATGGTACAGAGAAGAACACATCACATATATAAATGTCCGAATTGTAAACAGAGTATAAGAGTGCCAAAAGGAAAGGGTCGTATTGCCATTACCTGTCCGAGATGCAAGACTGAATTTATAAAAAGGAGCTGATATGCTTGTTTGGTTATATCATTCCAAATTATGATGAATTAAAAGTTAAAGAATTTAAACATTATCATGAATTTTATTGTGGATTATGTCAAAGCCTAAAAAAATATGCAGGGCTTAGGGGTCAAATATCGCTGACATATGATATGACATTTTTGGGATTGCTGCTTTCATCTCTTTATGAGGATGAGCCTGCAGATATGTCGGAGTGCAGGTGTGTTGCACATCCTAAAAAAAAGCATCGCTATGTCATATCAGAATATATTGATTATGCGGCTGATATGAATGTTCTCATGACATATTATAAGTGCATGGATGATTGGAATGATGAAAAAAAATTTCTTAAAGTGGTTTATGGAAAATTGCTTAAGAAGAAAGAAAAAAGCATTGCATTACGCTATGAAGAAAAAACAAATATAATTTTGGAAAATCTTGCAAGTTTGTATATGGCTGAAAAAGCACAGAGTCAAGATCTTGATGAGGTATCAGGATATTTTGGGAAAATTTGTGAGGCAATATTTGAATATAAAAATGATGAATGGTCGGAAATTCTTAAAAAGATAGGATTTTATCTTGGAAAATTTATTTATCTTCTCGATGCGTATGAAGATATGAATGAAGATGAAAAAAAGGATTGTTACAATCCACTCATCAGGTTAAAGGAGCAGAAAAGGGAAAAATTTGACGATTATATGCATGATATATTTGTAATGATGATGTCTAAAGCCGGCAGGGCATACGACAGGCTGCCTATTGTCGAAAATTCCGGAATATTAGATAATATAATATATTCGGGAGTCTGGCAGAAATATAACAGGATATTAAATGCGGCAGATAAGGAAAACTTAGAAACTGACAATCAGGATTGGAGGAAAATATGATGGATCCCTACAAGGTGCTTGGGGTATCACGTTCGGCTTCACAGGAAGAAATAAAAAAATCATATAGAAATTTGAGCAGAAAATATCATCCGGATGCCAACATAAACAATCCGAATAAAGAAGAGGCAGAAGATAAATTTAAGGAAATCCAGCAGGCATATCACCAGATAATGGATGAGCGTGAAAATGGGGGATATGCAGGTGGCTTTGGATATGGTGATGCCGGTAATAGTGGATATTATTCAGGCTTTGGAACAGGTTTTTCGGGTTCATCTGATAGTGAAAATGAAGAATACAATATGCACTTAAGGGCGGCTTCAAATTATATAGCAAACAGATATTATAGAGAAGCACTGAATGTTCTTAATCAGATGAACGAGAAGAATGCACAGTGGTATTATCTTAGTGCAATGGCAAATGTAGGACTGGGAAATGATATAATCGCACTTGAACAGGCAAGACAGGCTATGGAAATGGAGCCTGAAAATATACAGTATGTGACACTTGTAAGAAGACTTGAGACAGGTAATATCTGGTATGAGGACATACATCATTCATATGACACTCCGGGGGAGGCTGATGGAGGGTTTTGTATGAAACTTTGTCTGACATATGCTCTGTGTAATTGCTGTATGAATGGTTCAGGATGGTTTATATAATGCGGATTTATAGTTTCAGATGTTGTCTGAAAAGATAAACCAAAATAAAAGATATTTATAAAGAAAGGGAAACTTATATATAATGAGAGAGATGACATTTAAAATGGAACGACCCGGTCTTGTAAAAGAAGGTGACAGTGTCCATGTAAGCGAAAAGAAAACAGCATTAAATTACAGTTATATAATAGAGCCGGCGGTAGCAATGTCCGGTTGTTTTAAAGTAAACGAGCGAATAGAGGACAGAGATGGAATCGTAAAAGAAATAAAACACACAGAACGCGGCTATTACGTCATTGTAGAATTTGCAAAATAAATGAATATATTTTTTAAAACTCTGTTGCATACCTGTATGCAAAACAGAGAGAAAAAAATATATGAGTGAAACGAACAGCGAGGAAACTTGTTTACGAGCTGACATTTATTTTGAATGAATATATTTTTTAAAACTCTGTTGCATACTTGTATGCAAAACAGAGGGAGAAAAAATATATGAGTGAAACGAACAGCGAGGAAACCAGTTTACGAGCTGACATTTATTTTAGCTGAATATATTTGATAAATTAAGGAGTAAAAAATGATAAAGTTTAATAATACGGCAGTGATGAATTTTGAAAATGCGATGCGTGGTGCAAGAAATCCGTTAAACAGTTGGGCGAGAAGCGACAGCAGTTATGATGAAAACGGAAATTTTGTTTTTGGTTCAAACGACCTCGATCTTGCAAAAAGGTTATGTCAGGCTGGAAATGACCACAGAAAATTTATAAGACAGATATTTATCTCAGTAGATATAACTGCACCTATTTACTGGTGGAAAGAGTACGATACATACAAGGTAGGTACAGTGGCAAATTCGACGAGTACAATGCATAAGATACACAGTAAGCCGTTTGAACTTGCTGATTTCAGCACAGACCATATGACTGACGAGGCACTTGATACGATGAAAGTTATGGTGGAGTCACTTGAAGAAATAAGACTTAAATATATGGAGACAAAAGATAAGGCACTTTGGTACAGTCTTATACAGCTTTTGCCTGAGAGTTATCATCAGATGAGAACCTGTACGATGTCATACGAAAATGCCATAGCAATGTATAATGCAAGACACAATCATAAACTTGAGGAGTGGCATACATTTTGTGACTGGGTATGTGAACTGCCTTATTTTATGGAACTGTTTCCGTTTATCAAAGACGGGAAGCAGGCTGAATGAGCAGAATGCTCATAAATGAGGATAGTGTTAAAAAATTCATGTATGTAGGATTTTTATCTATGCTATCTGATGCAGATTTGATATACACAAAAATAAAAGAAAAGATATGTACTCTCAAAATTCTTGGTTTTGACTAGATACTGAGAGGACATAAGATAAATAAGGAGGACATAACAATGGTTAAAAAGGGAATTAAAGGACATGGAGAAATAGTGGTAACAGCAGCACTTTCGGCTGAGAAAATGGGCAGTGGGGTAATGGATGTATTCGCAACTCCTGCCATGCTTGCACTTATGGAAAATACAGCATATAAAAGTGTTTTGCCATATCTTAATGAGGGATGTGGAACAGTCGGAACAAAAGTAGATATAGAGCATATGGCTGCATCACCAGTCGGAATGAAAGTAGAGTGTGATACTGAACTTATTGAGGTAGATGGAAGAAGACTTGTGTTCAAGGTAGAGGCATCTGATGAAAAAGGTCTTATCGGAAAAGGAACACATGAGAGATTTATTATAGAGAGTGAGAAATTCCGTGAAAAGACATACAATAAATTAAAGAAAGATGCAGAGTAATCTGTGATAGAGAACTTATTGTGGCTGAACTGTTACACATTATAAAAATTTAATAATTTTAGGTCTTGACTTAAAGTTGACTTTAAGTATTATACTTTCGTTAGCATAAAAATATCAGCTTGGGAGGAAAAATATGTATTTAGAAAAAATAAACGGACCTGAAGATGTAAAAAAATTAACTGATGATGAGATGATAAAGCTTGCAGCAGAGATGAGAAGTGCACTTTTAAAGAGGGCAAGTATCCACGGTGGTCATTTTGGACCAAACTTCGGAATGGTTGAAGCAACGATAGCACTTCATTATGTTTTTGACTCGCCAAAGGACAAGATTGTATATGATGTATCTCATCAGACATATCCGCATAAGATGCTTACAGGCAGAAAAGATGCATATCTTTATGAAGATAAATATGATGATGTTTCAGGATATAGCAATCCTCATGAAAGTGAACACGACTTTTTTACAATAGGTCATACATCAACTTCCATCAGTCTTGCATCCGGTCTTGCAAAGGCAAGAAATTTAAAGGGTGAAGACGGAAATGTTATAGCCGTTATAGGTGATGGCTCTCTAAGTGGTGGTGAGGCATTAGAGGGCCTTGATTATGCTGCTGAATTAGATGGGAACTTTATTATCGTTGTAAATGACAATGATATGTCTATAGCAGAAAACCACGGCGGAATGTATAAAAATCTTAAAAAACTCCGTGACACCAACGGAAAGGCAGAGTGTAACTTATTTAAAGCAATGGGACTTGATTATGTCTATGTAAATGAGGGAAATAATGTAAGAGCACTTATAGATGCGTTCACAAAAGTTAAGGACAGTAAAAAGCCTGTTGTTGTACATATAAATACACTCAAGGGTAAAGGTTATAAGCCGGCTGAGGAGCATAAGGAAGAATGGCATTACAATGGTCCGTTTGATATAGAAACAGGCAAGCCTCTCGGTGAGATGGAGGGTGAAGATTATTCCAGTGTTACTGCTGACTATCTGCTTAAGAAGATGAAACAGGATAAGTCGGTTGTTGCCATAACATCAGCAACACCTACGGTACTTGGTTTTACTAAGGACAAGAGGGACGAAGCAGGAAAACAGTTTATGGATGTTGGTATTGCTGAGGAAACAGCCGCAGCCATAGCCTCAGGAATAGCAGTAAACGGTGGCAGACCGGTATGGGGTGTTTACAGCACTTTCGTACAGCGTGCATATGATCAGATTTCACAGGATATATGTATCAACAACAGTCCTGCAACTATAGTTACTTTCGCGGGTTCGGTATATGGAATGAATGATGTGACTCATCTTGGACTTTATGACATACCAATGCTTAGCAATATACCAAATCTTGTTTATCTTGCACCGACAACAAAGGAAGAATATCTCGCAATGCTTGACTGGAGTATAGAGCAGACAGAACATCCTGTAGCAATCAAGCTTCCGGGAGGAGAAATGGTATCTGACGGAAAGCAGATAACAAAAGATTTCTCTGTATTAAACAAATATGAAATGACACAGCAGGGAAAGAAAGTTGCATTTATCGGACTTGGAACATTCTATTCTCTTGCCGTTGAGGCAGCGGCTGAATTTGAGAAAAAAACAGGTGTTAAGCCTACGGTCATAAATCCTTATTACATTACGGGAACAGACGAACAAATGCTTGAGGAACTTAAAAAAGAGCATGATGTAGTTGTTACGATAGAAGACGGAATTTTAGACGGCGGTTTCGGAGAAAAGATAGCGAGATTTTATGGAGACTCAGTTGTAAAGGTATTAAACTTCGGACTTAAGAAAGAATTTCCAGACAGATATAATGTTGATGAGATACTTAAGAAAAATCATCTTACAAAAGAACTTATCTTAACGGATATTATGAATAATCTGTAATTAAAAATTAAAATATAAAGTTCAAAATACATTTTGAACGGGACAAAAATTAAGTATTTATACTAAGTGTAATAAAAGGTGGCATATTAAAAATAATATATGCCGTCTTTTTTATGTATAGGAAAATGCTCGTAATGTAGAGTTATGCCGTGGAAAAAAGAAAGCAGCTTTGCTACTTGCAATAATTTTGTTGATATGAGAAAATAAATATAATTATTATGAATTATAGGTAGTCGGTACGAAAACAAAAAAATTCATACTATGCACAAAATACAGTGCAAGAATGGAAAATAGTGTAAAAATCCGTGCAGAAATGAGGGTTAATATGAAAACTTTTTTATATGAAATGCATAAAAAAATTAATTTGTATGTTTTATTTTTTTGTCTGATAATGATATTACTGCCGTTTTCAGCCGCAAAGGCAGATGAGCGGAAGATAAGGGTTGGCTTTGTCAGTTCTTCAAAAATGATTTCAAGTGACACAGCAGGGCAGGATTCGGAGTATAAAACAGGCTATGGATATGATTATCTGCAGGATATTGCGTCATATACAGGGTGGACATATCAGTATGTTTATGGAGAGTGGAATGAATTATTTGGGCTTTTAAGCGAGGGAGAGGTAGATATATTATGTGGTGTACCTTATAGTTTTGCGAGAAGTACACAAATGTATTTTTCACAGAAACCTATGGGTACGGAGGGATATTATATATATGTAAAAGGTGATAATGACGACATAACAGCGGACAATATAAAGAGTTTAGATAATAAAAAAATTGGAATAAATGCCGGAAGCGACAAGATTAAAATGCTTAAAAATTGGACGATACTTAACGGCATAAATGCTAAAGTGGTAGCAGCAGATGGATACAATGAACTTAAATCGGGGCTTATGTCAGGAAAGTACGATGCAATACTTGATACAGAAACTTCTGAAAATAATCAATTTATTCCTATTATCAAGATAGATGATTCGGAATATTATTTTGCCATAAGTAAAAAATATCCTGATATAAAGGATGAACTTGAAAAAGCACAGGATAAATTATTTTCATCAGATCCATATTATAATCAGAATTTACAATATAAGTATTATAGAAATGTAAGTGCAAGAAAAATACTGGATTCTGACGAAAGAAAATGGCTGAACAGACATATGTATATTAATGTAGGCTACCTTAAACATATGCTTGCTTTTTGTGATGAAAATGAAGAAACCGGAGAGCCTATAGGTGTGATAAAAACTATTTTTGAACAGTCGGTAAACTGCTTTCCGGGATTTTGCATAAAATATAAATATCACGCATATGACAATCTGACACAGATGACAAACGCTTTGAAAAATGAAGAGGTTGATTGTATATTTCCTTTCTATGGTGATAAGTGGTATGCCGACAAACAAAATTTTTCAGTTACAAGAACGGTTGTGGATTCTCCTATAGTAGCTGTATATAAAGAAAATTATACAGATAAGACAATGAGAAAGATTGCCATAAAGAAGCACTCAAATTATCAGAGTATATATGCAAAGATATATTATCCTAAAAGCAAAGTGGTTATATATGATACGCCGCAGGAGTGTATAAAAGCAGTTGAGGACGGAGAAGTCGGAGCCACGATTTTTAGTGCATACCGTGTCGACCAGGTATTTAATCTGTCAAAATATGATGATTTAAAAACCGTAAACCTTTCAAGTACAGTGCCGCTTAGTATTGCGACAAACAGAAGCAATACAACTCTTTTGTCTATTCTTAACAAGATTGTGCTTCTTTCGGATGATTCTGAGATAATGCGTACAATGATGACATACTCAAATGCAAAACAGAATTTTTCTGTATCACAGTTTATAAAGGAAAATGCAAATTTTATTATAATATGTATGTCAGTAACATTTCTTATAATAATACTTTTATGTTCTGCACAGCTTAATCATGTAAAGAAGAACAGAGCAGAACTTGCACTGGCAAAGGAGGATGCAGAACGGGCAAATGATGCAAAATCAAATTTTCTTGCGAGAATGTCGCATGATATAAGAACTCCTATGAATGGAATTATGGGTATGACAAGGATTGCAAAAGAAAATGTCAGTGAGCCGGAAAAAGTAGAATTTGCACTTGACAAGATTGATAGTGCATCAAATCAGCTTAAAAATCTTATAAATGATGTACTTGACATGAGCAAGTTAGAGAGCGGAAAAACAATTCTGTCTTATGAGCCTTTTAATATAAATGATATAATAACTAATTTAAGGGATATATTTTCTGAGGCAATTGCGGAAAAAGGAATAGAATTTGAAATAAAAAAACATAATATAATACATGAAGAACTTATAGGAAGTCCGTTGCATATTCAGAGGATTATCCAGAATATAGAAAGCAATGCTATTAAATACAATAAGCCGAATGGCAGCCTTAAGATAGAGATTGAGGAGCTTAATGCAATAGAAGATACGACAAGATTTCGTTTTACCATATCAGATACAGGAATCGGTATGAGTAGACAATTTGTAGAACACTTATTTGAACCTTTTTCAAGAGAAAATGACAATGCGGGTACAGAGTATATGGGGACAGGACTTGGAATGGCAATAACAAAAGAGCTGTTAGAACTTATGAATGGCACTGTTTCAGTTGACAGTTGTCAGGGGGTTGGCACGGAGTTTGTTGTAGAAATTCCAATTGACATAAATAAGAATATCAGTCCTGCAAAAAATGAGGAGAAAGTTTTAGAAAACTTATCCGGTATTAAGATACTTTTGGTTGAGGACAATGAGATAAATGCAGAGATAGCAAAATATATCCTTAATGGTGCAGGGGCTGACATAGAGCTTGCTAAGGACGGAAAAGAAGCAGTAGAGGCTTTTTATGCATCAAAAGAATACTATTATGATCTGATACTTATGGATGTGATGATGCCTGTTATGAACGGCTATGAAGCGACAAGACAGATACGCAGTCTTGACAGAAAGGATGCAAAAGAAGTCCCTATAATTGCGATGACAGCAAACGCGTTTACGAAAGATAAACAGGATGCCATTGAAGCCGGAATGAATGAACATGTGGCAAAACCGCTCGATATTAAACTGCTTTTGAGAGTGATTTCAAGATATAAAGATAAAATAAGTCGTTTCAGGTAACTTTTTTTGAATTACATAGGAATTGGGAATTGAATACACTGAAAAAAATGTCTACAATGAGAAAAAATGGATACATTTGATTTACATAAGGAGGACAATTAAATGGCAAATACAGATGTTGTTGAAAAGCAGCCATTAACTGAGGATTACCTCAAGAAGATGGACGCATACTGGCGTGCAACTAATTATCTTGGAGCAGCACAGCTCTACTTATTAGATAACCCATTATTACGTGAGCCTTTAACAATGGAGCATGTAAAGAAAAAGATAGTAGGACATTGGGGAACTGTTCCAGGACAGAACTTCATCTATGTTCACTTAAACCGTGTAATTAAAAAATATGATCAGGATATGATTCTTATCTCTGGTCCTGGACACGGCGGAAATTTCTTCGTTGCAAATACATACTTAGAGGGTACTTACAGCGAAGTATATCCTAACATCAGCGAGGATATGGACGGACTTAAGAAATTATGTAAGCAGTTCTCATTCCCAGGCGGAATTTCAAGCCATGTAGCTCCTGAGACTCCTGGTTCTATCAACGAGGGTGGTGAGCTTGGTTATTCACTTGCTCATTCATTCGGTGCTGTATTTGATAACCCGGATTTAGTTGTTTCATGTATTGTAGGTGACGGTGAGGCTGAGACAGGACCACTTGCTACTTCATGGCAGTGTAACAAATTCCTCAACCCTAAGACGGATGGTGCCGTTCTTCCTATCTTACATATGAACGGATACAAGATCAGCAACCCAACAGTTCTTTCTCGTATCCCACATGATGAGTTAGAGCATTTCTTTGACGGATGCGGCTGGAAGCCTTACTTCGTAGAAGGCAGCGAGCCAATGGATATGCATAAGAAGATGGCTGAAGCTCTTGACGCAGCTATGGATGACATTAAAGCTATCCAGAAGGATGCAAGAGAAAACGGAAATACAAAGAGACCTAAGTGGCCTATGATCGTTCTCCGTACACCAAAGGGATGGACAGGTCCTAAGGTTGTTGACGGAAACCAGATTGAAGACTCATTCAGAGCTCATCAGGTACCTATTATGATGGATAAGCCTGAGCATCTTGATATGTTAAAAGAGTGGTTAATGAGCTACCATCCTGAAGAACTCTTCGATGAGAACGGAAAACTTATCCCTGAACTTAAAGCACTTGCTCCAACAGGCGATAAGAGAATCGGTTCTAACCCACATGCAAATGGTGGTAAACTTCTCCGTGATCTTCGTCTCCCTGACTTTAGAGAGTATGGAATTGATGTTCCAAAGCCGGGTGCAGTTGAAGCACAGGATATGATAGAGCTTGGTGGATTTGTAAGAGACATCTTCAAACTCAACGAGGAAGAAAGAAACTTCAGAATTTTCGGACCTGACGAGACAATGTCTAACCGTCTTGGTAAAGTATTTGAAGTTACAAACCGTGACTGGAACGGTGAGAAACTTGATACAGACGAGTTCCTTGCACAGGATGGTCGTGTAATGGATTCAATGCTCAGTGAGCATATGTGTGAGGGCTGGTTAGAGGGATACCTTCTTACAGGTCGTCATGGATTCTTTGCAAGCTACGAAGCATTCATCCGTGTAGTAGATTCTATGTGTGCACAGCACGCAAAATGGTTAAAGGTTTGCAATCAGCTTCCTTGGAGACAGTCAATTGCTTCACTTAACCTTATTCTTTCATCAAATGTATGGCAGCAGGATCACAACGGATTTACACATCAGGATCCTGGATTCCTTGACCATATTGCAAATAAGAAGTCAGATGTTGTACGCCTTTACCTTCCACCGGATACAAACTGCTTACTTTCATGTTTTGATCACTGCATCAGAAGCCGTGACTATGTAAATGTATTAGTAACATCTAAGCATCCAAGACAGCAGTGGCTTACTATGGAGCAGGCTGTTAAGCATTGTACTCAGGGTATCGGTATCTGGGAGTGGGCTTCTAACGACCAGGGACAGGAGCCGGACCTTGTTATGGCTTGCTGTGGTGATACACCAACACTTGAGACACTTGCAGCAGTTACAATCCTTAGAAAAGCAATACCTGACATCAAGATTCGTGTAATCAATGTAGTTGACCTTATGAAACTTGAGCCAAATACAAAACATCCTCATGGATTAACAGATGCAGAATATGACGCTCTCTTCACAAAAGATAAGCCAATCATCTTCGCATTCCATGGTTATCATACACTCATCCATGAGCTTACATATCGTAGAACTAACCGTAACATTCATGTATATGGTTATCAGGAGGAAGGAACAATCACAACTCCATTCGATATGCGTGTTCAGAACGAGATTGACCGTTTCAATCTTGTTAAGAATGCTATTTCAGTTCTTCCACAGCTTGGAAACACAGGAGCATACCTTATCCAGCAGATGAACGACAAGCTTGTAGAGCACAAGCAGTACATCCATGAGTATGGTATCGACCTTCCGGAAGTAAGAGACTGGAAATGGGATTTATAGAATAGAATCAGAGTAATATCTGAAAACCTGATATAAACAGAATACTAAAGATAAGGCAGGCAGACCATAAATGGTCTGCCTGTTTGTGTTTGGAAGATTAAAAATCAAATGTAGATTTCTAAAGATAGCGTTGTTTTTTATAAGGACAAAGTTTAATATGTTTGCCATCTGAAACTTTATTTTTTATATATAAAATTTTAGGCATTTCTTTTTAAACTGTGCCGGTGTGAGACTGTATTTTTCGGTAAATATCTTATAAAAATATCCTTTGTTGTGATAGCCTATCATTTCTGCTACCTGTTCTATGGTATAATCCGTAGTAAGCAATAATTTTTCTGCGTGTCTGAGCCTTAGAAGCTGTATATATTCAGTGTAAGTCATGCCGGTCTGTGCTTTTAGAAGTCTGTTAAAATAGTCTTTTTGAAAATGAAATTCCGATACGAGCATCTGTATGGAAATATCCGCAAGATTTTCGGTGATAAACTGTGTTATCTCTTCAAACAAAATCATGTTCATCTTTTTTCTAGTCTGTTTTGAGAGAGAAAAGTCATATTTCGTACCGAGTATCTTAAATATCCTGAGCAAAAGTCCCTGACAGATAAAAGGTGACGCATCATCATATTTTTTCAATTCGTCTATAAGCGACATAAGCGTATTTTCAAGTTTTAAACAGCTTTCTTCGTCATGGGACGGTTTGAAATGAAGATATTGCTGTATGTTTTTCTGCTCTAAGATTGCCGTGTTCAAAAATGCGTTTATTCGCCCAGCGTTACTTAAATGGGTCATCATTTCGTTGAACATATGGCTTGTAATTCCTATAAAAAGTATCGTGGATGAACCATCATCGAGTATTTCCTGATGATGGCAGTTCTTATCTATCAGGCACAGCTCTCCCTTTTGGAATACATATTCCCTGCCGAGTATTTTCTGGTGATATTCACCGTCTATAACATAAAACAGTTCGAGATACTCATGTGAGTGCATCTGGGTACGCATACCGTTTGTAATGTTTTTTTCATATACAAAAGGGGTGGGAGATGGGACTATTGTAGAGGAAACGGTTCCGGAGGAATGAATATCCCATATAAGTGCAAAAATATTTTTACTGACAGACTGCGGATATGTCTTTACCTCGACTTCGTGAGGTGAGTGCTCAGGACTTACTATATTAAAATTGGCATAATAATCGGGAATCTGTTTTTGATTATTTTTATTATATATAAGTTCTGTTATCTGTTTTTTTATATTATCGTTTTTAACCATAAAAGTCCTCTTTTCATACTTTCTTATGGTTTAAATCATAATTTTTTTGATAAGATTCGTCAAGTATGTATATGATTTGATTTTAGTTGAAAAATATGTATAATAAATTAAGCAGGAGAAAATGAAAAGGAGGTATATATGAAATCATACATAGGAATTGGAAAAGGAAAGGTTGAGCTTGCGGTGGATGAAGCAGTCCGGGGAATAGGTTCGCCCGTGACGATCATATTTTTAAGCTCATATGCACAGATAAAAGATGTATCGAAAATTCTTCATGAAAAATTTCCCAAGACACAGATTATAGGTACTCTTGGAACAAAGCTTGCCAATGGAACATATGGTGATGATAATCTTGTTGTACTTGGACTTTATGAAGATGCTAAAACAGAGTGTGGTATCATAAGAGATATAAGCCTTTGCCCTGTAGCTTCAGTTGGGAAGATAAATGAAATGATAAGAAAAGTGTCGCCCGGCAGAGATAATACCGTATGTATAGAGTTTTGCACAAATGATGAAGAAAAACTTGTCACTACATTTAATTCATGTCTGGCACCAAAAGGAATAAAACTTGCAGGAGGAACAGTATTCGGGGCACCTGACGGCAAAAAGACAGTCGTATCATATAACGGAAAAATTTATGAGGATGCGTGTGTTTTTGCAATTATCAAAAATACGACCGGAAAAGCTGATGTATTTAAGGAAAACATATATGAAAAAAGGACGGACAAATATCACTTTGCAAACAGGGTTGACACAGCAAAAAAGGCAGTGATAGAGCTTGACGGAAGAGCTGCTGCCGATGTTTACAGTAATGAGGTGGGAGTGCCAAAAGACAAAATTGTTGAGAATGTATTTAATAATCCGATGGGGCGTGCTGTCGGTGATGAAGTTTATATTTCTTCGATGATGGATATGGATTCCAGAGGTGCATTATACAATTATAAGAGGATAAATAAAAACGATTGTATCTATTTCCTGTCGTTAGGTGATTATAAAAATATTGAGAAAAATCACAGAGAAGAAATCAGAAGATCATTTTCAAAGATTTCGCTTGTTTTTTCTATTGACTGCATATACAGGTATCTTTTATATCAAAATGAAAAGTATTTTGGTACATATGCAAATGACATGGCATCACTTGGCGGTCATGTCGGAGTTATCGGTGGCGGAGAACAGTTTAATAACCAGCACGTAAACCAGACTATGGTATGTGCGGTTTTTGAGTAAAAATAGTGTACAGGAATGGTGATAGTATGTTTGGAAAAAAGAAAAATTATGAAAAAAATACATCAATAATGGAAAATGATGATGTTATGATAAATGACAAAAAGGCAAAAGTTAATGAATATCTTGATTCAATGGAATATATGAGCAAGGTTGTTCTTGAAAAGAAAGAAGCTCTTGCCGATGAGGAGATTAAATCCATAACGGAGATAGACAAGGTTAAGGGGGCTTATGAAGCCGTGCTTAATGATAACAGGTTGTTTAGTGAAACGATTGCAGATTTTGGAGACGAGTTCATAAATATTGAAAATATGTCCGGTGATTTTAGCAGCAAGATAAATAACATAAACAGACAGTCAGAAGATGCACGGGAGGACATGCATCTTCTGATAAGCGGCACGAAAGATGTTGAGGATGAATTTAAAAAAATCTCTGCAATATATGATGAATTCAGAATACGTTTTGATGAGATAAAAACTGCCATGGCAGGAATTGTTGCCGTGGCAAACAAGACAAATCTGCTTGCCTTAAATGCTTCTATTGAAGCGGCAAGAGCCGGGGAGCATGGAAGAGGATTTGCCGTGGTAGCCGGGCAGGTTACAGGACTTTCACAAAACATAAAAGAGCTTGTCTCTGAGGTAGATAAAAGTATTGAGGGATTGGAGAAAAGCTCAAAGCAGCTTACCGATTCGATAGACAATGCAAATGAGACATTAGCGACTACAAGAGAGCAGGCGAATACTACACAGAATGTATTTATGGAAATAGTTGAATCTGTTGCCAAGACACAGGATGACAGAAACGGTATAGCACAAGCTGTTGACAGATGCAGTGTTAAGGTTAATGACATAAAAAACAGCATTGAGTCAAATAATGAGCGATATGAGAGAGTTATGCAGCTGATAGATGGCTTTAAGAGTATGACTACGCAAAAGGGGTTTTTATATGAAGATATATCAAATATGATGGAGCAGGCAGAACCTCTTGTAAGAAAAATAAAAAAAGAAATACAGTGATGGATTTCGCATAATTTATATTATTATTGTAACGAATTGATATATTTGAGGAAAGACAAGTTACTATTTCGTAAAGGAAATTCATTTTTAACACCATATGCTATGATAGAAGATATAAAAAAGAGAGGAAAATGAATGAGTGAGATTAATTTTATTGCCTGTGATGATGAACTTGAGGCTGAACTGTTACTTTTTATTTAAAAAAAACCTTATTGTGCTTAGCATGGTAAGGTTTTTGAATGGAAATTTATTCTTGTAAACTATTTTTTTGTAGTAATTTTTGCTCTTTCTTGACAAAATATTAAAAACGAATATAATAATTGGTAGAACCAATTTATAATGGTTAAATATTTCTAAATTATTCAGAAAAAATAATAAATGAAAAGGAGCAATGATGAAATACTTAAAACAATTTCTTATTATTCTTGCAATCTCAATGATAGGTGAGATATTAAAATATCTTCTTCCGTTACCTGTACCGGCGAGCATATACGGTATGCTCATATTGTTTGTCGGACTTATGACTGGAATTATCAGGCTTGAAAGCGTCAGGGAGGCGGGTAAATTTTTTATTGCCACAATGCCTGTTATGTTTATACCGGCAGGTGTGGGTCTTATGGCATCATGGGGAGTATTAAAACCTGTGCTTGTCCCGGTGAGCATAATCACGGTCGTATGCGTATTTACGGTAATGGGTGTGAGCGGTGTCGTCACACAATTTCTTATAAAGATTAAAAAGAACAGATAAAGGAGGCTCATCATGGGCAGTACATTAAATGAATTTTTTGAAATATCAGCATTTGCAGGAGTTACATTAAGTCTTTTAGCATACGCACTCGGTATGTTCCTGAAAAGAAAGACACATCTTGGGATATTTAATCCTCTGCTGGTATCTATCGCAGTCACCATAGTAGTCCTTCTAATAGCAGATGTTGATTATGACACTTACAATAAGGGTGCGTCATATCTTAGCTGGTTTCTGACACCTGCCACGGTCTGTCTTGCCATTCCTCTGTACGAGCAGATAGAGCTTCTTAAAACTCATTGGAAAGCCGTTATCGCAGGTATCCTGTCGGGAGTTCTGACAAGCCTTGTGACAGTGTTTGTTTTGTCAAAAATAATGTCATTGTCACACAAAGAGTATGTCACAATGCTTCCAAAGTCAATCACAACGGCTATAGGCATGGGAGTTTCCGAGGAGTTAGGCGGATATGTGACTATCACGGTAGCCGTTATTATAGTGACGGGAGTTTTAGGTAATATACTTGCTGATTTTATATGTAAGATATTTAGGATAACAGAGCCGATAGCAAAAGGACTTGCCATAGGTTCAGCATCCCATGCCATAGGAACGGCAAAGGCAATGGAAATGGGAGAGATAGAGGGAGCGATGAGCAGTCTTTCTATTGCTGTTGCAGGCATAATCACCGTTGTAGGGGCTTCTATTTTTGCCAATTTTATATAGTGTATTATATCTCACATTATGCACAAAAAAATGTGTGCAGAAATGGGGATTAACACTATCAAGCAGGCGGCAGACAATAAGATAACAATAACTTTGTATATTTAAAGACGGGAGGGAAAGAGATATGATAATAACTATAGGGAGAGAATGTGGATGTAAGGGTGATACTGTAGGCAGGGCACTTGCCAAAAAATTTAATATTCCCTTTTATGACAAAAAGGGGATAAAGGAGTTGGCAATAAAAAGCGGTGCATATGACAGATATCCGAACTTTTTTGCTGAAAAACCTGTTAATTCACTTATATATTCGATAGCTTTAGAAGAGAGTGTGTCTACATATGATACGCCAAAGAAAGCTTTTGAAATGCTGCTTAAGGAAAAGTCTTTCATTGTCATAGGCAGGGCATCAAATGAGGCATTTAAGGACAGAAAAGATGTAATAAGACTTTTTATAAGCGGTGATAAAAAAAGCAGAGTAAATTATATACAGAAAAAACATGGTATATCAGAGAGAAAAGCGGAAAATCTTGTGGATGAAACTGATGAGAGAAGGTCAAATTATCAGAGTTTTTACGCAGGGACAACCTGGGGATATTCAGGAAACTATGACCTTTGTCTTGATGTGACAAAACTTGGTGTTGACGGGGTAGTGGCTATGGTAGAACTTTATGTGGAAAGGATGGGGTATGCAGGAGACAAATAAACAGGAATATAAAAAAGTAATAGAATATATATGTGGTCTTTTGCAGGAAAATATATTAAAAGTCGGGGACAGACTCCCCGCTGAAAGAGTTATCGCACAGAAGTTATCAATAAGCAGAAATTCAATCAGAGAAGCTTTAAGTATGCTTAATGGAATGGGCATTATTGAGAGGAGGCAGGGCTCCGGAAATTATGTTTCAAAAAATTCTGTTGGTGCGATACAGGAAATGATACGCATAATGCTCACTATTGACAGCACCACAAAAGAAGAAATATGTTCGTTTAGAAGATATATGGACAAGATGGTGTGTATGGCAGTGTTTGATAAAGGTACACAGGAAAAGTGGAGGGTTACAATGCAGCTTATCCTTGAAAAAATGGAGATTGCCGGAAATGATGAGATTGCCATGCTGGATGAAGATTTTCATAAAAATCTGATGCTTGCAACTGATAATTCATTCTGGATAACGATAATGGATGCTGTTATAGGTGTTTACAGAGAGTGGATAAATAAAGTGCTGGAAAAGTCAGATGCAGAGGATTACAAAAAATTATTGAAAAGCCATTCACTTATATTCAGCGGACTTGTAGAGAATAAAAGAGATTTATGTATGTACGCTATTGATATGCATTATGATATTATTGACAGACTACTGAAAAATGATAGTCAATAAAATATTTGTTAAAAGAGAACTTGAATGTAAGAAATGCAAGGCTGAACTGTTACACTTGAATAGTAATATTAGTGTGGCTGAATGTGAAAATTAAACAGAGATATAAATGATTTGTAAATAAAACAGTTAGAATTGGAGATTCTGGTTTCATATATTTGATATATGGAGTGAATACCGAAAATTTGATTTTAACTGTTTTTTTTAATTATATTTGATTAAAATAGTTTTTGATATTGTGAAATATGTGAAAAATATGTGAAAAAGCATAGATTTGTTTATGAAAATTTAAAATAATTGATGAAATCATTAAAAAAATATGGTAAAATATTTTATGTATTTGTGAATTAAATACTCAGATATTTGTATAAAATATACAAAATCTGATATATAATTTGATAAAAGAGAAGGAGAGAAAATATGAGCAAAGCTAAAATCAGTCTTGCGGGTGTGAGCAAGAGTTATATTTCTGAGAATGAAGTTACTCAGGCACTTCACAAGATAAATCTTGATTTTTATTTTGGCGAGTTCGTTGCGATAACGGGCGAGAGCGGTGGAGGTAAGTCCACGCTTCTTAATGTTATCGGAGGAATGACAGGTTATGATGACGGTGAGATGTATGTTGACGGTGAGCCTACATTTCAGTATGACGATGCAGACTGGGAAGAATACAGAAGAAGAAAAGTCGGCTATATTTTTCAGGATTACAGTCTTATAGGACATTATACGGTGCTTGACAATATCGTGAGCGGTCTTTTTGCGATGGGAAAGAGCAAAGAAGAAGCAGAGAGTCTGGCGATGACCTATATAGAAAAGGTTGGTCTTAAAGGATATGAAACGCATCCTGCAAATGAACTTTCAAGCGGCCAGAAACAGAGATTATCCATTGCGAGAGCACTGGCAAAACAGACAGGAGTGATACTTGCCGATGAGCCGACCGGAAACCTAGACAGTGAGACAGGACTTTCGATAGTTAAACTGTTAAAAGAAATATCCAAAGAATGTCTTGTTATAATGGTAACTCACAATTATGAGCAGGTTGAGCCTTATGTGACAAGAAAGATAAGGCTTCACGAGGGAGTTATTATTTCTGATATACAGGTTCGGGAAAGCAAAGAAAACAAATCTGATGAAAAAGCAGGTACGGCTGATACAGGCGAAGTTGTAAGCAGCAGCGTCAGTACGGAAAAAAACGGAAAAAAGGAAACAGCAGAAAGTGACGAAGCAGCTAAATATACTGATACATGGTATGCAAAGTTTTTTGTAATGCTTAATTTAAAAACACAGCGTGCAAAAGCTATGCTGTTTACATTATTCCTTATTGTGGTAAGTGCCGTTTCATTTGTACTTATAGGTGAGCTTAATTTAAAGAGTGATGACATATGCACAAAAAATTATGACGGACTTGCATTTGCAAGACAGAGCGACAAGAGAATATCTGTCAAAAAGAAAAACGGTAAGAAGATAACTGCTGATGATATAAAGCAGATAAAAAAGATAAGATATGTAGAAAATGTGGATTCGTGTGATTATGCAAACGATATAAATTATTACATAATTGAGGACAGGGATTATGAAATGCAATATGGTATGCAGATAACACAGCGTGAGATCCAAGGTTCAGCTACACCTGCATTTTTGAAAGATGATAAATTTATGTTATCTACTGACTGTATAACTAAAGATGATCTCAAAAAAGGAGAGCTTCCTAAAAAAATGGATGAGGTAGTCATGTATTCTGATGACGATAAGCTTATAGGCAAAGAAATGGATTGTTATTTCTCCGCTTATAATATCTGGGATGGAGACGATTATATCAAATGTACGGTTAAGGTTACAGGTATTTTAAAGAAAAAGACAACTCAGGTATATTTTACGAAAGAACTGTGCAATATGCTTTCCATGAACCTTGATTCAAGTGACTTCAGACTACTTTATGATTATGATGTTTCGATGGGAGATTATAAGGCAAAAAGAAAATTTATACCGGTTATAAGCAATGAACTTAAGGGAAATGAAGTGACTTTATCGAAAAACTTAAATGGAGATTATCCGGGAGACGGAAAGCATAAATTGAGAATTCAGAAGCTTGATGAGAACGGTAAGGCGGATGGTGATTATATTGAGGAAGAAATGGAAGTGCTTTCTAAAAAAAATGAGGACAGCAGAAATTTCATGGAAGTAAGCAGGGAGTTTTTCTATAAATATTATAGTCCTAAATATCTCCAGGCATCCGTGTATATTGCAAATTACGCAAAGACAGATTATATTTTAAAGAAACTTGAAAAAAGCGGATATTATGCAGTGAGCACTTACAGAGCAGGAGCAACATCTAAGAGTGACACGAAAGAACAGCAGCGTTTAGTTATAATAGGAATCTGCACGGCAGGTCTTGTGGTTATGTTCATAGCAGGATTTTTAATATTGCGTGCGATGATGACTCTCAATGTAAAAGAATATATCGTGTTTAGATTTATAGGCATGAAAAAAGGTGTGTTAAGGCGTATCAATTATATAGAGCTTGCGATATACTGTGTTATCGCAATGGTTGTTGCACTTGTGCTTGCTTTTATATTGAGACTGGCAGGAGTAGGTTTTATTACTGATATTACATGGTATTACAGATTTGGAACGTATATATGTTTTGTTCTATACAATATATTATTATGTGCAGTGACGGCTATGGGCTTTAATCACTATGTTAAAAGGAGGTTTCATCAATGATTCGTATAAATAATTTGGATAAATATTATAATAAAGGTAAAAAGAGCGAACAGTGTGCTTTAAATGATGTAAACCTCGAGTTTGGAAATACGGGGCTTGTGTGTATTCTTGGAGAGAGTGGCTCAGGAAAGACGACTTTATTAAATGCCATAGGTGGTCTTGATGATTTTTCCGGCGGTTCTATAGAGATAAACGGCACTAAGTTGACAGGTTATTCTCCTAAACTGACTGATGCCATAAGAAATGAACATTTCGGCTACATATTCCAGAATTATTATATCCTTAAAGATTACACGGTCGGCTATAATGTTAAACTTGCACTGAACAGATATGACCTTACTGAGGAGGAGAAAAACGAGAGGGTTGATTATATCCTTGATATGCTGGGTATTCTTAAATATAAGAAAAAAGTAGTATCAAAGCTTTCAGGAGGACAGCAGCAGCGTGTATCAATAGCGAGAGCACTTGTAAAAGCTCCGAATATAATACTTGCAGATGAGCCTACGGGAAACCTCGATGAAGAAAATACATTAAAAACGATGATGATACTTAAAAATATCTCAAAAGAGTGTCTTGTTATCGTTGTAACGCACGAAAAAAGAATTGCAAAATTCTTTGCTGACAGGATAATACAGGTATCAGACGGAAAAATAGTAAGTGATAAAGTAAATAATGCGACAGCATATGAGAGAAGTGATGATTCAAATATTTATCTTAAGGAATATGAACAGGAAATTATTGATGATAAATATGCCGAATTTAAACTTTATCACAAAAAGGATGATATTCCTGAAAAGATCAGGCTTAATTTTGTGTTCAAAGATGGAAAGCTGTATATACAAAATCTCTCGGAAAATGACCTTGTCATTGCAAATGCCGAAAACGGTGTCCAGATACTTGACGAGGAAAGACCGTCACTTGATGCACAAGATGTTGATAATTTTGAATATAATCTTTCAAGGCTTGACGAAAAGAAAAATGCAGGGCTTCCATTCAGGGAGATATGGCATATGGCGATGGCAAATATTGCGGCACTAGGAAAGAAACAGAGGTTTATGGTGATAATACTTCTTGTGTCGGCTATACTTCTTTCTATCACAACGGCAAAATATGTAAATGATAAAGTTATTGACGAGGCGGCAATAGTTACTGCTGATTCACACTGTCTTAAAGTAAATTTAGAAAACACTGATATATTTAACGAAGATGAACATATGGATATGCATGAGTTTATAAACAAATATTTAAATAATAAAAAATATGGTGATATAATATGTCAAAATACATCAGGTATGTATATTGAGGGAAGAACCTTTACACAGATTAAAAGTCAGGATATTAGTCTGTCAGATTTTTCATATATACCATATGAGCATCTTGACAAAAATAAACTGTTATATGGAAGAATGCCTGAAAAGAGAAATGAAGTAGTTCTCGATAAACAGCTTATTGATAAAGTTACAGAATACACAAGTGCAGTTTCGCTTATGTATGACGGATATGAGTCATATGTCGGTGCAAAACTCCACGGAAGTGATGCAACTGTAAAATACAAGGTTGTTGGAATAAGTGATATGGGTGAGCCGTCTGTTTACTGCAGTCCGAATGTAATACTTTCTCTTATGGAAAATACTACTCTGGTTGAAAGTGATGAAGAATTTAACAGGGAAAATGTTAAGGGATATAAAAAGGTTAAGCTTAAAGATAACGAGGTTCTTATAAGAAAGGGATTTGCGGATAGTGAAGGATATAAGATAGGAGATCAGGCGAATCTTGATGGTGATTATGTTATCAAGGGCACATTTCCGGACGGTCTTGGTGTCGATTATGTGATGTCTGATAAGGGCTGCAAAATGCTTATGTGTGAACAGATATATATGGATAGTGCCTGCTATTCGTACACGGATAATATTCCTGAGACAAAGAAATATTACAAAAAAATAAGTTCAAAATATCTGGAAAAATTTGAGCCTGTAATGACCGTGCCGCATGATGACCAGATAAAGGAATATCTTGAGCAATATTCAACTGTTTCAGTATCAGGAAATGTCATCATGATTGCAGCGGCAGTTATTTCATTGATAATGATATATTTTATGATAAAATCAAATGCAATGTTGAGAAGCGAGGAGCTGACTGTTTACAGAATGTTTGGAATATCTAACAAAAGTATAATATCGGCATTTATATTGGAAATATATGCAATGGCATCAGTTACGACACTTCCGGCGGTACTTGTCACGGCAGGTATCATCAAGCTGATAAGCTTTGCACCGTCGTTAAATGCCGGTGTTATCTTCCCGTGGTGGGCAGTTGTGGGACTGCTTTTGTGCAACTATCTGGTATATGCCATTATCTGCATACTGCCGGTAAAATCAATACTTGCAAAACCACCTGCTGCACTCGACCTGAAATAATGCAGACAATTCTTGAAGAGCAAAACACTTGTTTTGCTCTTTTTCGTTGAATATGTTTTACAAACGGTTAAAATCGTCGTAACAGTTCAGCCTTGCATTTCTTACATTCATAAACCTGCCAGCGAGCTGTCAGTCGCTGCTTTGCAGCTTTTGTATATTTCATTTCAGAAAT